>CAYXEO010000045.1:0-1013 GCA_964464055.1 uncultured Methanosarcinales archaeon | reverse complement strand
TAAAGTTTACATCAAGTGGCTCCTGAGTAATATTACATTTAACATCGCGATTATCTGAAGTTCTGCGTAGCAGAATTTGGGAATTTTCAGCAGGAAAATTCCAGATAATCGCTGTTAAACGTCCCGAGCGTTAGCGAGAGCCTGCAAGGCGTGGTCGTAGTAAAATCTTTGATTTTACGGAGAAGTTTATTTTAGGCAGGCTTTATTCAGAGGGCACGGCTTCAAAAAGTTCAAAAAGAACTGGATGTGTTTCAATAGATTCTGTTTTTGCTAAAAGACTAACTTTAAATCCTGCTTGATTTAGAAATTCTTCAAGAATTTCAAATTTTCCAAGTGTAGTTGAAAACCCAATTAATAGGCGACCATTTTTCTTAAGATGATCTTTTGCTTCAAAGATAAATTTTTTGGTGGATTTATACCCTGGATCAAATACTGCTTTTTCTAAAACAGTAACATCTTCTTCAACATATCCAAAAGGAGTATTCCAAAAAATTGTATCAAATTTATCATCTTTAGATAATGGGGAATAAATGTCGCCTTGCAAAACTGTTATTTTATCTTCAACATCATTAAGTTTTGCATTCGCTTTTGTGTTTTCAACAGCTGCAGGATTTATATCAATGGCAGTAACATGTTTTGCACCATTGATTAATGCAAAAATAGAAACCACTCCGGTTCCAGGACCAATTTCTAAAAAGTCCTCGTCTTTTTGGACAGGAAGTTCTTTAGCGAAAAATTCAGTATCAAAAAAATACTTTGGAGAAAATACGTTAGGATAAACAACAAATTTTCTTCCCAAAATTTCAACTTCGTATTTTTCGCTTTCTTTTTCGCTTTCACGAAGAACTTTTGCTGTGCCCTTAATATATTCTTTATAATTTGGTTCCATAGAAATATAAAAATAAAGAATCAATATAAATCTTTTGCCTGCCTAAAATAAATTACGTTTAACATCCGCTTTAACCGAAGTTCTTTAAATTCGACCGAAGGGAGAATATTAAAGAATTTGGGGA
>CAYXEO010000044.1:0-1114 GCA_964464055.1 uncultured Methanosarcinales archaeon | reverse complement strand
TAACGATGTTATGCTCCCAGAGGTTTATCCTCTGGTCGGAGCGTAGCGACGAAGTCGTGTTTTAGCCCAGAAATACCAAAAACTTATTAAGGCCTGTTCCTCTTCTTTGTTCATGCCAAATTTCATTAAGATTGAAGGAAAGAAGTATCCAACAATTATTTTAGGTGGAGATAGATTTCTTGGATGGTTTGGAAAACCTCCCGAAAACCTAAAAGATGTAATTACAACAGAACCATACATTACTTCAATAATGGAGAAATGTTATCAATTGGGTGTTAGAGGTTTTGATATGTCTGTTAAGAAAGAAGTTATTAATTCTTTTAAGACAATTAAGAAAAAACATCCTGATGCTGTTGGAATTGGTAATCCAAATATGGATGCTGGATACGAATTGAATGGGAAACCATTGTGTGAATTTGGTGATAGAATTATTGCTACTTATATGAATCAATTTTTTAGTGAAAACTTGAAAGGAAAAATTAAAAATATTCCACCAGATAGAAAAAAGTGGTTTGAATATCCAAAAGGAACAAAACCCCTAACTCAAAAAGAGATTGATTCTATTACTATTGATCTAGATAAATATCAAGAAAAGTTAAATTCTCTTAAAGGGGTTTGTGATTTTATTTTAATTAGTGAATGTCAATTAGATTGTTTATCTATTTTTGACAGATTAGATATTCATGAAAAGTTGATTAAGTTAGTTAGAGATAATGGATTTATACCTATTGGTTTATCTGAATTAACGAGTATTTCTTTGCCGAAGTATAAGAAGTTAGATTATGCTGCTTATTGGACCTGGGTAAGTAAAGGATTTCAATTTGAAGATAAGAAAGCAGCACTTAAAGAAATTTCTAAAGCAGGTAAACCAGTTACTTCGTTTAAATCATTATCTGGTGGAAGATTAATTGATGATATTGATGGAGCAATAAAATTCTTAAAAGAATCAGGACTAAGTGCGGTGAACTTAGGAGTAGAGACAGAGGAACAGGCCGAGCAAACGTTTACGATTGCTAATAAGTACTTTTAATTTTCTGGGCGTTAAGAAGCACGATTGAGCATAACGATGTTAAGTCGCCTCGGGTTTATCCCGAGGTCGAGCGTTAGCGAGAAG
>CAYXEO010000043.1:0-1269 GCA_964464055.1 uncultured Methanosarcinales archaeon | reverse complement strand
TACCAGAAGCGGGACAAGTAAAAGAGTTGATAGATAGTTGCCTAGAGAAAAGCACCATGAGAGGATTGTTGGAGATTAGTTCAAAAGGGGGTTATTCTAACATCCCGCCAACCATTAATTATAGAAATAGAAGTGTTTGGTTTATTGATCAAATAAATGTACAACCAACCTTAGAAGAAATTAAAATACGGTTAGAACAATTTATTGAACAAGATATTGATCATTGTTTAAATTATTCTACCTTTGAAGAACAAGGGTTCAAGGTTGTCACTGGTGAACATAAATCAAAAATACTTTTTGGTGGATCTAAAGTTGTATCTCGTCTAAATTATACCCTTGAATTTAGTAAAGGTGAAAAAATTAAAGCATTTGATACTTTTTCAATTGATCTTGATTTCCCTCTCAGAAAAATGTTTGAAACTGCTTCTACTATTATCAACCTGCAACAAAAAACAGATTTTGAAAGATTAGCACCGTTAAAAGGATTCAATTCTACCTTGTTCACTGTCAGATATTCTATCCCTGATGATGAACATCTCATCTATTCTATCATTGAAAAGGAATCTCACCTGAAAGAAAAAATATCCCTTGAATTTTCTAGTGAATTTGGTAAATCTTATCTGATGAAAACTATCTCATTAAAACCAAACAGTAACACTATACCTACTAACTTACCCATGTCTTTACGTTCCATTGACAAAATGTTAAAATTGTTTATCATGCCCGGAACTACAGTTAATCTTAGAGGTGCGGCAATAGCTAACCTGACCATGCAACAAGTTTATTTAGGTAATGTAACTAGAAAAGGAGTTCCTATCTCTGAAGGTCTTGATAATTCAATCACTTATGGGGATGTCAGTTGGACTTTAAGTTATCCAATTTATGAGTTAGGGCCATCACCAATACGTTTCAATGACCCACAAACATTAGTTCTTCATTGGGATGAAGATGAAATCCCTCTTGATGGAGAGATGGGCTTACTTTATGAGGATGAAGACGGGTGGAGACCACTCCCCATAGAAACCGATTATGAAAATAATAATATTTGGACAAGTATACCAGGATGGGGATTAGGGGAAGAATTTAAAGCTAATGAAAATAAAGAGAATATTGCAGGATCAGCTATTGATGGAGCAATCACTGTTAGTTTTAAAAAACCAAAAGATAAAGTTAGAATTACTCCCGTTGCGTGTGGACTTCAAAGCACTAAACTTAGAAGCACCACCGCGGAGATAGATCCCGGTGGTGGATGTATTGCGAGATTAATAG
>CAYXEO010000042.1:0-1392 GCA_964464055.1 uncultured Methanosarcinales archaeon | reverse complement strand
AGCCTATCTTCGTTATACATTAAGAAAAATATTTTTTGAATTGCGTATAACATCGCGATTATCCGAAGTTGGCGTAGCCAATTTGGGAAAATTCCTGCAAGGGATTTTCCGGATAATCGCTGTTATATGACCCGACCGAAGCGAAGCGTAGGGAGAGTGCAACGTGGCAAGGGAGCGAAGCGACCGCAGAGTTTTCTTACTGCCGAAAAGCTAACTGGTGCCGTAGTTTTTGCCAACTTATCAATTTCTGCGTAGCAGTCTATATGTCCGAAGGACTGGGGGGAGTTCAGTTCATTCTAAAGAGCGAAGCGATACGTTGAGAACAAGAAGAAAGGGCGAGAAAACGAAAAAAATAGATAGATTTTTATAGTAAATAATAATAATTGGTATTAGACCAAAATGAGGTGTTCATAATGAAAGCTAACGAAATAAAAAAACTTCTTAAAGGATATGTAAAAGAAGATCCAGAATTAAAAGGGGGAATTGTCTATAATAGGAAAAGTGGGAAGCCTATTGCAACCACACTTACACCCAAAGCAACAGAGAAAAATATCAAAATATCTCAATTGGCTGCAAAAACCGATGAGAGAGCAAGTAAGCTTGATCCGTCTGGTGTATTTAGATGGGATATGGTTTCTTTTAGCAGAAAAATCATCTGTTGCGTGAGGATTCATAAGGATACTTTTGTAGACTTATTTTACGCTCCTCAAAAAGCGCCATCTGGAGCTATAGAAGATGCTTTAGAAATTGCTTTAGATGTTGGAGAACTTTTATAAATCTCTTTCTTTTTTTATTTCTAATAGGGTGGAATTAAATGAATTTAGTTAGTATTAAAGATTTAAGTAAAGAGGAATTATTAAACTTAGTTGAAAGGACTATTTATTTTAGTTCAAAGAATAAAAGTAATTCTTTATCTGATAAAAGAGTAGCATTATTATTCTCTGAATCATCATTAAGAACTAAAGTTGCTTTTGAAATTGCGTCTCAAATGTTGGGTGGAGCTGTTGTATCTTTATCTCTCCCTAATGTAACTAAAGAGTTTGACAATACTCCAAGAGAAGATATTTTAGATATTGTAAAATCTCTTGAGAGATGGGTAGATGTTATAGTAGTTAGGGATTATACAGGAAAATCATTGAAAATTCTTTTAGAGAATTCTAAATTACCGATTATTGATGGATTTTGTATAAAAGATCACCCAACACAAACAATTGCTGATTTATCTTTAATCAAGAATAAATTTGAAGATATTAAAAATTTAAAAGTTTGTTTTGTAGGACCATCTAAAGGCAGTGCAATTATGGAATCATTTGCTTATGGTGCTGTAATGTTAGGAATAAAACTAACATTTTTGATAGCAGCTAAAGAATATAATCCTAAAAACAAAGATTT
>CAYXEO010000041.1:0-1449 GCA_964464055.1 uncultured Methanosarcinales archaeon | reverse complement strand
GATAATCGCGATGTTAAATGTAATATTACTCAGGAGCCACTTGATGTAAACTTTATTCTCTAAAACGATAAAACTAAACGGGCGTTCTTTCTTTATTTCTGTAATCTTATGAAAACATAAGTATTTTAAACTTCAAGTTATTTCAAAGTTATAGAAAACTATTTATAAAACTAAACAAAAAAAGAGGTAATCAAAATGAAAAAAATAATCGTTGGTGTTTTGGCAATCACACTATTGTTAATGGTCTTAACTGGATGCACAGAACCAGCAGTTTGCGGAAACAATATTGTTGAATCTGGAGAGGGTTGCGATAATACAGAATGTTCTTCAGGACAAATCTGTGAAGATTGCAACTGTAAACCTTTGCCACAAGTACCACCATTACCGGAGGAATAAAAAATGAAAAAAATAATTTTTTTACTAATAAGCCTAATGGTGATTTCGTCTACTTTTGTAGCGGCTTACGAATTAGTGCAAGTTAGACCCAACAAATTTTCTGAAGAACTTAACGATTATTATAAAATTCCAGTTCAATATCACAAAGGTTGGAATATTCTGCCAATGATGACTGGTTTTTATAGCATTTATGATGCTGCTGAATACAACAGTCCAGAAGCATTAAATCAATGGAGGTATTCTTGGCAGTATATTTATCTCCCTGAAGAAAATAATTATGTTGGAATGAAAGACAATAAAAATAGAGAAGCAGAAATGACCGGAATTTCCTCTCCTCAACAACTCCAAACAAAATTATATGATAATTATGTTAATAAAATGAGTATGAATCTTGCTGGTAAGTGGGCTTATTTCACAAAAGACGTAGTAATAAACCATTACACTTATCCAGAACATACCATGCAATCGGGAGGAGAATATCCTGCTTATAATTCTGGTTGGAATTTTCTTGTAGTTCCAATAGAACTTTCAACAGGAGAACTTGGAATGGGAGATTGTACCTTTGATAAAATATATCACTGGAATTCCGCAACACAAAGCTGGCAAAAAGTATCAACCACTCAGATGAAATCAATGATTGGTGAGGGTTTTGCAGTTCATACGCAAGATTCATGTGCTTTGGGAACTGGACTTCAACCAGGAACACCACCAGCTTTGCCAAATTAATTTTTTTCTTTTTCTATAACTTTATTTTTTGAGAAAGAATGCCCTTTTATTGCTTACGCTTTATTCTTTAACTTGATGTATTAGTACGTGGCTCCTTGCGTCATACTTCCCTCCCCCCACTTCGCAGGGGTCGGTACATTTAACACGAATTAACCAGTTCCGAAAATTAGGCTCCTACTCTAAAGGTCGCCTTCCTAATTTTCTCCACCCAAATTTTCATCCAGATTTTTACACTTCGTTAATTAAATCTACCCTAACCTGTTCTTGACTGTGGGGTGCCTCATTCAAGATACCACCCATTGAAAACTTCGGTTAATTCGGACGTTA
>CAYXEO010000040.1:0-1558 GCA_964464055.1 uncultured Methanosarcinales archaeon | reverse complement strand
GTTCAGGTTACTTTTATCAGCGAGAAAAGGAGAATTAGAAATTTCGTTTAACATCCGATTTAACCGAAGTTCTTTAAATTCGACCGAAGGGAGAATATTAAAGAATTTGGGGAAATTGGGGAAGGCTTGGTTTGGCAATTTCCCGGTTAAAGCGTGTTATACGTGTTTTGCTTTAGCAAAACCAAAACTTTATGTTCAAGGCTGGATTGGTTTGGGAACAATAAAATTTTGAGTATTTCTTTCGTTATTAATCCGAGCGATAGCGAGACTAATAATAATTGATTACTAAAAAAAGAAAGAAATATTACGTATAACATTGGGCTTAAGGGAAGTTTTTTTCTCCTCCACGAACGAAGTGAGTGAGAGCTGAGAAAAAAATTTGAGAGAATGAGGAGTGAGCTTGGCGAACGACGAATGAACCCTTTAAGCCCTGTTAGTTTCGTTTCCCATACGTAGTGTGGGAAACCTGCGTCTGCAGAGTCGAAAGAAAGGCCGTTATCAAGGGCGAAGCCCAATCAAACAAATACATTAAGGAAAAATCTCTCGTTATATAGTTGTTGAAATCAATATAAAAGGAATTAAAAAATAAAGTATTATGTAAATGATAAATGAATATAAGTAAATTAGTAAATCTCTCATTGATTTTTCTTGCTTTCTAAAGAATATGATCATCGGTGTAATATTGAAGAATATTATTGTTAAAATACCTAATAATAATGGGTTTGGAGTATTCCCAAATAATCCAGACAAGCCCATCCCTCCAGATTCAAGTGCTTGCATTTGTTCAGCAAGTTTACTTTGAACTAACAGAATTATAGAAATTATAGTTGCGGTTAAGAAAGATACAATAGAACATCCAATAATAAATGCTTTATTTGATTTTGCAATTTTATTTAGAATCAATCCCATTATTAATCCAATCACTACAGAAAAAATAGAGATTAAAACATAGACCATTGTAAATGTGGGCAAAGC
Source organism: uncultured Methanosarcinales archaeon (assembly GCA_964464055.1). GTDB lineage: Archaea > Nanobdellota > Nanobdellia > Woesearchaeales > GW2011-AR9 > CAYXEO01. The sequence continues at coordinate 583 of CAYXEO010000040.1, read as the reverse complement.
AAGAAAAGAAGTAGATAATGATAAACTTCCATTTAGGAACATTAAAATTCCAAACGATAATATTATGATTATTGTATATAAAATCCAATTTGTTTTTTGTTCATCCATATTTAACACCTCTTTAACTTGCAGTCAAAAAATTGAGTAAATATAAAGTAGCAATTGGTAACCAGATAGATGTTAAAATTGCTCTTATATATGAAATTTCTTGTAATTTAGATATACCTACTATTTGCAAGATTAGAGAATATAATAAAATTGGGATTAATACAAATATATTTGGAATCCAGCCAATAAGTAGTATTGGAGTAAATCCATAAACAAATGCTTTGAATGTTTGATAATATCCGGATTTACCACCAACAATTTTAACAATTAAATGCAATATTCCTGTTAATACAAATAAGTATATCATCAATCCTAAACAAAAAATTGCCCACATGAAAAATGATTGAAATGGAATCAAAATGATATCAATAATACTTGAAGCATATTGATACTGCTCAGAAATTATTCTAAATACTGAGAAAATTGCAAGAAAAATCACAATATATTTCAATGCACCAAAAAAATCAGTTTCCAT
>CAYXEO010000039.1:0-1803 GCA_964464055.1 uncultured Methanosarcinales archaeon | reverse complement strand
TCTAGTGGCTATGACAGTGCCCTTACAAGGCATTGATCCCCGGTTCGAGTCCGGGTGGGCCCACCATTTTTCTCTTTTACATATTTTCATATATTTGTGACCACTTACATTATACAACTCTTACTGGACGAAAGACAACACAAACACACAACACTTATAAAACCTAAAATTTTCATTTCTCCTAGTATGGACGAAAAAATCTTTGATTTACTCTTGAAAGAAGAAGATGTTACTTGGAAAACTATCATTTACGACCTAGTTAAACGGGAAGAAATGGATCCATGGGATGTAGATATCACTCTCCTTACTAAAAGATATATCAAATTTATCAAAGAAATGCAAGAACATGACCTTAAAGTTTCTGGGAAAGTTATTTTAGCAGCAGCAATTCTATTAAAAATTAAATCTGCCCATTTGATTGACAAAGACCTCCCTAATCTGGATATGTTAATGAACCAAACCGATGATGAAATGTATGATGATGACGATATCTATGGTGAATTAGAACATAACGGACACAGGAAAAGAGATCAACAAAAATTAAAATTAATTCCGCGTAACCCTCAACCACGAAGTAGGAAAGTTTCTATCCAAGATTTAGTTGATGCCTTACAACATGCCATGGAAACAAAAAAACGTTCATTGGCAAAAATCAGGCCAGTGAAATATGACATGCCGAAACGTAGTATTGATATTATGGCGGTGATTGACGATGTATATCACAAAATCGGGTATTATACCACAAAAAAGAAACAAAAAAAACTTAGTTTCTCACAACTACTCCCCCCCAAAGCAGGAAAGTTAGAAAAAACTTATACATTTCTTCCACTATTACATTTAGAACATCAACAACAAATTATCACTGAACAAAAAAAACCTTTTGAAGAAATTTTTGTTAGTTTGACAAATAAAAAGTTAAAAAAAGTGAATTGAACTTGAATCCTCGGTCTTATATAATGATGGCGCTAAGAGTTCATTGAAACTGTAAAGAGACCGTAAACGCACTAAGTTCGGCCCACCTCACTTAATACGTTTTTTTAGAACTGTATAAAAAAGATAAAATAAGGGTCAATAATATCAACATGCTCAAATATTCTTAAAGGGACCGTAACCTTTTTAAAAATTCTCTTGAAATAGACAATAAATATGGATAAAGCGCCAAAAGTAGTATCCGGACAAAAAAAAGTAGTAAGTAAAACTACTTTAGACACTAAAATAACAAAAAACAAAACTACCGGAGATATCAAAGTACCAAAAACGATGGTTAACCAAGTTATTGGACAAGATGAAGCAGTAAAGATTATCAAAAAAGCCGCTCAACAACGAAGGCATGTGCTTTTAATCGGTGAACCTGGTACCGGGAAAAGTATGTTAGGGATTGCTTTAGCAGAATTATTACCAAAATCAGAATTAAAAGATACACTTTCTTACTACAATGCTAATGATGACAATAACCCGTTAATCAAAGAAATGCCTGCGGGTAAAGGAAGAGAAGAAGTTAAGAAATATAGGTTAGATGGAAAACAAATCGCTAAAAATAGTAATTTCTTATTAATGATTGTAGCAATTATTACGTTAGTTATGCCTTGGTGGATCAGGTACCATTACAAATCAGATTTAATGTTTACAGCGTTCTTTTTAGGAGGTATGCTTTTCTTGGCAGCGTTTGCAATCATGAGTAACATGGCACCAAAAATGATGAAAACTTCCACTGCGATTTCGCCAAAACTTATCGTAGACAATTTTGATAAAAAAAAGGCACCTTTCTTTGACGCTACCGGTGCACATGCAGGAGCATTACTT
>CAYXEO010000038.1:0-1804 GCA_964464055.1 uncultured Methanosarcinales archaeon | reverse complement strand
AAGGACCTTTCAATATGACGGAAGGGATGAACTTATTCTTAGAAGACCTGGGCATTTCTTTACGTAGAGATCCAAATTCACATCGTCCTCGGATTAACAAAGCTGGAAGTGTTAAAGATCGAGAACAAAGAGCAGAAGGGAAATTGTATTATAATTAGAATGGTGTTCGATAATTTACTCAAGGATTTAGCTGGAAAAAAGTTGGGTTTTTTTGGCTGTGGTCATTTGGCTAAATGTTTTTTACAAAAAATCATTAATGAAGGATTTCCAAGAGAGAGAATATTAGTTAGTCATGGCAGTTCTATAGAAACAAAGGAATTTTTAGATGAATTAAATGTTAAGACAGTAAATAATGAAGAACTTTGTAAACACTCCAAATGGATCATCTATTTTGTCAGGCCACAAAACTATCAAGCAATAAAAGGACTAGAAGTTGAACCAGGAACTCTGCTTTTATCCTTCTTGGCGGGAGTAAGTATAGAAAAAATAAAGACCGTTTTCCCTGGAGAAGTTATTCGAACTATGCCTACTTCTCCAGCAACAATTCATCTAAATAATGGTCTTGTGGCTTTTTATCCAAAAGTTAGAAGCGCGATAGAAGAATTGTTCTTTGGGTTTAAAATTTATTTCTTAACTAATGAAGAAGAAATTGATACTTTTTCAGCAATATGTACCTGTGTTCCTAATGTTGAAGTTTATTTGGAACGTTCTATTAAAGAAGAGGAGATTAATGATTTAGAGAAACTAATTCCCATGAAAATAGTAGACCTTTTAAATTGGTCCAGAGAAGTAGCTCCTAAAAATCTTAGCAAACAAGAAAGAGAAGATTACTTAAAGAAAGCTGCTACAAAAGGAGGAATCAATGAAGCAATTCTCAAGTCTTTAGAAGAAGGAAATTCTGTTAAAAATGCTCTCTTAAAAGGAGTAGAAAGAAATCAAGAATTAAATAAAAAAAGAAAATATAAAACTAAGAAACAATTACACTGCCTTGCATTCCTGGATGAAATTGGCAGAAGTATCTGAAAGTTCCTGATTCTGTGAACGTGTGGGTTGCAGTTGTAGTTCCTATTGGAAGTTTTCCATCAAAATCTCCGTTCTCAAAAGTTACGGTGTGTTCAACAGAGTCTTTGTTTACCCATTCAACAGTATCGCCAACTTTAATTTCTGTGTCAACAGGCATGAACTGATTATTTTCAATTGCCACTTGGTAAAATTCTCCCGTTGCAACTACTTTAGTTTCACTTTCTTCAACTTCTTGAGTTCCAGTTACAGTTTCTTCAATAGTTTCTGTTGCACAAGCAACAACTAAAAAAACTAAACTAAACAACATTAATATTGTTAATATCTTTTTCATTTTATTCTCCTCCAATTTTACAAATATCACATTCTTCACTAAAACACATACATTCTGGTTCAAAGTATTCTCTTTCATGTTTACAGCTAGGACATTTTACTGGTGGTTCTTCTCCAGTATGAATATGCCCGCATTTACTGCATTTCCATCTGATTGGTTTATTTCTTTTGAAAACAGTTCCATTTTCAACCATTTTCAACAATTGTTTATATCTTGCTTCATGTTCTGCTTCAACTTTAGCAATTGCTGTGAACAGTTTAGCGGCTTTCTCATTACCTTCTTCTTCAGCTTCTTTAGCAAATTGTGGATACATTTCAGAAGTTTCATAATGTTCTCCAACAATGGCTGTCCGAAGATTTTCTTTTGTATCATTAATTCCATTAAGAAGTTTAAATTCATCTTTAGCATGTTGCATTTCGTTTAAAGCAGTTTCTTCAAAAATTTTGGCTA
>CAYXEO010000037.1:0-2208 GCA_964464055.1 uncultured Methanosarcinales archaeon | reverse complement strand
TTGTTTTATTCAATTCTTTAACAGAGTAAGACTCTTCACCATCAAAACCGTAAGTTCTTATTTCTTCAATCAAAGAAATATCAAAATAATTTTCTTCTAAAATTTCTTGAGTATAAGAAACCAATTCTATTTTATATTCTCCAGAAAGATCAAAATAAATTTCTTTAAGTGAAGGAACAACTTCAATTTTTCCTGCTTTTAACACACCTTGCTCATTAATTATTTCTATTTGATATTGTTTTTCCAATTCTGCAGAAGCTAGAGCAACCAAAAAGATGATTAATATTAAATATATTATTTTTTTCATTCTATTTTTTACCAAAAAACTTTATCAATTCGTCTGCTTTAGCTTTTCTTTCTAAATAAGTTTGTTGACTTATTTCTCCTGCTTTGTATAATTTTTCCACAGTAGCCATATGGCCATCTACAGCCTTACCACAATGACCCGCAAAATTAGCAGCACAATAAGATGGAGACATAGTTTTTGCTCCTAAAAGCTGATTACCTAATGCATCCCTAGCGAGATTAGCAGGATGTTTTTTTTCAGGATTAATTCCTGATAAAGCAATTGACATGTCTGTATAAAATGTTTTCTCTTCTTCATCAATATTAGGATCCGCTAATTTTTTTACCGCTTGAGAAACTAATTTTTGATATTTAACACTAGATGGATCTAATAATTCTCGAGCTTTATCAGGGTCTCCAGAAAATAGATCTTGCCCCATAGTAGTATATTCTACTGGAAAACAACCTTCCGAACGACACAGAGTCGTAAAGAAATGAGAAGAAAATAAATTTTCATACGGATTCTTGCGTACTTGTTTATACAAACTAATGCTTTTTCTACCTTGATCTTCTTCTATTACAGGTGAACCAGTTAACATCCATTCAGTTCCATCAAGATCTGCATTTTGAATTTTAGCATAATCAGTAAGTTGATTAGAACCACCCTTTTTATAATTATTTTTTTCCACAAAATGTAACGTTTCATGTCCAAAAAGAGTGGTTTGCCAACCCCCTATCTGTTTAACATAAATTATCTCTTTATTATTATAGTTTGCTTTTGCCGGAAAATCAGGATCAAAAGAATAGTCAGAAAACTCAATAGTGTTTATAGATTTAAACATTTCATCACTGGTCAAACCACTATATTCTTTCAAAGCATCTAATTCTTCTTTCATTCTCCACCAATAATAACTCCCTAAACCATTTCCAGGACCACACTTTTTTTCATTACAAGTAACATCCACCCCATTGTATTCATTTTGAAATTGTTTTTTATGAAAATCTGTTATTAGGTGTGAAAACTTATCACTAGCTTTTGTCCCATCAAGAAATAATTCACTCAATTCTTTTTTTACTTCTTTTACTTTTTCTGGGGTCAAACCAAGCAAGAGTTTTTTTTTGCTTTCCCCAAGAGGTATCACTTGCCCTTGCTGACCATCAAAGAAATATTGCCCTTTTCCACGACCCCAAGATCTTTTTTTTTTGTCTTGTTCATCTTCTTCTCTTATCGAAAAAATATAAGGGCTTGCTTCATAATCTAAATCATCTCCTGATTTTAATAATTTTGGGATGCCTTCAGCATTATTTTGAATACCGGGTAGATGGTCAAAACTGCCAATTGATTTACCATCACCACCCTGACCAAAATTACTATTCATGATTGTCAATGTAAAATCACGGTTAGTATATGCTTTAAGATTACAAATTCCACTAACCTCACAATCACTCGCACCCCAAGTAGTAAATTTGGCATTTTTAAAATAATATCTTTCTTTTTCCTGAACACTCATTCCCGCAATTTTTTTTTTAGATGGATAAAAACTAACTTTAGTTCTTCTATGTTCATAGTTAATTACCTGTCCTTTTATATCACCAGCATAAAAACGCATTGCACCACCACCCTCATCTAAATAAGGATTTTGATTATTTGAATTTCCAGCAATATATACAATAACACGATTCTTTGCAACAATAGCTCCTCTTTTCTCACCATACTTGGTCTGACGAGTTAAAGATAACCCTGAATTACTAAATATACCTTTACAAGTACCACCATTACCTAAAAATGGAGATGGTTTATCTGTATCTTCTTCCTCATGGAAATAACCGTTCAAACTTAAAATGCCCTGATCCCAATCTGCATCTATTTCTCCTGTTCCTTTACCATATTTACTAGCTTTTCCCAACCAAACATTAATGTTT
>CAYXEO010000036.1:0-2262 GCA_964464055.1 uncultured Methanosarcinales archaeon | reverse complement strand
ATTCGGTTTTGTGGGTTGCCTCAAAACCGAACTTCTCTTAATCGCGATGTTATATGAAATTTTCTTACTGCCTTTCAGGTGCATTCGTTACTCTCATTTCCGAAAAACTTTACAACTGGTGCCTTCGTTTATACGAGTAAAAAACGGAAAACAATTGCTACGCAACTGAGTATAACATTGTATAAACGGTTCGCTACGCTCTCCCAAATTTTTGCCAACTAAAAGAGGGGGGAGTTCAGTCTTTCAGACATATAGACTGCTACGCAGAATTTTATATAGTTGAGGGGGCGAGAAAACTTTATCCACGAGAAATAATCTTACTACTTGATTCCTTTGCTTTAAAGAAAGATTTTGAAAATTCTTCAGCAATTTTTGAATCAAACTGTTTACAACTAAAAATATCAATAAAAGCTCTTTTTCCAAATTCGTCAAGATGGACTGTAATAGATGATGTTTCAATAAACTGCATCAAAGAATAACCTTCTAATTCACCCTTGCCAAATCTTTTAATTAATGGCTCACCAAAAAGCTTCATATCAATTCTTTCAGATAAAGATTTAATATACTCTTTTATTTTTTCTTCATCTTTTAAAATATCAAAATCACATTCAAATAAATCTATTACTGCTAATTGACCCCAAGCATTATTATTTTCCATTTTTCAACCACTTTTTTACATATTCTTCTTTTTTCCCTTCTGCAAATTGTAAATTAAGACTTACTCTCTCTTTTATATCAATTTTATTCTTCTCTTCATTTACAATAAATTCTTCGTATTTTTTTTTGCATTCACAACTATTTAAATCTTCCATTTTATTTTCAAATTTTTCAACATTGTAAGAATTCATTAAATCATAAACAGCCTCTTTTATTTTAGTAGAACATTCCTTACAAGTAATATTATTCCCATTTGAAAATAAAAATAATTCTGGTTCTGGATAAGTTGTTAATCCACCAATACTCCAATTAAATCCATTAAAATAATATGATGATTTGGAACTATTGGAATCATTAACTAGATACTTAACCATCTCTAAGATGGTTCTAGGTTCAATAAAACCATATTTTCCATAAGAATATAACAGATGATTTAATGTAAATGGTTGTAAGTTGGGAATCATCAAATAAATTGCTGTATCTCTTTCTTTTAGATAATCAATTGATTTTTTCACGTCATTAATGATTTCTTTTTGTGTCATTGAATGACATCCACAAAAAACAAATCCAGCAGTCCTAAAACCAAGTTCTTTTCCTTTATTGATGGCAGATTCAAAATAATTTAATTTTAGCCACTTATTGTATATCACTTCTCTTACAAAATAATCTGCTGATTCAAAACCAAACAATAAAGTCATATTTAAATCATTAATAAGCTCTTTTTTCCCTTCAAAATCTTCTTTTAGAAAATCTGTTGCTTTTGCTTCCAAAATCATTTGCATATTTAATTTATTTTCTTTAGAATAATCATAAAACAAATTAATGATTTTATCCCTATGTTTCTTAGGAATTTCAGGTGTTGACAAAAATGACCCTTCCCCACATAATTCAAAAGTTACTAACTTGTTGTTAGGATATCTAATATTTAAATTTTTATAGCCCACTTCCTTTTGTTTATTAGTAATTAAATCATCAAAATTATTTATAACAAAAGAAGTTTGATCTATTAATGAATCATAAACTAAATCTTTGTCCAAATTACTATGATTAATATTTGAATATAAGCATGGTGTACAAAATCCTTGCAGATATTTTGGACAGGGAAATGAAGAAAAAATAATTACTGGATGTTTTCCATTATGACCATCTACATAAAATATGTTTGGTTTTTTAATCAATTCATTTCTTTTAGATACAATATTTTTAGCTTTTGATCTAAGAAAACGAGATATCTCTTTACTTTTTTTAATTAATTCTTCATCTGAAATCATTTTGCTACTCCTAATGCAAACTCTAGTGATGCCATTGCTGAATACAATCGAAATTCTGCTTGATCAAAAACAATGGATTTTTCCGAGTGCAAAACTTCTTTAGATATCTCCCTTTCATGATGGGCTGGTAAGTAATGCATGATTTTTATATCTTCGGGTGCTTCTTTTAAAAACTCTTTATCTACTTTTAGTTTTCCCATCTTCATTTTTAAGAAATTTTGAGAATTTTCCCACCATTCATCTACATAAAGCACTTTAGCTTTATTTAAAGCAACATTTTTTTCATCAGTAATTTCTAACTTGCCACAAAATTTTTCTTCCAATTTATTAATTA
>CAYXEO010000035.1:0-2365 GCA_964464055.1 uncultured Methanosarcinales archaeon | reverse complement strand
TGCAGGTTTCTCCACCCAAATCGCCTTCGGCGACTTCGTTAAATTCCGATGTTAAGCGACATTTTTATATTAGAGAACCAAAAATTTATAACCTTTCAAGCTTCTTAATTTACTATGCGTGTTAGAAAATTCAGGAAAGAAGATGCACAAAAAGCAAGTAACATTATTAAGAAAAATTTTTTAGAAGTAAATTCTAAAATATATTCAAAAGAAACTGTTAATGCTTTGATTAAAGATAGCACTCCAACTCGTTTAATTGAAAAATCCAAAACACGCCACTATTATGTTGCCATAGAAAATGATGTTATATTAGGTATTGGTGGTTATGAAGAAGATGACATTCATACATTTTTTGTTAAACCTAAAATTCATGGCAAAGGCATAGGTAAGAAATTAATGGAGCGTGTTTTGAAAGATGCAAAAAAAGAAGGCATTAAAATAATGAATTGTGCTTCAACACATTATGCAGAGAAATTTTATGCATCTTTTGGATTTAAGCGAATTGGAGAAAAAACAGTTCCTTTCTATGATACTACACTAACTTTTGTGCAAATGAAAAAAAGGTTATAAATTTTAATTTTACACTCACTTCGTTCGATATTTATATTAGTTCTCAAATACAAAAACGCTACGGGGACGCTGCGCTTCAAAATCAAAGATTTTGACCCTCGCTTAACAAGGATTTAGAGGTTCGTGCCTCAGCTCGGCACTCTCCCAAATTTTGCCTACGGCAAAACTTCTCTAAATCCCGATGTTATATTCAATAAATTTGGAGTCCTAAAGATGTCTTTTAAGCAGTTTTCCGCCCTTGATGTACCTCTCCAGGGTAGTAAAGTATATAAATGAATGATTATTTTTAAGTAAATATGGTACAGAAAGAACATTTTTATACGGCTGATTTTTTCCAAACAGCAGGTTTAGACCCATTTAGAGAGCATGTAAGACAATATCTTGAGGGTCAAAGAACAGTTCCAGTTTCAAAAACTCAAAGTCAGAATTCACATGATGTTTTTTTCACTTTTTCTAATTCCTTATTACAACGATTTTTAGAACAAGCAGATTCAATAAAGAAGCCTTATGAAGTAGCACTAAAATATGGCTTTAGAGGTTATAGTGCCGGTGGTAAAAATGGGATTTTTCTATTACGAGGAGGCGATGACGGATTAATTAAAGCTGTTGATCGCTTAGCTGTTGCACACGAAGATACAGTTAGAGAAGATTTAGATTTACAAGAAAACGGTCTTGATGCTCTTCGCAAAGTGAAAATTGTCTGGCATCAACCATCAGGAGAAAGAATTGTTGGTGTCTATAACACAAATAATGACAGAATGCTTTTCCTTGATTTTGCTCAATACTAAGCTGCTTCTAAAATTTCTACTTCAATACCTTTCGGAAATTTATATTCTCGCAAACCATTTGACTGGGGTATCGGATGATCATGATTAACTGGCTTTAATCTTGTCTGGAAAAATACCACATTCATACCACCAACAACCCCAATTTGGCCAAAAAAAGTTTTCATTTGATCTTTTGACATGGACTTTATTTTAGCTATTACTGACCTTGGAGCATCAAAAACAGGTGTAGGATCTTTTGAAGAACTTAATTTATTCTTTGCTAAAGTTTTCTTGTATTCATGAGAAGCCATCGCTCTCCCATATGTTCTTGGTTCAGGATAATAAGCCTCTTTTTCAAAATTAATAATCTTCTGTGTAAGTTGTTCTAAATATCTTACAAATTTCAAAATTTTAGTTCCAACATTCTCAAAACTTGCAAAAAACATTTCTGTTTCTTTAGGAAGAGATTTTTTATGTAATTTTATTCCATCTTGCAACATTGCTTTTAGCTGTTTAATTCTTGTAATCAATAATTCACAATAATATAATGCCTCTTTAAGATATTTCACTAACAAGTTAGTATGTAATTTCTTTTTTGCAATTGTTCTAAAATCTCTTTCAACATCATTCAATTCTACAGAATGTTTTTCTACATCCTCTTGTAATTGAACCTCTCTTTTTAGAACGTTTTCCAATTCTGCTAAAATTTCTGACAAGACACCAAGATTAATTGCACTGTAATTTAGAGAATAAGAATGAATGATAAACCCTTTCTTCATCAAGACTTCATCATGCACTGATTTCTCTTCTTTCAGTATTTTTCTTAGTAATACTTCTAATTCTTGGAACTGTTCTTGCAAATATTGTAAAAAATGTTCTATTTCAGCCATTCATTTAAACAAATATTCAATATTTTATATACTTTTTTATTATGGGGCGGAAAACTGCTCTATGTACTAACTGAGTTTAATGAGAACGGACTCCAAATTTACTCTGCGGACGCAGGTTTCCAGAACTCCGTTCCCTTC
>CAYXEO010000034.1:0-2417 GCA_964464055.1 uncultured Methanosarcinales archaeon | reverse complement strand
TCTGCAAACTTCATAAAACCTGAATTTCTTACATCCTTAATTTTCTTAGCTAAACTTTCGTCAAGTCCACCCATCTCACTAAACGCAAAAGGGACAACAACTTTGACAGGTTGAATCTCAGCAGTAGAAACAGCATTATCACCAACACGTGAATATATTAAAAAGTCACAAATGTATTCCACATCAACTTGTTCAAAAGTATCACCAACATCTTTACCTAAATTAAAAGAACCACGACCATCAAAAGGACTAAATTCTATAACTGCATTAGTTGTTGGTCCGCTATCACCATCAACACCAAAACTTGTCCCATACATCAAGTTCCTACTAATCTCAGGAGTGAAAACTACTTCCGCAGATTGACCAACAGTGTTTGATGCTTCTATAACACTACCGACAGGAGTACATGCACCTTCTGGCATTTTTATTTTTAACATTTGTACTTTAGAATTATCTGTTGAAAAACTAACTTTCATCGGCATTTTAGAAAAACCCATTGAAACAACATCTAAATCCACAAAATCTAACGACATACTAGCGGTACCTTTATTCCAGTAATCTGGTTGATCCTCAGTCAAAAGTCCCAGTATCTCAAACCCTATCCCGTTTTTATCAAATTCAACATTTTCTGCAACCAAAGTATCTAGTTCAACTTCGTTACCAGCGGTGTCAATAATTTTCATTTCAACATCAACATCTTTTGGACCACTCATTACTGGTTCAGTTTCAACCACGCAATCAAATAAACCATCTTCATTCTCTTGACAAATTTCTTCAGAATTAAATAATCTCCAACCTGCTTCTAAATCGTACAACTCTTGTGCAGGATATTTCTCTTCCGCACTATCAACTAACTCAACCAAATTCATTAAAACATTAATGCCACCTTTTTCAGCAGCAGTGAAAACGATTTTTAAAATGTCGTTACTTTGAATATAATCTTTATCACCAGCAGCAGAAGCACCATAAACTTCTATCTCTTGAATGTTCGGAGCAGAATTATCAAAAAAGAAAGTAGAATAAGGCATGTCACCTTCATTACCAACCTTGTCACGCAATTTCGTTAATCCAACATCAACATTACCATTACCAGTATATTCAACATCCCAATAACAAATTAAAGTTGTACCTTCTTCATAACAATCTTGTGCAGGAACAGAATTCCCTTGCCCAAACGAACTTAGTCCAGCACGGATACCATCCTTATCAATCCCTGCACCAGAATCTTCAACTTGTAAAATTAACCGATTTTCACCAGATTTAATATAACTCTGATCCTCATAAATATATTGTGTACCAAAAAATAATACTTTTGGAGGTATTACATCGGCAACTTGATTAACACTAACCTTTTTTTCTACTAAATTATGATAATCATCAATAGCAACAAAAGTTATTGCAATATTTTCATTAGGGTAAATTTCTATATACTCCCATGTACAATGCCATAAATCATCTTCCAATTCATCAAGTACACAAGAATCTAACTCGCCATTCAAATCTGCATCTTCAGAATACGCTTTCATCCGTGGATTATTTGCTTCAATGACATCAATTATAACATCAGAAATCACATCATGAGTACCAATAAATTTTCCTAACCCGGTTAAATTCAAACTGTTCGATTGAATGTCTGGTTTAATCAAATCGTAACGAAAAGTCGCCACAGGATTAGGTTTTGATTCATGCCCAAACTTATCCACTGCAGAAATTCTTAATCGTGCAATACCTTCACCACTTAACCCATTTACTTTACCGTTATGATTTTGATCATCAACAAAACTATAATCCGTAACACCTTCATCAAAATCAGATTTACTAAACAGAACTTCATTAGTATCCATATTAACAATTTTTACTTCACCTAATCCGACAGAAGGTGCATTTTGAAATTTGTCATTAATAGTAAAATCAACCATAATTGCGCCAGTTTCTTTGTTTTGTTCAGCACTAACTAAGGTGACTTTTGGTGCAGTTCCATCCGCCCTAATATAGTCTCCATCCGCAACCATTGCAGGGTTACCAAATCCATCCAAATAATGGTATTCAACTTGAAACCCATGCTCGCCATCTTGAATCCCATTTGTAAGTGGACTAATATATTCACAAACGACACCCATCGAACTATCAGAACAAGAATCAAAATTAGAACCAACTCCACCAACATTCATTTTAACATTTTCTGGACTAATAGAACTACCGTTAGTTAATAACTCGTCTTTGATAGTTGCTTGTACTGTCCAAACATCACCTTCAGCATCAAGAAAATTATTCACTCCTGCTTCCCCATGGTTAGCAGAAATTTGTAAAGATACCGCCATAACATTAGCAGAATAAAAAGGCATACTAATTACTAACATAATTATAAAAAGTCCTGCAAAACTCCACATTCGTTGTTCGTTAATTTTTTTTCTGTT
>CAYXEO010000033.1:0-2537 GCA_964464055.1 uncultured Methanosarcinales archaeon | reverse complement strand
ATTGCTATGTCTATGCTATGTTTTAGCTAATTCATATTTTATACTTTCAATATTATGTTCTTGCTATGAATGAGCTAATTAGTTATGTGCTTTCTGGCAGAGTTAGAACAAAGATTTTACACGCATTATTAAAAACAAATCGGACACCAACTTTATTAGCTAAAAATATCAAAACTCATCAATCTACTACAAGTAGAAGTCTGGCAGATTTAGAACATAAAGGGTTGGTAAAATGTCTTACTCCAAAAACTAAACTTTCTCGGATATACACCATCACCGATAAAGGTAAAAAGGTAATTAGAAAAGTTAATGAGATAGTGAGTAATTGAGTGTGGACTTTTATTTCATAACTGCATCAGACGTTAATTTTATATACTTTTGAGTAAATTTGTTGGTTATGGAACTTGAATTGATAAAAAATAAAATATTAGAATTAGATAATACTAATTCTGTCAAATTTATTGTTCTATTTGGTAGTACAGCAAAAAAAACAAATACACCATTATCGGATATAGATGTCGCTGTTTATTATGATCAAGATGAAAAACAACGATTTAAATTTAGGATGAAAGTGTTGGGAGAATTATCTGATAAGGTTGATTTACATATATTTCAAGATTTACCTTTAACAGTGCAAAAAGAAGTGTTAGGGGGTAAAATGTTGTACCAAAAAGATTTTCAATTTACATTTTCGAAATATATGGAAGTGATAAAAAAGTTTGATAGTTTTGAAAAATATTATCAGCAATATTTTCATAGTATGGAAAAGAGGGCAGAAACATGAATTTTAAAGGAAAAATATTATCAAAAATTGAAAGTACGGATCAATATCTTTCTGAACTTGATACTTTGTTACCTGATACTGAACAAATATATTTAACTAATTTGGAAAAAAGACGGGCTTGTGAAAAAACTTTAGAGTTAGCAATAGAAAATGTTATTGGCATAATTTCTATAATTGTTTCACATCAAAAATTAGGGTTACCTTCCAGTGAAGATGATTTAGTAAATTTATTAGTGCAAAATAAAATAATCACAAATAAATTGGCCACTAAAATTAAATTAATGAAAGGGTTTAGGAATATTTTGGTTCATAAATATGGTGATTTGGAAGACAAGTTAGCTTATCAGTTTATGGTTAATGAAATTGTTGATTTCGATTTATTTTTTAAAGAAATTAAATTGTTTGTTAATAAAAACAAATAACTAATACTCTAAATTATTTTACCCGCAACATCTCAACCAACTCCTGTGCTCGTTCTGGATATTGGGTACGAATTGTTTGCAAATTCTTTTTAGCCATCTTCACACTTTCTTGACATTCTGCGTGACAAGGAAAATGGCTTATCAGAACCGCATCATTTCCACGCTGAGACAAATTTGTCCAAGGATTTGTGGGGAAAAGTTGCAGATCTGTTTTTTTATTACTAAAATGTTGGCTAAAGAATTTTATACAACAATCCGGGTATCCTAACACCTTACCTAACTCTGAATCGTTTTGCATAATTTCATGGTATGCTGCTAACCAAGCTTTTTGTTCGTCTTTAGAAATGTAAACGAAAAACATTCCTGGCCGTTTATCTTCTTCTGGGGTCCTCATACCTTTATTAGAATAATTTGTTGTTTCATCTTCCATTAATAGAACTTTGAACCGCGATTTAACAAAATGTAATCTGTTTTCTTGACAGAATTTTTGTACTTTTTCTAACTCTTGTTCATAATATCCTTGCCGGACAACTTCTTTCAACTCGTTTTGTAACAGAACAATCTCTTGTGCTTTAGTTTTACTTCCAAATGTTAATCTTAATTTGTTAAATTTGTTCATTATCAATTCAAAATCATTTTATTACATTAACTTTTCTTTTTTTCTTAAACTGTTTGACACTAGAAATTGTGGTTTTTAGAATTCGCATCAGTGCTTCATGAGTATTAAAAGCATTATGGGGTGTAACTATTACATTAGGCATCTGTAATAACATGTGGTTCTCAACTAATAACTGCAAATTACATTGTTTACCGAACTCTTTAGCTAACAATTGAGTCTCTTCAATAATGTCACACTCATCTTCTAAAACATCTAACCCTGCACCAGCAATTTGTTTCTTTTTCAAAGCTTTTACTAATGCATCAGTGTCAATAACTCCTCCACGAGAAGTGTTGATTAAATAAGCATTTTTTTTCATTAAACCAATTTTCTTCTTGTCCATCAAATGAGCAGTATGTTCGTTCAGAGGAACATGTAAAGTAACAATATCAGATTTTTTTAATAATGTATCTAAACTAGCATATTTGAAACCCATTTTTTTTGCTAATTGCTGGTTTTTGTAAATGTCGAAAACTAAAACTTTCATTTCAAACCCTTTGGCCATTCGGATGACGTGTTGACCAATGTTTCCACCACCAACGACACCGATAGTTTTACCCATCAAATCAAACCCTCGTAACCCTTCAAGTTCAAAACTACCTTTTTTTGTTCTTTCTACGCAATCCACCAATTTCCTACTTAACCCTAGAATCAAAGCGAAAGCATGCTCTGC
>CAYXEO010000032.1:0-2776 GCA_964464055.1 uncultured Methanosarcinales archaeon | reverse complement strand
TTCTCCTGTTCCTTTACCATATTTACTAGCTTTTCCCAACCAAACATTAATGTTTCCACGTTCTACATTAAGAGTATTAATTTCTAAATCTTTACTTCTAGCTTTTATTTTTTGGTTGATAATATAACCACTATTGTCACGATTATTACTTGCTCGAAAATAGCTTCCTGTTTTTGGAGGGTTTTGTCCAGGAGGGATCAATTGTACTCTCTCACCTTTAAGAAAAACGTTGTCAATAATTACTTCCTCTCCTGCCCTTGTAAATACTCTTCCTTGATTATCAACATCAACTCTGCCATTCCAAACACTTACTCCATTAACTGTTAAAGCCATTAAACCATCTTTATTATCCATTGCATCATGATCAACAAAAAAAGTTACAGGATCATTAGTTTGTACTGATTGTGGTTGGTTTAAGTTCTTCAAAGCTTCAGTATAATCTGCAATAACTTCATTTTTTGTAATCCGAAACGAAGCGCCGTTATAATTACCTCCATCTAAAGTAACCCAAGATTTTCCATTTTTATGTTTCAATCCAGTTGCAGTAAATTCAAAATCTTTTCCAGCTTTAAATGTGCCTTTATTTAATTGACAATTTGCACATTGTTTATCCTTAAAGAACTTTCCAGAATCAATTTTACTTTGATCCACTTGACCATAATCAACTTTATTATAATCTATCTCTTTATACTTATGTGTAGGCAAATTATCATAAAAACCCGCAGAGTCATAAATATCACTTCTACTTAAATCAACTACATCATAATTTACCAGGGTCCAATCCCATTGATCTACAGGAACAGTATCATAAAAATCAGCACTATTATAGTTCATAGCGTTAGAGGGATCATAAGGATCAAAAATTTCACCACTAGTACCATCTGGACAAAAATCATCTACGCCACATTCAGCACTAACACCTACACTTAAAACTAATAAAATTAAAATACAAAAAAATAATTTAATTAATTTCATTCTTCAAATATTTCCTCATCATCATCTTCTTCAAATAAAGGTTCTTCATCATCAAAATCAGTGTCATCTTCAATAACCACTTCATCATCATCATCATCTTCTCCAAACTGATACCTTACAACAAAATTAAAATCATAAATCTCTTTATCACCTAAAGTGTTTTTATCAACAATCGTAAAGTAAACGTCCTCATTTAAATCACTCAATTCAATCATCAAGTCATTATCAAGACTCAAATCAGAAATTTGCCCTAAATTAATTGCAAATGGTCTCTCAACAACGCCATCAATTAATTGTTTACTTATTTCTAAAATTGTTTCTAATCTAGATTGAATGTCAGTTTCAAATACCAACAATTCTTTTCCAACACTTCCTTTTACAACATTAACTGGAAAATTAACATTAAAAATGACTTTTCCAGAGACCACTTTAGTTTCTGTATTAATTACTCCTTGTTCAATTTCATATCCTTTATCTTTAAAAGATTCAAAATTTTCTAAACAAAAAAATAAATGTTCATCCATGTAAGCAGAAAGTTGTTTTTCCAATTCTTCTAAAGAAATAAAATAATCTTCATTTTCATAGAAATAGTAAGGCAAATTAAATTCAGGATCATAAACCTCAGGCAAATCATAATAACCGCCCTGTTCACCGATATAAACCAAAGCATCCTCACCAGTTCTTTCAATACAATTTTCAATATAATTCTGTACATCACCACCCAATTGTGCAGAATCAACTATTTTATCTTCTTTAGATTTAACATCTTCTTTCTCAAAAGAATTTTTCATAAAAAGTAAACCAGCGATAACTAATAGAATAAAGATACCTATAATTATAAAAACCGTAATCTGTCCTCTTCTGGAAACTCTTAACGAGTTTTTAGAAGATACCAAAAAATTTTCTAAATTTTTTCTGTATCTTTTGTACATCTAATAAAAGAATAATATGATAGTATATAAAAGTTCACTTCGACAGAATCTTCACTTCAACAGAATCTCTTTCATATCTTCAATTTCTTTTGTTGTAACAGCAGAACCGTTATACTTCGCTGCCCATAATATAGAATCTACTAAAGTTCCCTTGCCGCCTTTCTGATCAGGGATGTAACCACTCAATAAACCCATCTTGTAAGCTACTGCCACTAATTCAATCGAACGAATTATTTTCACATCTTTCAATTGCTTACTGAAATCGTCCATCTTTCCTTTGTCAGCAATAACATTTTTCTTGAAACGAATTTCTAATAACTTTTCCATGTTCTTATTATTCTCAATAAACAACCGTAACGTTCTTTCGTCCATCACGACTGCAGAAGCATTTGTTTGTAAAGCGCAAGTAACCGCTTCAATTTCTCCAGTTTGAATGATATCCATATTTTTACTGCCAATTTTGAAAGAACTATTAGCTAAATTTTGTAATTGTTGCACTCTACTTTTAGGAACTTTATCATAAACTTCTAAAACACCATCTTTAATCAATTTCATTACTTGTAAAGCTTCAAATTCAAACCGTTTAATTCCCAAAGGACGTTCAACTAATTCTTTTTTAACACCGGGAGTAATATAAAATCTACCGCCAAACTTTTCTTTTAGC
Source organism: uncultured Methanosarcinales archaeon (assembly GCA_964464055.1). Lineage (GTDB taxonomy): Archaea > Nanobdellota > Nanobdellia > Woesearchaeales > GW2011-AR9 > CAYXEO01. The sequence continues at coordinate 205 of CAYXEO010000032.1, read as the reverse complement.
CGTGGAAGGATCCAAATTAATCGAGACATAACTAAGGTGATGATCGGTCCCGCATCAAAAAAGAGAGCCCTCATTTTATAATTACCTCTTTTTTGGGCTTGTCCTGCAGACAAACATCGAAGAATAATATCCTTTCCATCTTAAACCCCGAACAGTTTTAAAGCAAACTGTAATCTTTTCTTTGCTGGTGCAGATACTTTAAAAG
>CAYXEO010000031.1:0-3464 GCA_964464055.1 uncultured Methanosarcinales archaeon | reverse complement strand
TATTTCCTTGGTCAGATGCCAATGAATTAGGGTTGGTATTGCCTGCAAAACCAGTGTATTCTTTTGGCCACTCTCCTTCTTCTGTAACAGAACTCTCAAGCGGAGAATCACCTTGCTTAGTTTCTTCATATGTCCCATGATAGATAGTGTCTCCATCAGAATTCATTAATGAGGCTTCGACAGAATATCCCTGAGTTTCTCCCCCGTTTTCAGAAAACATCGATTGTACCGTTTCTAAAACAAAACCTGTTTCCACACAAGTACTTTTTGAATAGATAATTACAGTTTCTGAATCTGAATTTATTATTTTTGTGGTCTCTCCTTCGATTATAAATGTATACTCTTCATCTTTGTACTGGAATTTTCCATTTGAAACACTTCCATCGTCTGAAACACTAGGTCCAGATATCATCCCGAAATCTAGTTTATCACATAAGTTAACATTGAAATCATTCAATCCTTGAGATTCGGAACTAGGCATTCCTCCCTCAGAACCACTACTAAAATCACCATCAGGACCTACAGGCATTAAAGGATCTCCAGCTCCGCCGCCAGGAGCTTGTTGAGACGACCCTCCACTATTAGAACCTATGGCCCCTTGAATACAATCAAAGAAAGATTGTGATGCTCCAGGAGGTATTAAACTTCCCATTGCTCCTGTAGAAGCATCCATACCAGGCCCAGATTTAGAAATTCCTTTTAATAAATCTGAACCCAACATCTTATCAACACTAGCCATATCTTCAGGAGAAACTCTTAACTTATTTGCAGCAATTAAATCTGCAACAATTAGAATATCAGCCTGAGTTTCCAAATTTGCTGAATCATAAGTCTGTCCAATTATGGCTTTGGCAATTAACTTGTCTCTACTTGATCCCTTACCAGAAGCAACTTTTTGTAATAACCCTATATCGTTATTGACAGTTTTCTTTAATGAATTTAAATCTCTTGGTTGTTGATTTAAGATTAAATCAATTACAAAAACATTACTTCTTGCTAAGAAAGCATAAACATTATCTTCGTTTGCTCGAGGACAGGTTCTCATATTTTTTTCATTACAAATCTGCGTTTCTTTGTCAATAATCTGCGTCATTAAATCATCTGCATTTGTTCTGCTAGATCGATAAGCTTCGCCAGCAAGATTATCAGAACACCCAACTAAAAACAAAGAAAAGAATAATAAACTTAACATAATCAAAATTACTTTTTTCATAATAAACACCTCAATTTTAATATAATTAAAGAATTATTTAACCATTAATAAAAGTTACTAATCTAAAACGCCCTTAAAGAAGAAAAACAAAATAAACTAGTACTGGTTCCTGCGTCATAACTTCAACCTTCGCTATGCTCAGGTTGACTTAGGGGTAAACCCTAAGCAACTTAACATCGTTATGCTCAATCGCTATGGGGCAAAATTTTTAGAAGGGGCAAAAACTTAATCAAATCATGAAACTGATTTTAATAATTCTCTTGGTATATCAGAAGTATCAATCTTAAGCTTTCCAGCTTCAAGCCTAAGCTTAGCAAATCTTTCCATTGCTCCATGATGAAGATATAATCCGTTATCTCTGTAAAAAATAGCTTCTTTATCAGGCGTCTTAATCAAATCCTGCCATCTGATTGTTGGAGATCGTACATTACAATTCCTAAGTGTGCTTTTTATATATTTATCCATCTCTTCATGATCCCCCATAAAATGCCAAGATTCTCTAAGAATTTCTTTATCAAAAGTTATTATTACTGGAAGTTTTCTTGGATCCTGTGATAACGCAGTATTTATCCAATAAGATAAATCCCATTGAGGACAAAAAAATATTCCATCTTTCAATGGTATTGTCATATCTACTTTTTCTAGTCCAGCAAAATGTAAATCTATATTTTTAATTATGTTTTCAATAATTTGTTCATAATCTTTTTTTATTTCTTCATACAGCCTACTAAAGATATCTTCATTTTTCTTTACTCTAAACAATCTTTCAAGAAAATTAGGTTGAATTGATTTAACTGCATCAAATAGGTTCTTTCTAATGATTATATAAGAAATAATTCTTATAGTTTGCTTTTCTTGAAATTTATCTACGTCTCCTTCAGAGTAAGCTTTAAAACTATTTAAATCAGCAAGAACCTCTGCAAATAAATGTTCAGGATTCTCTTTTCGTAACCTATCTACATTTATTTTTTTCAAATATTCAGAAAATCTACGAGGCACTAAACCGTATCCTTCTAAGATTTCCTTTCTGCTTGCTAACTGAGCGTCAAACCCATCTGGTAATAGCTGTAATTCATATGGAGCGATTCCTACTTGAGCACCAAGAAACCTTCCTTTTTTAAGAACTTTCTCTACAGGAAAAAGAAACCCGCAGACATGATTATTATCGCAATTTAATATTCTAACTTGATTAAAATTAAAAGAAATACCTAAAGTCCCGCCAAAAGTTCCTCCCTCAGAACCTAAATATTGAAGATGAACAAAAGAACTCATAAATCCTGATCCTAAAATTGCTTGGGATGTTTTTACACGCGCTGAATGAAAAACCCAATTACCTGTTTCAAAAAGTTTAGATATTCTCCGTTTAACTCTTTGAACCCTTTGTTTTGATTTTGTATCTAATTCTTCTGGCTTTGAAAAAAGCTCAGCTTGAGTTACATAATCAAGATGATTAATAGCTTCTTTTTTAACTTCTTCATGATATAGATTTCTTATAGATTTATGACTTAGTTGGTTGAATACTTGTTCTTCTAACTCTAACAATTGTCCTTCTTTTTTAACGAGATTTAGAAGCCTAGATATATGTTCCTTAAATTTTTCAATAGTTCTATTCCTCCTCAGAAATCTAATCTGTAATCTAAGAAGCCTTTTTAATTTTCTAAGCCCTTGCTTTGCTTGTTCTAATTTTTTTCTAATTTCCTCTTCTTGTCCTTTTTCTTTTGCTATTTGTTCTTTTCCTAATAAACCATCTATAAGATCAATTAATTTTAAATCAAGCTTTTCTTCACCTTTTTCCAATACTTCTTCTGAATAAGTCAATTCTTTTATCTTTTCAAAATGCTCAGTAAATTCTTTTAATTTTTCTTCATCTTCTTCAGAAATAACCTCATTAATAAAACGTAATTTTTCCCTATACCAAATATCTAATTTCTCATATTTCTTTAATTCTTCATCTAATTTTGCTTCTATCCCTGCTATCTCATGCAAAGGGCTTTTGCCAAATTTCCATTTAAATATGCTCATTTATTAAAAGTAGATAATATAAGTTTATATTATTTTTGTTTTAATTCATAATTAAGTTTTTGCCCTTAATCCTTTTATTTAACGTAGCATTCCGTTCTCTGATATAATCTGCCCCATAGCGACTTTTCGGACGAAATCAGACCCCACTATGTAGGGTCTGAGAGCATAACATCATTAAGTCGAATAAGTTTTGGTGGCAATGAAGTTTACAACTTCTTTTTTATAGTCT
>CAYXEO010000030.1:2484-4428 GCA_964464055.1 uncultured Methanosarcinales archaeon | reverse complement strand
GAACTTTCAAATTTAACTCATCGTCATGAAGGTTCTTTAGCAGGCGCAATCGCGATTGCACAAAGTATTGATTATGTACTTAATAATGATAATTTAACTTTTTCAAAAGATGATTTTTTATCGCATGTAGTTGAACAAACTGCGATTTATGATTTGAAAATGGCTAAAATAATCAAAAGTTCAGAAATTTTTGAAGACATGTATGCAAATTCATATAGTACTGTACCTAACGCAATTTTAACTTTTGCAAATGGTCCTTGTGATTTTGAAAATGGCATAATTCAATTAGTTAATTCTGGTGGTGATACTGACACTAAAGCTGCTATGTACGGAGCGATCTCTGGTGCTTTTAATGGTGTTGATGCTATTCCTAAAAGATGGATAGAAGGATTAGAAAATGGAAAAAAAGGTAAAGATTATTTGGTAGATTTAGCTCACAAATTATTTAATCCACAAAACTAATCTCACAACACCCGCAACTTAACTCCTGCATCTTTTAACAATCTGGTCCCCACATCGTCCGGGTACGCAACTTTGGCTACTACTTCTCTAATCCCGGCGTTGATGATCATTTTTGCACACATGTTACATGGTGTAAATGTGGTGTACATAATTGCATCTTTGGTGGACACACCATTATGTGCCGCTTGAACAATGGCGTTTTCTTCGGCATGGGCACAGATGCATGGTTTTGAGTAATTTCCAGATTCTAATTTCCCCAAATGTCTGTCAGTACATCTTGCGCAACCACCTGCTGTACAATGTTTGATTTTCTTAGGTGTCCCGTTGTACCCAGTAGAAATAATTTGTTTTTCTTTGACAATTAACGCTCCTTTTTTGGCAGACATACAACTGCACCGCATCTTGACAGCTTCAGCGATACCCATGAAATATTTGTCCCAGTTAGGTCTTGTTTCTTGTAACTTGTAAATCCAGTCGGCGACAACTTTCTTAATTTTTTCTTCAAGTGCTTCCAAACTAGTATCATTAGTAAGCACAATCTTTGCCATGCCTGCAACTCGCATCAGTTGCTGAGCGTTTGGGTTGTCACTATTTTCTAACTTTTCTTTTTTGATCAACTCTTTAAGTGTCTTGGGATCGTTTTCCCGGTTCCTTTCTAGAATCCTTTTAATTCTGATTTTATCTGGGGTGGTTATGTGTACTAAAATGAAATCTTTTCTTTTTTTTAGTAAATTAACTTCTTCCGGGTTTCTGATCGAAGTTAGAGCATAATTTTCACCATCCTCAATTCTTTCAAGTGCCATACTTGCCAAAATGTTAGCACCATGTTTGGTTCGTAACTCGTTCCCCATTTCTATCAAGTTGTCCCGGGTAACTTTCCTTCTTTTTTTGTTAAGTTCAATCCTGATCATGTCCGAAAGTGAGATGTGATTAAAATTCATATTTTGTAACATTTCTGCTACGGCATCTTTCCCAGACGCATAATTGCCAGTAATTCCGATTATCATACTCTCTCTTTTTGGATTTCTTTTTAAATTGATTATGTTGGTCGAAACTAGGGGTTATAATGTGTTGTTTGGATTAGATAAATACTTTTATAATTTCCACTTACTATCTTTGGCATGTTAGAAAAAAATTTTAAGAGCGGAAAAAAATCGCTAACCATAGGCCTTTTAGCTACCGGTTTAGCGTTTGGTTAGGTGGTTGTGGCGAACTTGAAGAAGAATAGTTGGTTGAATGGGATTGTACTTGTCAACTTTATGGTTCTGGTGTTTACGGGGATTATTCGGTAGACTTTTTTGAAGAATATACTCTTCCAAAATCTGAAGTGATACATTATGCAGAATCACAATGTAAATATGAATTGATAGAATCAGGTGTTCCAGTAATTAGTTGCAAATGTGAATGTGATCCAGTGAATAATAACAAATAACAAATAACAAATAACAAATAACAAATAACAAATAACAAATAACAAATAAC
>CAYXEO010000030.1:0-2384 GCA_964464055.1 uncultured Methanosarcinales archaeon | reverse complement strand
AAAACAAAAAAAGAAGGTGATGTAAGATGAAAGTAAATTTAGCAGGGTACAATTTAGATTCGGAAGTAATTTCTCAACTAGAGAACCAAGAACATCATGGGGAAAACAATTTAACGCCAGAAGTTATTTCCGCGGCGTATGCACGGATTAGTCGTGATCCTAGAGATGTTGACGAGTTACGACAAATATCTCGTGGGGCAGTAGATAAAGCGCGTAGTTCGAACAAAACTATCGTCTTTGGTCTTGGCCACCATTCTGTTGCTGAACACGCAAATTTTAATTATGACATTTTGGGAATTTCTCGGTTGGCAATCGAAGCACTAGAGCATCACCGGCTTTGTTCTTTTACAGAAAAGTCGCAGAGGTACATTACTCTTGATGGTGATTTCGTGATGCCTGAAGAGTTAAGTAAAAATGAGCAGGTACAATTAACAGATTTAATAAAACTTCAAAACAATTTTTATCAAGAAACTTTCCCGAAGTTGTTCGAATATCAAAAACAACAAAATCCAGACTTAACCAAAAAGAAAAGGTCACTAAACACTTTAGAAGGTTGGGCTAAAGAGGATGCTCGATACGCTTTGAGTTTAGCTACAGAAGCACAGTTAGGATTTACTGCTAATGCTCGGAATTTAGAATATGTAGTCCTTAGTCTTAAAAACCACGATTTGGCAGAAGTGCGAGAGTTGGGAGAAAAATTGTACCAGGAGACAAAAGAAATTGCCCCTTCACTTTTGATTTTAGCGGATGAAAAAGAGTTTGAGAAAGCGCAAGGGACAACTCTTGATGACAAGTTCATGAAAGAAGGTAAAGGAGACATTAGATCTGCAACAAACGAACTATTTTCTTTTTCAGAACCACGACATATTCAAAGAGGAGTAGACTTAAAAACAACACTTCAAGCAGGAGATATTGATAAAAACATAATTTCTGCACTAATTGCTAACAATTCTAACTTTTCTTATGATTTAGCAGAACAAGTTTATCATAATTTTAAATTAACAGATAAACAAGATTATTTAAAATCTTGTTTAGTTAGTTTGGGTAAATATGATGCAGTGCCGAGAGAGTTTGAATATGGTGATTTAAAATTTAATACAATTATGTCAGCGAGTTGTTTTGCACAAATAAAACGGCATCGGATGGCAACTATATTATCAAAATTTTATAACCCTAATTTTGATGTTGTGGTACCAGATTCTATTACACAAATAGGACAAGAAGAGAATTTTAGAAAAGTAACTACTGAATCTGCACTTTTGTATAATCAATTAAAAAATAATCATCCAGAAAATCCACGAGTTGCCGAGTATGCTCTAACTAACGCACACCAAAGAGAAGTCATGATCAAAATGAACATGCGTAGTTTTTACCACTTTTCTAGGTTAAGAGAAGATGCACATGCTCAATGGGACATTAGAAATTTGGCCCATGAGATGATTAATCTTGTTCGCGAATTTGCACCCGCCACATCTATTTTGTTAGGTGGTAAGAGTGAATATGACGAAATTAAAAAGCGAGTTTATGGTAAGTAGACAAAAAAATAAACTAGATAAAAAAATGAGAAAAACAAAAGGCAAATTTGTTGTCGTTGATGGTCTTGACGGTGTTGGTAAAGGTGTTTTCATTGACACTTTCGTGGAAGAAGCTAAAAAAGATGGCAAAAAAGTTTTTGATGTGCACCAGTATTGGGAACAGTTCGGACTTTATCCGCATTCTCAGATACTAATTGAACAGAAGGTAGATGTTATCTTGACTTCTGAACCAACTTTTGTTGGCATTGGCAAGATTTTACGAGAAGAATTTATTTCTAATGAAGGAGATATTTATTCTGCCCAGGCGATTGCTGAAACTTATGCTTTAGACAGGCGGATTTTGTATGAGAACTTACTTATCCCTATGTTAGAAGCGGGTATCGATGTTTACCAGAGCAGATCTTTTTCTTCAAGCTTAGTTTATCAGCACCAATCTTCTATCGATGAGGGCAACCCGTTTAGTATTAAAGAGATAATGGAAATCCCCGGTAATCGTTTTTGTTACCAGCATCCTTTTGACCATTTAGTAATTCCTACTATCGCAGATGCACAAGAAGCACTTCGTCGTGCAGAATCAAGGGAGAAGGATGACAATTGTCGGTTTGAGAATCTTGAGTTTCAACTTAAAATTAAGGACAGGTTTGAAGACCAAAATTTCAAATCCGTTTTTGAGGAAGTTGGAACAGAAATAACTTATTTAGATGCTGGGCAAACATTAGAATATTCAAAACAACAAGCTAGGGACTTTTATGCTAAAAATTTAAAATAAAAAAAGTAAAATTTTTTTAGTTTTATTCCATAAATTCATCTAATAAAGTTTGTACTCACTTTCGTTCCGTTCAAACTTTC
>CAYXEO010000029.1:0-5535 GCA_964464055.1 uncultured Methanosarcinales archaeon | reverse complement strand
TTCTGTCATCGGTAGATCATAATGGTCAAGTTTCAATGCTTTTTGTTTATGGTTGATTTCAATGAAAAATGGTATTTGACGTGTTTATCTTTACTTAAAAAAAGAAAAAATGCGGAAAGAAATAAAAGTAAGGCAGATACCAAAAAGACTAATTTAAACCCCATAAATTTAATCAAAACTCCGCCTAATAGTGGACCGAATAAAGTTGACAAAATTGAAATACTAGTCCGTTTGCCAAACTCTTCCCCACGATGATTATGATGACTTGCATAACGAAAAACTAAATGTAAACCCATCCAATAAAATGAAAGAGAAGTTCCAATTAACGCCCCAATAACAAATAAAGGAATTGAGTAAACCGGAAGAAAATAAAGTAACAAAATCCCCATTAAATAAAAAGGAATACTTAACAAAATGGCATGTTTCATCCCAAAGCGGGCAGAAAACTTTGCCGCGAAAGGAGTTACAATTGCAAATGCCACAGAGTAATAAATGAAAAATAGTAAGGTTGCAGTTAAAGAATAATTATGTTCATAATAAAGATAAAGAGGAAGAAACAAACTTATCATTGATATTGCAAATGACCTGATAGCTACCGAAATATAAATCCTGGTCAACTCTTTATGTGGAAAAAATCTCCACCACATATGATGATGATGATGCATGGTTACAATAAAGTTTATAAAAGATTATAAGTGTTTCGTAAATACAAAAAAAAAACTTGTTAATATGTGGGCCTATGGTCTAGTGGCTATGATATCGCCTTGACTTGGCGAGGATCCCCGGTTCGAGTCCGGGTGGGCCCATTTTTACTTACTTTCTACCTTTCTTCACACATCTACATCCACATTCTTTATAATGCTCTTACCGGACGAGAACTTTAGTGAGAGTCGGGAGCTGAGAACTTTGAAAAAGTTCGATAGCCAAAGTAATAAGAAAAATTAACAAATTAAAACAACTAATCTCTGAATTAAACAACAACACATTTTTCTTAGTGCTTTGGGGGACCATTTTTCTTATTGCTTTTTTTTCGTTAAATATATAAACCACAAAAGAGTTACTTAAGATATGGAACAAACAGAACAACCACTTTACGTTCTTCAACAAATTAAAAAACGAGCTTTAATACCAAAAATTATCTCTTTAGTTGTTCTTAGTGTGATTTTCTATCTCGGCGTGTTACTAAATGTTTCATTACTAAAACTATCAGGGACAGAAGAAACGGTTATAAGACTAGTTGCCCTTATTCTTTTATTATCTGTGGTTGCAGTAGGTATTTATATTTCATTTCATCAAGCTAACCAACCTTACAAATTCTATAAATCTGGTGTTTTAATACGAGGGAAAATAGTAAGTTATGGACAAATTGTCAATACCGAATCTAAAATAGAAATGTTAGATAAAATATTTAAAACTTATTCTATCAATTTAGGTAATGGTAAATTTATAAGAAATGTTAGTCAAGAAGTACAAATTAAAAATTATCTCGATAAGTTGATTAATTATGCCAAACAACAAACTAATTAGTTACTTGAATTTCTCAGGTCCAAGATATATCTCTGCCAAAACGACTGCTAAAGATAGTACCAAAGGTCCAATCAGTACCCCGAGCATACCGAACATGTAAATACCACCAAAAATACCTAACATAATCACAGTTGGGTGTGCTTTAGCTCGGTTACCCATCACGATTGGTCTCATGAAATTGTCCGTTGCACTAACAGTAACAATAAAATATACTGCTAACCCTACCCCCTTGAAAATCAACAAATTTGAATTTTGTGAAATGCCGGTTAAAATTATAAAAATTGCTGCTGGTAACCAAATCAAAGTTGAACCAACTATAGGGATCAGTGCTAATAAACCAACTATTGCGCCCCAGAAAAAAGGTGAAGATATACCAAAAAGTAAAAAACCAACCATGGCAAAAATTGCTTGAATAAAAGCAATTAACAAATAACCAAAAATAACTCCGTGAGTTATTTCTTTAAACCGTTTCAAGACAATAGAATACTTTTTTTTGTGCATGTTTAAATATTTGTTAAAATTACTAATTACCTTATTACCATCACGTAAAAAATAAAACATAGTAAAAAAAATCACAAACAAATTCACCACCAATTTCGGTATACTAATCAAAAGATCAGAACTTTTCTGAAATAACCAAGTTGTTAAACTTTTAGCCATACTTTGTATTTGATAACTCACTTGCGGATTATTTACAACTCCTTGTGCCCACTCACAAACGGAATGTTGACAGTCAGTAAATAGTCCCGTAGACAACTTTTGTTTAACAAGAATAAACAACACATAAGATTCTGCCACCAAAGTTTTGAAAAAGAAAAATATAGGGATAATTATTAACAATAACGCTAAAACACAAACAGCTACCGCAGAGAAACTCTTTTTAGGCATCCGTTTATAGATTGGATAAAACAAATATGCAAGTAACGCACCCAAGAAAATGGCCATTAATAACGGTTGCACGATAAAAAATGAAAGAATAATTAATATGATAAAAATAGTAATTGGCAAATAATTTCTTACATTCATATACCAAGGTAAAGAATTAGAGTATATAAAATTAACTTATTGTATCAGCAACTACAAATGAGCGAAGGCGAATGTGAGATTTACCAGGTAAAGTAACAGTTTTCACCATAATTCTAGACTGGATGACACATAAAAAATATGAAAGATTATTCAAATATTAACATAACGAAATTGCTTCTTTGGTTCGTTTAATCAGCCCATCGTAAGTTTTAGCCCGGGTATGACAACCAGACAATTCAACAACATTAGAAATCAAATAACCGTCTTCTCTTTGCTCTATAATAACTGTATATTCCATATTATTATTAGAGAATTTTGCACGGTAAAATGAACGATGAAAACTTTGATTTTAAAGTTTGAATTACTCTTCCCATACATCTTAATTTAGAAAATAATGTAGATAAGAATCTAAATTAAAATATATCTTATAATGCTAATCTTGTATCAGCACCACTGTAACCAGCAACTGAGGTAGCGAAAATAGATGAATCAAACACTAGCAGAAGCAATTAACGGGCTTTGGAATTTATCTTGAGCAAAAGCAGGCAACTTTTCTATGATTTTTTGATTTCCATGCTCAAAAACTAAAGAAATAATCCAATAATTACGATAATTAATAAATTGTAATTCTGCTTCTTGTAAATCAGAAAGCACATGTTTAGTGATTTGCTTATTTAAGGTGTGTAAAAATTTATATGCATCAAGTAATTCCACATTAGCAATATTTCTATCCTTATCCAGATCAATAATTAACTCTTCGGTAACTTCTACACTTTCATTTACCAAAGCATCACCTCTATAAATGGTTAATACGTCTCCTTTTTCATCATATGACACCTTAAATTTTCTGCTTATCATTGTTTATCTAAAATACCCATTACTATTTAAACTTTTTTCTATATCTTTTCAAAGTAGTCCTACCTAACGGAAAAACAGTAATGATTTTTATTTGTTTATTAAATTTTAAAACATAACACCTACCTTTATTTTTAGAATATACAAAGTAACATTTAAACCTTTCTTCTATATTACCACCATATTTTATTTGTTGTTTTTCAACAAAAACTAAATCATTCAAACTCAAAACTTCCTTTTTCATATCATTTACAGTAGAATTATTTCTTTTACATAACCAATCCAATATACGAGATTTAGTGAAAATGATTTTATCTTTATTATACTCTCTTATTTTCTGTCTAACAAAACTTGATTCACCCACCATCTGTTATTTAGTGAATATAGATAATATAAAAAAGTTACTAAAAAAAGGAATTTAAAAAATCATCCCAAAAAAATAACCCACCCACTTATTAAAGTACTCTTCCAGCTAATCTTGTATCAGCACCACATATTAACTTGCAATTAATGTAATTGTAATTCTGCTTCTTGTAAATCAGAAAACGCATGTTAAACTTAATAGGTACTAAAATTATTTTCGTTAGAATTTATTTAAAAAATTAAAAAAAAAAAAGAAAAAAGGTTAGAAAACCTATTCTTCATCAGCTACTTCTGGTTCTTCTACAACAACTACAGGAGCGCCCATACTTGCGTCACTGTAAGTTGTACCGGAAACTTCGATTTCGTCACCAGACATTTCATCATATCTGTGAGCGATTAGAGAATTTTGCACGGCAAAATGAACGATGAAAACTTTAATTTCAAAGTTTGAATTACTCTTCCAGCCAATCTTGTGTCAGCACCGCTGTAACCAGCAACTAAGTAGCGAGTTAAAATTTAATTGAATCATATTTTTTTATTTAGTTCTTTTTCAAATTCCTCGGCTTCTTTGTCAGATAAAAAAGTATTAGCACCCCTACTTTTTAACCGTTCTAAATATTCATCTCTTACTTTAATCATCCTTTCCGATATCCGAATTTTTTATCATAATCTTTATGATTAATAATATCTAAAACTAAAGAAATAATATCTACTTCACTTCCCCTAATGGAATAAATCATCCTCCAAGCACCAGAAAGATTAATTTTCCAAAGATTAGTTATATCATAATTCACCACATAATTTTTTGGGATTCTATCCTTAGGGATATGAATGCCATATTCGGGATTAATTTTTAATAAGTCAATTTTTTGTTTAATAGAATTTAATAAAATTTGATGATCACTTTTAGTAATACCTCTAGAAATTTCTTCCCCTACAACTTTATTAAGTTCATTAAATTCATCTTTTGCATCACCAGTGATTATAACTCTTGTTGGTTTCCCTTTAAATATCATAGTTCTATCCCTTCACTTATCGCTTTTTTTAATTTTTCACTTGAATTATGTATCCACAAAATACCTTTTCTTCCATCCATTATTTTACCACTCTCTTCCAAATAATTTAAAATGACATTTAGGGTTTGGTGCATGATCTTAGTTGGTAATTTTTTCTTTAATTGTTCCCGATTAAGTAAATCAGATTTTTTGAGCACCTTCTCTACCATTAAGACAGTTTTTAAGTTCGGATAATGAATTACATCTAATTGTGGCATTTTATATAAGTTTATATAATGATTTATATAAACTTTTCGTTAGAATTCAGTAAAATAAATTATTAAGAAAAAAGAAAAAAAAAAGAAAAAAGGTTAGAAAACCTATTCTTCATCAGCTACTTCTGGTTCTTCTACAACAACTACAGGAGCGCCCATACTTGCGTCACTGTAAGTTGTACCGGAAACTTCGATTTCGTCACCAGACATTTCATCATATCTGTGAGCGATTACTCTTCCAGCTAATCTTGTATCAGCACCACTGTAACCAGCAACTAACATAGCAACGGATTCACCATTCTCGAACAACTTAATTCTAGCTGTACCAGCTGTGAAACCTTCTGCACAATCTGCTGGGTTACCCATAAGTTCTGCAGCTACAGAGTTAGCACATGGACCACCTACAACGATCAAGTTGTTAGCACTTACATCTGCGATTTCGCTGTCCAACTTGGAAGCATCAACGATTTCTACTTTAGTAAGAGTTCCGTCTG
>CAYXEO010000028.1:0-5737 GCA_964464055.1 uncultured Methanosarcinales archaeon | reverse complement strand
CAAATTGTCCAATGTTGAAAAAGTTAGAGATACAGAGGTGATATTGTTCCCAGAAGGAGAGTTGTTTATTGTTGAAGGTGATGTAGTAGAAGTGTCCGGTACGGTTGAGGAATATAATGATCAGCAAGAAATTATCGCGGATAAAATTGTTAAAAAATAAAGGATTATTTGACAATTTGGTATTCAGGAATGGTAAAGTAAAATCTAGTATCACCAGGTTCAGATTTTACCCTTAATTCGCCACCTTTCTTTTCGATTGATTTTTTCACCATACTTAATCCAAGTCCTTGAGAAGTGCCGTAAATTAATTCTGGTGATTGTGAACCGCTTGTAGTTATTTCTCTTTCAAAAATCAAGTTCATTTTTTCTTGTTTTGATAAGGTAGTAGATGGGTCCATGATATCTTTTTCAAGTGCAGCACGATATATTTTTTCTGCATCAATCCCTTTACCATCGTCATGGACCCTCATCAAATAAGGAAAATAGTTTGTTTTGATGCTCACCCTGATAAAGTTAGGATCTGCATGTTTTATCGCGTTACCAATTAAATTGTTCAATTCCAAGTTGTAACTTGCTTTAGTTTCCAAATTAGGAGTGCCTAATTGTGTATAAAATTTAATATTTTTATTTTCTAAAACTTCTTCGTTAAGTGTAGAATATAATTTCAAATATCTTTCGAAATGGAACGTTTCTGCATCTCCGATACTTAATAGTTCATGGAACGCATAATGTAATTGTCGTAAAGAGACATTAATTTTTGTTTGGTAAGATTTAGATTTCGGATTGGAAAAGTTATGTTCTTTTTCTAAAGGAGGCAAATAAGTTAGTAAATCACTCATTTCAGCAACAGATTCTTTAAATTTTCTAGGAGTTTGTTGAGATAATTTTCTAAATTTTTCATCCAATAAAGAAGCATGATATTTTATATCAATAAAATAACTTTTAGTAGCTGAAGTGAAAGATTCATTCATTAAAATTAATTCAGTAAATCCCATTATTCTGGTCAGAGGAGAAGCTAGTTCGTGTGCCAAATTAGCAAAAAGGCCAATCTGCTTATCATGAGGCATTTCTGAAAGGATATCAACTAAATCTGTCATAAAATTGCTAGAGGAGAAGGTTTTTATAAAAGAGACGGTGGTTTTTGTGTATTTTGAAGTTAAAAGTAGTCCGGAATGAGGTGTGAAAGATTTAAAATTAAAAAAAATTATTCGGAAGTGTTTAAACTCTGGAACGCTTTCGCCAATTCTTCATCACTCCAACCAGTATGTTTGCCCAATATTTGTTTAATATCTTCATCAGAGGTTCCAGCAGCACGTTCTTTCTGTACCCATGCTTTCAGTTCGTCAATATCATGTTGCACAGGTTTGTGATGTATGAAATGTAAAATAACGAAGATTAAAACGATAAGGAAAATAAGTCCACCTAAACCACCTACAATGAAATTTAAATTTTCTTTGATAAAAGATGGTTGTTGGGTTTGTACTTCTATCTCTGGTTCTAAATCAGGTGTTTCTAGTTCTGCGAATTGAGGGGGTGGTTGACTTGATGGTAAATCAATAGGAACCATTGGCCCAGGTGTATTAGTTAATGTACAAGATTTTTGTAACATTGGTTTTAAAATGATAGTTTCACAACTATGTAAATCGTGACATGTTCTATCTTGTAACATGTTTTGACAATCTGACCAATCAGAACAGACCCAAGATTCTATACAAGAAGTACAATTTTGTGTTTCCAAATATTTAGAACCACAATCATTAGTATCAACACAAGCTCGATACTGTTGCAAACTAGAATTACAAAATGACCACGTTCCACAAGTGATTACTGATTCACACGAATCTTTTTTATTAGATTGATAATTGTCTTGTGAAACAAAATCGTCTAATTCATCTTCTTCTAAATTATCCAATTCACCTTCTTCTTCGCAGATTGTGTCGTTTAAAACAAACCCTTGATTACAAATTATGGTACATCCAGGAAATTCACTGATTGTCCCATTAGCGATTGTAGATGGATCACAAGTTTCTTCTACCTCATCAGCAATACAACTACCACTTTGACAACTTTGTCCTTCATCACAAGTTCCACAACTTTCCCCACAACCATCAGAACCACATTGTTTACTACCACAATTAGAAACACATGGTGCTCCTTCTTCTTCAGAAGCACTAACAATTTCCACTGTTGCATTAGAAGAAGTTAAAGAGACAGTATTTGTCCCACCTGCATTAACA
This sequence comes from uncultured Methanosarcinales archaeon, assembly GCA_964464055.1. Taxonomy (GTDB): domain Archaea; phylum Nanobdellota; class Nanobdellia; order Woesearchaeales; family GW2011-AR9; genus CAYXEO01. The sequence goes on along the minus strand of CAYXEO010000028.1, from coordinate 3,500 downwards.
TCATAAATCATAAAATCTGTTATATTCAAAGTTGTTGTTGTTGGGGTGGTTCCAGACTTAACGGTAAATTTAATTTGCGCAATAACTTGTTCCTCAGTGATTTCATTAAATATATCTGTGGAACTATAGTTAAAAGTTATTTTCCCATTAGCACAAGATGATTCATTAATTGTTATTGTACCTCCATTAAACAAACTATCAAGATGCGCAGAGATTTGATCACAATTGACATCAAAAACAGTTGAGTCATATTCAATCTCAAAAAACAAAGATGTTGAATTTTTATCACCTAAATTAATAGAAACATCAAATAGTTGTGATTCCCCGGGTATCATGTTGCCATAAACCACATTTATTCCAATAGTATTTTCATCTAAATCGCCAAATTCTACGGCCTTACCAACGAACCCATCAGAGAAAAATAAAAGTAAAGAAAGAGTTATTAAAATGATAATGGTTATTATAGAAATTATCAAAGATTTATTTGCTTCTCCACGGTTAGCTTGTGGGTGCGTTTCCCAAGTATGTAAGGGTAAATTTTTTGCTTTTTTTTTAGAACCCATTTTTCTAAAACTTATCCACCATTCTCCGCGTTAAAATGTTTCCTCATCAAAGCTGCGATATGAGCGCTTTTTTCAAGTTCAGTTGTTTGAGAATGATTGATTTTTTCAACAGTTTCCTTGTTTAAAACACGTAAAATATTATCTTTATTATTCTGTTCTAATTTGTAATTGTTATCCGAACTAAGATATATTGTTTGAGTTATTGTTTCACCTTCCGAAGGTTGATAATTGTTGATTAACCCGGTTAATATTTCAATATAATTTTTTAAATTTTGTAATGGACTGATAAGATTATAATCGGGGTATTCTAATTGTGATAAGTCTACATTAGGAACAACATCATTAACTAAAGTAAATTGTGGTGGACTACCTGCTACCAACGGTTCATTACTTAATGCACTAGTCACAGAGTCACCAGAAGGTAATTCTTCAAAAGTAGAAATTAAATCACCCAATTGGTTTGACAAATTTTCCACTTCAGTTTCATACTCATCAAATTCATTTGTTAGATTATCCAAATAAAGAGCGATGAAATTGTGCATATTAACAAAACCAGTTGTTAAAACATTATAATTATCTACAATTTGTGTTGATAAAGCGTCAACCTCTAAGTTTGCCGCATTAACGATGCCTAAATTTGCTCCTAAAGTAAATATTGCAGAATTGTCCACTGTATCTCCTGCACCAAATACCAGCCCACCAATTTCTAAATCGTTCAAAACATTATTTGCCCCTTCTAACTGAGAAACAGCTATCGCTTCTTGAAACTGAGAAACAGAAAGAGCTTGGATAGTTGAATCATCCCATTGTAGTATTCCTGTATAAGTGTAACCAGAAGGTGAAGCACCATTAATTCCAATAGCACCCACACCACTGTTATAATAACCATTCTCTGAAGTATAACCTGCATGTCCAACAAAACCTTCCTTCACATTAGGATACAAAACTAAGAAACCAACTATCAGAATTGCAAATGCAATACCTATTATCAACCAAATTTTATGTTTATCTAATTCCATTTTTAAATTACTCTTGTGGGGTACATCCAGTATAACTTGTTTCAACACCATAATAACATCTCAATATCTCAACCGCATCAGATAAACTAACTTTCCCATCATCATCTATATCAGCAGAAGTTTCTACACTAATTGAACCAGCATTATTTATTGCATCTACAACTGCAGAATTCAAACTACTAAATCCTAAATCGTCAGTAGCAATATCAAACATCTCTGCAAAATTTGTTAAAACAGACATTTGACCTTCTTCGTTACTGTTTGTTTTTTCTGTGTTAAGATCATCTGCAGTGATCATATTACCAATCTGGTCATTCAAACTATTAACTTGTATTTGAAGACCTGTAGCAAAAGTATTCGATGCACCACCGTCTGTCAAAGCAGCAGTTGCAGAATTATAGTCTGTCTGTAAAGCATCTAAAGCAGACTGGATGCCTGTCGCATATGTGTTACTATCTCCCCCACTGATTAAAGCAGTTCCCAATGTCCCAATAGTCAAATCTTTAGAAATAACATCTGCCTGCAATCCTTCTAATACAGATGTGTCAATAGCGGCATTTGCTAATGAATCAGTTAATCCCTCAACTTGAAGATTTAAATTAGATATGTCTGAATTTAATCCAACTATAGTATTTGATAATCCGTTAGCAAAAGTGTTCGATGCCCCACCATTTTGTAAGGCGCCATTTGCAGAACTTAATAAACTTGTTTTTGTATTTAATAAATCCTGTTTAGTATCAAGTTGTAAATTTAAAGAATCAACGGTCCCTTGTAACTGATTAACTAATCCTGTTTGAACTACCAAATTGTCATTAGCAGTTGCTAAAGCTGATGTTTTTGTCTCCAGTTGTGAACTGACAGAGTTGAAATTAAGATTTAAATTGTTATAATTTTCTATCTCATCATCTCTTTGTCCTGTTACATCACTTAATTGTGTTTGTAAATTTGTAATTGCCTCAATACTTACTTCATTATCTGCTAACGATTGTTGTAAATCTGAAATTGTTACTACACTATCAGATAAATCATTTTGAAGAATTACCTTATCACTTTCCAAATTAGTAATGGTTGAATCTCTTGTGGCAATTGTACCCAGCGCAGAATTATAATTTCCCTGTAAAGAATTAAATGCTAAAGTTTTATCAGATAATTTTCCTTGTAATTGTGTTGCTTTTATGTTTGTTGCGCCACCCACTGTTAAGGCATTAGTTGCAGAATCCAATTGTGATTGCACAACACCTACTGCTTGGTCTCTTGCTGCTTCAGTGACATAACCAACTCTTGCTTTTGCTTCAATGTTTGATTTAATATCGCCATTAGTAGATACACCAAACAGATCAGTTACAGATTTCTTTCCTAATCCTTTCCCGATAAGTTTTGCTTGGTCTCTTGCTTCAACAGTTACTAAACCATTACCAGATAAATCATCTAGTATTTCATTTCTACCAGAATTTACTGCAAGGTCAAGAGCTTCGTTAAAATCATCTTTTGATAATGTTGCAATCTCTGTTTCACTTAACGCTCGCGCAGAACTTAATGAACTAAAACGTGATGAACTAGAACCAGAAAGTCCCTTTTTTGCTTCACCAACAAAACCATCTCCAGAATTAGGATACAAAACTAAGAAACCAACTATCAGAATTGCAAATGTAATACCTGCAATTAACCAAACTTTATGTGAATCAACCATCTTTTTAACACCTTTTTTATTAATATAAAACTTTCCAAGTATATAAAATGTATTTTTTACATTAATTTAAAAAAGAACTAAAGAAAAAGAAGCGCCACGACAGAATTCTCATAAACTTTTACAAAAAGTTTAATCAAAAGAAGTGAAATTATTAAGAAAAGAAAAGAAAAGAAAAGCGCCACGACAGAATTCTCATAAACTTTTACAAAAAGTTTAATCAAAAGAAGT
>CAYXEO010000027.1:0-6362 GCA_964464055.1 uncultured Methanosarcinales archaeon | reverse complement strand
AAATTTAAAGATCAAGAAATGAAATGGGGATCCCCTTGGGGAGAAGGTTACCCTGGTTGGCATATAGAATGTTCAGCGATGAGCATGAAATATTTGGGTGAACAATTTGATATCCATTGTGGTGGTAAAGAGCATGTTGGGGTACACCATACTAATGAGATTGCTCAATCCGAAGCAGCTACTGGAAAAAAACCATGGGTAAAATATTGGGTACATAACGAATGGCTAGTTTTGGCCAAGAATGAAAAAATGGCTAAGTCAGGAAGTAACGCACTGACTTTGGCAACTTTGGAAGACAAAGGGTACCATCCACTAGATTTCAGATATTTCTGTTTAGGTACAAGTTATCGGAAACCGCTTACTTTCAGTTGGGAAGCGCTTGACGGGGCAAAGAATTCTCGTGCTAAATTGATGGACCAGATGAAATTACTCAAATCCGCTAAACCGACAGTGAAAAAACATACCACATTACAAAACAAATACTTGGAAAAATTTAAATTACAAATTAATGACGATCTTAACACTGCTAAAGCACTTGCGACTTTATGGGAAATGATTAAAGACAAATCTTTAACAGAAGGTGAAAAGTACGGAATAATTTTGCGGTTTGACGATGTATTAGGACTTGATGTTAATGCTATTATTGAAGAAGAACCTATCCCGGAAGAAGTTATTGAGTTAGCAAAAAAAAGAGTACTTGCTCGGAAAAACAAAGATTGGGGAGAGTCAGATTCGTTAAGAGACGAAATTCAAGAAGCAGGGTATTCTATTAAGGATACAAAGGACGGGTATGAGTTAAGTTTAATCCAGAAATAATTGTTGGTTAACAAAAAAAACAAAATAAAAAAAGTAAAAAAGAAAATTATTCTTTCTTTTTACCTAAGATTCTAAACATAGTAGTTCCACACTTTGGGCATGTGCCTTTCATAGCTCTTCTTTCTACACCGCCTTTACCTTTCATAGGAACTTCTTTCCCGTTTTCCATTTCTCTTTTTGCTTTACACTTAACACAATATGCTTCCATTTTTTTAATACCTCATATTTTTTTATCAGATAACTTTGAATTTTTTACAAAGCTCTCATAAAGACAAAGAATTTCATTGTCCCTTTTTTTTATTTTACGTATTGGGATTCTTAATTTACCTTGCCCCCTTTAACCACACGTAAATAAATGTATTTTTCTATTGGTTTTAAAGGTTTCTATTTTTCACCCTCTAAGTATGCCTATTTTAAGCTTAAATTTGTCACTTTCTAAGCTAGTTTCACCAATGAATTTGATCTCTTTAACTTTCAGAGTTGCCATTAAATCTTCTTTGATTTCATTGACCATTTCTTGAAAATTTTCCACACTCTCTTCAGGAGCTACTAAGATTAATTCTGCCAATTCCACTTTCATGGATAATTGTTGCTCCGATTTGTATTTTCTTACAGTATTTATAATATCAATCCCTAAATCCCCTACCATTTCTGCTGTTTCGTTGATAAGTTCCACATTATATTCTGGCCATTGAGAAACATGAATACTTTGACAACCTTCTTTTTCGGCGAAGTAAAGTTGGTAAATTTCTTCAGTAATATGCGGCATAATTGGAGCAATAAGTTTCAAAACACTCAAAACAGTTGTATAAACACCTAACTGGCCACTTTTTCTAGCTTCAATGCCACGTGTATCCGGGTTGTACAATCTGTCTTTAACAATTTCTAAATAGTCTGCACAGAAAGTGTTCCAGAAAAATTTCTCAACTTCGGATTTGGTTTTACTATACTCATACTGGTCAAAAGTTTCTGTACATTCCTTAATTAGTTTCTGTAACTTGCTTAATATCCATACATCGTAAATTTCTGTCGGCGCATTCGTTGTTTTGGATTCGTTTGTTGCATTAGTTTCTTTTGTTGCATTAACTTCATAATCTTCTAAATGCATTAACCCGAATTTGGATGCGTTCCATAACTTGTTAATGAATTTTTGCCCAGTAAGAACATCTTTCTCTTGGAAAGGTAAGTCGTCACCTAACTTGACAGAAGCTGCCCAGAATCTGAAAGCATCAGCAGAATATTTTTGAATCATATCTTGGGCAACTACAAAATTACCTTTACTTTTACTCATTTTTTGTCCGTGAGGATCTTGCCCGTGGCCAGAAATCATGATATTTTCCCAAGGGATAGTATTGTGGTGGTAATATGCTTTGACAATTGTATAAAATGCCCATGTTCTGATAATATCGTGTGCTTGAGGTCTTAGTGACATCGGTAAAAGGTTTTTAATTTCGTTTTTACCACCCCAATCTGCATTAATTTCAGGACTACAAGAAGACATCATCCAAGTGTCCATAACGTCCATTTCCGGAATAATGTTTGTTGAACCACAGGAACATTTCTCTTGTGGACATTTTTCTTCACGAGGGTCAACTGGTAAATATTTCTCTTCTGGTGTAATTGTAATTTCACAATCTTGACAATACCATACTGGGAAAGGTACCCCATAATGTCTTTGTCGACTAATTCCCCAATTCCATTGTAAATTTTTCACCCAATGTTCATACCTTACTTTCATGTGTTGTGGGTGCCAATTAATTTTTTGAGCAATTTCAATCAATTCTTCTTTTTTATCAAGAACTTTAATTTGCCATTGTGGTTTTTTAAGAAACTCAATCTCTGTACTACATCTTTCATGTACATTAACTGGGTGAGTGATTTCTTGTTGTCTAATTAGTAAATTTTCTTCTTTTAAATCTGCAGTGATTTGTTTTCGTGCTTCTTTAAGTTTTAGATTTGCATATTTCCCTGCTAATTCGTTAGTTTTACCCCATTCAGTGATTGAGATTCGTAATGGTAAATTATGTTTGTGCCATTTTTCAATATCTTCCTTGTCACCGAAAGTGCAAGCCATCATTAACCCTGTTCCTTTATCTTTGGCAACACTTTCATCAGCTAAAATAGGGACTTCGTAATCAAACAAAGGCACTTTAGCAAATTTACCTTTTAATTTTTGGTATCTTTCATCTTCGGGGTGATAGAATAAACCCACACAAGAAGGTAATAATTCTGGTCTAGTTGTAGCGATGATAAGATCTTTACCCCCACATTTGAAAACTATATCATTAAAATGAGATATCATGTCAACATTTTCCAAATCTGCTTGGGCAATTGTTGTTTGACAAGTTGTACACCAAGTGGTTGGGTAATCTTTTCTTTCTAATCTTTCTTTTTTGTAAAGGTCTAAAAATGATTTTTGCCCAACTCTTCTTGCTTTTTCACCGATGGTATGATAAAGTAAATCCCAATCTAAAGAGAAACCAAGTTGAGTAAATAGTTCATGATAAGTTTTACCAGTTTTTTCAGTTTCTTCTAAACAAAGTTTAATAAAATCTGCTCGTGAGATTTTGTTTTTGTTAATTTTATATTTTTTTTCTACGAATCTTTCTGTTGGAAGCCCATTATCATCATAACCCATTGGGAAAAAGACATTTTTACCACGCATTCTTTGGTAACGAGCAACAAATTCAAACTGTGAGTAGTGCATTCCATGACCTACATGTAAATGTCCTGCACTTGCATAAGGAGGTGGAGTATCTATTGAGAAAATTTCTTTATTTGATTCAGCATCAAACTTGAAAACTTTGTTTTCTTGCCAGAATTGTTGCCATTTAGGTTCTGACTCTTTAGCATCATATCGTTTTGGGAGTTCCATCTTGAAACTAGATAAGTTAGAGGTTATTTAAAAAGTTAATGATGAAATCTTTCTTTTATCATACCACCGTAACATCATGAGGTTTACTTTCTCGCATCCCTGACGCAGTTATTCTCACAAATTCTACTTTGTCCCACATCATTGGGATAGAGTTGGAGCCACAATAACTTATCCCGCTTCTAAGTCCACCAACAAGTTGAGAAATCACTTCATTAACTTTACCCTTGTATCTGACCATCGCTTCTACACCTTCCGGGACAACATCTTCCAAATCTTTGTCAACTTTTTGTTGTTCACGATTTTTACGCCCCATGGCCGCACCAAAAGATGCCATGCCACGACTAATTTTATATTTCTCTCCGTTCCTGATAGTCATTAACCCTGGACTTTCATCAGTTCCTGCTAAAAGACTACCTAACATAACTGTACTGGCACCAGCGGCTAGTGCTTTAGTAATATCTCCTGAAACTTTGATTCCCCCATCAGCAATAAGAGGCACATTATATTGTCTGGCAATTTTGGCACAATCCATAACTGCACTTAATTGTGGTACACCTGCGCCAGAAACAATTCTTGTCGTGCAAATTGAATTGTGGACAATCATATTATTAGCAATAAAACTGTGGGTTGGACAATCAACTTCTAAATCATAAATTTTAACTTTTTGATTTGTTTTTGTCACTTCTAATAATTTTACTGCTTGATATTTTTTAGTTAATCGTTTTTTACCTGTTGTGATTATTTCTGACAAATAACTCATTTTTAGGTTGTCAACATTAACATTCTTTAATCCACCAGCATTTATCCCTTTTTTGATATTGTTAGAGAAAACCCCTGTTAATAAGTAACTAATAACATTAAACAATTCAATTAAACGTGGTGAGGTGTTACAAAATCTAATCCTTCCTTGTGGTTCTACATATCCATCACTATCAACTAATCCATCTAAAATCCCTTGTAGATATTCTTTATTGTTAACAAAATATTTTGCTGGTAAATGTTTTTTATCATTTTTATCAAATGAAACTAATAAATCTGAGAATGGTTTGTAATAAAATAACATCTGTAGCATATTTTTAAGTGGTTGAACTACTGCTTTTTTATCAAATAATTTGTTAAGGCAGTCATTTAGTTTGTTAGCGATAGATTCTTCATGTTTTCCAAAATACCATCTGACTGAACCCATATGTGACCCTTTATAGACTATATTGTGTGCTGACCCATCACCTAAAAAAGTACCGAAAACATACCCTAACTCATAACCTGGTTTTAAAATTGTATCCGTTGCATATTTGTGACCAGTTTTGTAATTTCCTCCGGTTCTTTTTTGTAAAATTATTTTGAAAGTTTTTTTAAGTTTAAAATTTATATGTTTTGGCATTAAAAGAACATCTTGTTTTAGATCTTGGACTTCTTTCCATTTATATTTAGATGTTTTAGGGATGGTTTTACTTTGTTGATCTAATAATTCCGCATATCCTCTACTTTGTAAAGTTTTTTTAGAAGATGTGTTCAAATCACCAATCCAAAATTTATGGTCAGGAGTAACATAAGTGTCTTCGTAATGAACTGAGTTTCTTATTTTAACAACTTCTTTAATTCCTGTGCTAAATGCTTTTATTACTTTTACAATATCTCCATTTTTATTAATTACTTGATCACCTTTTTTGATATTTTCTATGTCTTCATATGCCCCATTTGCTAATAAAATTCGGGTCCCTGCTTTAAAACACCCTGGTCCAACGCCACATTTTATCCCGTCAGCACCAGCTTCAATCAATTCTCTGGTACCTTCTGCTGTGGCAACATTACCCGCGATAACTTCTGTATTTGGAAAAGTTTCCTTTAATTTTTTGATAACTTCAATAACTCTGATGGCATGCCCATGAGCGACATCAACAACTAAAACGTCTACTTCTGCTCTTATTAGTGCTTGGGCCTGTTCTAAGAAATTACTTTTTACACCTATCGCCGCACCAACTTTTAACCTTCCTTTAACATCTCTTGTTGCACGAGGAAATTTTTCAATTTTAAGAATATCTTTTTGAGTAATTAGCCCTTTTAAATTTTTATCGTTATCAACAATTGGCAATTTTTCAACTTTGGTTTTTTTGAACACTTCTTTTGCTTCATTAAGTGACATGCCCACCCAACCTTTATGCAAATTATCATAAGATGTCATGAGTTCTCTGATAGTTTTGTTATCTCCGTTTTGGAAAATTATGTCTCTTCTGGTGATAATACCTTTCAATTTGTTTTCTGTTCCAGCACGCTCTATAACAATTAACCCCTGAACACTTTTTTCTTCCATGATCATTTTGGCATCATCTAAATGTTTATCAACTTCAACAGTATAGGGAAACTCTACTAACAAATTATCTGCCCGTTTAACTTTGGTAACTTCTTCTGCTTGTTCTTCGATAGTTAAGAAACGATGAATAATTCCAATCCCACCCATTCGGGCAACAGAAATGGCCATCTCTGATTCAGTAACTGAGTCCATGTTAGCACTAACGATAGGGATTTGTAATCCTATCTTGTTTGTTAATTTTGTTTTGGTAGAAATCTCTTTCCGGGAATTAATTATCGCTTTTTTCGGTGAAATTAACACATCATCATAACTGAGTTTAAGTAGTATGTTGGGAATAATTTGTATTGCAGAATTGGCATC
>CAYXEO010000026.1:0-7387 GCA_964464055.1 uncultured Methanosarcinales archaeon | reverse complement strand
TCGCTGTCCAACTTGGAAGCATCAACGATTTCTACTTTAGTAAGAGTTCCGTCTGAGGATGTTGTAGTTACTGCATCTCCTGCCTTGAAGTACACTTCTGCATACATTGGATTCTCAGGGTAAGATACACTTACAATTTGCTGATGATCATCAGATCCGTCTTTTAATACATACGATCCATAATTGGTAAGATAGCCAACAAAATCGGTATCATCCCATGTTTCTGTATCACTATTACCTGTAAAAGCAGGTGTTGATACTTGTGCATAACCACCACTATAGGTTGTAGCTAGGAAGATTGCATTCTTTGTATCTGAATCAGATTTATCTTCTTCTTCGACAAACAAAACACCAGGTTCAGTTTCCATTGCACCAGCAGAACCAGCAACTGTAGAAATACCAATTGTGATATTCTGTGTCGTAGCACCGGTTGCATTTGAACTTATGTGATAATAAACAGTACCAACAAGTCCACTAGATGTACTGTTACCAGTTAAATCAGCTAAATCTCCGCTTGGTAATTCAATTGTAGTTCCTGCTGTAACATTAGCTAAAGTTACATCGTCAGTTAATGCAATTCGATGATCCATACCACCTACAAGCTCTAAGTAAGGGAATACGGCAACATCTCCAGTACCAGAAGTTAAACTATAGTCATCACTGTAAATTCGGATTTCATTTTCTGAAGCATCTTCAACATAAACCGTATATGTTTGACCTTTGATGGTAATTGTCTCAGATTCCTCATCCGCATCAAGATCTGTATCGTCATCAATTTTGTATTCTGTTCCAGTAAACAAATCCTTGAAATGAACATCTCCATTTGTCTGATCAGTATCTACTTTTGTTACCTGCATAAAATGGTGATAATTTCCACTGTTTAAAAAGAAATAATCATCATCGGTCATAACAGTTCCTTCAACAACGTGGATAGTTTCACCATTGTCATCAGTTAAACTTCCCTGATAATTAAACGGAATGGTTTTAACATCTCCATTTTCGTCAGTAATTGTTATAGATAATTCATCATCTCCTTCTATGTCGATATTAAACATAGCTCGACCAGTATCAGCTTCACCTTCAAAAGATGGACCATTTACTACATCAGAAAACAACAAGTCAACCGTTCCAAATACGGAATCAACGAATGATTCTCCTTCAAGAATATAATCTACATCGTTATCTTCAGCAACAATTGCAACTTCCATTTTAGTCATTGCATCAACACCACCGGTAATTGTAATCAATGTCCCATCAATGTCATCTGCGTCAGATCCAATTTTCACAGAATCACCAGTCTCAAAGGTTAATTCATCTGCACCTAATTCAACTTCTACATAACCCTGGTTATCATCTGTTTTAAAAACTGTTTTTACGTAAACTTCTACATCACCAACAGTTTTAGTTTGACCTTCGGTAAACGTTTTTGAAACACCATTTACAGAAATACTTGCTTTCGTAGTTGAAGACGCATCAAGACCCAACAATTCTACCGCATAACTTTCTTCTGCAACAACCAAATCAATAGATTCGCCAACATTTACTGTTGCAGTATCAGCACCACCTAATAAAACTAAGGTATCACTATCTGATGCAGTACCCACTGTATATGTTTTTCCGAAAAGAACTAATTCTTCACCTTCCGAATCAGAATGTGTGAAGTTAACAGCATCATCAAAAGTGATTTCCCAAGTATAAACTGGACTACCAGTATTAGTTTCTAACTCAACCATCATAGTTGGATCATCTACATCGTTAGAAGAATCGCTAAACGCAAAAATACCATTTGCCCCCACAGTGATTACTTGTTCATAATCATAATCTGTCCCATCATCATCTGTGAAAGTTCCATCTGCTAGAACATTGGCTAAATCGTCTTTTGTTAGGGTAGCAATGTTTTCGTTCAATTCATCATTAAGATAAATTTCATCTCCACCACTCTCTAAACTTACAGCTTCACCACTTACAGTAGTTGTGCTTGTATCTCCTGCTGCCATGTATTTCATAGCGTTAGAGATATCGATAGTTGCTAATGTATCTACAGTAGCAGCATTTTCACCAACAACGAAGTAACCATTAAATTCTCCGTCTTCGACGAACATGTCCGGATAGTTGCCCAAATCAGCAGCCATCGCACCCATTGCAGTTGCACCGAGCATTACTACTCCAGTACTCACAGCAAAGAGTTTTTTTGCCATTCTTTTTATTTTCATTTTTTAAAAACACACCTCCATGTGTAATCATTATTGTTCCCGTTCCCAATCCCGCCAGACAAAAATTTCGAAAGAAACACACCAGAAGTGTATTACTTTTCGATTTCATCTAGCGTAATAGACGAGATTACGACTAAAAACACAAAATCGCTTTATAAGTGTTTCGTAAATATATACGGAATAAAACGGGCAAAAAATGAGCTGGGCGTTCTCCTCTCTGAATTTTTGTAAGACAAGGCTTCACAACCACTAAATGACAAATGAACTAAGTTCTTGTTTTGTGACTAAATCTGTTTATATCTTCTTCTAAGTGCAGTTGTAAAATCAACATCTAAACTATTGATAAATAACTTAGATTTAAGAATAAACTCTTCGGCATCACTTAACAATTCTTCAGATATATTTTTAGTAATCTCATCTTTTTCTGTGGTTACATAATATTGTTTATCTATTCTTTCTTTTTTGGCACCGGAAATTAACTTGTAAAGCTCATCATTTTCGAATAACAATTTAAGTAAGAGAATCGAACCACCATGATTTTCGCATTTTATTCCTACACCAAACAATAAAGCGAAAAGTTGGTCATACATAGCATAATATGACATCCCAATAGAATTTTCATAAAGATCATTTAATAACAACAATTTGGCAGATTTGAAACAGTTAGCTGATTTTTCAGAATAAGACCGCTGTATCTCTTGTGAAGGATCAACTAATTCCAACTTTCCTTCTTTTTTTAGATTATCTAAAAATTTGTTTGTCATAAAACCCCTCAAACCCCCTAATTATGATATGGTTTTTAATTATTTCTTTAATTAAAGGAGAATTTAAATCAAAAGTTCCAATTTTAACATTAATTTTTGAATTTACACTTTCGATTGTTTTTTTAATATTTCTACTTTTAGTTTCAATATATATATCTATATCACTGTTCTTTTTTTCTAAACCCTTAGCATATGAACCAAAAAGAATTATTAATTCATTATCAGTTTTTTGTAATATCTCATCAAATATAATATTAAATTTTAGATGTTCACCCAATAATTTAGTTAGTTTATGTAATTCAGCCTGTAATATATAATTCCGTGAAACTAAATTTCTTTTCAAAAAAAATATTTTATTCTTACCATCTCTTCTAAAATCAACCACATCTGCTTCCTTAAGAGTATTCAAGTTTCTTAAAATAGTAGAATGAGATTCACCCATCCTCTTAGCTATACCCCTTATATGACCTTCAGATTTTAATAATAAATCAACAAGATCTAATCCGACATTGTTTCTTTTTTGAACCATATGGACCATATGTGGGCCAATAACATATAAACTTTTCGTTCAAAATTACCCTGTATACAACTCAAACAGCCGATTCTTCAACTCAGATACCTTAACCCTCTCTTGTTTAGTAGTATCTCTGTCCCGGATAGTAACACAACCATCTTCCAAAGATTCAAAGTCAACCACCACACTATAACATACCCCCATTTCGTCTGCCCGAGCATATCTCCTACCCACAGATGAAGCTTGGTCATAAAAACAAGAATAACCACCTTTAAGATCTTTATAGATCTCTTGCGCCTTGGCAACGATATCTGGTTTATTTTTTACTAATGGGAATACTGCACAGAAAAATGGAGCCATCTTCTTTGGGAAATTAAGAACAGTATTACCTCGCTCTTTGTCGTCGTTATAAAACGCATCTACTAAAGTATAAACATTCCGGTCAACTCCAAAACTTAATTCTAACACATGCGGGATGACTTTTTCCCCATTAGTTTCATCAATTACAGTCATTTTTTCACCAGAAACTTTCTGATGACCAACTAAGTCATGATCTGTCCGATAATGTAACCCACCCACTTCAGTGAACCCATGCTCCGCTAGATCAATTTCTAAATCGAAGTGGTACTTATTATAGAACGCTTTTTCATTATCATCTAATTGATAAAATCTGAACACATTCACCGGCACACCCATAACTTGGAAATAAAACTCTTGAATTTTTGCTAAATGATATACATAAAATTTTGGAAACCCTTTCTTGACCAATTCAGAAACAGTTTTTTTAACAAAATTACCAGTACCACGATCTTCAACCAATAAAACGTTCAATTTGACATCTTTAACACTTTCAAAATCTGGATGTTCTTTTATTTTATTAGGGTTAAAAAAAATTTGTAGTTCCGCTTGAGTAAATTCTCGCTGTCTTAAAGTGAAATTACGTGGAGAAATCTCGTTCCTGTACGCTCGACCAACTAAAGCCAAACCCATTGGTAACTTTTTTCGTAACAAATTAAATTGTAACTTGAAATTCACATAAGGGGATTGAGCCGTTTCAGGACGAAGATAAGACAAATTAGAATCACTAACCCCCATTTTCAATGGAAACATTAAATTTAAAACAGTCACATCCTCAAATTCTGCCTTACATTTGGGACATTTAAGATCATTTTTTCTAATTAATTTGGTATATTCTTCAATATTTAACCCTTCAAACCGTTCCCCTAATTCTTTTTCAACTAAATGGTCAGCTCTTTCAATATTACCACATTTAGTACATTTCGCCAACGGGTCCATGAAATTGGCTAAGTGACCAGACGCTTCAAAAACTTTCTCATGCATAATGTTAGCAGTTTCAATCTCATGAAAATTGTCATGTAACCCCAAAAAGAAATTCCGCCAATTATTTTCAAAATTCTTTTTTAATAATGTGCCCAAATGACCGTAATCATATAATCCTGCCACACCACCATAAATCTCAGAAGAAGCATACATAAAACCCTTCTTTTTACAAAATGAAACCAATTCTTTAGTTGTTAATACCATGGAAATGGAGTAGAGAGAGTTTATTTATTAAGTTTTCTTTAAAATTAAGCTCGGTCAATAAATTAACACATCTTTTTCAACAGGTTTAACACATTCTTAAAAAAACATATTAAGTGAAGACCAACGGGACGAACTTAATGGGTTTAAGTTTTCTTATAATATTGCAATATTAAACCCGACGATTTTTAAGTAAGATTTATATTAAACAAAACAATCTTTTATTAACAGAGGTGAAAAATATGTCAAACACATTATATTATATTGCTATTTTGTTTGTTATCGTTGCTGCTGCACTATTAATTCTAAAAATCATAGGAATTATTTAGAATGAAACAAATAAAATCAGTTCAAGCATTACTTTATATAACAAGTACACTCTGGCCAGCTTACTTAATATGGGATTCTTACCAAAAAACATAAATTTAATATAATACTTCAGATGCATCACATTATATAGAAACTAAAATAAAACAAAACAAAAACAAACACCCTCATCAACGTTTCAACCAAGTAACTTCATCAAAACTAAGTTCCAGTTCTTTAGCAACATCTTTACCACCACCACTCTTAAACAACTGTTGTAAATAACCAATCTGTCCCAGCGCAACTTTGATAGAAGTATGCGTCGCTAAAGCCAACTTTTTAGCAATCTCTTTTTTCTTGGCATTCTTGATGTTAGATTGCCAAATTCGTAATAAACGCATTGTTCTCTGGTAAGCGACATAATTAGTATTTTTCTGTGTTTTTGCAGATGAAATACCAGCAGTTAAAAGATTATTTACATAAGCCAGAAATCTCCAATGTTGTCGTTTCCGTATCCGACCATTAAACACGTCTGCCAGAGCTAAATGTTCATACGCCCGATGTAAAGATTTGGCGTCCAGATACTCTTTCGGTAAATTCTCATCTATCCACAACATCACTTGGGTAAGGTCCAAGTCCACGTCACTTAATGCTGGCAAAGCATTTTCCACATTAGAAGATTTGAAAATAAGTGTCAAGGCGTTCATGATAGTCTCTGTCCGTTTCCTATCTGATAAAGTTGCTATGTCATCGGCCACAAACATTTTATCCCCAACACAACCTTGTAAATCTATCAAAGCACCACGTAAATCACCGTCTGCTTGTCGTGCTAGAGAAATTATTGCTTGTTCTTCAAACTCAATCCCTTCTTGTTCACAAACCCATTGTAATGTGTGAGCAATAGTTCGGTACTCAAGAGGACGATATTCATTCAGTAAACACGCCTTCTTGAGCGGTTTAAGTTTAGAATCCTCAATCTCGTTCGCAGTTAAAACCACCGGGAAAGTAGATTTCTGAATTGCTTTTACTAAAGCTGGCACTGCACCACGATCTTTTACACCAGAGATATTATCAATCTCGTCTATAAGAACGATTTTCGGTCGGAAAAAAAGTGACTGTTGCCCTAAAACTGAACTTAAGAAAGAACTCATGTTATCTTTGTTCCGTAAATCTGAAGAATTGATTTCTAACACATCGTAACCAAATTCTTGTGCTAAAGCATAAACGGAAGAAGTTTTTCCGTTACCTATCGGACCATGTAACAAAATTGCTCGTTTCTTTTGAGATTTATAGTTTAGAATGTAATTTTTCAAAATGCCAACTGCTTTTTGTTGACCAAACACTTGTGCCTCATTCTTTGGAGCATATTTAGTTGTAAAAAGAGTCATGAATTAATAAAAAAACGAGAAGTATTTATTGTTATCGGTTGTATATGGATACTCGAAAAATAATAATAGAAAATGTTAGTTGAAAATCTAACTAGATTGTAGCTTTCTTCTTCGCTTAGCTTTCTTCATCTTTTTACGTTGCCATTTCCAACGCATTTGTCCTTTCTTTTTCCAACGTCTTGAGCTTCTTTTCATCTGTATCCTTTACAAAATAGGTATTTTATAAAGGTTTCTATTCTCTTAAGCAAAATCTAACTAGATTCTATCAGACATTTCTTATCTAAACAACATCCACAACCAATAAAAAACATGAAAAGTGAATAAAATAAACTATTTAGGTTGCTATTTGGATAACATGAAAAACATAAAAAGTTACTTTTATATAATACAAAAAAATACTAATTTCTAAAAAAGAGGTACTAATAATGAAATCTAACTTAATAATTACTAGTTGTGGAAATTCTGAAAACATCGCTAAAAAAATTGCCACTAAACTAAAAGCTAAATATTCACCACTAACTATCGCTGCCTTTCCAGACGGAGATATTTATTTGAAATACAATACACCGTTGAAAGGTAAAAAAGTGGTAATAGTACAATCCTTCCAACCACATTCAGACATGAGTTTGTTTGATATTGTTTTTGCTGCCAATACCGCTA
>CAYXEO010000025.1:0-8346 GCA_964464055.1 uncultured Methanosarcinales archaeon | reverse complement strand
CCAGGTTTCCCGTACAGAGTACAGTACAGCAAGGAACGTCGGCGGTTTTAACTTTTGCACATAAACAAGCTTTGCTTGTTTATTCTGTGTTCGGATTCCCCTCTTGAGGCGTTTATTCCTCAAAAAATGGGAACAGGTGGAACCCCGCCACTATGGCCGTCCATTTTCTGAGAAAAAATCTCAATTTATAAATGTTATTGTTTCAGATCTTTTTTAGACCTTAATTTAGTCACTTTTGTTGTGCTTAAATAACCGTTTAAGAAACCTTTCTGAGCTAGTTCAGGGAAAATGTTTTCTTCTAAACTACTACCAGGATACTCCAATAACTCAGGTTGTGTTATAAAAATAGAAGAAAATCCAAGGTAAACATCGCTTTTTTCAGGTTTTTGTTCAAATTCAAGGATTTTTGAACCTTCGATTTTAACAACACCTTTTTTACTTGGGTCAGGTGTTGTAGTTAATAACAAAGTAGATGTACCTTTTCTTTTAAGATGTTCATTCCACAATTCTTCTAGGTTTAACTTGTCAAAAAGAATATCTCCGTAAACAACAAGGAAGTTAGTATTTATTTTACCTTTAACAAGTTTTAATGAATCTCCTGTTCCTTTAGAATCTTTTTCTTCAATATACTCAATTTCCACACCGTATTTAGAACCGTTTTGAACTATTGAAAAAACAGCATTAACTACTTTTTTTCTAGCAACCAAATGAATTTTCTTAAAACCTTCTTCTTTAAGCTTTTTTATCATACTTTCAATTAGTGTTTTTCCGTTTAATTTGGCAGTTATTCTGTACTCTGTTTCAGATATCTTTAGATCTTCTTCGGGCCCTCCAGACAATATTACAGCAACTTTATTCTCACCAAGTGCATTATTAACTAATAATTCAATTGCCTGGCTTCTATTTCTAACATAAATATAATCAATAATACTATCAATATCATGAAGTGTTTTCTCGTTAATTGTTATAGAGATTTTTTTTTTCATAATAGAGGAGAAATGCATAAAGTATATAAATATATCTTATAAAGTAGGATAAGGGTAAGATATTTATATAATTGTTTAAATCATATCGACGTAGGTGATGCTCAAATGAAATTATCAGTAATAGGTCTTGGCTATGTTGGTTTAATACAAGCAGCAGGCATGGCAAAATTAGGTTATAATGTTATCGGGATAGATATTGACAAGGAAAAAGTTAGAAAAATCAATAATAAAGAACCTCCAATCTATGAAAAAGGTTTAAAAGAAATGCTAGAAGAGGTTGTTCCTGATAAATTAACTGCAACAGAAGATCTAAAAAAGTTTCAAGACACAGACGTTACATTTATTTGTGTTGGTACTCCATCTAAAAAACAAGGAGAAATGTCTTTGCATCAGCTAGAAAAGGTTTTGAATCAATTAGGAAAAGTACTTGATAAAAAACATCATGTTTTTGTAATTAAAAGTACTGTTGTTCCAGGAACATGTGAAGAAGTTGTTATTCCAACACTAGAAAACGCATCTGGAAAGAAGTTCGGTAAAGATTTTTCAGTTGTCATGAACCCTGAATTTTTAAGAGAAGGCGAGGCAATTGATGATTTTTTTAGCCCAGACAGGATAGTATTAGGAAGTTCTGACAAAAATGCTTTGGTAAGAGTAAAAGAAATATACAGTTCATTTAAATGTGATGTAGTAGAAACAAATTTTAAAGAAGCTGAAATGATTAAATATGCTTCAAACGCATTTTTGGCAACAAAAATTTCTTTTATTAATGAAATAGGTAACATATCAAAGATTCAAGGTATTGATACTAACATGGTTGCAAAAGGTATTGGTTTGGACAAAAGAATCAGTCCGTATTTTCTTAAATCTGGCATTGGTTTTGGAGGTAGCTGTTTTCCTAAAGATGTGAACGCAATAGTGTACAAAGCAACTGAAAAAGGTTACAGCCCGAGATTGTTACGGTCTGTTATTGATATTAATCGTGAACAACCACTAAAAATGATAGAAATACTTGATAAAGCTGTTGCACCAATTAAAGGCAAAAAAGTCGGGTTACTTGGTCTAACATTTAAAGCAGGTACAGATGATATTAGAGAAAGTCCTGCATTAAACACAATTAAAGAACTTTTAATGGAAGAAGCTGAATTGTACATCCATGATCCAAAAGCAATGGATAAGGCAAAGAAATTGTTTCCGCATTTGAATTATCTTAAAGACGGACAAGAAGTTATTGATAACAGCGATGTTGTCTTAATATTAACAGAATGGCCAGCGTTTAGAGAATTGGATTACGGTGATAAGTTAGTCATAGACGGTAAAAACCTGTTCTACGACGATAACAGGCCTAAAAATTATCAAGGAATTTGTTGGTAACATTATTTTTTGACAATTTTAATAAATTGTAATTACTTTCTTTTTGTTAAGGGGTGAAACTATATGCGTAAATTACTATTTTTTAGTATGATTTTATTAATACTATCTTTTGTACATGCAGAAGTTGTTGTACAAGATGATTTTAACAGGCCAGATAACCAAGATATTTCAGCGAATTATGTGCCTGGATTCATTTATTATGAAACACCTTTAATTGAACTCGACGACATTGTTGAATACAATGGCGAAGATGAAGTAGAGATTCGCGATAATGAATTATTTATTCAGGAAACAGATTATTGTGATTTCACAACTGTTGTCGTGGATTTTAGTCACATAATTAATCTAACTTCATACGAAGACGGAAATATTAGCTTTAGAATGACAACAGGCGATAATGGAGGGAGCGAGAGGTGGTTAAGTTATATTGTTTTTGGACAAGATTTGTTTTATACTCCTGCTGTTACACAAGCATGCGCAGGACAAGGAGATTACAAACAATGGTGGGCCACAGGTTCGGACAACACAAACAAGAACAAGTTTATTTATCTACTTGTTGATATTGATGGTGAAGGAAGAAACACAATTAAACTAGGCGGTGGACAATGTGGATTAACTTCTTTTGATGTTCAGGGTATTGGAAATCAACAATATCACAACTTTGAATTAATCTTTGATACAGAAAGTAATTTCATTCAACTGTTTATTGATGGAACTTTCAAAGTAGAGAAACAATGCAACATTGAAGAAGCAAAGTTAATCAATTCAATTGCATTCGAAGTACAAACTAATCAGGGCAACGTCGTTGAATACATGAAAATCGATGATTTAAAAGTTAACAAACCCGAACATTCAGTTAACCCATTACTTCAAGAATTTTCTCCTGTTTTTTATCATCATCCAGATGAAGATTACGAATTAAATGAGATTGCGAGCATGACGGACAATGCAGATTTGAAAAAAGGAAGTACTTTAGTTAAATCGTCTCCTGTAACTGTACAAGACATAACTGATTTACCACAATCAAATAAGCATTCATTAGATTTAACCAATGTTGACATTGAATTACTCCCAGATTTGCCTGATCCAAGTGATTTTGCATTAAATAACCCAAAAGTGTACGGAACAATTTCAATAGATGAAAATAACTATAAACACTTACAATACTTTATTTTTTATCCGTTTCAAGAATGGTATGTAATGGATCATGAAGGAGACTGGGAAATGGTCCAAGTCACGTTAGATCCTAACAACGAGATTGAAAGTGTTATTTATGTGTTTAACCTGTTTACTATGATATATTATGACACAGATCTAATTGAGTTTGTAGATAACACACACCCTGTTGTTTGGGTAGCCAAAGGTAGCCATAATAGTTATGCAGATAATCAAGTTCTTGATTTACCAACAATCGAAGGAGACCTTGAATTTTTTGAAAACCTGTTAAATGGATATAAATTACTTGAAGGTTTAAGCCAAGGAGGCAAAGTACTAAAACCAGAAGGAACTCAAATAGGTCCGAACGAAGAAAATTATGTTCTTGAAGAGATTACTTCTTCAACACCTTGGATAGAGTACGAAGGTATGTGGGGACAAGAAACTAATTTTATATTTACAAGCGGACCGCAAGGGCCCAAACACAATCCAAGATTTGAGAGAAAATGGAGGCATCCAGAAAGATTTACATATGCACCTGAAAATACCTTTTTCTCTGCTTTTTTATACAGTCCGTTGGATTTTGAAGTATTGGATGAAACAGGAAATGTTGTTAATGACTTTGATTTTTACACAGGACCGAACAATGATCCAGAAGTGTTAATGTTATTGGGAGAAAAATACACTTTGAATTTAATTGCAAACGATCAGGG
Organism: uncultured Methanosarcinales archaeon; assembly: GCA_964464055.1. Taxonomy (GTDB): domain Archaea; phylum Nanobdellota; class Nanobdellia; order Woesearchaeales; family GW2011-AR9; genus CAYXEO01. The sequence goes on along the minus strand of CAYXEO010000025.1, from coordinate 4,121 downwards.
ACAATTCACTTTAGAAGTGTATTTTTATCATGAACAAACAGATACAGGAATAATGGCAAGATATGAAGATATTCCAAATGGACCAAATACAAGAGGAAAGGTAAATGTTGATGTTAATTCAGACTTTATTTTATACATAGATTATGATGGCAACGGCATATATGAAACAATGTATTGGCCAAATGGTTTTATTGAATATAACAATTTTAATATACCAGATTCAGATAATGATGGAATTAATAATTTTGAAGATAATTGTCCATTACTTTCAAACCCTGGACAAGAAGATTTTAATAAAGATGGCAAAGGAGATGTTTGTGACAATCCCAAATATTATCGACAAAAAGCATTAGAAACATTGGATGAGTTGTTAGCTAATGATCCAACAAATAGAGATCTGAAGACTGCAAAAAGATATATGCGATTTAGTCTCCGTAGAAAATATTGGTTAAGTGATTTTACAATTAGATCTTTAAGAGTTTTTACTTATGTTGAAAGAATATTTGAAAATCTTAAAGATTATCCAGACGTACAGATGCTTCTTATTAAATCAAATAAGTTGTTGGCAGAAAAACGTATAGCTGATAAAGATCCGAACAAGTTAAGAGGATGGAGAAAAAGGCAGTACGATGAAGCAGTTGAATTGTATGAAGACGGAAACAAAGCTATAGAAGACGAAAACTATATAGATACACTATATTTCTTCATGATGAGTTGGGAGACTTTGTGAGTGAAAAACCATGAACAAAAACCAAAAAAAGGTAGCAATTATAGGATTAGGATACGTAGGGTTACCTTTGGCATGTTTATGTGCTAAAAAAGGTTATAAAGTAATAGGAATTGAAATTAACCAAACAAAAGTTGATCTAGTTAATGAAGGAAAAAACCCTATTAAAGATGAGTATATAGATTTAAACCTTAGAAAAGGCATGATTGAAGCCACAACAGATAATTCTAAACTAAAAGAGGCAGACATTGTTATTGTGTGTGTTCCGACCCCTGTCGATGGAAAACATGTTCCTGATTTGTCGTATGTAAAAACAGCATCTAATTCTATTGCAAAATGTTTGCAAGAAAATCAGATTATAACAGTTGAGAGCACGGTCTATCCAGGAACAACAGAAGAAATTGTAAAACCAATTTTAGAAAAATCTGGTAAAAAGTTTTTTTTAGCACATTGTCCAGAAAGGATAGATCCAGGGAATAAGAAATGGACAGTCGAAAACATTCCAAGGGTAGTTGGAGGGATAAACAACGAATCAACAAGAAAGATAGCAGACTTCTATAGATCAATAATTGACGGAGAAGTTACAGAAGTAAAATCTTCTAAAGAAGCAGAAGCAACCAAGATAATGGAAAACACATTTAGAGATATTAACATAGCCTTTATGAATGAAATGGCAAAGAGTTTTGACAAGGCAGGTATTGACATAACCGAAGTTATTAAAGGCGCTTCATCAAAACCATTTGGTTTCTTACCACATTACCCGGGTGCTGGTGTCGGCGGCCATTGTATTGCTGTTGACCCGTATTACCTTATTGACAATGCAAAAAAATACGATTTTGATCATGAATTTCTTAAATTAGCTAGAAAAATTAACAATTCAATGCCCGAACACACAGTGAATCTTTTTGTTGAAGAATTAAATAAGTTAGGTAAAGCAGTTTCAGGAGCAAAAGTAGGTGTTTTAGGAATAGCATACAAAAAAGATATTGATGACACCAGAAAAAGTCCTGCACTAAAAGTGATTAACCTTCTTAAAAAGAAAGGCGCTGACGTAGTCGTTTATGATCCTTTTGTTCCAGATAAATCAAACGTTAATTCACTGTCTGAACTTTGTAAGACTGTAGATTATTTTGTGTTAATAACAGACCACTCAGAATTTAAAACAATGGATTACAATTTACTAAAGAACATTAAATTAATAATAGATGGAAGAAATTGCTTAGACAAAAAAAGAATTGAATCATTAGGCATTAAACATAAAGGAATCGGCAGATAGTTTCTAAGATGAAACAATTTAATTTTGAAGAGGGGCTTAAATATGTTAAACATCTTGCAACTTCGCAACAATCTGGAAAAAATAATTTAATTATTGGAGTTGGAGGAGGTTCTTGTTCTGGAAAAACTTTTTTTGCAAATCAATTAGGGTTTCAACGTTTGAAACTTGACGATTATTATGTAGGCATAGATAAAATGGAGAATAACAATTTTGACGAACCAAACGCGATTGAATTATCGTTATTAAAAAAACATCTTAAGTTATTAAAAAAAGGCGAAGAAATTGAAAAACCAATATACGATTTTAAGACGCATTTAAGAAAAGGTAAAGAAGTTTTTAAACCAAATAATATTATTGTAGTAGAAGGGCTATTTGCACTACACGAAGAATTGATTGAAGACATAGATATAGGAATTTTTCTAGATGCCAATGAACAAACCTGTTTAAATAGGAGAATAAAAAGAGATATGACAAAGAGAGCCCGAACAAAAGAAGGTATCATTGACCAATTTTATACTCAAGTTAAACCAAACTATGATCTGCACGTTCTTCCTACAAAAAAGCATGCGACAATAATCATAAACAACACATAAATTTAATAGTACAACCTTCTTTTTTTGATTCATGAAGATATTATTTATATCATCAAAGTTTCACCCAGAAGTTATTAGTGGAGGTCAAATTAGTTCGTATTATTTAGCCAAATCTTTGGCAGACAGAAACCACGAAGTACACGTTCTAACTTTATATCAAGGAAAAAAAATTCTTTTGGAAAAAAAAGAAAATATTAATTATATCCGAATCCCGAAGATTAAATTCTTGCCTTTGATATCAAACTTAGATTTTATGTGGCTTCATATTGCAATTAACAGTATTAGGTATGTAAAAAAAATTAAACCAGACATTGTTCATTTAGTAAATTTCGAACCGATTTTTTACACACCAATATTTTTAAAATTTCTTTTTCCTAAGATTCCAATAATAACTACTGTAAATGGACCACTTTTTGGTTGCTTTACACAAAATGCTACAGATTTTAAAAACAGAACATGCACAACATGCCGTGTCCAAAAAAGATTCTTGTGTTCAGTTAATAAATGGGGAAAAGTAAAAGGAGGTTTATTTTACATTTACAGCCTTTGGTACATGGCCCTTCTGAAGATTTCATATTGTTTCATAAATAGGTTTTTTGCAGTTAGTAAAGCAATGCAGAAACTTTTAGAAAATATAGGAATTCCCCAGAACAAAATTAAAGTAATTTACAATCCCTTTGTCATTGATCATAAAAAACTGACAAAACTTCAAAAACAGAAGTTAAGAAAGAAATATAATGTAGACAGTAAAAAAGTAATTTTATTTGCTGGAAGATTAACAAAAGATAAAGGAATTCATAGAATCATAAAAGCTTTGAAAAAGATCAAGAATGTTATGTTCTTTATTGTTGGAAACAAAAGAGGAGATTATACTGAATTAAAATCTCTAGTAATGCGATTACGGGTTTCTGACAAAGTAAAATTCTTAGGTTTTTTAGAGCACAAGGAACTATCAGAACTATATCAGATTACAGATTTGGTTGTGTTACCAGAGACTTTTTTCGAGCCATTGTCAAGATTACTTATTGAGGCACAATTAGTTGGAGTCACAACAATTGCGACAAACATGGGAGGTAACTCAGAAATAATTAAACATGGTGAAACAGGAATTCTATTAAGGAATACTGACCAAAAGAAATTAACACAAACCATAAAAAAAGTATTAGATGATGAAAGATTAAGGAAAAAATTTGGTTCTGAAGCAAAAACCGGTGCCAGAAAAAAATTTGATATTAATAGAATTGGTGAACAATTAGAAAAAGAGTATAAAAACTTATTTGATAAATAAACTTAATAGACTTCTAAGAATTTCTTTTATACTAAGAATCTTCAACAAAAATACTAGGATAACGTATGCACTAAAGGAAACACCTACAACAAATATTGCACTCATAAGTTCATTAACAAAAATAAATTTACTTAGTAAACGCACAAGTATGAAGAAAAACACATTTGCCAGAATTATTTTTGAGAACGTAACAAACTTAAGAATAATTTTTAGTTTTTTATAAATGTACAAATAAAG
>CAYXEO010000024.1:0-8451 GCA_964464055.1 uncultured Methanosarcinales archaeon | reverse complement strand
ACTAAACTACCTAACGATGTTAAATCTCGGAAAAGCTGAAAGTGGAATTTTTGTAGTTGTTTTAATATTTTCATATATAAATTACTCCCGCAGTGATAATTATCCACAAAACAATACCAATTATCATTTCTTTATCTTTTATAATCTTTTCTGGATGTCTGGCGATAATTGAGCCGGAGTTGATCAAATGATAGAATTTGAAAATAGTAAACAGTGCGAAAGGGAGTGTAAATAGTAGATTGGGATGTTCGCTAAGGAACGAGTAAAGCGCATAGGAGATAATAAGTAATGTAGTTGAGATTACCATCATCGAATTGGTTAGTTCTTTAGTATATTCTTGTAGAATTTTTCTGGTATCTTTGGCATTTTCTTTCAAGAGGTGCAAGTCTGCATGTCGTTTACCTACTGAGAGGAACAGAGAAAGGAAAAATGGGCACAAAATTAACCATGGTGAGACTTTCACATCAATTACATAAGCACCAGAGATAGCCCGGATAACAAATAATGAAGAGATGGTCAAGATGTCCGCGAAGATAATATTTTTAAGGAAAAATGTGTATAGTTGGGTCAAAACAAAAAGTCCTAAAACGAAGTAGATGAATGTTGGGGTAAGTTTTGTAGCTAAGAAAAGTGAAAATGAGAAAAGTATCAAAACCATAATAACCGCATTCGTTTTACAAATTTTACCAGAAGCCAAGGGTCGTGTTTTTTTCTCGGGGTGGCATTGGTCTTTTTTTAAGTCAATCAAATCGTTAATGATGTAACCTGCTGATGACATAAATGAAAGTGAGAAAAAGGCTAAAACAGAAGAGATAATCATCGATGGATTAAACAAATTCCCTGAAAAAAAGAGAGCTAAAAATACCAGGATGTTTTTATACCATTGTCGTACCCTTATTAACGAGATATATTTTTTCATTTTTTTTCCCCATAAGTATAGAAAACATGAGCGGAACGAATGTGAGCACATGTTTTATGATACCATTGTCGTACCCTTATTAACGAGATATATTTTTTCATTTTTTTTCCCCATAAGTATAGAAAACATGAGCGGAACGAATGTGAGCACATGTTTTATGATACCATTGCCGTACTCTTATCAACGGGATGTATTTTTTCATTTCGGTATACCAATTATATATGTGCAGTTTTTAACTATTTTTTGGAATTCTATGGTGTTTTCTACATAAACTTGTTGTAAAAATGTTTCTTTTTCTTTTTCACAAGCATTATCACCAGGTGCGCAGAGTAAATCGCAGTCGTTAATGTATATCAACTCGTACTTTCCTTGTTGTTGTTGATAAATTTTTGGTCCATATTGCATACCTGCACTTAAAATAACAATTGGTTGTTCAGAAAATGAGACAAATGACGGATCAGTGGTTAAAATGGTTCCTTGTAATTGGTATTTTTCAATAGTTTGTTGAATTTCTTTTTCAAAAGTAGGAGTTGTTTCAAAAGTAATTGAGACCGGCACATGTACAGCTAATAGAATAACACAAATGATAATGAATGCTTTTGGCCGCATAAATGGTGACGGAGCCGTTTTTAGTTTATGATATATTTTAGTAATTGTGTAGGACATTAAGATTGTAAAGAAAGGAAGTGTCGTAGTTAAATAACGGATTTCTTTTCGTGGCACATGGAAACTGAAATAGAGCAGAAATAAGATTGATATTAATACCAAAACGTTGTGTTGTTGGTTTTTCCAGTTTTTTTCTTTAAAGAAATAATAAAAGTATCCAAAAAAGAAAAGATAAATCCAGTTACTAAGGAAGAAATTGTTAAGATAGTATAATTTCCCAGCACCATATATCCAAGTAGAAGTAGTGACGATTTGTGCTCCTGAAATAAATGGTTCTAATATGTTTGGGTAACGAAAATAATTAAAAATCATGTAAGGGACAGTAGTGATAATAAAACCAGTTGAAATTGCAGAGAGGGTTTTTATTTTATCGATTATTTTTTCTTTTTTTAATAGCATTATTAAGATAATCCCAGCAAAAATAATCCCTTGTGGGAATTTTGTCTGGAAACTTAAACTTAAAAGAATGCCTGCAAAGAATAGTCCCCATTTGTTTCCTTTCAAGAACAGATAAGTTCCCCACAACCCTAAAGTAATCGCTAGTGGTTCGGTTAAAATCAGTCCAGTGTACATAATAAACAAAGGGGTTAAACTAAATATTCCAGCAGCGATTAGTCCGGTTTTTTTGTTAAACACTTGTTTTCCGAGTAAATGGACAAGATAAATACTAGTCAAGGAAAAAACAAGGTCTAGAATTTTACCAACAATAACAGGATCAAGTCTAAAATACCAAAAAGTGCCTAAAATGATGGGGTGGACGAGTGGTCGAAACGATTCCCAGATGCCAATTTGTCCGTTGGAAAAGATATATTTCCCCATGCCTACATAAACATGTGAATCCCACCAGAGCGGGTGGTTGAAATAAAGGTAAACTAACCTAATTAATAACGAAACAAAAAGTATTGTCAAAATTGGCCTTTTTTTAAGTTGTACAACTATTTCTTCTATTTGTTTTTGCCACATTGTTTATTTATTCACACCTCTCATCGTCTAAAGTTTCACAGATGATTTCTTTTAATTGTTCTTTACCAACAACACCTTCATATTTTTTATTATCTATAACTAATGTTGGATATTTAGATATTTCGAATTGGGACCTGATAATTTCTATCATTGGTTCATCATCTTGTATATCCAAATTTATTGGAAAAACTAGTACTTTTTCTTCAAACACTTTTTTGTAATATGTTAAAACTGTTCCTTGGTTAGGGCATGACGGACAATCTGCAGAATAGAAGTAAATGATTGGTACAATGTTCAGATCACATTTCTCTTTACTTTCTTTTGCTAGTAACCAGTACCGCAAATTGTCAAGAGTATATCTTCTTAATGTGTTAAGTTTTCGTTGGGAAGAGATGTCGTTTTCTTCTTCATATGATACTACGTCACTTAAAGAGTCAGAAAGGTCTTTAACAGACTCTTTCAAAGTTGTAGAAAGCATTGGGCAATTGTCATAGTCACTGAACGCGTCCAAATAGAGATATTGCATTTGCAAACTCAAATAATTCACTTCTTGTTCTTGGTTAATCTCTTCTACAAGATTATAACGGTGGTCTTCAATAATGAACCCCATAGTAAGTCCCAAAGAGAAGATTAGGAAAGTGATTACTCCTGCCAAAACATATTTGTCTTTACTAATTTTTCTGAACTTAGTGTTTTTTGTTGATGTTTCTGGAGTCAATGTATTTTGGTTTGTATCTGTGTGTTCCATTTTAGTTTCGTTGTTATTTTGTTTTTTAGTTTGTTCAAATCACCATTTAATTTCTTTCCCTCTCGCAAATTCAAATAGTGAAATTAGTAAGATTATTCCTTTAAGTAAGTAGTAAAACAGGAAATAAGGTATTAATGGTAACCATCCAAAACTGGATATTTTTTCATTAGCGTTTTTATGTGCTTGATAAAAAAGGAAAGAGCCAATCATGAATATGAATATTACCAGGAAACTTTTTTGGAAGTCCATCAGTAAAAAGTTCATCGTGGTAAATTTAAATTTTAAATTAAGTAAATATGGTAATATATTGAATTCGATGATGTAAAAATTTTTCAGTCGATTAAACAGTGGTAAGATAAAAAGGTAAATTGCTACCGTAATTCCAGTAATGGCCAAGATATACCCTGCCACATTTTTTACCATTTGCATCATCCCGAAATCGCCGTACTTTTTGTTAGCGATAAGGTTCTTATATTGGTTTACACAACGGATACTACCCAAATACCATCTTCTTCGTTGTCTGTAAAAGGGCATCAGATTTTTTGGTGCAGTAGTATAAACATAACCCTCAAAACATTGTTTAATACGGTAGTTATGTTTCTGAACCCGATAAGCGATTTCTTGGTCTTCGGTGATGTTTGTAACATCGAACCCGCCCAAATCTCTGATGACATCTGTTCGATAAAGCGAGAATGGGCCAGGAGCGACATAAAGTGAATCTAACTTACTAGAGATTCTGGCGATAAGGATAATAACCAGATATTCTAGCCATTGAACTTTTTGTAAGATATTTTTTGGTTGGTCAACTTTCATTGCCGGGGTAATGATTGCTAATTGTGAGTCGTTTTCTTGATAATATTGAGAAAGCATTTTTTTAAGTGTTAGTGAGTCAACGAAAGAATCAGCATCTAAGCAAGCGAAGAATTCTCCTTTAGCAATTTTAAGTGCTTTGTTCATGGAAGCGGCCTTACCCATGTTTTCGTGTGACATAAGTTGGAAGTGTGGTTTATCTTTAATGTAGTCTAGAACGATTTCTTTAGTATGGTCTTTTGAACCGTCATCGATAACGATCACTTCCAGTTTATTTTTTGGGTAATCAATGTTATTAACAGATTTAAGTGTTTTCATAATTGTATTCTCTTCGTTATAACCGGGGATAAGGATAGAAACTAACGGTTTTTTTGGCGGGTTCGTGGAAGAGATTTCTTTTTGAAAATTTTGTCGTTGTTCATAATATACTAATAAAAGAAATATTGAGAAATATAAAGAAACTACATAAGCGATCCATAGTGTGATATTAACAAAATTGTTCATCGTTTAATTACCTATTAGAGCCAAAAATTATTTTTTTTGTACTGCTCTGTTTATTCTTCTTGTTCGTACATCCACACCTGGTACTTATTTTGAGAATGCACGATTTTAAACCTTTCGTTTTTCAGCAGGAATAAAAGTCCTTCATTTTGGGGTAATTTTAAGTTCATCTCTTCTGTAAGGTATATTAAAGAAACATTATTTTCTTGTAGTAGTGGGAATGTGGTTTTTGTATAAGTAGAATCAAGTATTGTTTCAGTGTCAGAGGTAAGTTGTTTAGATTCTTGGTGCGGTGAGTAAAAAGTGTTTCGTTCAGCGAAGTAATTCACATAATAACTTTCTGATGGGCTAGTGAAAACGATTTTGTTTTCTGGAACGTTTTCTTTGATCCAAATTAACATTTCTGCATCAATATTCGTAGGTCCAATTTCGTCAATTCTGTCCAGATAAGTAATTGTAGAGAAAAGTAATCCTAAGCAGAGGATGAAAAAAGTTATTTTTTTAAGTTCTTTCAATGTCCATTGTTGTTCAAACAGTTTGATCAGTCCGAAACTGGCAAAAAAAATAGTTATTAAAGTAAGGTGGAAAATTGCTTGGACGTTGTAAATGTAAGCAGTGGTAACCAATGGTAAAAATAGGTAGGTTAAGTAAAAGTTTTTTCGTTTCCAAGTAATGGCGACACCAATAAATGTTAAAAGGAGCATAAAAAAACTTATCCCGTTTAGTCCGCCAAGGTCAGAGATTAAGTTAGGTAACAAGGTTTGTTTTGTTTTTTCTATGAATGGGCCCATGACAAAGGGAATTTGGAAAGTTGCCCAACCGATAACGGTGGCAATAATTGTTACAAGGAAAATATTTTTGTTTTGTTTCGTTTTGTTTACATATAAATAAGTAAACAGTAACCCTATCATGAATAAGGAACTAAGTAAGTCGAAAGTTGTTGCGAGGATGAAAGGGACCAGTGAAAAGTAACCAATTAACATGTTTTTGGTTTGTTTAGCTGTTGTTAATAGCAAGAATCCGCTTAAGATTAATACCAAATAGAGCCCATAAGCAGAAATGGTTGTTAAGGTGAAAATAAAAGTAGGAGTAATTAATAACAAAAGTAAATAGACAAAAGTGAATTTTTTTGGTAAATTGATTTTTTTAGTTAAATTTGTAAAAAAATAAATTGAAATAAAAGACAAAACAAGAGGGACTAGAAAGTAGATTTGTTCGGGGACGAATGAATAAAGTTGTTTAATTAAAATTGTTCCTTCCGTAAGTCCTTTAGTGGATGCAAGGTGATAATAACTTTCTGCACCAAAAATTGCCAAGTTTTGTTTTAGATAATTTGAGGCGTAAGTAATTAAAAAAATAGTTGTTAGCAACAGGGTAAAATATTTATTTTGATGGTTTAGTAAATGGGCAAAACATTTGTTTCTAGTTGAAAGTAGATGGTATTTCTTTAGTTCGTTTTTTTTTGTTTTTTTTGTAGTCATATTTATTTTCAATTTTCTTCATTCAATGTACATCTGGCAAGATAAATTTTTGTTTCGTTATCATAAATTTTGTCAAAACATTTGCCTTTAATGTAATCAAACCTTTCAATACCATATTTTTCTTGAGCTAATGGGGTGAACATTAAATATTTGTAATCATATTCATCAAGCAAACTGATTGCATGAGTTTGGAACTTTGTTGTGAAAAGTGAATTTAAATCTGCAAATCTTTTTTCAATATTATCGATCATACTAAATTGGTCATCCATGAAATTTTCTCTTTTACCATAATAAGTAACCAGGTGCCCTTCTTCTAAAAGTGCGATGACTCCTTCTTTTTTAGGCACATTTTTTTCTAGCCATTGAAATGCTTCGAGGTCGTTTTCAAAAGGAGTTTTTTGGTCAAGAGAAACATTTATTGCGGGAAAAATCATGGACAGAATTAATAAGGTCCCAATTATTAGGAAGAAATATTTTTTAAGTTGTTTAGATTTTGTATGTTGAAAATAGTTCATTGTTTCTTGATAAAAAGTTGCAAAAAGTATCGCTAGGACCAGACCAAAAAAGGCTAAAGAAACTTTAAATTCTATTAATCTTAACCAAGTCAAAATTGTAGTGGAAATTACCAAACTAATTAATAGAAAATTTTTTTGTCCTTTTACTCCTTTTAATTGGAATAATGAGCGGTAAGCAACATAAATCCCTGCCATGAAAGGGATGATGCTGACCAACAAAATTGCCTCCAATATTGGTATTTTTGGGAAATATTGAGCCACGATTTGAGGAGGAATATTTTGCCAGATGATAGAAATCCCACTTTCAATAAGTACGTTTTTGAAGAAAAGGAACTGGATCCAAAAGTAAAATAACACAGAAAAAAGGATAAGTTCTGCTTCGGCACGGTCCATTTTTCGTCCTTCAATAAATGAAAGAAGAATATATATCCCAAATCCCATTAAAAGTAGTAATGTTGCTGAACTTGTAAGTGACATAAAAAGGAAAGACCCGGCATAGAGGTAAAGGAACTTTTTCTTTTTCAAATTTAGGAAAGAGTAAATCGCTAAAAAAAGTAGTGGTAAGAATAGAGCAGTGGAAGTTAGTGCATTAGTAAAGTAATGTATGGGTAGTAATCCAGCAATAACTGCGGATAATAAGGATGCTCGTTCATTTTTAGTTATTCTTTTACTTATTTGGAAAATTATTAGTGGCAAGGTTGCGATAAGTAAATTAGGCACTATCTTGGCAACAAGTCCGAGTGGTAAAAAGAGACTGAAAAATGCTAGTAAATAATGGAACAAAGGTAGAAACACTTGGCTTCGTCCACCATAAGATAAACTATCTTGGTAAAGTGGAACTCCTGTTTCGCTAATATGTTCAATTTGTTTCAAATGAAAGTAAGATTCGTAAGTTAAATTTGGGGTTGTGAAAGCTAGAACTAATCTGATAATAAGTATTATAATGAAAATACTCCACAAAACACTTTTAGTTTCTTTTTTCATCTTTTACTAATAAGGGGTGGTGCTTTTATAAATCTTTTATTTTTTTTATATATAGTAAATATTAGATATCTATTTATAATTCGTCTGTTTTTAAGTTATTAGAATGGATAAGGTAACAACGGGTGCAGAGTTTCTGGACACTTTTTTTAATGGTGGGTACGATAATGATGTGGTGACAACTATTTATGGGCCTTCTGGTTCTGGGAAAACTAATTTATGCCTTTTACCAGCAGTGAAATGTGCTGAACAAGGCAAAAAAATAATTTATATTGATACTGAAGGTGGTATTGCGGTTGAGCGAATTAAACAACTTTCTAAGAATTATGAAGAAGTGTTACGACAGATGATTTTTTTTCGGCCGATAAATTTTGTTGAGCAAGGTGAGATGGTAGAGAAATTAAAAGGGTATTTAGATAACAATCCTCCTGGACTAATTATAGTGGATTCTATTTCGATGCTTTATCGGTTAGAGTTAGGTAAAAATGAAGGTGTTTATGAAGCGAACAATTCTTTAGGTCGGCAGATGGCCACTTTGGTAGAAATTGCTCGAAGTAAAAAAATCCCGGTAATAATTACTAACCAAGTATATTCAGATTTTGATAAACGTGATCATGTTAAAATGGTCGGTGGCGATTTGTTACGGTACGGATCAAAATGTCTTTTAGAATTACGTAAACATGACGAATGTTACGAGATGGTTTTGCGTAAGCACAGGTTCTTAGCAGATGGAACTGGTAAAAAGTTTCAGATAGTCAACGAGGGATTGGTAGAATATAATGAAGGAGAAACTTTAATAAATAATACTAACTAACTCTTAACCATGTGGATACACAACATTAACCCAACATTACTTTCTTTAGGACC
>CAYXEO010000023.1:0-8545 GCA_964464055.1 uncultured Methanosarcinales archaeon | reverse complement strand
TGGTGGAGCAAGATATCCAAAAGCTGTTGATGTAGCACCACAACGAAGAATTGATTTAGCTCTAAGACACATTGCACAAGCAGCATATATTAAAAGTTTTAATAAGAAAATGTCTGTTGAAGATGCCTTATCTGCTGAAATAACTAACGCTTCTTTATCAAGTGCGAGAAGTTCAGCAATTTCTAAAAAGCGAGATTTAGAAAGACAAGCATCATCTAGTAAATAGATGTATTGTTTTTTATTTTTTTATTTTTTTGATGTTTTGATGGTGATTTTTTTGATGGAGTTAAATTATGTCTTTAGAAATCAAAATTCAAAAATTCGATCCAGGTTCGTTAGTTTGTTTTAATTATGGCAAGTTTATTTTGGCTAGAAAAGAAGGAGTTCCAAATGAATTAGAATTTTATTCTCATCCATTAAATTTGGATCTAAAATATCATCGCGAAATTGGTCAAAAATATGCTGTTTTAGAAAAGAACATTTTAGGGGGTGGTGAACTTGTTTGTGAGAAGAATAGTAATGCACTTATTGAATTGATTTTTAATGGTTTTTCTACTGAATTTGGTGGTGTTCCTAAAGGTATAACTGATCGGTTATTTTATTTTTTAGATAAGTATTTGAATACATTTGATTTTTTAAAAGCAGAAGAAGTTAGATATAAAGATTCATTTGCAAAGAAATTAAAACAATGGGAAAAAAGACGAACAACAATATCTGATGAAAATAACCGTTTGATAGGTATTTATTTTCATGAGAAAGAACAATTGGACACTGAATATTTGGCTAAGAAGAATAGGGTTATAACAAAGTTTTTTTCTTTTTTACAAGGTGTTTCAAAAGAAGAGTATCTGGGTAAAAATCCTGCACTTGAACTTAAATTTCCAGTTTTACTGAAAGAACCGCCTCAATTACATTATGATTTTATTTTTAGTGGTCAAAAAAAAGATGATTTCATTTTGATTAATAGGTGTCTCGGTGGCCCATTCAGTAGAAGACAAATGAATATGTGGGTTAAATATGTTAGTGCTCTTTAATTAAAACCCATCGGGACCTATCATCAAAAGTACTTTTTTAATTTCTTTAATGATTTTTTGTTGATGTTTTTTGTCTGACATTTTAACAAATTTAAGAAGGAGATATGTTAATCCTCCTTTAGAAAGAACTTTTTGTTTGTAACCGTCGGTAATTAAATAAAATCTAAATCTTTTGTATTTTAATTCTTTAATAACAATTCCTCCTACAGTAGTAAGAATTTTTCCTTTATGGGGATTTTCTTCTAAGATGTAAGGTAAATCAATTACTTCATGAGCTTTTGTTTTGATTTTTTTTTTTTTCAATCGTATTGAACAAAGATTCAATTATTTCGACTTTGGCCATTTTTTGTTTAATCTTTTCTTAGCTTCATCAAGAGAAATACAATCTTTTGAAGACATTAAGAATTGTCTTAATTGTTCATTGACAGCCATTTTATATCTTCTCTTAACAATTGTGTTATATGTTTCTTCTTTAGTTCCGAAAGTACCAATTAGGTCCTTTGTTTCGTTATTGGGTAGTATTGTCGTTGTTGCCACCTATAATGGCTATAGTTTATGGTTATTTTTTGTAATTAACCGGCTTCATTCGGAATAGAATAAAAAAGTGTTATTCTGAATGGAGCCTAATTAACCATTACATTTTTAAACTATTAATTTTCTACAACTTATCATGGTAATATTAGGAGTAGAATCAACAGCTCACACTTTTGGTGTGGGGATAATCACTGATAAAGGTGAAGTTTTAGCTAATGCAATAGATAGTTATGCATCTCCTGAACATGGGATGATTCCGAACGAAGTTGCTGAACATCATAACGAAGTTGCTGAGAAAGTTTTAGATGAAGCTTTGGCAACAGCTGGTGTCACTTGGGAAGATGTTGAATTGGTGGCTTATTCTGCTGGTCCTGGTATTGATCCTGTTCTTTGGGCAGGTTATCACATTTCTAAAAAGTGGGCAGAGAAGTATGGTAAGAAGTTAGTTGGTGCCAACCATTGTTGTGCACATCTGAGTATTGGGAAAGTGTACAATAAATTAAAAGATCCTTGTTATCTTTATGTTTCTGGTGTGAACACACAAATTATCACTTTTGATGGTGGTAAATATCGGGTTATGGGGGAAACACTTGACATTGGATTAGGGAACATGTTAGACAAATTCGGCCGTATAATTGGGCTTGGGTTTCCGGCAGGTCCTAAGATTGAACAAATGGCTAAATCTGAGTCTGCTAAATATATTGAACTTCCTTACACAATTAAAGGTATGGACATGTCTTTTTCTGGGATTTTGACTAAAGTTCAGCAACTTTATGAACGTGGACAAGCAACTCAAGAAGATTTGTGTTTTAGTTTACAAGAAACATGTTTTGCAATGTTAGCGGAAGTTGTTGAACGGGCAATGGCTCACAATGACAAAAAAGAATTACTTTTAGTTGGTGGTGTTGGTGCTAATAAACGGTTCTGTGAAATGTTAGAGATAATGTGTGCAGAACGGGGAGCAAAATTTTATAAAGTGCCGATGAACTTGGCAGGTGATCAAGGTGCAATGATGGCTTGGGAAGGTTATTTGCGTCGAAAAGAAAGTGGTGATATGAAAGTTGATCCGCACTGGCGTGTTGATGAAGTGTAGTGTAGCAATATAGGGTTTTAAAGAAAATCCTTGTGATTTAGTTGTTGCAAAAGATTCTCCTAAATAATCAATTTATCAAGGAGTAAATTAGTTGTATTTTTATCTTTATTGTGGTTTAAAATATAGGTGCTTAAACCGGTATATTTATAAAGCCAGAAATTCTATTTCTAATGTGGTTTTATCGTCGGTAAAACTAAAATTAAAAATCTTAAATTCATATCTATAATTTATTGCATTTACTATAATCAGAGGGGAAAATAGATACTAAAAAATGGAAGAAAACATGATAGAAAATTTTGGACAAAATTCACCGGAAGAAAGTCCAAAAGAACAGGCAGAACAGGCAGAACAGGTAGAACAGACAGAACAGGCAGAACAAGAAGCTACTGAATCAATAGAGGCTACTGAATCAACTGAATCAAATCAAGAACAAGCCAAAGAAGAACAAGCCAAAGAAGAACAAACTAAGTACGGCGCTTCACAGATTCAAGTACTGGAAGGTTTAGAAGCAGTTAGAAAACGGCCAGGGATGTATATTGGTGACACTACTGTGCGTGGATTACATCATTTAGTTTATGAAATTGTTGATAATTCTATTGATGAAGCATTAGCAGGGCATTGTAGTAAAATCACTGTTACAATTCATGAAGACAATTCTGTAACTGTGGCTGATAATGGAAGGGGTATTCCGACAGATGTCCATCCTCAATTAGGTATCCCTGCTGTACAAGTAGCTTTAACAAAACTTCATGCTGGTGGTAAGTTTGACAAATCTTCATATAAAGTTTCAGGAGGGTTACACGGCGTTGGTTTATCTGTTGTAAACGCACTTTCTGAGAAATTAAGTGTTTCTGTAAAAAGAAATGGGAAAATTCATAATCAAAAATATTCAAGGGGTGCACCATTAGGTGAATTAGAGATTGTTGGAGAGACAGACACAACCGGGACAAGTGTGAGGTTTAAACCAGATGCAGATATATTTTCAGAAACAATATATCATTATGACATTTTAGCTAAGCGATTACGGGAATTAGCATTTTTGAACAAAGGTATTGAAATTTCTTTAACTGATGAACGTGAAATTTTTACCAATGAAGATGGTGAAGAACGAAACAAACAAGACATTTATATGTATGAAGGTGGAATTAAAGAGTTTGTAGAATATGTAGATCAAAATAAAACACCATTACATAATACAGTTTATCTTGAAAATGAAAAAAATGATGTGATTGTGGAGATGGCGTTCAGATACAATTCTGGATATCAAGGTAACATTTTTTCTTTCGTAAATAATATCAACACTATTGAAGGTGGAACACATTTGTCTGGATTCAAAGCTGCTTTAACAAGAGTTTTAAACAATTATGTTAAACAAGTGAACTCCAAATCTGATGTGAAACTGAGTAACGATGATGTTAATGAAGGTCTTACTGCAGTAATCTCTGTAAAAGTACCAGAACCACAGTTTGAAGGGCAAACAAAAACAAAATTAGGTAACAAAGAAGTTTATGGTATTGTCAGTTCGTTAGTAGGAGAATTTTTAGACATCCAGTTCGGTGAAAATCCACAAATAGTAAAGGTGATCGTGGGCAAATCTTTGGACGCTGCTCGGGCTAGAGAAGCTGCTCGGAAAGCAAGAGAGTTGACCAGAAGAAAAGGTGCCTTGGAAGGTGCTGGGTTACCAGGGAAATTAGCAGATTGTTCAAACAAAGATCCAAAATTGTGCGAAATGTATTTGGTGGAAGGAGATTCAGCAGGTGGATGTTTTTCAGGAGATACAAAAGTTTCATTGGTTGATGGAAGAAAATTATCTTTTAAAGAATTGGTCAAAGAAAATGAGATGGGTAAACAAAATTTTTGTTATACTATTAAAAAAGATGGTACAATTGGGGTTGAAGAAATTAAACATCCGAGAATAACTAAGAAAAATACTAGTGTTGTAAAGGTGATTTTAGATAATGGGGAAGAAATAATTTGTACGCCTGATCATAAATTTATGTTAAGAAATGGCAAATATAAAGAAGCACAAAACTTAGGTGAAAGTGAAAGTTTAATGCCACTTTATAAGAAAATTTCGCAAATTGAAGGAAGAATTACTGTTGCTGATAATGAGATGGTTAATTATAATCATAAAGTTGTAAGGGTTGAAAAATTAACTAAAAAAATTGATGTATATGATATTGAAGTTCCGCACACTCATAATTTTGCTTTAGGGTCTGGGATTTTTGTTCATAATAGTGCAAAACAAGGCCGTAACAGAGAGTTTCAAGCAATCCTGCCGTTACGAGGTAAAATTTTGAACGTAGAAAAAGCGCGACTTCACAAAATCATGGAAAATAAAGAAATTATTGCTATGATAACTGCTTTAGGTACTGGTGTTGGAGAAGAGTTTAACATTGAAAAGTTAAGATACGATAGGATCATAATTATGACTGACGCAGATGTTGACGGGTCACACATTATGACCTTACTTTTAACATTTTTTTATCGGTACATGAAACCGTTGGTTGACGGAGGACATATTTATGTTGCCATGCCACCTTTATACAGGTTACAGAAAGGTAAACGGATAGAATATGTTTACACTGATGCTGAGAAAGTTGCAACGTTAGAAGATATGGGTGAAAAGGTTTCTCTTCAAAGATATAAAGGTCTGGGAGAAATGAATCCAAAACAATTATGGGACACTACTATGGATCCAGAAACACGATCTCTGAAACAAATTAATGTGGAAGATGCTGTTGCCGCGGACCAGATGTTTACTGTCTTGATGGGTGATGAAGTAGAACCGCGAAGAGAGTTTATCCAGAAACACGCTTTAGAAGTTGATAATTTGGATGTTTAGGTATTGATAATTAGAAAAAGCAGTAATTATTGGAGGTCAGGAACGTGGTTATTCATTAGCATTACTTAAGAGAGATGGATATAAAAATAATTATGTCTCTTTGTTAAGTATAGGTTTAGATGAATCTGATTGAATTTGGTACTATTATAGTTATAATATACGAAAATAATAAATATAAAAGAAACATATACTCATAACATGCTCTTAACATGGGTGGGTAGAATAATTAACGAGGTAAAAAAATAAAATGGCAGGATTTGATAAAAGTTTAGATAAAGAATTGTTTTCAGAGTCAGTAGATTTTGAAAAAACTAAAATTACAGTGGCAGTATTCGCTTACAATGAAGGAACACCAAAATTACAAATTGGTCGTCAGAACAAAAATGCAGCAGGAGACTTATCTTTCGCTAAATTGGGAAGGATGGTCAAAGAAGAAGCAGTTGTTATACTTCCATTGATGGAAAAAGCCATGTCTCATTTGTGATTTTATTTATTATTTTTTTAATTTACTAATTTCTATAAAAAATGAACAGGATTATTTACACTGCTTGTACAGAATATATTGATAAAGATACCGTTGCTCAGACTGGTGATGATTTAAGAGGGTGTTTTATTTCTTGTATTATCTATGAATCTGGTGAAGTTATCATGGGGCATTATGGTCCTCATCCGAGTTTTGGTAAAATACATCTTGCAGAGATAAGTGGGTTAAAGAAACAATTTAACCTTAACAAAATTAAAGAAGCATTTGTATACTCTTTGCGGAAAGAAGATTTTATTGAAAAAGCAATTTCATTAGAGGAGTATAGTGATTTTAGGGGTTCGTTTAAAGATAAGTTGGAGAATTTAATTAATAATTCTGTTAAGTTAAAAGCATATGTACTGGGTTCTACATTAAGATTAGATATGGAACGGAATTTGAGTTTAGGTTATGGTTTCCCATTTATTAATTAGAAAAATTAGTTTTTTGGGTGTTCGTGCCCGATACCTTTTCTTTCTTTAAGATGTTTAATGTGTGCTTCTTTTTCAAATCTAAGTTTTACTTTTTTGGTACGGAAATTAGAAATTAGTTCGGCGACATGTTCTCCTCCTAAGAAATGTGGTAAAATAACATAGTCTGCACCTTGTTTATACAACTTTAAAGCTTCATTAATTTCTGAAGCAGTAACAATGATTTTGGCTTTTTTATTGTGTTTTCTTACTTTTTTGATCAAGTAGACGTTATCATTTATTTCCGGTACTGTGGAAACTAACATGTTAATTTTTTTCAAATTCATCCGTTCAATAATTTCGTCATCAGTAACTTCTCCATAAATGCAGTGGTACCCTTGTTTAACCAGTTTAGAAATTATTTCTGGATTAAAATCAATAATTAAAATTTTCTTTTTTATTCGGTGCAGGTTTCTTAATATACTGTACCCAATCCGATTATGTCCACAAAGAACAACGTTAGGTTTTACTTCTGTTGGCATATATTCAAGCCCTTCAGTAGTAAACTTGTCAAATATTTTAAGTGGTTTTTCTAATAACCTATAAAGTCTATCATCAAACTTGACCAGGTATGATGTTAAAGTGATAGATGTCAAAGTTACAATTACAATAAGTGAGAATAGTTCTTGTGATAAGTGTCCTAAGAGAAGTCCGTGCGTAGCGATGATTAAAGAGAATTCCCCAATGTTAGACATGGAAATTGCGCTCAGGAAAGATGGTTTTTTTGTATATTTGAATAAAGAACAAATTATCATGATCACTAAAGGTTTGAACAAAATTGCGAATAAAAGGAACAAAATAAGTGGCACTAATAAATCTTGTAAAACTGCTAATGAAAGTCCCATACCTAACGAAACAAAAAACAATAGTGAGAAAAAGTCTCTTAACGATTTAACTTTACCGATAATTTCTAAACTATATTCTAAATTACCTAATGTTAATCCTGCTAAGAATGCACCGATAGCGATAGAGAAACCAATATAATGGAACAGAAGTGAAA
The DNA here is from genome assembly GCA_964464055.1 of uncultured Methanosarcinales archaeon. Taxonomy (GTDB): domain Archaea; phylum Nanobdellota; class Nanobdellia; order Woesearchaeales; family GW2011-AR9; genus CAYXEO01. Next base: position 1,049 of record CAYXEO010000023.1, on the reverse strand, counting down.
AAATGAAACAAACTGCGAGAGAGGAGATTAAAAGTAGTTCTTGGTTTTTGGCAGCGAACTTGAAAAGGTACGGGAAAATGTATTTACTACAAATGAAAGCGATACTGAAAAGTCCTAGAAATTTAAGAACAGCAATTCCAAACAAAAGTGGAGTAAATCCGTCAATTGTGGAAAGGATAGTTAGTGCGAAAATTGCGACGATGTCTTCTAATAATAAAATACCAATAACAATTCTTCCGTGTAAGGTGTTAAGTTCTCTTTTATCTGACAATAGTTTTAGTATCACCATCGTTGATGAGAACGCTAACATCAAACCAATATACGCAGCTTCCAAATTCAGGTAACCTAATATCAGTGCTAGGAAATAACCAGAAACAAATAGAATGGTTATACTAATTGTTCCTCCTAAAGTAGAAACAAGTGCAACATTTTTTAGTTTTTTAAGGTCAATTTCAATCCCCACAATGAAAAGTAAAAAGGCGATTCCTATCGTGGACATAGATTCAATCACCGTGGTGTTAGTAATTAGTTGAAAAACTGGGGTGATCAAAACACCGGTGATAACATAAGCTAGAATTTGTGGTTGTTTAATTAGTCGTAAAACAAACGCTGCTACTGCTGCTAAAATCACCACCATCCCTAAATGTAAAAATAAATCTCCTGTAACTGCTGCCATCTATAGTTAAAATACTTTTTTTTATGTTTATAAAATGTTGGTTTTCTTGTAAGTTGAGTTTTTTGTTTCTAAAGTGTCCAAAATAAACATTTCATCTTCTATAACCTTAAAAGAATAAACTCTTTTTTAGAAATAAGATGTTCCTAGAAATTCTTGTCGCTTTGGTACTTGGGATTTTATCAGGTGTGGTCACAGGACTAATTCCTGGCATTCATGTTAACCTAATTTCGCTTTTGGTACTTTCTGCTTCGCCTCTCCTTTTGACCATAACAAGTCCAGTGGTAGTTGGTGTGTACATAATTAGTTTGGCACTAACTCATACTTTTCTGGACTCTTTACCGAGCATCTATCTCGGTGCTCCGGACGAAGCGCA
>CAYXEO010000022.1:0-9127 GCA_964464055.1 uncultured Methanosarcinales archaeon | reverse complement strand
AAATCCGACGGCCCATTGTTGTTGGGTTTTTTCTTAAAGACACAATAAAAAAGTAGTTAATAAACCAAATCAAACAAAAACTTTAAAAAGCCAGTAAGATATTCAACCAAATAATGGTTAACCTGAAATTCAAATCAACCAAAGACATTAAAATACAAAAGAACATCATAGACCAAGTTATTGGCCAGGATGAAGCAGTTGAAGTTATAAAGAAAGCTGCTCAACAAAGAAGACATGTTTTCTTAATAGGAGCACCTGGCACAGGAAAATCTATGTTAGGTCTAGGATTAGCAGAGCTTCTACCAAAAGAAAAACTAGTGGACATAATATCTTTCCCCAATCCCAATGATGAAAACGCACCTTTAATAAGAACAATGCCTGCAGGTAAAGGCCGTGACCTAGTTGCAAAATCAAGAATCCAGTCAATGGGCATGTTCAAAAACCAAACCTTATTCATGTTTATCTTAGTTATTATAGCAATGTTTGCACCTTGGTGGGTCCGTTCATACTACAAATCAGACATCATGTTTGCAGCATTCTTTCTTGGAGGTATGATATTCCTTGGAGCATTTGTAATCTTCCTTAACTTGGGAAAGAGAATGCCTGAGAAAGGAAAAGTACCTAAGGTTATTGTAGATAATTTCAAAAAGAAACAAGCACCTTTCTTTGATGCAACAGGAGCACATGCAGGAGCATTACTTGGAGATGTACTTCACGACCCGTTTCAAACAGGAGGGTTAGGAACCCCACCAAACTTAAGAGTTGTTGCTGGAATGATTCACAAAGCTAATTTAGGGGTTATTTTTGTAGATGAGATTGCTACATTACACCCGCGTACACAACAAGAACTACTTTCTGCAATTCAAGAAAAAAAGTTTCCAATTACAGGACAATCTGAACGTAGTGCAGGTGCAATGGTTAGAACTGAACCAGTTCCTTGCGATTTCATTTTGGTCGCCGCTGGTAACATGGACACTATCAAAAATATGCACCCAGCATTAAGGTCAAGAATAAGAGGATACGGTTATGAAATTTATATGAATGACACCATGGTTGACACGAAAGAAAACAGAGTTAAAATTGCTCGATTCATAGCACAAGAAGTTAATAAAGAAAAAGGTAAAATTCCACACTTCTCATTAGATGGTATTAAAGAAATTATTGAAGAAGCACGAAAAAAAGCTAATCGGAAAGGGCATTTAACACTTTTCTTAAGAGGATTAGGAGGACTAGTTCGAGCAGCGGGAGATTTAGCTAAAGAAGAAGGTGCAAAATTAGTCACTGAAGAACATGTTAAAAAAGCTAAAAAGTATGCCCGGCCATTAGAACAACAAATTGCTGACAAATATATTGAACGAAAAAAACAGTACGAAGTTATTGTAACAAAAGGAAAACGAGTTGGACGAGTTAACGGATTAGCAGTTATTGGTAGTGGTCAAGCTTATTCAGGCATCTTATTACCGATTGAAGCAGAAGTTGTTGCAGGTGGTAAAAAAGCTGAAATTGTCGCTACTGGGAAATTGGGTGACATTGCTAAAGAAGCAGTACAAAATGTTTCAGCGATCATCATGAAATATTTCGGTGAAGACATTAAAGAAACAAGAGATATTTTTGTCCAATTCTTACAAACTCATGAAGGTGTAGAAGGTGATTCAGCATCAATTGCTATCGCTACTGCGATCATCTCAGCACTAAAAGACATACCAGTTAAACAAGAAGTTGCGATGACTGGTTCCTTATCTGTTAGAGGAGAAGTTTTACCTGTTGGTGGAGTAAGTAGCAAAGTTCAAGCAGCGATTGAGACAGGGGTTAAAACCGTCATTGTACCGAAATCTAACTTACAAGATATTGTGATTGACAAGAAACAACTAAAAAATATCAAAATCACCCCAGTAACTTGTATCGAAGAAGTTCTTAACCATGCTTTAGATTGGAACGGGAACAAGAAATTGAAAGAGATGATTGTTAAGAAATAGAGGTATTACCTTATTTTAGAACGAAACGTTTAAAAACAAAACTAAAAATAAAGGTAACAATATGGCAAGAGCACAAACAAGATCAAGAAGAAAAGCATCTGGTGGAAGATATTCATCTACTAACCCTAAAACTAAATCCAACTTAGCAGGATTTCCGGCTAATACCAAATTAGGTGAAGCTATTAGAAGAAAAATCACACGTATTTTAGGTGGAAACAAAAAACAATCTACTTTATCAACTAACAAAATCAATGTTACAGATAAAAAAGGTAAAACTCAAGTTACAGACATTTTGAACGTAATTGAGAACCCAGCTAACCCCCACTTAGTAAGAAGAAACATCTTAACAAAAGGTGCAGTTGTAGAAACTAAATTGGGAAAAGCAAAAGTTACTTCTCGACCAGGTCAAGAAGGGACTATCAACGGTAAGTTGATTTGATTTTTTATTTTATTATTTTTATTTAATTCTAGATGATTTAATTTTTATTTAAATTGTCCCACTATTTTACCAGCTTCGCCAAGAAGTGTTTCTAAGCCACCAAATCGTAACAAATAATTTTCTAAAAATCCAATCCCAAATATTATGGCCACTACAATCAAAATAATTCCAAAAAAACCTAAAACTATACCAGTCACTGCCATCCATTTACCTTTCATATGTTCTCGATGAGTTTGCATCAAACCACCCACACCAAAAATAATTGCTAATGGACTAAATAAAGGTAGAAGTAAACCGAACACCCCTAAAATTAACGAAATAAAACTAAATTCTGAATGGAATTTTTCTTCATAAGGGTTTGGGCCGATTTGTTGCGCTTGCATCTGTGATTGGGGTTCTTGGTGCATCGGTTCTAAAGAAATTGGTTGTGTAACATTAACTTGTCCAGTGTTCACTTGTGCAGTTCTTTTTTGTAACTCATTTATCTTTGAATCAACCATTTAATAGAAGAACTTTCTGAGGTATTTAAATTTTATGTGACTGATTGTGCCACTCGACACCATTTTCTCCTGTTTTTGTCCAGTGCTAGAGAACCTCTAACATTAAAAAAATATCTTCTCAGTGGGTAATATATAAAGCACTGGACACGCGGACAGGTACAGATATAGTTTATATAACCCTGTTCCCGTTACAATTTCAGAGGTGATAAAAATGGTTGATCTTTCAACTAAAACAATAAAACGACTTTTTGAGGAGCAAATTAGGCAAATGACAAAGGACACTGTTAGGGTTAAAGAAGACACATTTGACTACCAACTTAGTGGAGGTTGGATTAAATGAAAACTCAACAACAAAAAACTAAAAAAATCAATCCGCTCCATGCCAGAATTGATTACTTATCAAAAAAATATCAACACATATTCCAACGAAACCAAAGTAATGAGGTGATCCAAATGACAAAACAAACTTTTATTGACGATTATCATATTAGTAATGTAGAACTTGCAACATTGTAAGTGTATAATAACACCTTCACCACCATCCATCAACACACACCCATAGAAGATGGGAGGAGGGAAAAAATATATTTTTAATGCAAAAAATATATAACTACCTCCTCCTTTTTCTACCTTTATGGAAGTTTTAACTAAAACCGAACTAAAACTCAAGTACAGAGAAATTCTTGCCAAAATCAAAGATGGTGCTATTTTCATTCATCCAACAGATACCATTTACGGACTTAGTTGCAACGCTGAAAATAAAGAGACAGTTAGTAAACTAAGAGAGATTAAAAACCGGCCAACAAACCCCTTTTCTGTCTGGGCACCTTCCAAAGAATGGATCAAAAATGCCTGTAAAATCAGTAAAGAAAATGAGAAGTGGTTAGAAGAGTTACCTGGCCCATACACACTCATTACAAATTTAAAAAATAAAAAAGCAATTACACCGGATGTAAATGTTTCTATGGACACATTAGGTGTGCGAATCCCTGACCACTGGTTTAGTCAAGTTGTCAGAGATTTAGATTTCCCGTTAGTAACAACTTCGGTTAACAAAGCAGGTAACCAATTCATGGTTTCTTTAGATACTCTCGACCCAGAAATAGAAAAAAATGTTTCTTTTATCATCTATGAGGGTGAGAAAAAAGCTCGCCCTTCCAAAATAGTAGATTTAACAAAAAAAGAAAAAGTAATAGAAAGGTAATTATTTCAACCCGAAAATGTCTAATTTCTTATAATCAATCTCTTGGTTCAAAGAGCCTTTAACTTCTTCATAAACTTTTAATGCCCTTTGTCTAGCGATAGCGATTAATTTTTTCTTAATATCTTCTTCGTGACCTTCCTCTTTCACTCGCCAATTAACTAAATCATCGGCATTAATTTTACTTGGGTAAACAAATTGGTGTTGCATTGGAACAACTGTAGTTTCTAATTGTTTCAAAACATGTGCCAAATCCCTTCCTCTGCCACCTTGTTTAACAGACTGAGTATCTCTTCTTATCCTTCGTATTAATGCTGTTTCTGGAGTTGTTGCTACAAATATTTGATGATCATATAATGAAAACAAATTGTGCCCCACCTCTTTACCTGAATACAAAGCATAAATACCTTCTATTATTGCTACGTCCAAATCTTTTGGTACTTTTACTTTTTCATCACCATAAGAGTGGATAGAGAAATCGTATTTTTTATAGTTGAACGGTGTCCCTTCTTTGAAATTATTTGCATATACCACCAATCTTTCAAAATCAACAACTTCCGGGTGATCATAATTATATTTAGGGTTAAAACACATATTATCTCTTTTTTCATCACTATAATAACTCATATCTTTATAACAATCATCAGTAGAAAAAGTTAAACTCTTTAATCCCCATGAAACTAAATGGTCATTAATCAACTTTGCAATGGTACCTTTACCACTCCCGGTACCACCCCCTATCCCAAGTAAGTATGCCATAAATTATTTATTAATAATAAGAGATATATAATCATTTATTTAATTAAGTATGGAAAAGTTAATTAGCTAGAATACATTTATGATAAATTCTTTCTTTTATTACAATTTTATTCTTTTACCATCTAAAAATATCTCTGGACTTTTGAACACCTGATCACCATGATAAACTGTTTTAATCGCGCCACCGAACCAAGAATTACTACCAATACCAATATGAGCTGTTCCCAACACCTTCTCATCCATGATAGTTGAACCGATAAGTACTGCACCGGGGTTGATACCAATACCCAATTCTCCAATGTGTCTTACTCGATATGGGAATTTTGCCCTGTTTTCATACTGTTGAAAAGAACTTTCTAACAATTTTGCATCTTCACCTTCTATTTTAACAACTTTACCTTTCTCTATAAAAAGTTTCAATGGGTGTTTTAGTAACAAAGTGCCTTTAGCAGTTTTGATACTCCCATCAATTACTACAACGCCACTTACACCATGATATCCTTTTGGAGGAAGATAAACTTCTCCTGCAGGAATGTTTCCACCTGTTCCAGATTCTTGATATTCGCCAACATTAGCAATAGATTGCATCCCCTCAACATCAAATGTTACATCTGTCCCAGCAGAAGTTTTAATTCGTACTTCTTTAGCTTTATCAAGTTTCTTTTTCAGAGCTAGTCCTTTTTTTTTCATCCGTGAATAGTTTGTGATCATTGCTTCCAGAAATAATTCAAAATGAGCAGATTTTGCATCCCCTAACCCGGTAGCAGAAATGAACCTGTGCCCTTTCTCCTTACAAAAACCACGAAAACTTTTTCGAGCACCGAACCTGCCCAATTTGCCTGAAAGTGCCAAGATAATTACACTGTTCGGTTCCAAAACTTCTAACGCTTTAACTACATGGTCATCAGCTTGCATGAATCCTTTCTTAACTTTTTGCAAACTTGTTTCTACATCTAGTCCTTTATCTTTGGTTGCCAAATAGTACCCATAAGCGAGCATCGTAGAAAGTTGTTTTCCTTCTTCACCATAATCAGAGATGATAAGAATCTTTTCATTAGTTAGTTTCAAAGAACTTCTTAACACTTTCCAGAATTGCGGACTATAAGATTCTACCAAAGTTACCAAATCTTTACTTAATCCGAACATAATTAGTAAAAACTTGGTGTGTTTTAAAAGATTTATGAGGTTGGTTGGTTACTTTATCTTTAAGCCAATAGCCAAAACACCATACTTCTCTTCCTGTTCTTTAGAATAAATTTCCCTTACACCTTCTAATTGTTTCTCAAGAGTAATTTTTTTCGGATGACCAAACCTTTGCGGTGGAAAAAAAGTGTACATTTCTTTGAAAGAAGAAAAGTGGTATAATTCTTGAATTTCCGTGGTTATGTTTTGGACAGTTTCTTTAGTATCTTTAGGGATCCGAGTGAAAACAATAGTGTCTCCTGTTTCTAGTTGCTGTCGTTTTTCATCGTAAAGACGAACTTCTAATGTTTTCTGGCCTGTTTTCATTAGTTCAAACGGTTCCGAGTTTAATTTCATGTTGTATTTCATTTTTTTGTTTAATTATGATGCACTTGTAACGACTAAATGATTTTTAATCAGAGTTTCTTACGAAACTTAGCAACAAAAAAACCTTCCGTATCATTATCTTGTGGCCAGATTCTCATTACGTGTTTGACATCTGGGTGATAGGTTTCTCCTGCGAATTCCATCACTGGTGGTGCCAACTTTAATCCAGGTAATTTGACCTTAACAATTTTTAATTCTGGGAATTTGTTAAGAAGGTAACTTACCACTCCTTCATTTTCTTCAGGTTCCACTGAACAAGTTGAATAAACCATTTCTCCGCCCGGTTTCAAGTTTGTTAAGGCTTTACTTACCAACGCCTTTTGTTCCCGAGCAAGTTTAGTGATCATATGAGGGTTCCAGATACTAATGGTTTTTAATGATTTTCTTATAGTTCCAGTTCCTGAACAAGGTGCATCTACCAAAATCTTGTCAAACTGGTGTCCATGAATTCTGTTCCCATCCATCAAAGAAATGATTGCGTTAGTTAGTCCGCTCCGTTGCAAATTGATGCCCAGAGATTGTAATCGTAATCCTTTGTAATCATTTGCGACAATTAGTCCTTCGTTTTTCATCATTGCACCCACTTGGGTTGTTTTACTACCTGGTGCGGCACACATGTCTAGGATAACCTCTCCTGGTTTTGGTTTCAAAACTAACGGAGGTATCATACTAGCGGCTTCTTGCACATAAATTTTGCCCAAATGGTGCTCTAACAAATTGCCAACATCCCTTCTGTCAGGGTGCGAGATCCAAAAACCTTCTTTACACCATGGGATTTTATCTAGTTTCCATCCTTTATCTTCAATTGAAGAAGTTACATTTTTAACAGAATCTAGTACTGTGTTGACCCTGATACTTCTTCGTAAAAAAGAAAGAGAAAATTTTCTAAAAGCGTCCCAATCAGTTAATTCGGAATATCTAGTTACAAATAGTGGTTTAAATACAATATTTTCTGCATTTGAGATGGGTTCTAGTTTTGTCATTGGGTTTGTTTAGTTCAAGGTATTTAAAAAACTTTATATAATTAGGGTGATTTTAAAAAAAAAGAAATGTTAACTAAAGAAAAAATAATCTCTGAACTTGAAAAAAGTAAAAAACAAATCCAAAACATGGGCGTTACAAAATTAACATTGTTTGGGTCTTATGCTACTGATAACGCTAATGAGAATAGCGATATTGATTTTTTAGTAGAATTTAAAGAGGGCCGAGGATTATTTGATGATTTCATCCAATTACATCAATTTCTAGAAGATTTATTTCACAAAAAAATAGATTTAGGAGAACCTGATTTAATTAAAGAAGAAATTAAAAAGTCAATTTTAGAGGGGCAACAAATTGAAGCGCGAATCTAAACTTTATTTAAATGATATTCTGGAAGCAATTGATAGAATTAACAATTATACTTCAGAAATTGGAATTGAAGAACTAAAAAAACAAAATTTAATTATTGATGCAGTATTAAGAAATTTAGAAGTTATTGGTGAAGCAGCTACACAAGTTGAAACAAATATAAAAAATGAGTTCCCAGAAGTACCTTGGAGAAACATTCAAGATTTTCGGATTGTTGTTGCACATCATTATTGGAAAATAAATATAGAAAGGATATGGGACATTATCCAAAACAAATTAGAAAAATTAGAAAAACAAATTACAGAAATATTAGAAAAATAAAATAAATTACAAAAAAAAGAGGTGTTTAGAATGATCAATGTTGCTATTAATGGGTTTGGAAGAATTGGAAGGATGGTTTTCCGAGCTGGAATGAATGATAAAAAAATTAATTTTGTTGCTATTAACGATTTAACAAGTACAGAGAATTTGGCTTATTTACTCAAATACGATTCTGTGCATGGGAAGTTACCAAACAAAATATCTTCCGCTAACGGATTCTTGAAAATTGACGGAAAGAAAATCCCTGTTTTCGCTGAGAAAGATCCTGCTCAACTACCGTGGAAAAAGTTAAAAGTCGATGTAGTAATAGAAAGTACTGGTTTCTTCTTGACTAAAGAGTTGGCTAGCAAACATCTTGTTGCAGGGGCTAAGAAAGTGCTCTTATCTGCACCTGCTAAAGACAAAGGTGTCAAGAATTTTGTTTATGGTGTTAATCACAAACAATACAATAAAAACAAAGACAACATAATTTCTAATGCTTCTTGTACCACTAATTGTTTAGCACCAGTGGCAAAAGTTTTGGATGAAAAGTTTGGTATTGTTAGTGGGTTACTGACAACAGTTCATGCTTATACTTCTACCCAAAAAATGGTTGATGGGCCAAGTAGTAAATTCAGACGAGGGAGAGCAGCTGCCCAAAACATGGTGCCAACAACAACAGGTGCAGCGATTGCCACCACCGAAGTGCTTCCGCAACTGAAAGGCAAAATGGATGGGATGGCCATCAGAGTTCCTATCGTTGATGGCTCAATAGTAGATTTCACTTGCGTGCTTAAAAAAAAAGCAACTGTCGAAGAAATTAATTTGGCAATGAAAAAAGCTGCTCAGAAAGAGTTAAAAGGCGTATTAGAATATTCAGAAGAAGAGTTGGTTAGTAGTGATATTTTAACAAATCCACACTCATCTATTTTTGATAGCAAATTGACAACTGTGATGAATAAAACAGTGAAAATCTTTACTTGGTATGATAATGAATGGGGATATAGTAACAGGATGATTGATATGGTGAAAT
>CAYXEO010000021.1:0-9853 GCA_964464055.1 uncultured Methanosarcinales archaeon | reverse complement strand
GCTCCGGACGAAGCGCAAGCTTTGAACGTTCTGCCTGGGCATCGATTATTACAGAGCGGAGAAGGACATAACGCCATTGTTTACACTGTCATCGGATCTTTAGGATGTTTATTATTGGGAATAATCTTATTTCCCATTTTTATCAAAAGCATGGAAACAATTTATCCTTTAGTCAAATGGGGAATTGGCTATTTCTTGGCGTTAATCATGATTTTTATGATTGGGAAGGATAAAGGTAAAAGAACAAAAAGTTTAATTTTGTTTTTAATGGCGGGTTGTTTAGGATTAACTGTTTTTAGTATTCATAATTTAAAGCAACCTTTGTTTCCATTACTTTCTGGGTTGTTTGGTTTTTCAATATTATTGATGAGTTTGTTACAGAATTCTAAGATTCCTGAACAGGATTTATCTAAACCTTTAACCATTTCTAAAAAAAACACAACCAAAGCAGTAACTGCGGCTTCTGGGGTTGGTTTTATTGCTGCGTTTTTGCCCGGGTTTGGTTCTTCGCAAGCAGCGATTGTAGCAACTAACATTGTTGGCGATATCGGGGATGAGGGTTTTCTAGCTTTAGTGGGTGGGATCAATACTGCGAACTTTCTAATTAGTATTGGTACTGCCTATGCTTTGCACAAAGCGAGAAATGGGGCAATTCTTACTGTCAACAAATTACTTGGGGAGATTGGTTTACAAGAAGTTTTTTTATTCTTGGGAGTGGCTTTAGTTGTTGGCGGGGTTGCTGCGGTGTTGGCAATAAACATTTCTAAAGTATTTGCTAAATACATTGTAAGAATTAATTACAATTATATTGTCTGGAGCATTATTGGTTTCATTACTTTGTTGACGTTCTTCTTTGACGGTTTTATTGGTCTAACTATTTTAATTACGGCAACCGCAATTGGAATACTTGCTTCCTCTTGGGGCGTAGGAAAGAATCATTTAATGGGTTGTTTGATTTTGCCGGTGATTCTTTATTTTGTGCTGTAGAACAGTAAATGATATAAAGACTAAATTATTACTTTCCTCATGGCATTTTACAAAGATACTTTAACAAAAATGCAAGCCGCTATTAAAGTAAAGGATTGGGATAAAGTAAAAGAAGTTCTAAGGCAACATAATTATTTATTGAGTAGCAAAGAAAGAGATGTGATAGAGCATGATCTTGCAGATGCAGCATTTTATATTAAAAAATATGATGATGCCCTTCTTCAAGTTTCTAAAATGTTAAAGAGTGTTCTTAAAGGGGAAAAAGGGACTGTTATTTCTTTGATGGAAATGAAAACTAAAGAAGCTATAGAAGCTGCAGAAACGTTTGAAAAAACATTAAAACATCTTATTAAAAAAAAGAAGTTCATGGAATAAGTTCTTTAATCTTAAAGAAGTCCGTTCTGCTTCATTAATTTATACGGATAGCCTTCGAAGTCTTGTTCTCCTACTTCCGCACTTAATTCTTTTAGAATTTCGTATAAATGTTTCTTTGCTTCTTCAATACTAGCAAAATTTCCTTTTGCTTCAATTTCAATAAAAGATCCTAACTCTTTCACTTTGTCAATAGCAATCTCTGTATCTTTGTAATCCCAAACATCTCTTGTTTTTTCTACAACTACAATTTGTTTGAAATTGAGATTTTTTAAAATCTTTTTTAATGCTTCAACATCTTCGATTTTAGTTTCAAATTCATCACAAGAAATTGTATTTTCTCCATCTTTATTATGCCAATCTTTATAATTTAAGGAAAAGCCTTTCTTTGTTTCTCTTAATCTTAACCACTCAGAAACTGGTTTCTTTTCTAAGAAATTACGATGTTGAGGGATATAGTAAGTGTCTTTTTGAAAATCTTCCTCTTTCTCAGATTTAGCAATTGATTTTAATTCTGCAATTAATTCTTCATGATTTAAGAGAGGGAATTTTAATTCCACTTCGATCTGTTTGAGGTTATCCATAATTATGATGGAATTGGTATTCTTATTAAAAGTTTATCCAATAACCCTTAAAAATAAAGTCCTCGATAGTACCTAATCGCAAAATAAATAATCAGCAGCAGAATTACTAAAACAATACTTCTTTTAATTTTCTTCCAGAATTTCTTGATTTTTCTTCTTCTTCTTATGATTTCATCTTTTTTAGTTAGAACTCTAAAAAGTCTTAAAGGTCGTTTTAAACCTTTTAATCTTTTTAATCCTAAATGCAGGTAAGAGAACTCGTTTTTATTCATTGCGGTATAGACCGGTTCGCTGAAAACGACATCTCCTGCTTTGGTAATGCTTTCAATTCTAGAAGTGGTATTTACTGTGTCCCCATAAATGTCTCCATTTCTGTGCAGAACTTCTCCAGTATGGATAGCTACTCTAATTTTGAGAGGATTTTTCAATTTCTTCCTTTTGTTATACTGCCAAAACTCTTCCTGTAGTTTTCTACCACAAAGAACCGCCGTAGTTGCAGATTTAAATGTGACTAAGAAAGCATCGCCAATTTTCTTAACTATTTTTCCTGAATGTTCTTCAAAAGATGAAAAACAAATTTTATCGAAGACATCATGTAATCTGTTGAAATTTTCTCGATCTAAATCCGTTGTTGTTTTAGTATAACTAACTATATCTACAAACATTACTGTTAAGATTTCTGCGTTAATCTTTTTAGCCATTATTTGGCTTGAAAGTCCTCTTTTATATAAAAATTTTGAATTATTAATAGTATTTTTGGTAATATTTATATACTCTTAAAAAATGATTTTATAAGATAGATGAATAAAAAAAGAGGACAAATAACTATCATCATGATAGTGGGAATTTTAATTCTAATAGCTGTAGCGGTAACTCTGTTTTTAGTGAAAACAAAAACTACTGAGAAATTGGAAACAGAAATTGAAGAATCTGCTCCTTTGGAGATTGCGTCGTTTAATATTTTTGTGGGAAGTTGCCTAGAAAAAACGGCTCAAGATGCAATTTATTATAATTTTATTAATGGGGGTTTTTATTTGCCTCAATTTGTTGCTTCTTATAAAGATTCGGAAGTGCCTTATTATTATTTTTTAGGAAAAGATTATCATCCTCAGGAAAAAGATGTGGAAGAAGGTATTTCTAAATATATTAAAGTTCATTTAAATGATTGTTTAAACAATTTTGAGATATTTAATGAGTTGGAAGTGGATTTTAACCTTGAAGAAATTGAACCTAAAATTAATCTTAACGGGAATAATTTTGTAGTGAAACTAAATTTCCCTTTAATAATTAAAAAAGGTCAACAAAAAAAAGAGATTACTTCGTTTGAGACTAATTTTAATTTTCCGTTGAGCGGGGTAATGCAAGTAATTGATGAACTAATTAACGAACAAAATCGTCAACCTAACGAAGTGATGTTTACTTTCTTAGTTGAAAATGCAGTTAAACATAATTATACTTTCAAATTGTTTTATCATGACGATGAAGTTATTTATACTTTGAATTTTGATAACATTCTGATCAGAAATAAAGTTTTAGTTGTGCAATATGCAATAAAATATGATTGGTTCAAAGAATTGGATAAATCTATTGACTTAAAACCAATCAAGTCGCAGACAATAAATGTTGGCCAAGAATATAGTCAGCAATTGAATTATACTGGTGATGAGGTTGTTATTAAGTCTAATTCAGAAAAGATTGAGATTAATGAGGAAAATATCATTCGTTTCTTTCCTTTAGATGAAGATGTGGGGACAAATCTCTTCATTTTTACAGCTACTAAAGGAGAAAACTCTGACTTTGAAATACTTAACCTGGAGGTTGTAAAGGAAAGTATGGCTAATTCGGAATTAGTTAAAGAAGAAATGGTAGACTTTGATTTAAATAATTAAAATGAGATTAAGAAATAAATTGAGTTTGATTGTGGTTTTGTTAGTTATATTTTCATTCTTTAATTTGATTTTAGCAGATGATGGTCCTGCAGAACAATCAACAAAGGTTGATACAAGTAACGATCAGCAAACAATAGTTGACCCTTGGGACGCGAAACATTTTAGAGATACATTTATTGCTCACCCAGAAGGGGCGTTTAGTGATACACTCATAGGTGATACTGGTAAAACTAGAGAGGAGAAAGCTTGGGAGACGATAGAAGAAGATCCCGATATACTTCTTTCCAATCCCCAGTTTTTAAGAATTGTATATAATAAAGATCCAGCAAGGATTTCAAAATTAATTAATGAAAATCCTCATTTATTAAGTAATACAAATGTTCTCAATGAATTTGATCTGAAAGCTAAAGGTAATTTGGCTTTGTTAAATGATAATCCTGCCGCTAAACAGATTTGGATGAAAAAGAAGTTTAACAAACCGAATGGAATCACGATGGTTTCTCCAGAAACTAAGATTGTTAGTTATGATGGAAAAACTATCAAAACAGAAACTGCATCTTTTAATCCTAAAGATTTGCCTTCTGGCATTAAATATGAAATACAAGAAGATGGTACTTTAAAACCGAAACCAAAATTTGGGGGGGCTTTATCTGGAAACATAATTTATGATCCGGTGAAGAAAGTTTTAGTTACTGATGCTGGTTTTGTTGATAAAGATAATAATAATTATCAATGTTCTAACGCTTGTGCAATTGTTGTTAATGAAGATGGTACTGTGGAGAAATTTGAAGGAGAAGGAAAAATTGGTGATGTTTCTGTTAAAGATTTAGATCAAGTTTATGTTCGTGATGGAATTATTTATGCTCAACCGCTTCAAGAGGATAGCTCGATTGCCGGAGTTAATATTTTTGGCACTGAAGAAGTAGCTTATAATCCGGAAGAGGGAGTTTTTACAGGAGACAATTTTCAAGTAAAAAGTATTACTGATCAAAAAATGTTTAAAGGTAGCGGAATTGAATTCTTTGACTCTAATGGAAACAAAGTTGCTACTTTAGTTTCTGGAGAAACTAATTTTGGAGGAACAAGTTGTTCAACAAGTCCTTGTTTAGCTGTTGATCCAGAGAAAGGTTTGATTACTGTTTCACCCTTGAATAGTCAGCTTAAAATTGATCTTGGCGATACTTATAAAAAAATTAATGTCGGAGAAATAACCGACGATAGTTTAGTTAAGGTTATTAAAGGACAAATGCAAAACTGTCCTGCGGAAGGGAGTTGTGATAATATCTTAGTTAGTTTTAATAAAAATGGAATGCGTCATCGTAAAGATTTTACTAATTTAGGGATTACAGCCAGTTATGAATATACTTTGGATGGTAAGAAAGCAGTTCAATCCAGCAGTCCGGAAGGAGATGAACTTTGTATTGAGGAAAAATGTGAAGTTACAACTAATTTAATGTGTGTTGCTAGTTAGAAAATGATTAAAATAAAAAAAGCGCAAATGCCAACCAGGAATTTGGTTATTTTGATAGCTTTAGCGGTTATCTTCTTTTTAATAGTTGGGGGATTAATTTACTTTTTTGTTGGGGAGAAGTTAGTTCAGGAAGAAGAATATTCTCTGCCTGAAAACGCTACTGATTTGGATATAGCGGCCTTAGAGTTGGCAATAATCTTAGATGAAGAGGCAAAGTTTATTAGTGAAGATACTGGATATTCTTATGACGAATCTAAGTCTATTACATTGGCTATTGAATTTCAACGCAGTAATTATCCAGAACTTGGAGTTAATGATAGTTATGAGTTGGCCTATATGGATTTCTTAAATTACCAAGAACATATTGATGAAGATGTAAGTTTACCAGAAGCTTATTTAGAAACTGCTCATTCTCCTAACAATCAAATTGTTTTTTCTTCTGACTTTAAATCTGGAGTGTCTTTTAATGAACTTTTAGAGAATATTACTAACCAAACTATTGATGCAGAGATATTTGGTGATTTTGACATGATGGACCTTGTTACAGATTCCTTATACGAATCTTTAAACACCACCCCTTTAGAATTTGAAAAGTCATTTTGCGTTTTGGGACTTGATAAAGTAATTTATCTTCGTGCAAACAATTTAATCTCAGAAAATAATGAAACCAATTATATTTTCGATCAATTAATTTATGGGCCTGATGGAAAAATAATTTCTGATTTGTCAATTCCAAACAAAGGAAATTATTCTTTCGTGGACGTTGTTGGAAACGAATTTGTTTTTATTGATTTAGTTGAAATTCCTTTGGAATATGAAAAAGGAACTTATATTGTTGAATATTTTATTTATGACCTTATTAAAAATACAACCAGTGTTGTAAAAGTTCCAATTAAATGTAATCGAAAATTGTTTATTGATAATATTAATTTTGTTTCTTTTGATGATGTGGGTGTTTTTATCAGGGAGGATAATGTTTTTAGTGCTGGCGAATTAGTTTCTTTACAATATTGGTTAGGTGGATTTCAAAACGATCTTAATAATGAATCTAGCCAAATTAAATTAGAATGGAATTTTTATAATCAGAATTTTACTTTGATGAGAAATATTAATCATTTAAAAGGAGGTATAACTTTGGATAAAAATAAATATCTGTACAATCTTGATTTTTTGGTTTTACCAGAAAACTTTAGTAAGGGAGATTACTTTTTAGAATTAAAAATTAATGATTTATTGTATGGTGATGATGCGAGTACAATTATAAATTTGAAGGTGATATAAAATGGGAATGTTTACATGGTTAAATAATATTAGGAAAAAAGTTGATGCAATAGGTACTAGATATTATCAAAGAAAAATAAACAAACAAATTCTTGTAATCAGAAAAATGGCTTGTATGATGGCCACAATTTTCCCTTGGTATGAGAAATTGGGTGAAGATGTAAATAGTTATTTGAGGGGAGGACTGGATAAAAGTGAACTTCTTAATATTATGAGTGACTATACCCATAGGTTTGGAAGCCAATATGAACTTGTTCTTAAAGAGATGAGAACTGCAGAAAGTACTGGTTGGGAAGAAACTGAAATCGCCGATAGGAAAAACCAAAGTATAGAAGAACAAGACCATCTGGATAAATATATCTTGGCTAAAGAATTTGTTTACGCAATTGAAGATTATTTTGGTAAACTAAATAAGTTAGTTCTTTCAATGGAGATTGTTTTAAATCAAGATAAACAAAGAAAATTAATTAAGTTAGTGGAAGAGTACATGCTGGAACTAAAAGTTTACCAAAAGTTTTGTCAGAAGTATGTGAAAAGAGGAATTTGTGAGGGCGTTTCTGATGTTCCTGATGAATAGAAAATTACTATTATGTTTTGTAATTATATTGGTAATTAATAGTTTTGTTGGTTTGTCGGTTCCGATTGGGGTTGAAGGTTATATGGAACATGAACAGGCTAAAGCGGAATCTCCTCCAACTCGAGGAACCACTTATGAAGATTTAGGTTTAAAATCGGATGATTTGTTAGAACTTAGAGTTGCTGCTAAAACCGGTGCATATAAAGGTTGGCAAGAAGTTAGAGATACAAATGGTGGTCCCGGTGTTGTTAAAGATTTCTTTATGGGAAGCAAAGCTGCAGAATTTTCTTCAACTTTTGGTGCTGCAAATAATAATCATGTTAGAAATATTATTGTTAATCACGTCAGGGATGCTGCGAAAAAAAGAGGTGTACCATTATCTCCCCAACAAGAAAATTATTTGGTTAATGTTGCTTATGAAGAAATTCAGCCCACTGCTTTAGAAAGACATGCGGGAGCACTTTCAGGTACAGCACGTGCTGCTGGGGAAATGGTGGGCATTTTTGCAATCGCAGAAAAAGCTGGTGCTACTCTTTTGAAGAAGGCCGCCCCGAGTCTGACTAAAGAGGGCGTTTTTATGGCTAGTGAATTGTATTATGGTGATACTACTGCTGCTTCAGCAAGGGCCTTTACGGCTTCCACTATGTTGTTCCTTCCTGGCACAACAGGTAAACTTCTAAAATCGAAAGTTCTTAGACCTGCTGTTGGTGCAGCGAAAGGTTGGATTGAAAGAGCACCACAAATAGCAGGTAATTCACCTTTATTAAAAGCATATTACAGAGCTATCCTTAAAAAGGTTGGGAAAAAGGGAGTTAAGATTAGTACAAAGAAAGCTTATATGGCTATGATTGTTTTAGGTGATAATCTTGGACTTAGTGAATCAGAACAGGAAGAACTTGGGCTTAAACCTGGTGTTGAATTTTATAAATTTTATCAGGCGCCAGAGGATACGTGGGCTGAGATTCCAATGGGAGATGAAGGATATGTTTATAGAAAAGTTGTTGATGCCGATGGTCAATTACGAGTTTTTGCAAAGGATAAAGATGGAATTATTCAACGTCAAGTAGGTGATCAGTGGGTTAAAGTAGGGTCTAATGAACCTGTAAATTTTGGCAGTGAAGAAGATAGATATAATCAAGCACCTTGGGGTGAGTGGGCCCCTATTTCTGCAGGATACAGTGGTTGGAAATATAGGAAAGTACAAGAAGAAGGCAGTGAAGAATTAGTACTTTACGGTATAGATCCTAACGGGGGATTAGCTAAACAAAATGAAGATGGCAGTTGGGTAGTTGTTAGCCAACAAGATGCAATAAAAACTTTAGATGTTATTCATATAGAAGATGCTGCTAGAGATGAAAGAAGACAGGAACTACTTGCTAAATTTGAAAATGTTGATGAAGAATTACCAACGTCAGAAGTTAGTTACAATTATGACTGGGAAGAGCATTTTGGTGATGAATCAGAGGATGATGAATTAAAATATGAAGTCAGTGATGAAGGTGCAAGATTAATTTATGGTGGCGATACTGGTGGAAAACCAATGGTAAATGTTGATGGTGTTTTAATGAGTGTAACTGAATATTCTCGAAGACATGAATTAAAGAAAGGTTATGCGGAACTAAAAGGCTTACTTACACGTCCAAGTGAAGATTTAAAGTATGATTATGAATGGTTCATTTCTCCAGGGGGGAAATTCCAGGGGAAAATTAGGATTACATCTATTGATGGTGAAACAAAAACAGTTACATTTAGCCGTCCCGGTACTTTTTTACAAGTATTGGGGGATGTTGATGATTTAGGGGTTCCTGTATATTTTTATGGGTCAACTATTTCGGACACAACAAAAAAACTTAAGACTGAACTTGCTGATCGTGGTTGGAGTGAAGAAGGAAAAGAAGATAAACAACTTGCTTTTGTAGATCAGGCAGCACCAACTAAAGACCAGCCAGTAGCAATCTGTGCTAAGTAATTGACTTCATTTCTTTTCTTTTTTTAATTCCGCAAGCAATAGCGAAGTTACGTCAATTTTATTTGTTGGATGTTCAATACAGTTAGTGGTGATGATTTTATTCACGCCAGCTTTCTTCAACTTATCCATTCCGTTTTCTACGAATAGCCCATGCACTCCAATTGTCGAAACTGTTTTCGCACCCATCTTTCTTGCTTTCTTAGCTGCTTCTGCTACGGTATGACCAGTAGAAATAATATCATCAACAATAACAACGTTCTTGCTTTTAATAGAAATTGGTTTAACCATTTTTACTTCTACATGTCGAGAAGAGAATCTTGTTTTCTTAAGTACTGTTGCGGAAACATGAATGTGTTTAGCGATTGCTTCTGCCCACTGGTAAGATTCCCAGTCTGGTCCGATAATAATTTCGTTCTTAAACTTTTTATTAATGTAATCTGCAATTAAAAGATTTGCAGTTAACATCTTGGTAGGAATAGTAAAAATGTCTTTCAAAGATTTATATCTGTGGATATGGGGATCAATTGTAATCAATTTGTCAATAGACTCATTTAATAGTTTAGCCATGATTCTGCTAGATATACATTCTCCGGTATTGAATCTCTTATCTTGTCGCATATAAGCCAGATATGGTGCAGCTAAAATAACTTTCTTTGCTCCGAGATCTTTAGCGGTATTGGCAGCAAAAACAATATCAAACAAACTCATGTCTGAATGTGGTTG
>CAYXEO010000020.1:0-9937 GCA_964464055.1 uncultured Methanosarcinales archaeon | reverse complement strand
CAAGAGTTAGATCCAAAAATCGAACAAATCTTGGACAAGATCATGCAGAAAGAAGAACTTGATTATAACGACTTCATCATCAAACAAATTCCAGCGATAAGTTTGGAGGGCGATAGCAGAAATGCTTTTGTTGATGTTTCAAATTTAGAGATGGGTGAACTTGAATCTGACGAACTTAATATTGGTAAGAAAAAAGTTAAACTTTCTTTTTCGTTAGGTAAAGGTAGTTATGCCACGATGGTGGTCAGGAAAATAGTGGTTCTTTAGGTAAATATTTTAAACTAACTTCTTTTTTCCCATATTGGACAGTGATAAGACAGTTATCCGTGGAGACCCCTGATGGAGTTAATTCAGGAATTGGTGACAGTAAGAGTAACTATGGAGTCCACTTTCTTTTTTTTAATTTGTTTTTTCTTTAAACTCTTCAACAACCGTTTTAACGCTCTCATAAACCACATCTGGAGCAGGTGCACCATCAACAGTTTTTAACAGTCCTTTGTTTTGGTAGTAGTCAATCAGTGGTTGAGTTTTTTCATGGTATACTCTGAACCGTTCTTTGATAACTTCTGGCACGTCGTCTTCTCGTTGGATAAGTTCACCACCGCATTTGTCACAGATACCTTCTTCTTTTGAAGGAATATATTTGGTATGGTATCCTGCTTTACATTTGCTACAAACTCTTCTTCCCGAAAACCGTTCGATAACAATTTCTTCTGGGACATCCAAACTAATCACCCGATCAACACCAATTTCGGAGATAGATTCTGCTTGTGCTAATGTTCGTGGGAACCCGTCCAGAATAAAGTTGTCCTTATTCATGATTTCTAACTTGACAATCTCGACAACGAACTGGTCAGGAACTAAATCTCCAGATTCCATGATTTTTTTGATATCGTTACCTAATGTAGTTTCTTTAGCAACTTCTTCCCGTAACAAAACGCCAGGGGAAACTTGTTTTAACCCAAAATCTTGTACCAACTTTTCTGATACTGTACCTTTACCGCTACCAGGCGGTCCTAATAGAATAATTTTCATATTTAACATCACCGATAGGTAAGAGGGGAGAAAGAGTTAAAAAGGTTTTTGGTTCGACGGATCAAACATTTCTCTTTTCAAATCTTTTAAAACCAAAAACACATCTCTAACATATGAAAAAAAAAGAGCGACAAATAATTTCACACCTTAGACAAAATGCTAAAGTTAGTTTAGCGAAGATTTCTCAAGAAACAGAAATCCCAGTTTCAACGGTGCATGACAAGATTAACAGATTAGAAAAAGAAGGTGTAATTAAAAAACATACCACTCTTGTTGATTATCAAAAACTTGGTTATCACCATCATCATAATATATTACTTAACATCAATCGTTCTCAAAAGAAAGAATTTTTACTTTTCTTGTTAAAACATCAAGCGGTAAATTCTATCCAAGAAGTTAATGAAGGGCACAGATTCTTAATAGAAACCGTGCACCAAAACATCAAAGAATATCTGGCATTTATAGATGGGTTACAGGAAATGTTTGATGTTTCTGATATTCAAGAGTATTTGGTTATCGATGAAGTTAAAAAAGAAGGGTTTAAAATAAATTAAAAAGGTTCACCATTGTATGCTTTGATTGCGTCTTCCAATTCTAAATCTGAGAAAGCATCTTGTGCTATTTGATGAAATTCGTCAATCATTTGTTGTTTTTGATCCAAAGGTGTAGAAACAATAATTGCTTTAAACTCTTGTTTGAAATAAGAAAATTCGCCTGCAGGTAAAATTGTGTCAACATCTCGTGGTAATTTATAATCTATTGAAGTTCTGTTTTTGACAAAATTATATGCCTGTTCAGAAGGGCTGATGTGTGAATAATCTAAATTAACAGGTAATAACTTAAATGTTTTAAGGGATTCATTAAGTCTTTCTGTTTCTGGTTGATAATAATTTAATTCATCTCCAAAATTCCCCATTACTTTTTTTTCAATTTTTCGCAATGAAAGCATTTGATTAATTTGCTGAGGTGTATAATTTTTTAGACTTTTATCTCCTCTCCATGATTCTCTTTCTGCTAGCCTTACAAAAGCACTTGTTCCATCTTTGTAAAATATTGGTGCAGTGTAGATACTATTAAATGTGTTCTCTCTAAATTTTTCTTGAAAATTTCTTATTGGGGTTAAAAAATTTGGAACAATAACTTCTATTGCCTTTGGAAACTCATAAATTGTAGGTTTTTCAGCTAATACAATACTTTTTTCATCTCTTTTTTGGATGTTATAATTGCCAGAATCTTCTAATGTGTCACAAATAAATTGTGTTGCTTCATTTTTTAGTTTTCTTGATACCATTATTAACAAAAAACAAGAATTCTTTTATAAATATTTCGTAGATTACAACTAAATAGTAATAACTATTTCTTGACCAACTTCCCCACATAAACGTTATGCTTATCCCGGGACAATTTTATCCTAACTTTTTTACTCTCTCTAAATTCACATTCTGGCACAGAGATGACTCTTTTTTTAGAAACTGCCAAACATGTATGTGGAAACCTATCTGGGGCTTTAACCATTGCAGTAATAGTATCGCCTAACTCAAACGGTTTTGGTAACTCTTTGGTTTTATGGATTCCGAATTTGTCCGCAGTAAGTTTCAAAGGAACATTAGTTTTTTCTTCTAAATCTGCGATCATTTGGTAAAATTTCTGCCAATCAATTGCTCGGACAGGGTTTCGGCCAGTTTTGTAGTTCAAAAAGTTCTGGATGCCCATGATTGGATGTTTAGCTTGCATCTCTAATCCTAACTCTTTAACAAACAAAACTATTTTCTCCATCTCTGCATCGTTATAACCAGGAACTAGTACTGGAGCGATAAGAATTTTAACACCTTGTTCGTTTGCGTACTTAATCATTTTTAATACTTGGTCAAGGTTATATTTGCAACCAGCCATTTTTTCTGCTAGTTCTGGGTCCATGGCATCAAGAGAAATGTTTAATCGCAGTTTGTCAAATGTGGCTAATTTGTCGATAATGGGTTTACTTACCAGTGTGAAATTTGTGTCCATAGAAATCACTGTAATTTGTTTATTGTTTTGTAAATCTTCTATCAAAGGTATTAAATCTGCATAAAGAAATGGTTCTCCTTGTACACCAATATGAACTTCTACTTTATCTTCTACGAATTCTATTAGTTGTTCCAAATCAGAAACTAAATAATCTTTTTCAACCACGAAATCTACTTTTGTTGATTTTTGACCTTCTCCAACAGAACAGTAAATGCAGTTCAAGTTACAAGAGGTGATAGGTTTGATTTCAATTAAAGATGTGTTCCGGTAAATGATACCGAAAGAGACGTTTCCGATAAGTGGGATTCCAGTATTTTGGTGAATGTAAACTGTTTTGTTACCATTGATGGTATTTGTAAGTTCATCAAAATGGTTTGATAGTAAGAATGAGAATTTTTTTTCAGCTTTGTGTTCATAAGTGTCAGTAAATTCTAGTGTATGATTATCAACAAGTTTGAAAGGACCGATTTTGTTCAGTTCTGATAATGGGATTTTGGCAGCGAAAATTCTAAGTAAATTAACTTGTAAGTAATCTTTTTTGATTTCGAACGAAAGTGTTTTAAATTTCAGTTGTGCCATAGTAATTGTATTTTATGTTTTATTTTATAAATGTATGTGGTGGAATATGAGTGTTGTTTTATTTGTTTTAGTGTAATATAACAAGTAGAGGAGAGATAATCTTTAAAAGTCAGTCAAGTTGATTAATTTTGTATATGGTAGAAGATATAGTGATTACTTTAGAAACGTTGTACGATGTTTTACGGAACGAGAAAAAGAAAGAGGATTTACAGAAGTTAGAAAAAACTTTTTTTGTTGATGTAGTTAGTTATATGCGTGAAAAGAAAAGTTTTTTGGATTCTAAAGGTGATGAAGACGAATTGTTCGCTGCTAATGATAAAGATAAACTAGAATATGAATTGCGAAGTATAAAACGGATCTTGAAAGAGATTTATGAGAAACGGGAAAAGAAAATTATTGAGATCGCTTTAAACAAAAGTCGAACTCGTTCAGATATTATTGACACCAGTGCTATGTTAAGAGAAGAGAAAGAGTTTTATGACCAAATCTTAGGCAACTTGGATGGTTTCCGGAGAGGAATTTTATTGAATTTGTTCAAGGGTGAAACTCCAGATTTACCAACCAGCAATGTTAAAAGGATTAATGTCGAAGTTAAAAAAAAGAAAGTTGTTAAGAAACCGGTAATAAAAGAAGCAGAGCAAGAAAAAGAAGAAACAAAAGAAGAACCGCATGAAACAGAAGAAACAAAAAAAACAGAAGAAACAAAAGAAATAGAAGAAACAAATGCACCAGGAGATACGATAGAAACTCTTTCAGCAGAAAAGAAAATCATGATCAAATTCTTGGAGCCAGTGGACAGTTTTGTCTGGAAAGATATGCAAACCTATGGGCCTTATGAAGAAGGTGAAGAAACGGAAATGTTTGCTGAAGTTGCCCAGTTATGGATTGAGAAAGGTCAGGCGGAAGAGGTTGATGATGAGGTGTATTCTTATTGAAGTAACCGTAAGCTTAATAAACAAAACGAGAAATAATCAAACAATAAACCATCAAACATTGGTGCCCCTGTGGCTTAGTGGCTATAGCACCTGACTTGTAAATCTCTATCAGGTACGTTTCCAAAAGTAACAAAAGCGTATCAAGATATCAGGAGGTCGTGGGTTCAACTCCCACTAGGGGCTCATTTTTTTCTTAATCATTTCTATATGTCCACATGGCATGAGATTTTAGAACATAAGGTGGTCATATACTTTACTCACTTACCTACCATTTCTTTAACCTTCTCCACCAGTTCAGGATTGATGTAATGGTTAATGGTTACTCCGAAACTTTCTTTCCAAGCGTGTTCTTTCTTGACATACTTTTTATGGCCGAGAGAATGAGCGATTTCTAAGTAGAGTTGGTTAACTTCTTTCTTGTCAAGTCTTTTTTTACCTTTGATATAATTCTTCACTGTACTAGTGGCATAATGGGATCTGACAATGTGTGGGTAAAATTCTTCTCCGCAATACTTTTTGAAAGCGATCTTGAATTCTTTCTCATGTAATGGTTTACCGGAATATGAAGCAAAAACAAAATCGTTATTTTTTAGTGTATTAAGATGTTTTTTTAATCGTTTGATGTAACTGGTGGGGAATTCCGCGATAATGTCTTGTGGTACTCCATCTTTACCAAGGTATTTGAATTCCACTTGTGATTTACCAACACTAATATCTTTTTTCATTAAAGTTGTTAGCCCTTTATGATTGTGCATTTTGTAGTATATCTCGTTACCAATTCTCATTTTTGTTTTTAGTAGCGTATACATCGGTAAAGCGGAAAGGTCATGTTCATTTTTTAGTGCTGAAGAAACATTTTGTACCAAAGTTGAATATTTTTTGTCAAACAAATCCACTTTTTTGTATTTACTAGAAACATGTTGTGCTTTTTTGTCTAATGCATATCCATAATTCCAAGTCCCTCCGGGGTTTTGAAATAAAACATCCCAATGATCATCAGAACTTTGGTCGTGGACAGTCAAGTTTTTAGCAAACAGTGAATAAGCAGTATCAATCTTTGTTCCGTCAGGCAGAACACAAATCCTTGCTCCTTGTAATAGTTTATTTGGAGATATTTGTCCTTTCAGAAACAGAGGATTCTTAGTATCTATCAGTTGTTTAAAGTTCCCATGTGATTTGAACAGTTTTACAATTTCATTAATTTGTGGGAATTTCTGGTTACATTTTTTCCACGATTTAGCAGTTTTTTGGTAAGCTATAAGATTCTTTTTGATTCTAATTGTTCCTATTGCAACTTTTTTTTTAGCAACCACCATACTTCGAGAAATGTTTTTAGTTATTTAAATGTGTGTGTTTCTTAAGCGATAACCCATTCATTTCTTATCACCAACACCAAACAGTCCGTCCATATCTTCTTTGATCCGATTTTGGAAATCTGTTACTGTTTCACCTTCTTGTTTAGTGGTGTTCAGGGTTTGTAACAACGATTTGGTCAAATGTAATTCTTTATCTGCGTCAAACAGTTTGATTTGTTGTAAATGTTCTTTGATAATTTCTTCTTCAACATTGTCCGGGTTAGATTGTGATATTTTAATTTCTTCAAAATCTTCTGAATGGGCACTGGAAGTGTTTTTCATCACGAAATAAGCACCTTTATCGTAAAGTTGTTGCACGATTTGTTTGAAACTGATGTCAGAAGTTTTCCCATGTTCCAGAGTTCCTGTTAATCGGATAGTAACTAGTCTGTCATGCAAATTTATATCATTAAAATGGCTAGCGATTTCGAACGAAACCATTTCTGGAGATTTGTGGTTACAATTATAAATTAGTGATTCCACTTTAGCAACTTCTAACGGGATCCATTCAATAGTTTGACTTTCTTCCACGGTAACTAAGAAGTAACCACCTTTTTGATATTTTTCTAATTCAGCAAAATTGTTAGGGAATAATGCCCCTGGGTATGTTAAAACTCCGTACCCATCAACCATAGTTTTTGTGGGGTGATGAACATGTCCACCAGCATAATAGTTGAACCCTTTCGGTAAGAAAGAAACAGGTTGAGATTCCATCATTGCCAAATGTTTAGGTTTCAATTCTGATAATGTTGTATGGAACATGAAAATTTTGTAACCTGGCTCTTGTTCCAAATTCTCTCTGTTCAGTTGTTGGTAATATGCTTTGTCTAAAAGTCCTTTTTTACCTAGGATACCAGTGATTTTAGTATTTGTTTTTTTGTCAATACTAAACTTTAATTTGAGTTTCTGATCTTCAACTTCTCCTTTACAAACATTGACAATTAGTCCGGCATTTTCTAACACGTCCAGCATGGTTTTTCCGCTCGGTGAAAAGTCGTGTGATCCAGCAATAACATAAATTGGTATTTGTTTGTCTTGCAGTTCCTTTAGTTTTTTAGTGACAATTTTAAGAGTGTCCAACGAG
The DNA here is from genome assembly GCA_964464055.1 of uncultured Methanosarcinales archaeon. GTDB lineage: Archaea > Nanobdellota > Nanobdellia > Woesearchaeales > GW2011-AR9 > CAYXEO01. Next base: position 2,942 of record CAYXEO010000020.1, on the reverse strand, counting down.
GGTAACGATGTATTGAATAAATCTCCAGCGAAAAGGACGAAATCTACTTCTTTCTTAATACAATCATTTATTGCATGTAAAAATACTTTGGTAGATAACTCACGCATCTTAGGGTCTCTCCAAGATCCAAGGTGCAAATCCGCTAAATGTACATATTTCATTGATTGGTAAGGGGTGAGAAGTTGTTTATAATTATTATTGTGGTGTACGTATTAAATACATTGGAGAATTTCTAATATAAGTTAGAGGTTCCGTATTAGGTGTTGTTTTTGTGATTTTTTTTTTAATATCAACAGATACTTTTATAAATGATTCGAATTTCTACCGTGTATTACCAATGAGTCGGTGTTTAACCGCGAGGTAAATGAAGAATTTTTTCTGATTTATCTTGTTTGGTAAAAAAACTAAACGAAAGCATAAATGTTCACATTCGTTGCGCTTTATACTTTGGTTTAAAAAACTAAACAAAAAAACTATAATTGATAAAATATTGTAGTAAATAAACAAAATAGTTAGGCAAAAAGGCTTAACACGAGGTAATATAAAATGGCTGATGAAGCAAAAATATTGGAAGCAATAGAAATCGCACGAACTAGCGGTAAAATTAGAAAAGGTGCTAATGAAGCAACTAAAGCAATTGAAAAAGGTCTAGCTAAGTTAGTAGCTTATGCAGCAGACGTAACACCAAAAGAAGTAATAATGCACTTACCTTTATTATGTAAAGAAAAGAACATTCCTTGTTTTGAAATTTCTAAGAAAGAAGATTTAGGAGCAGCAGCAGGTTTAGGAGTATCCACAGCAGCAGTTGCAATTGTTAAAGAAGGAGAAGCAAAAGCTGTTATTGAAGCACTTGCTAAATCTGAATAAGGGTGTTCCTCATGGCTAAAACAAATACACCAGAAGGAAAAGGAAAAAAAGGCGTAGAAACTAAAGTAGAAGGGGAAGTTAAATTCGTCGAAGGTGTTCCAGCAGAAGTTAAAGAAATTATTATTCGTGCTGGTAGCAGAGGAGAGATCACACAGGTTATGTGTTCAATTTTGGATGGAAGAGATAAAGGTAAAGCTATACGAAGGAACGTTAAAGGTCCGGTACGTATAGGTGACCACTTAATCTTATTAGAAACAGAAATTGAAGCTCAACGTCTTGGCGGCGCTCGTCGAGGTAAAAAGAAATAAGTAAAGGTGAATTAAAATGCCAAAATGTACTTTTTGTGGAAATGTAATAGAGAAGGGAACTGGTAAATTATATATTTATGTCAGTGGTAAACAAGCATTCTTTTGTTCAGGAAAATGTGAAAAGAATATGCTAGTTTTGAAAAGAAAACCTTTGAAAGTTAAGTGGACAGAAACTTACCGGAAAGCTCATGGTAAGGAAAATAAAGAAGAGAAAGTAGTTGCTAAAGTTGAGGAGAAAGTGGAAGTTCCAAAAGTAGAGGAGAAAAAAGAAGTTCCAGAAACTAAAGAAGCAGAAGCTCCTAAGGTAGAAAAGAAGAAAGAAGTACCTGTGGAAGAGAAGGTTGAAGAGAAGAAAGAAACTTCAAAAGCAGAAGCAACTGAAACTAAAGAAACAAAAAAAGAGGAATAGAGAATGATTGAAAGAACATTAATCTTGTTAAAACCTGATGCAGTACAACGGGGTGTTTGTGGAGAAATAATTAGTCGGTTTGAAAAAGCTGGGTTAAAGATTGTCGGGATGAAAATGGTCTGGGCAGATCGAGATTTTTCCAAAATACACTATGCTGAACACGTAGAAAAACCGTTCTATAAAGGACTTGAAGACATGATTGTCATGGGTCCAGTTATCGCTATGGTTTTGGAAGGTGTAGAAGCTATTGCTTTAGTCAGAAAAATGGCTGGTGCAACAGAACCAAAATCCGCATTACCAGGAACTATCAGGGGCGATTATGCTCAGGTAAGTTATGGACATGCTGATAAGCGTGGGATTGGAATCAAGAACGTGATTCATGCTTCAGCAAATGCAGAAGATGCAGAGAAAGAAGTTGCATTATGGTTTAAAGAAGAAGAAATGCATTCGTACAAAACTGTACATGAAGTGCATATTTTTGAATAAATTAACAAAATAAATGTTTGTTTAGATTAAAAAAAATGAGCAATGTCGGTTCGCTTTTAAGATGGTTGAAAGGAATGTGGTTCCCTCCTGTAAGGAGCACCACCTTCCACAACACCATATTTTAAAAGAGAAACGCTCACATATTTGACGTTGCTCATAATAACCTAAACAAACAACATAATTAAGAGGAAAATAACAAAATGGCAGAAAAAATGGTGGATAAGGTAATGAGAATTGCTAAACTCCCTAAACAGATCCGTAATATTGGTGTTTGTGCCCATATTGATCACGGAAAAACTACATTCTCTGACAACTTACTTGCCGGTGCAGGTATGATGTCTGAACAAGATGCTGGTTCAGCAAGAAAACTAGATTTTCATGAGGACGAGCAGGAAAGAGGTATCACAATTGATTCCGCTTCCGTTTCTATGGTACATTCCGTAGATGAGAAAGAATATTTAATCAACTTAATTGATACTCCTGGTCACGTTGACTTTGGTGGTGACGTAACTCGGGCAATGAGAGCTGTTGATGGTGCAATTGTGTTAGTGTGTGCTTCTGAAGGTGCTATGCCTCAGACAGAAACTGTTCTTAGACAAGCTTTGAAAGAAAGGGTTCGTCCGGTATTGTTTATTTACAAAACTGATCGGTTAATCAAAGAATTAAAACTTACTCCAGAACAAATGCAACAGAGGTTTATTAGATACATCGCTGATGTAAACAAAATTATCAGAAATGTTGCACCTGAAGAATATAAAGAGAAGTGGCAAGTTAGTATTGAGAAAGGGACAGTAGCTTTCGGTTCAGCGTTCCATAACTGGGGAATTAGTTTACCTTACATGCAGAAGAAAGGAATTACTTTTAAAGAAATA
>CAYXEO010000019.1:0-12583 GCA_964464055.1 uncultured Methanosarcinales archaeon | reverse complement strand
TGCATCATAAAGTCTTCATCATAGACGAAAAAACTGTTGTTACTGGTTCCTATAATCCCACTGGTAATGGTAACAAAGGAAACGATGAAAATATCCTTATCATCGAAGATGAACTAATTGCCGGCCAATTTATGAAAGAATTTGAATTTGTTTATGGGTGAATTTGAAAAGGTCACTGGTAAGTGACAATCCTGCCGAAACATTTATAACTAACTAAAACAAATTAACTCTATGACAAAAAAAATCACTTATGGTGTAATTTCGGACATCCACAATAATCCTGGGAATGTACCTTCTACTATTGAAACTTTAAAAAATTTAGGTGTGGAGAAATTATTAATCAATGGTGATATTGCTAATCAACAACAGACCTTACAATATAGTCAAAATAATGTTGCTTTTGTTCTTAACGCAATTGGTGAAAGTGGCCTTGAATCTTATGTGCAACCCGGTAGCCATGAATCATTACTTGCTTTTGGTCCGGTCATGGATGCATTTGCAGAAAAATATTCAAATTTAATTGACACTACTAAAACCCAAAAAGCAGAACAATTAGGACATGAACTGATTTTTTTACCCGGGACAGATTTTTCTTGTGGTGGTGAATATCAAATAGGAAATAATGAACAACTTCCAAGTGGAAGATATATTCAAACTCAAAAAGGACTAATTCAATTTTCAGATTTTGGCCAATATGTTAATGCTCTTCAACAAGGAATAGCACAAGGCGCAATGCAATATTTTAACATGAACGATTTGCGTGATTTAGTAACTGACCCAGATAAAAGTATTGTTGTTTGTCACGTTCCAAGAAAATTTAATGACCTTGAAACTGCAGTAGACGTAGCAGATTTTGGAGAAGCACAAAAAGATTTTCATTTGCAAGGTAATTATGTTAAAAAAGAATCTGTATTTCCTTTACCACTAGCACAACAACTTGTTCAAGCAGGTTACCCAGTTAAACTCAAATCAGAAAATAGAGGTAACAAAGATTTACAATCACTTTACCAAGAATTAGGGATCACTAAAGCAGTAAGTGGACATTTTCACGAAAGTGGTCATCGAGCACACGATTCTAATGGTAACTATGTTTCTGAAGAAGAATTAGTAACAGATTTGTTCTGGAACTCTGGGGCCTTAGATTTGGGTCAAACAGGTTTTTTGATAGTTGATGATGGGAAAGTAAGTTACCGGAATGTTTTGCTTAGATGATAACAAACAACCACTAACTTAATAAAACTACTCTTCTCCTAACACTTCATGGTTGACGATGTACAAAGATTAGCGCTGGAAACAATTCAAAAAAGTAAGCAAGCTATAATTTTCGTTCCTAGTAGGGCCAGTGCTGAAAAAACTGCCCAAGACATTTCCAAACTAACAAATTTTTTCTATCATGAATTTGAAAAAGATGTTTTGTCCGCGGCATCTTCGCCAACCAAACAGTGCAAGAAATTAGCTTCAGTAATCAAGAAAGGTGTGGCATTTCATCACGCTGGTTTGTTACAGAAACAAAAGGACCTGATTGAAGACGAATTCAAGTCCGGTAAAATCAAGATAATAGCAGCGACACCAACATTAGCAGCTGGCCTTAGCCTTCCTGTGTTTAGAGTTATTATCAAGTCACTGAAACGGTTCTCTGGCCAATGGGGTATGGACTGGATTCCTGTACTAGAATATATGCAAATGGCGGGGAGAGCAGGGAGACCTGAATATGAGTCGTTTGGCGAATCTATTGTTTTCGCTAAAGATGATAAGGATAAAGAAGAAATTTATGAAAGGTACATTTGTGGCAAACCGGAAGAAATCTACTCAAAATTAGCAGTTGAGCCAGTTTTAAGAACATATCTTCTCTCTCTGATCAGTTCCGGGATTATCAAGGACGAAACAGAAATGAAACAGTTCTTTGCCAAAACATTCTGGGCGCAACAGTTCCAAGACCTGTCCAAACTAGAGTTTATTATGGACAAAATGCTTTCGTTACTAGACGACTGGGGTTTTGTGGAATTGGACCAAGACACAAAAAACCTAACACAAAAATCCGCTGCTTCTAGTTACTATGGGTTTGAAGTTGCAACCAAATTAAACAAAACTACTAATCGCTCATTTACACCAACAGCATTAGGGAAACGTATCTCTGAACTCTATCTAGATCCGCTTACGGCGAACTATCTAATTACCCAAATAAAAAACTACGATGAAACTAAAAATAACTTCTCTTTACTACAACTAATTTCCCACACTTTAGAGATGCGTTCTTTGTTAAAAGTCAAAGCCAGAGAACAAGAATACATCCAAGAGCAGTTAGTCAGGCATTACAACTATTTGTTAGAAAACGAACCAAACTCGCACGATCTAGAGTTCCCAGAGTTCATGAGCTCGATTAAGACGGCGCTTTTTTTTGCTGATTGGATAGAAGAAAAAGACGAAGATTTCTTGTTAGACAAATACTCTATTCGCCCAGGAGAAATTAGGATGAAACTAGAATCTGCTGATTGGTTACTTTATGCTCTAGAGGAATTATCCAGACTAATTAAACTAGACTCAAGGTTGCTACGGGACATTTCGCGGCTACGGATTCGAGTCAAGAATGGGGTTAAAGAAGACATGTTAGTTCTTTTAAAACTAAAAGGCGTTGGTAGAGTCCGAGCTAGAAAACTGGTATTAAACGGGCTACTAGATATTAAAAAACTCAAACAGATAGACATTGACACACTTGCCCAAATTGTTGGTCGGGCGTTGGCAGAAAAAATCAAGATCCAATTGGGGGAAGAAGTTACTATCGTTTCAAAAGGAACCAGGAAAGGCCAATTAAGTTTGACTAAATTCAGTTAATTTTATAAACTACTTATTAGATTGTTGTTGTTTCAATATGGATATTACAAAAATATTGTAATCTTCCTGTGTTTGGGATGTCAAATGCAAGTATGTATGAAGAATGATTCACTTGGCATTTTTTGATTAAATCTTCTAAGTCCAAATAGTTTAGTCATTTCTAGTTATTTTTATCACAATTCTAATCTTAATTTCTCATTTTTGATTATTTGTTTTATTTCTTAACTATTTTGTCATTGCTTAAAATATCTAATTCTTATGTAGGCAAAAAAACAAAATTCTAGTTGGGGTTCGCATAATATACATTATACGAACTTTTTTGAGCCTATTTTTTACGAAACTGCATCCTTTACCACATTTGGATCAAATAGGCCGGGCTTGAGAATCAAATTTGGCAAAAAAAACAGGTCTTTTTCGCTAGAACTTGCACGAGTTGATTAAAACATTTAAGAATAGAAATATTAGTTATTTCTTCGAGTTTTTAGAATTAGTTTTTTAGAAAGTAAGATTTGATTAGTTCTTTTAGGACTAAAACATTTAATCAATAACAGAAAGAATTAGAAAAAGAAAAACAGAAAAATTATCCAACATAACTCAACTTTTTCTTTTGTTGTGTATCTTCTGCCTTCTGACCCTTTTCCATAATTCCTTTAAGTTTATCTTCGAACTTAACAGCTTGTCTCATTAGTGGCTTAGTGTCGATTTTAAGACCTGTATAAGCATCAAGAACTTTAAGAATCTCAGCCGCCGCTTTGCTATCTGGAAGGGTACTTTTAGCTTCTGCAAACAAAGCAATTAAAGGAGTCTTAAGACCCTTGGATAAAAGTGCTCCAGTTACACCCACGATAATACCTTCTTGTAACGGGCTTGCTGTTCCAGCGATTTTCTTAGATACTTTACCGTTTTGTGTTGAATAGTAAAAGACACGGCTTGCATCTGGGTTTGGTGAACCAACACCTTCAAGAGAAATGATTTCTTTCGCTGAAAGTGCTTTGGTTAACTCTGTAATTGTTTCTGCCAATTTCCAACCCATTTCTTTACCGATGTTAATGGCGTGGATCAAAACTAGATTTTGTTTTTTAGCGTAGTGGATAGAAATCGGTTCAATGATTTTGTTTTGATGGATAGCGATCATAGCTGGTACTTCTTCCATTTCAATAGTGCCAATTTTCTCAGTTTCTAAATGTTCCATAAGGAACTCGATGCTAATCGTTCCAATTAGTCCAAAACCAGGAAAACCCTCGATAATAGTAACGTTTTTTGGTTTTTTATTAAGTATTAGTTTCATTTTATATCACCTTTTTTTTATTTTGTTTTTTTAGAGTTATTTAAATCTATTGTATACTCAAAATAATTATCCCAAGGATTTTCCAAATGCATCATTTCTTCAACGCTAAGTTTTTCAAAATAGCGACGGAAAGGACGCATGCTATTACCATGTGCAGAGATGGCTACTGAGACTTGTTCTTTTTTCATTCTTTTTAGTAAGTATTTGATGAACGAATTGACTCGTTTCTCGACCATTTTTATTGATTCTCCACCGGGAGGTGCAATAGAATAACTTCGACGAACAATTTTAAGTTCTGCTTCACCCATTTGTTTGATAAATTCTCGCTTCTCTTTACCGACAAGATGGTCGATTTTGTGCCAGTGAAGAAGAGTCCGATAAGAATCTAGTCCTTCCTTTTTAACAAACCATTTGTGACTTTTGCCCTGCAATTTACCATAACAACGCTCTATAATACGATCGTCTTCAATAACTTGACAATTTGGATGGTATTTTAGGACTTCTTTTAATGTGTCTTTAGAACGAGAAAGGTGACTGTGAAACGCCAGATCAAAATGTTTGTGTTTTAATTTGTTAGCGACGATTTTGGCTTGCTTTACACCAAAAAGAGTTAGTTTAGAATCTTTCCAGCCAGTGAAAATATGTTTCTTATTATAATGGGTTTGTGCATGTCGAAACAAATAGATTTTAAGTTTCATGTAAAAAAGAAAGAATTAGAAGTAGTTAAAGGTTACGATTTTGACACTTATAGTAAACGCAATAGATTATCGAATTAATTTATAATGGTCCGCATATCTTTTTTTGAATTTTTACGGACCTATGTGCTCATTGATAAGAGAAAATTTTACTTTTCTCTTAGTGATGAGTGTATTGTGATTTACTAGTACTAAGGCATTAAATTATTTGAAAATTTAATGCCGTAAGTATATATTCTCCGTCTTATGTGTTTTTGTTTTGGAAAAAGAAAAAAATTAACGATCTTTCCAAGCGACAAGTCCCCAAATAATTAAATTTGCCAAACTAAATGCATGACCTACAAAAGGGATAAATGCACCTAAATAAACTAAAGCTAACCAACCAGGATAATTACGTTTTTCAAAAATTCTCCAATTTGCAATAATATTTATTATTCCTAAAGGAATCCAACCTAAAATAGGGATTAGTATTAAGAAAACCCAAGCCCAATGAAAATTTCCAAGCTGTAATATCAATGCTAAATTAGCAATAGGGATCCAAGCTAACCAAGGGTCAGTGTGGTTTAGTTTTTTTGCTATTGTAGATAGTGTAAGCGCCATATACACATAACCCATTATTACCAACGCAATAATAAATCCAAGCATTGTACTACTTAGTGCTAATATGTCAATCATTTTTTAAAAATCACCTTGAATAAAACATAATAGATAATTATTTAAATGTTTTTAAAATTAGTTTAGTAAAATGAAATTCACGAAAGTTATTTTGTTTCTTATATTGATCCTAGTTAGTTTAGGTCCTGTTCTTGCCAATAATGAAAGTGTTGATTTGTATTTATTTTATGGACAAGGGTGCCCACATTGCGCTAAAGAAGAAATTTTTTTAGAAAATATAGTGGAAGAATATCCTAATTTGAATATTGTTAAAAAAGAAGTTTATTTTGTACAAGAGAATAGAGAATTGTTTACAGAGATATCAAATTCATATGGGCAAGAAGTTTCTGGAGTCCCAACCACATTTATTAGTGGTAAAGTTTTTACAGGTTTTAATCCTTCAATTCAAGAAGAGATTACTCAAGAGATAGTGAATTGTTTAGAAGAAAAATGTATTTCACCTTTAGAATATGAAGTAATAGATAAAGTTGATCCAAATCAAAAAGTCACCCTCTTAGCAGTATTATCGGCAGCGATTGTTGATGCTATAAATCCTTGTGCATTTGCAGTACTAATAATTTTACTTACTACTATTTTAGCAACTAAAAAAAGAAAAAGAGCATTAGGTGCAGGGTTAGCATTTACGATTTCAATTTATAGTTCTTATTTACTGATGGGAGTAGGATTATATACCGCGATAGGTGTAACAGGGATTACTTCTTGGTTTTATACAATCGTGGCAATTTTAGCAATAGTTATCGGAATATTTAATTTAAAAGATTATTTCTATTATGGTAAATGGTTTATTACAGAAGTACCAATAGCTTGGCGACCAAAACTGAAAAAGATATTACAAGGAGTCACTTCTATCCCTGGTGCATTCTTTATTGGGTTTATAGTTAGTTTGTTTTTATTACCATGTACATCAGGACCGTACATTGTTATTTTGGGATTGTTAAGTAAAGTTGCTACTAAAAATTATGCTTTGTTACTTTTACTATTATACAATTTTGTATTTGTCTTACCAATGGTGATGATCACCTTAGGAGTATATTACGGATTTACAACAACAAAAAAAGTAGAGTTATGGAGAAAAAGTAACTTAAACAATTTACACTTAATTGCCGGGATAATTTTGATTTTATTAGGAGTTGGAATGCTTATGGCAGTAAAGATGAGGTTAATTTAATTATGGTTCAGATGTTTATTTTAATATGTCCGAAATGTAAACAGCACATGAGGTACCACACTAGAGATATCACGTTAGCAGGTAAAAGGAAAAGTTGCGTGTTCTGTAATAAGAATTTTCTAGTTAAAAATTATGTGTTAAAAAGAGAAAGTTGATTAATCAACCATATAAAGTTTACAGATTTTCCAAACCAAATCCATTTCTTGTTTTGATTCATAAAGTTTTTTTGCAGCAAGGTACAATTTGGAAGCAAGTTGTTCTTTATCGTTACTAAGAAATTTTAAAAAAAAAAAAAAAAAAAAAAAAAAAAAAATATACTAATTATTTTTAATACATAATTTGAATTTCCCTTGTAAAATTATTATAGTAAGAAAAGTAGTACAGCAATTATAGTAGTACCTATGATCACACCATAAAGTAAGGTACGAATACCTTATACACAAAACTTCCCAATACTGCGAAAGCTACTACTGGGCAAACAAAACCTCATTGAGTAACATAAAATTCTTTGTTAAAAACAACTCCGGCGGTTTTTCATTTACTTGGCCGAAGGCCTAGTTTATGTTTTTTGTTTTTCTAATCAACTAAAATCTAGTTAGAATCAAGCGATACGATAAAAAACTAGGTGCTAAATGTTACAAGGTGAAGGTAATTTTTTGCGCGCGCGCAAGCGCGTATACTTTCTAAACATTTTTTTTTGGAAGGGGGGTGCGGGGGGAAACTTTTTTGTTAAAATAAATTATATTTACCTACCAATATAAAAAAATATTCTGATAAAGAAAAAAACGCAAAATAGAACACCAATCAACTACCAATTTATAATTCATCTAAAGGACTTTTGATTTTCTTGATTTGTTTACTACTTACTTTGGTATAAATTTGGGTTGTTTGCAAGTTACTGTGCCCCAAAAGCTCCTGAATGATTCTAATATCAACACCAGATTCTAGAAGATGTGTCGCAAAACTGTGCCTGAGTTTATGAGGGGAAATTTTCTTATTTATTCCTGCCCGTTTAACTGCCTTCTCAACAATCTTTTGTACATTCCGTGGGGAAAGGGTGGAATTAATTTTTCCTGGAAACAAATAGCCAGATTTGATGCAGTTGAGACGCAAGTAATCTCGGAGGTCTTGAATTAAATCTAGAGAAAGGATGAACATTCTATCTTTGGCACCTTTACCACCTCGGACCCAGCCAATTTTTTCTTGGAAGTCTAAGTTTTCTACCTTCAATTTGAGACATTCTGAAAGACGTAGACCAGAGGAGTAGAGAATTTTGATCATGATTCGGCTTTTGTGATGATAAGTGGAAGAGATTAGTAATTTGACTTCTGCTTTATTCAACACTTCTGGTAATTTTCTATACAGTTTAGGGGTTTTGAGAGTAACTATTTTTTTCTTGAGAATTTCGTCGTAATAAAACTTGAGCGCCGCTTTACAAAGAGCTACAGAAGAGTTGCTGACTTGTCTGTCTGACATAAGATAAGCAAGATAATCTTTGATATCATACTCTTGTATTTCTGCCGGTGGCTTTTTGATGTATTCTAGGAATTTCTTGTTCTGATAGATGTAAGTAGTAACTGTTCGTTCCGAAAATCCACGCAACTTAAGTTCCACTAATAGTTCTTTCATACACATTAGGAGTAGTTTACAGATTTATATAGTTTGACCGAACTTGTCCAGTGGGCGTTTTTGGAAATGTCGAATGTTTGAGGCGGGGAAATTTCAAAGGAAGAGAAAGTAATACACACGACAACAAACATCCTTTCTGATGAAGTCACTATATAGTGATTAATAACAAAACATTTATAAATGAAATCACCAAATTAGTTTGTATGAATGATAAACACACAATTAAAAGTGGGATTGTTAAAGACACATTATATTGTTTAACAAATAATTTTTTACCAAATAGTTATATTGGCGGTGGAATGAGTTTGCAATTCACTTTACCGGATGCATTTTATAGAAAAACAGCAGATATAGATTTCACTTCTTCAGATTATCTAAATAGAACAGAATTTAAAAATTTTTTATACGATTCTCTAGAAACTATGTTAGAGAGAGGGTACGAACTTAGTTTTAATAAAACTCAAAATACTTATGATGGCAAATTAGTCCGTGACGAAGATATTTTAATAATTCAATTACCAAGAAAAAGTAAAAAGGCATTTGATAAGAAAAAAAACATCTTAGAAAGAGAAGTTTCTAATGCTCGTGAAATAGAATATGGGACGGGTAATTTAAAACTAATCAAGTACGAAGATTTAATGGCACATAAAACCTTAAGAAGTTTAATTTTTACTGACAATTATAATATTAGAATTCCAAAAGAAAATGAGTTATTAAGTTTACTAAATTCTATCAATAAAAAAAAGAAAGAATTAGAATCTGGACTTTATATGGGTTCGCCACAAAAAATTGCCCGGCAAATTGCATATATTCGTTTGACTGCAGATGTATTCGATATTAAAACTATGTTAATGCATTTTGATATAGATGAAAAATATTTTCATGAGTCATTAAGGATGTTAGCTAATCCAAAAAAAACATATTCTAATTTAACAAAAACTTTTGATGAAATTAATTCTTAGAAAAATAAAAAAAATGTTGAGGGCACACCCGCGGTCGAACCAATTAAGCCTCTTTAGTTTAACCCCGAAAACTTCTCAAACTTGCGACCCTCTGAACATGGAACTTGAACGTTAAGGCTGCTTCCTTCCGGATCTGACCTGGTTCCCAACAAGACCATCCCAAAGGACAAGTCGTCAGCAAAGATAATCAGGACCAAAGAAACAAAATCAACCCTTCTTTGGGCTTCGGCTCCAAGTAAGTCCATTCATGGTAACAACGCAGGACTAACGCGCCAGCCTAGCTATCCTCATTATTGAGATTATGTCTCAATGGTATATGAAAGGAGTAGAGTTTTATTTAAAGGTTACGGGTTTCTACTTTAATATCAAAACATTACCACGGCCTTTCTTAATTTTTTCAATCTTGCCTTTATGTTCAAGTTCGGTGATGATTAGGCTCACTTTCGCTTCCGACAAATCTAACATCTCTTTCCGCAACTGTTTCTGAGAAATTCGACCATCATGCTTTTTTATTATGTCTAAGACTCGATCTAAATAGCCAGGTTCATCAGCAAGATCTTGTTTATGTTCTGTGGTTGATTTCTTGTGCTCCTGATGAACTTTTTTCCTGAATACTTTTAGAGGGCCATACTTTTTTCGCATCTTATAGAGCCGGAAAATAGCAAATATGAACAAAATTGTGGCTACGATGTAAGACCAATAGTTTGATTTGGTCTGTGGGTCATCTGATAAAGGGTCATCTTCAAGATCATCCCATAAATCATCTTCATCAGTGAAATCGTCAATTAAAAAAATGTCGAAAATGATCTCTTCCTCACTAGAAATGGTAATTGTTTCTGTAACTACCACGTCACCTTTCTTAGCTGTTAAAGTATGCTCACCTAAAGGAAGTTTGAAAGCGTAAGTACCATCTTTGGACAAGAACTGCTGAGTTGCTAGATTAATTTCTAATAAAACATTCTGTTCAAGCTCAAAATTGGAATTGTAAATATTACCCTTCAAAGTTGCAGCAGAAACTAGTGGAACTAAGAAAATCATGATACAAATTAGTAACCCCAATTTTTTCATATTGTAAAATGGTTTTTTTGATGTATAAAAATGTGTCGATGCAGGAATAAGCGAAAAACAAAAGAAAGTATAAGAAAGAAGCTAAATTTAGGCTTTGATTTGATAAAAAAGAAAAAATAAAGTTTTGTAAAGCGTTAGATTAGTAAAAAAAAGGTAGATGCAAGTGTAATTGAAAGTATATATATAAACTAGTTTCAGGATTAAGAAACCCATGACAAGCAAAAAGCGTACTAGAAAGTGCGCATCAAACGGAGGAATAAATAAAATGAAAAATTTAGGAAAAAAAATATCCACAATAGTGGTCTTGGCAATATTTATGTTAAGTATTGTCCCAGTAGCATTCGCAGAAGATGCTACAACTGCAGAAGCAACTACGGCAGCAGAAGCAGAAGCAGAAGCAACAACCAATAAAATAAAAACGCCAAAAGGATTACTAAAAGCAACTAAAGACAAATGGAAAGAAGTTCGAAGACATGCTGAATTTGTTAAAGAAGAACAAATTAAAGCAAGAAACGCAGTTAAATTACAAAAAGAAAGATTAACAGAATTAAAAACTAAGTTAAAAGGTTGTAAAGAAACTAATACTTGTGTGGAAAAGAAAATAGAAATTAAAGAAAATGTTATTGTACATTTGAAAAAAACTGTAGAAATGATCAAAAAGTCATTAGACAGGTTTGAAGAAAAAACTGAAGCATCTACTTTGTTAAGTAACGAAGAAAAAGAAAGTATTTTAGAAAAAATCACTGATTTAAGAACTAGGTTAGCCGTAGAAGAAACTAAAATTGCTAACAATTTGAAAGGTGCAACAGCAGCAGAAGTCAGAGAAGAAATTAAAATTTTGAAAAACCTATGGGACAAAATTAAAAAAGAACAGAAGTGGATTGTTTTAAAATTAACAGATAGTAAACTGGGTTCAGTTGTTGATAAACATGCAGAATACTATAATGGTATGAAAATGCGAATTGAGAATTTAGCTGACCAAGGAATTGATGTTAGTGAATTAAAACATATGGCTGACAAGTTCTGGGACAAAGCTAAACAACTTAAAACCGATTATGCAGTTGCTAAAGAAGCTTGGAAAGAAGTTAAAGAAGATCCAAGTAGAGAAAATTTAGAAAAAGCAAAAAAAGCACAACGGAAAGTACGAATTGGTATCAAAGACACTAAAACTGCTTTGAAAGAGTTCATCAAATTGTATAAAGTGTTAGCTAATCAAGAAGAAACTACTGAATTAGTAGTGGAAACAACTGAAGAAGAACTTGTAGAAGGTCAATGTACAGAAACCGATAACGGAATTGATTATGATTTGAAAGGTTGGGCAAAAGGATATAATAGTTACAATGATGGTCAATTAAGTTGGGGAGATTATTGTACAGAAACTAAAGATGGAGCACAAACAGAAACTGGTGACTATTTGCATGAATCAACTTGTATCGAAACTGAAAATGGTTACGAAGTAGGTTACCTTGCACCAGTAAAATGTGTAGATGGTTGTTCAGATGGTTCATGTGTTGGTGAAGTTATTGAACCAATTGAAATAGAAACCACAGAATCAACAGTACCAATATCATTACCAGAACCAAACGCAGATTGTGTTGATTATGATGGTGGTAGACAAATTTACATCGCAAGTTATGTATATGGAGATTCAGGAGCAATGGTGGGAGAATTCACAGACTTTTGTAGTAACCATAATGCAGGTATCGGAACTGTTGAAGCAGGAATTTATGTCCATGAATACTATTGTAGTAATGGATTAGTTGTTGGACAAACAGCCGAATGTAAAAAAGGATGTATGGCAGGAGCTTGTGTGGAGTAAATTTACCTGGCCGTTAAGGCCTATTTTTTCTTTTTTTTCTTATTAACTAAACTCTAACTAGATTCAAATGTTACAAAGTGAGACCGGGGTTTAGGATACAATGATAAATATATTTTTCACGCGCGCAAGCGCGTGTACTTTCTAAACATTTCTTTTTTGGAAGGGGGGTGCGGGGGGAAACCTTTTTTGTTAGTTTTCATATATACACAACTTTTATATACCTACACCAATTACTTCTCATCATGAAAAAAGCAATAATATTAAGTATGATGTTAATTCTAATTAGTATGTTAGTTCTAAGCGGATGTCAAAAAACAGTAGAAGAAATGACACCAATAGAAGAAGTAAGTACCGAAGAACAAGAACTAACTGAAGAAATTGATGAATTAAATGAATTAGATGATTTAATGGAAGAAGAAGATATCGACTTCGATGAATTAGATGAAT
>CAYXEO010000018.1:2389-13985 GCA_964464055.1 uncultured Methanosarcinales archaeon | reverse complement strand
GGGGCCTCGAGGATTTGAACCCCGGTTCAAGCGTCCCAAACGCTTAGTGATAGCCAAGCTACACTACGGCCCCTTTGTATTTATAAGTGTTACCTTGGAATTGTAGTTAATTTAAAAGGTTTGTGGTGACTATAAGTGAAATTAAGTCACCAGTTACTTAAAAAATAAGATGTTAAATTGAATTTTTTAAGTTGGTGGTTAGACCCTTTACAAAAAGAGGATAACCAGATACGTGAAAAATTTGGTTGAAAACCTAATTTTTTTGTGTTAATGGTGGCGATGTCCAAAATATATACCGCTTATCTCTATCAACGTCTTACTTGATTTTGTCAATATCTCTGGTTTCCCAGCAAATAAAATAGTGTCTTCAATCCTTAACCCATACTTCCCAGGGAAATAAATGCCTGGTTCAATGGTAAATATCTGTCCCTCTTGAACCTGCTGTTTCTGGTCACCGATAAACGAAGGAGATTCGTGAATATCTAACCCCACACCATGTCCTAAAGAATGAATGAAATAAGATGAATATTTGCCCAAATTTTTTCGTACATATTTGTCCAACCCAACAAAAAAAGTGCCTAATTTTATGTTATTAATTGCTTTCTCTTGTGCTGAGAGAAGCAAATTATAGGTCTCTTTCTCACTCTTCCGCGCAGTGCCTAAAAATAGCACCCTGGACATGTCCGAACAATAATTCTTGTATTTGGCACCGAAATCTAAAAGTAAAAATCCACGTTTCAACTTGCTGTTTGAAGTAACGTGGTGCGGCACTGCTGCATTTTTACCCATCGCAACGATGGTTGGGAACGCGGGTTCAGCACCTTTCTCGGCCATTTTCTGTTCCAGATAAAAAGCAACTTCCTTTTCAGTTTTCAATTTACTTTTCTTCAACTCTTTAACAAGTTCACTGAAAGCGAAATCTGTTATCTGGCACGCTTTTTTGATCAATTTAATTTCAAAATCTGTTTTTTGTGTCCGTAACTCGCGCATCTGCGAAGCAACATCAACAAATTTGGCTTTGGGAAATATTTTTTTCAACTTTTCCAAATATGAAACTGTGATTGAACCCTTATTGATACCAACTTTTTTAACATTATTCACTTTTTTATTTATTTTCACGTTGAACAACTTTTTTTCCCAACCTTTCTTGAGGGGTTTGATAATTATATTTTTCAATTTCGGTTTCTGATCCAAACTTGTCAAATACAACTCTACTTTTTGTGGATAAATTGTTAAAATTGAAAATGAAGGTTTAAATTGGGTGAAATAAGTTATGTTTATGTCTTGGTCAACCAAAAAAATCAAATCAAGTTTCTGTTTTTTAATTTGTTTTTGAAATTCCACTAGTTTCATTATGATTACTAAATTGCTAGCAGTTAAATATCTTTCTAGAGTCTCCATTCCCTTATATATATTAAAAGGAAACCATTATAAACCCCAAAAATAACATTTTAATTATGAATAAGATTACCCTACCTAATGGTCTAACAGTTATCTACGAAAAAAAGAAAACTAACTCCGTGGTGATAGAAATCATGGTCAAAGTAGGTAGTAATCTAGAACTTCCATCTGAAAGAGGGGTCTCGCATTTTATTGAACATATGTTGTTTGAAGGTACGACCAAAAGACCTACCAACTGGCACATTTCTAACGAAATTGAAAAAATTGGTGGTGACTTTAATGCTTATACAACCAATGAAAGAACTTGCTTTTATGTTAAAATACTAAAAAAACATTTCAAAATCGGTGTTGACGTTCTAGCAGACTTAATCCAAAATTCAATGTTTAAAACTAGTGAACTTGAGAAAGAAAAAAATGTGGTCATTAAAGAAATTGATATGATCCATGACGAACCAAGATATTACCAATGGGATTTGTTGCTAAGAAACTTATTTACTAAACATCCAACCAAAAACCCAGTTTATGGGGATAGAAAAGTAATCCGTGGACTTACCAGAGAAAAAGTTTTGAACTATTTTAATAAATATTATGTTCCGAACAACATTGTTATTTCTGTAGTTGGCGACGTTAAAGATTGGAAACAAGAAATTACTAAAAAATTCACTTTTGAAAAAGGAAAAGATATCAAAAGAGTTTCTGTCAAAGAACCATTAGCAAAAAAATGTACCATTAAAAAAGAAAAAAGAAACATTGCTAGTACTTATGCCACGATGGGGTTCAAAACTGTGCCGTTGAAACACAAAGATAGCTATGTATTAGAAGTAATTAACGGAATCTTGGGTAGAGGTCAAAGTGGAAAAATGTTTACTGAGATAAGAGGTAAACGGGGTCTGGCATATGATGTTGGAACACAACATATCGCAGAACCAACATATGGTTATTTTGCAGTTTATGCTTCAGTAGATAAAAAGAAATTGCCATTAGCAAAAAAAATGATCCTGGCAGAATTCGAGAAATTGCAACAAATAACAGAAAAAGATCTCAAAGAATCTAAAACTTATATTGAAGGAGAATACCTTTTGGAACTAGAAGATTCACAGAAAGTCGCAGACCAATTGCTATTCTATGAACAAGCAGGCGATGCTAAATCTATGAAACGGTTCGTTAAAAAAATCAAACAAGTAAATATATCAGATGTTAAACGAGTCGCTAAAAAGTATTTCAAAAATTATACTATGGCGATTGTGGAAGGTAAATAATGTAGAAGATTTAAAAAAAGAAAACAATAGAATAAAAAATCAACGCCACTTACTTCTCAGAATACGCTCCATCACATAACTTTTGATTCTTTTCTAACACGGCCCGTAACGGAGTTAAGAAAATTATCATCTCTTGAGCAATCCCTTGTTTCAAATCGACAGAAGCAAGTTTCTTAGCTACGAAAGCATCTTCAACTTCTTGATAACTCTTGAACGAAATTTTTCCACCATATTTCTCTGGTCGGTTAATAACAAATTCTCGTTCATCTTTGTCAATTTTCTTGAATAAAACATATTTAAGGATCGCTAAAAGGCCGTTATTTTCTGCTACACCATCAATACAATATGATTTGTTAATCTTTTTCTGAATTTGTTTATCAGTGTCATCAAAATCAATCTTAGAATTTGGTTCTGAAGAACTCATTTTCCCACTTTCACCTAACCCCGGAACTAAATGGTTCATTAAATGAATCCGTTTCTGATAACCAATCTTAGGTAAAAATTCTCTAGCGAACATAAAAATTTTCCTTTGGTCGACACCACCAAACTGAGCATCAACTTTTAAATACTCTTCGTCAAGTGCTTGTAAAATTGGATAAAGTAATCCGCTCATTTTTGGATTATCTGTTTGTTTAACAACTTCTGCACCTGCCCGTTGTGTGTCTCTGGTACTTGCTAAGGCGGACATTTTATACATGTCTAAAGTGAACTTTTCACCCAACTGAAACTCGGTGCCTTTAACAAACTTTAATTTGTTAATTGGCACACCAATTTGTTTAAACATTTCTTTGATAAGGAAAGTGTAATATTCTGTCCTTTTATCTAACATTTCCCAACTGGACTTCATATTGTCAAGGTAAGCGTGTAAATTAGCAAAAAGGATTGTCACTTCACAACCAGCTTCTAACAAATCTGCAATTTTAAGAATTGGTACAAAATAACCAAAATGCGGTTTACCTGTCGGAGCTGTGCCCCAATAAACTTTCAGATCTCTTGTTTTAAGAATTTCTTTGATATTATCTTCACCGACCACTTCCTGTAAACCAGAAGTGATTAACTCAAATTTGTTTTGCGCATCCGTTACCATAAAAAGCAGAAAAGCAAGAGTTATATAAATAATTAATGGTGATTTTAGCTTATCAGGAATGAAGTAGTAGGAAAGTATAAATAATAGTTCAACTCCTAAAATAAAATGATGAAAGTGATTTTGTTTAACCAGGATCGGAACAAGACAGGGAAAAAGAAGGAGGAGAACAGATGGTTCGAGTAATTCTTTTTGACTTATGGGGAACTTTGGTAGAAAATGGTACCTGGAGCCCAGTGAAACAAATAAAAAACATTCTAAGAATCAATTTACCATTCCCAGAATATATCGTGCGAATGGAACAAGCAATGATGACTTCCAAATTTGATGATTTGCGAGATGCCTTCAAAAGTGTCTGTCACGAATTTGAAAAACCATGTAACGATAAACAACTTGATGAACTGGTTGGTATGTGGAACAAAGCATGGATGTTAGCTCACCCTTATGATGAAACCAAAGAAGTGTTAGAAAAACTTAAAGAGAAATACCATTTGGTACTCGTATCAAACACAGATAACTTCTCAATAAATAACGTATTAGAAAAGTTTGCTATGAAAGAAATGTTTGACAAAATATATTTCTCTTACGAAGTTGGACTGATAAAAACTAATAAAAATTTCTTTAAACATGTTCTTAACGATTTAAATATGCAAGTTAAAAATTGTGTCATGGTTGGAGATAGTATCCAAAGTGATATCATGGCCGCCAAAAAAATTGGGATGAAAGCAATTCTAATTGACCGAAAAAACAATCGTGACTTGCACCCAAAAATCAAGAATCTTCGTGAGTTGGAAAAAGTGTTAGAACTTTGATTTTTATTACTTTTTTCTCCTTCAAACACATAAATTTATTAAGTAAATATATATTGTAGGATACAATGACAGAAATAGTATTTTTAGGTACATCTTGTATGCAACCTACTAAAACCCGTAACCATTCAGGTATTTTGTTAAAATATAAAAATGAAAATATCTTGCTGGATTGTGGCGAAGGGATTCAAAGGCAAATGCGAATCGCAGGAATTAAACCTGCGAAAGTTACCAGACTTTTAATTAGCCATTGGCATGGGGACCATGTATTTGGTATCGCTGGATTCATGAGTAGTATGGGTGTTGACCAATTTGCTAAAAAACTGCACATCTACGGTCCGAAAGGAAGCAAAAAGTATCTTGACCATTTGTTCAAATCTTTTGCTAGTAACGATATTATTGATCATGAAGTGTACGAAGTTGAAAAAGGTGTTTTCTTTGAAAACGATTTGTTCCAATTAGAAGCTCAACCACTAAAACATAGTGTCCCTTGTATTGGGTTCAAGTTTATTGAAAAAGATAAATTAAGAATTAATGTTACTAAAGCTAAAAAGTTAAACCTGGAAGGACCAATCCTAGGCAAACTACAACAAGGAAAAAATGT
The DNA here is from genome assembly GCA_964464055.1 of uncultured Methanosarcinales archaeon. Classification (GTDB taxonomy): domain Archaea; phylum Nanobdellota; class Nanobdellia; order Woesearchaeales; family GW2011-AR9; genus CAYXEO01. Next base: position 8,828 of record CAYXEO010000018.1, on the reverse strand, counting down.
TGTCCATAACGGAAAGAAAATTTTGTCAACTAATGTCACTTACAAAACTAAAGGAAAAAAAATAGGTTATGTTGCTGATACTATGCGTTGCACAGGGGCAGATAAATTAGCAGAAAATTGTGACCTCCTAATTTCTGAAGGTACACATTTGAGCGATATCTCAAAAAAAACTCAAAAATATATGCATCTGACCGTCAAAGATGCTGCTATCATCGCTTCTGAAAATAATGCTAAAAAATTAGTAATAACCCACATAAGTCCCAGATACAAAAGTACCATGGAAATCGTGGAAGAAGCTAGAAACTACTTCGATGAAACTGTTGTAGCAGAAGATTTCATGAAAATCAGGGTTTGAAGTACAAAAATAACTTCTTTTTCCGAAGAGAAACCGAAAGATTTAAAAGTGTAATCACTCATAATAAGGTATAAAAACCAACAAATCCCTCTTCCAAAATGCGTTTAACTAAAAAAAAAATTAAAGAAATACTTCTAGTAATACTTGGCGAAGAAGGTTTACCTCTCTTAAAAGAACTTTATGGAAAAGAAAATGTTTCTGAATTCGATCTAGCAAAAAAAGCTAATTTAGATATTAAAGTTGTTAGAAAAATGCTTTATTTACTTTACAACCAAAATGTTGTTGGTTTCGTAAGGAAGAAAGATAAAGAAAAAGGGTGGTACATTTATTATTGGACAATTTTACCAGAAAGTGTCAAATTCATTTATTACAAACGAAAAAGACTTCTTTTAGAAAAATTGGAAGTAAGATTAAAAGAAGAAAAGAAAGAGTTATTTTTCCTTTGTCCAAACAATTGTGCCAGATTAAATTTTGATGACGCTACAGATTTAGAATTTCATTGTCCTGAATGCGGTGAATTATTAGGACAAGATGACAATTCTGCACGTATAAAATTTTTAACTAAAAAAATAGATTTAATCAACAAAGAATTTGATAAACTTAGAGAAGAAAAGAAAAAATTGCAAGCTAAAAATAAAGCTAGAAGAAAAGCGGTTAAAGAAAAAGTGGTTAAAGAAAAAGTGGTTAAAAAGAAATCAGTTAAAAAAGTCACTAAGAAAAAACCTGCCAAAAAGGCAGTGAAAAAGAAAACAACTAAGGAAAAAACTGCCAAAACAAATAAAAAAACTTCAGCAAGAAAAAAAGTTGTTAAAAAGAAAACTGCTGTTAAGAAAAAGGCGGTAAAAAAGAAAGCAGTGAAGAAAAAAATCACAAAAAAGAAAACAACAACCAAGAAAAATACCGCTACCAAAAAAACATCTTCTAAAAAGAAAACAACCACTAAGAAAAAACTTACCAAAAAAGCAAAAAAATAAAAAAATAAATTATTTGAAAAAATTATCTTCTTCTTTTTCGTCGTGCTGGTGCTTTCCGTTTAGCAACTTTTTTTCGCACACCAAGTTTTTTCTCAATTACTGCTTCTTTTTTCAATACTTTTGCAGTCATTTTTTGGATGTTCATCTCCATACCTGCAACTCTTCGCTCTACTAAAATCAATACTCTCAAAGAATACACTATTGCCGCTAAGGTACCAATAATCACCGCTAAAATAACTTCTGCTAATTCTAATCCTGCCATTTAATATTCACCTCTTTTAAAATATGATATTATAACCATTATTTATAAGTATATAAAAGTTTTGTTAACTAATTATGGGGTCATCTTATCCGAAAGTATTAAGTTCAGCCCTTTGATCTTCACTTAACACGTTTTTTGATAGACCTCATTAGTGAGTTAAGTAAGAGATGGTTAAGGATATGTCATTAACTTAATATGTAATCTTATCCTAAAACTTTATAAAACAAAGCCATTACAATAAAGATTATGAAAAGTTATGAAGATATGTTAACCAAAGCCGAAGAAGAATTGCCCGAAACTATCGTTAAAGGTGAACGGTTCGTTATTGAAAAAATCAAAGGACATTTAGAAGGTAATAAAACAATTTTAATTAACTTAAACAAAATCGCTAAAGAATTAAGTAGAGACCCTCACCACTTACTAAAATATCTTTTTAGAGAACTAGCGACACCTGGTAAAGTTGTCAGAGGCAGAGTTATCTTAGCTGCAAAAGTTTCCGCTAACAGAATTAATAAAAAAATTAAAAAGTATGCTTCAGAATTTGTCTTCTGTTCTGAATGTAACAAACCAGATACAGAACTTAAAGAAGAAAAAGAAGTGGTTTATTTGAAATGTCAAGCTTGTGGTGCTAAAAAACCGGTTAAGAACATTAAATAAAAAAACCAATAAAAATAAAATGGGAAAAAAACTTACTTTTACTGTTTCTGAAAAAAATACTCCTAATGGTATTCTTTTAATTGTTACAGATACAAACCTCATTGGTAAATCATTTGAAGAAAAAAATACCCAACTAGACTTAACAAAAAAATTCTATTCAGGAGAAGAAAAAACTGTGGAAGAAGTGAAAAAACTTTTCAAAAATGCTTACATAATCCATTTAACCGGTGAAAATTCTGTGACACTCGGACAAGAAATGAGTCTTGTTCAAAAAATAATCACTGTTGATAACGTTCCACATGCAGAAGTGTTGTTAGAATAGTAAAAAATATAAAAACATTAAAAAATTATAATCCATAACTAAATGTTTCAAATTATCAAAAAAATTCTCCTAACCCTACTTGTTTTTCTTTCTCTCTACCGAACACCCTCTCAATATTATATTGTAACAAAAATACTGCCTGTTTCAAATATGGTGAAAAATCATAATTATTAACCAAATCTAATGATGGTTGAAGATATTTTACTGCTGAACCTTCAGAAATTGTAAATATCAGTTTCCCCTTATGCCCACATTCAGTACATTTACAAGTCATTGGTGGACGACGAAACTTTGTGTTACATTTGACGCACCGGAACTGTTGCATAGAATATTTTCTAAAGTTACCTTTAATATCTTTCAAAAAATGTTTCTGGATAACTAATTTAGCTACATCGCCTGTGTTCACTGCCCATATTTTCTTAGCAATATCCATCTGGCCAGCCAACTTATCTTTCATGGTCGGTAATGTTTTGTAAGCAGAACAAAGAACTCCTTTGTTAAAATTTTCTACATGATGAGTGTAACCAAAACTAGTATATTGTGTTGGTGTTTCTAACCGATCAGCTAATTGCACCATCTTTTTTCCTTCTTTCCCATACTTAACTTCCCACGGTTTCTTCATCTCTGCTGCTGCTTCATAAAATTCAAGAGGATATTTCCACATTACGTCCATCCCATGTACTTGGTCATCAACTTCGGAAGGGAATAATTTTGAAGTTAGTACTAAAGGAGCATCCATGGTCTTGGCACCTCTCCGTTCTGGCAAATATTTACGAGTGAAATTTAATAATGCGTCCATAAGAAGCATGATTCCTGCTTCATCACCATCGCAATCCCGACGAAGTCCAGCGTGATACATTGGATGAGTTATTATACCTTGAGTTTCTGAATATCCAATTATTCGACCAACTAACCCTGCAGAAATGTGTGGCGCTAACCCAATAATTAAATGACCAACCAAATCATCTTTATTTTTTAAATTGTAAAATGGTTCTTTTTTATAAAAATTAACCAACAAATCATCAACAAAATTACAAACTTTAGTGAACACTTTTGGAGCAGATTCGTTTATTGTATCATACCCTGGTAAAATTATATCTTGAGGTAACATTTCTAATATCTGGTCGTCCCGGTCTAATTCTTCACCGAACATGTCGTGAGTATAACCTAATTTTCTTAACCTTTCAACAGAAGTGTGAATTTCTTTCGGTTTGAAATGTGTCATTGGTAATTCTGTACCATCATACCTAATAGTTCCATCTTTGTTAACATAAATCCCGTGCTTTGCTCGTAAAATCCCTTTCGCTAAATGTTCAACAACATGCGTTTTGTTAGATGTGCTTTTGACACCTTTGATAAGATCAGGATGAATTTCTGTCCCTAACCTTTTTTTAGCCAAATTAAAATACTCTTTAATATCAACCTCTTGAGTTTTGAACGGATTAGTATCTCCATGCCGACAGGTTTCTTTATCTAAATCCCCACAAAACCGACAATAATATCTTATTTTACATTTCTGACCACACTCTTCACAAAATGGATAAATACTAGTTTTGATTGATGTATTTGCGATGGCATTTGTTTTGTTTGTAGCATAAGTTGTATTATTTTTAACTGTATCAAATGAGTTATAATTAGTCTTGCCATTATTGTTTCCATTATTGTTTTCATTATTGTTTTCATTATTGTTTTCATTATTGTTTTTATCTGTTATTTTTGTTTCACTTTGATCAGTTTCTACACTTTTTTCTTGATCCTTTTTATGACAATTCTCACAATAAAATGTAGGGAAGGTACTTCTTATTTTACCTTTCTCTAATGCAGATTGGAAACTTTTCATTCTTCCACCATCTTCTGCAACTGGAAACATGACTTGTGGCGACCCTTGCATTAACCGCATTTTACCTTTCTCTGGCCGGCCCATTCTTGAACCAATAAAAGTGCCGCATTTATCACGAATCTTAAGCGAGCTAATTGCTTCCAAATAATCCAACCCATCAATTTTGTTCTCTTTTTCAGCTACAAACTTTGGACTTATCTCTTGCATTTCTTGTTGGTTAGAAAAACCAAAACAAAGTGCAAAAATGTTTGCTTCTTTTTTAGACAAAACAACATTCTCTTTATTAACCACTTGATGAATAGTGCCTAATTGTTCCATGGATCTCTTCGCTTTTTGGTGTAACTCATTTTTTACATCTAATGGTAAAATTATTTTATCAATTTGTTGAATTAGAGATGAATTTAATTGGTCAGTTTTGATTGTTCCTTCTTGGAACCATTTTCTTAATTGTAAAATATCTTCAGTAGAAACTAATCGCCAATAAAAAGTGTAATCTGGATGTAAAGGTACTTTCAATTTTTCAGAAACCTCTATCATTTCTTCCCATTTCGGTTGAAATTGTAAGGGGTGATTTATTAGTTTACTTAATCGTTCCGGAGAGATGTTGTTAGTTACTTTTTCTGATGTTTTTTCTAACATTTCTTTTGAAACCATATCATGCGCAGAATTAAAATCTTCAAAATCTGGTTCTGGATAAATTGCCTTTTCATTATCTTCTCCACATATTTTATTAGTTTCAAAATCATAATTAAGCATCGCTTTAGCAACTTCTAATGCCCACCATTCCGGACAATATCCTGCCGGTGCTAAGGTTTGTCCATTCTCAGAAAAATCACCATAATTAAAAAGTATATCTCCCAAAAAAATAATTTCGCTCACTTGTTTAAATTTGTCTTTAACTTCTTGTCCATTATGAAATTGGACTACTGAACCATCTTCCAACTTAACAATTGGCCCTTCTAATGTGTCACAAACTGTTGTCGTGGTCGCTTTACCTGGCCGTTCAGTTTTAAGTTGAGTACCAATCGCGATAAAATCGTTAACTAGAGACATTGAAGCATTATTTACTGCTGATGTTGAAAATCCAGAAGTACGATTCCTTCCGTATCTTAATCGAAACCCTCCTGGTGCAATTGGATGAGTAAATATAGGCCGTCCAGCAACCAAATCCATGATAAATGTGTTATTTGCTTGAACATAAAGTCTTGTTTTTTTAGGCACTTTATCAATTTCATTTTCTGAATCTGCTTTTGTGTCTTTTTTGTCCGCTTCACCTTTTTTATCTGCGCCATGTGCAGCATGAATTTTCTCTTTCAAAGCTAGGAATTCTCCTAAAAAATCCCAATGAGGCAAATCCATCTCATGCCCCCATTTAACTAACCGTTTCCATAATTTTGGTGCTTTTTGACTAAGTCCTTCAGCTAAAACTAAAGCTACACCGCCTCTTATTAAGTTTGTTTCAATCCGTGGTAAATCTTTAAAATTGGAAACTTCCCTTTTATCAGTTGGATCACCATCAACTTCTACAGGTAAATGTGAAATCATAAATTTAAGTTCTTCATCAGAAGGATGATATTGTAAATTCGATACCCGGTCATGATAATCATGTACTTCAGTAGTATAACGACTAACTTCTTTCTCATCTGGGTCATAAGGTGCATATCCTAACTTGGTCCTTACATAATCTGCTAAAATTACTGATACAGATGATGCAGTTCCACCAGCGGCCCGGATAGGTCCGGCATATTGTAAAGCAAAATATTCTTTTCCATCTTTTCTTTTTTTAATTTTAAGCCCAATAAAACCTTCTAACGGTGCGGATACAATTCCTAAAGTCAAATATGCAAATCCAACCCTTATCCCCGTCTCAATCGCTTTTTGTTTTTCTTCAAACTGACAATATTTTTGTTGTGCAACTTCTTCCGCAATTCTGAACCCTACTCGCCAATCCAACATTCCTAACTCTTTTTCTAGCTCAATGATTCGTTCTGGTATTTTAGTTCCTAATATCTCTGGTGCTTCTACGGAA
>CAYXEO010000018.1:0-2379 GCA_964464055.1 uncultured Methanosarcinales archaeon | reverse complement strand
TTGCTAATGGGATAGAAACAATTTCTTCCGGGTCAAGTCCTGTTTTTCTTGCTTCACCAGCTAATTCATAACTACGTGCTACACCTTCATCTATAGAATTGAAATATTTGGTAAGTTCTATTGATTCAGACTTTTTTTGGTCTTCTGTTTGAGTAATTGTAACTTCTGTTTCAGTAATAGGTAATTCTTTGGTTACAGAAGATTCGTTTGGTTCTTTTGGTTCTTGTTCTTTTGTAACTTGTGTTCCTTTTTTTAATATCTCTTCTTCACCCATTCTATCCAAACCTCAATATTTTTGCTTTTCTAGTTTTCAAATTAACTATCGGTACCCTAGCTGGTTCCGGTTCATGTCCCAACTTTTCTTGAAAATCTGTTTTCCCTTGCCAACAACTGCCACTAATCATAGTTACCCCACGATAATTAGCAATTTTGGAATAATGAATGTGTCCAGTGATGAAAAAATCTGGTATTTTCCTAATTAATAAAGGGTCTTCTTTATGTCCCGGAAAATAAGGTGTTGATTTGAAAGTTGGTGCTAAATGTCTTCTTTTAAGTAAAAATTTCATAACCAAATCTGCCCGATGATAACCCCCGTTATTTCTTATTGATTCAACTTTATCAACATAATAATCAAAACTGTACCCATGATACATTAACACATTAAACCCAGAAAAATCTTTTGTTTTGGCAATATTTACCATTGCAGGATTACTTACTAAAGTCACATTTGGTAAAGTAAACATGGTTGGCGCATATTCTTCATAAAACGCAGGTTGTGGTTCTGCTAAATGGATCATGTCATGGTTACCAGGACAAATGATTATCTGTTTATCTGTTGGTATTTGTTTAAGATATTCTGCAAATTGTTCATATTGATCAGTTATGTTAGGGATTGTTAATTCTTCATCTTGGCCAAGATAAATCCCAATCCCGTCAACCAAATCTCCAGCAATGAAAATGTATTTAACACTTTTAGCTAGTTCTTTTTGTTTATCACTACCCGTTTCACCTTTTAACCAAGATAAAAATTTTGTAAACTCTTTTTCTAAAAAAACATTTGAACCAACATGAACATCTGATAAAAATATTGCATGTTCTTCTTCTTTTGCTAGTTCATCTGTTTTTAAATCATTACTATGTGGGACATCTGGCCAAACAATTGTATTAGCGAAAATAATTTTGTCACCGGAAGTTCCTGCAATACCAATAACCTCATCAAAAACTAAATCTTTTGCTTCTTCAAATAAATCTGGATTATTTTTAGAAATTAAAATTCTCATACTTCCAGTAGGATCTTCCAAAGTAATCATCATGTGTCCATTTTTAGTTATTGAAATGTCTGAAATTACCCCAATAACTGATACCTTCTCTTTATCTTTTTTGTCTAGTAACCTATTTATTGACATGGTACTACTTAGTTCCTGTCTTCCTCGTAAAAGCTTCTCCAAATAACGATACCTTGACAAAAAAATGTTGGCAAAATCTTTCACTTGATATTTATAAGGTTCGTTAACAAAAGATTGTACAATTTCTAATGGTCGAGTTGGTAAATTAACAGATTTACCTGCCCCTTGTTCAAATTTCTGTTTTAAATGATCCAACTCTTCAATCGGGCAAGAAGATAATTGTTCCAACATTTCTTTACTTAACAAAATACCTTTAGAAAACATTTCAGAAATCAGTTTCTCTTTAGCCAACTCTATTTCTTTTCTTTTACCATCTTCAAGACTTACGCCTGTCGATTTATCTACTATCGGTAATATCATTTCTTGTATTGAACGGGTATAATCTGAACCCTAAGGTGTTTTTGTTGTTTTTGGTGTTTTTGGTTACATTGGTGCTTTGGTTACATTGATGTTTATGGTTCTTCTGTGGTTATTTTTTTAAATTATGGTCTTGAGATCGTTATTGTTATATTTTTTGTTTTATCACTTACTTTTAACTATTTCCATTATTAATTATCTATCATATACAATCACTATTTATCTGACAAACTTAACGACTTTTCAAGTAACGCTTTCAATTTTAATAAAATATTCTCATCTAAAGACAAACTAATTTCTCTAGTTCTTCCATACCTACCTTTAGAAATTATTTTTGCATTAATTATCCCTAACATATCAAACTCTGCTAAAATGTCTGAGATTCTTCGTTGAGTTAAGACGTTAAATTTGGTTTGCTTACAGATATTTTGATAAATATCATATATTTCACCAGTGTAACATTTACCTTTCTGTGGAGAAAGTACTAAGATAGCATATAATACACTCTGGAACTGTTTCGGTTGGTTAATTACTGCGTTAATAATTTTATCAGATTCAATTTTTTGTTCTGCTTCATCCAGATGTGTTATTTCAATTATTTCAGAGTTTGCTCGTT
>CAYXEO010000017.1:12775-18789 GCA_964464055.1 uncultured Methanosarcinales archaeon | reverse complement strand
ATTCCCCCCATTTATAAAAAAAAATAACTAAAAACTAAAAAACCCGATTCCCCCCTGTCCTACGGACTTTTACTCTGCGGACGCAGGTTTTCCGAACTCCACTTCGTTCCTATCGGAAAACGTATTTAACATAAAATCCATGAGAAATACAAAAAAAGAAAAAAAATTGTTATTAATAATTATGAATATGTAATAGTGATTTACTCTTTCTTAACATTAACTGCTTTTGGACCTCTGTCACCTTCTTCTATGTCAAATGTAACTGCATCGTTTTCACGTAAAGTTACACCTTCTTCTAAAGCTGATTGATGTACGAAAATTTCTTTTCCATCTTCAGCAACAAGAAACCCGTATCCTTTGGATTCATTGAAAAATTTTACTGTTCCGTTCATTTTTTATTTACCTATGTATTTATTACTCATCACAAAAAAAATTATGATTTGTGACACATTCTAAACATAATAGAGTTCCTTTTTAAATGTTTGTATATAGTTATGGGTTTAGTTTATTTTATTTTTGTTTAAATTGTTTTTTTTAAATAGGTTTTTTATAAAATTATTTCACATACTCTTATAAACAGCTAGCTTCTTGAGAAGATTATGGCAGATTTTAGACGTTCAAGAGACGACAATAGGAAAAGCAGATTTGTTAGAGACACATCTTGCGGTAGAAGAAATTCTAGTTGCGGTAACTCTAACAGAGGATCCAGACAGGATTCCGGCAATTCTGGGTTTAGACGAAACTCAGATAACAGACGAGACTCAGGAAGTTCTGGGTTCAGACGAGATTCTGGCCGTTCAGGATTTAGACGAAATTCTGGTAGTTCTAGATTTGGAAGAGATTCTAATGGTAGAAAAGATTTCGGTCGAAATACTAAAAGAAACAATGATAACAGGCGAGATTTTCAATCAACTAAAGTAACATGTTCAGATTGTGGTAACCAGTGTGAAGTACCATTTGTACCGAAGACTAACAAACCACTTTTATGCGATGCATGTTTTTCTAGTAAGAAACCGTCAAGTCAACCTAAAGCAAGTCATTCAGAAAGAGATTTCGATTTAATTAACGAAAAGTTGAATAAGATTTTGAAAATTTTGGAAAATCGTAAAATTCCAGAAGAAACTAAATCTGAAGATATTAATTAATTTTTTTTTTAACTTTTTTTCTTTATTTCTCCGAAACAAATTAGCAAACTTTTTTATATACTAGATATTCGAATAAGGTATGGGGCTTTTATACTGGGATATTTATGAAATTAGTACTGTTACTAGTTCAATTAATGGGGTAATGATGCGTGGCCGATTAAGAAAGTTGGCTTTGGAAAATGATTTAAATTTCTTAACAGAAAATACTGAGGATGTTAAAGGGGGAGTTAGATTTGCAGTATTACAAGGTACAGATGCGATTTTGTTTATTAAATATCTTAATAGCATTATGCCTGATGTAACTATAAATTTGGTACGAGAGAAGGTAGCAAACCCTGTTTTATCAAAATTAAAAGTTAATTTAGTAGAAAGGTACACATTATGAACTCAATAGACCAAAACCCGGATTATAAAGCAACGTATGCTTTTGTTAAAGCCAAATATAAAGAAACTGAACATTTTCATTTTGGACCACACGATGAAACATATTTTTCTTTAAGAGTATACGAAACTGTAAAAGAGATAATTAATAAATTAAATAAAAAAGTCAAAACTCAACAAATATTAGTTGCAGCGATACTTCACGATGTTGGAAAAACTGAAATTGATTTTACTAGAGTTTATTTGGGTAACGAATTTCAAGAAAAAACTGCAAAAGAAGAATGGAGCAAACACCCTAAATTAAGTGTTCCGATTGCGCAAGAGTTTCTTAAAAAAGCAGGTCATTCAGACGAGTTTATTGATGAGGTGTCTTATTTGATAGAATATCATGATGCTAGAGGCGATGAAATGGACTCTCGTTCAATTGAATTAGAAGTTTTACAAGATGCAGATTTGGTTGCTGATTGTGGTTTTGCAGGTTTTCTTCGTCCATTTTTGTACGGTGCAAAATTTTCAAGAAGTGTTACAGGTTCCATCAAGTATCTAAAAAAAGAAATTAACCGCGTGATGCATGAGGGACAATTGAACCTAGGCGTCTCTAAAAAAATCGCGGAACAAAAAATTGCTCTTGAACAAAAGTTGATCAAAGAAGTTGCCCAAGATCTTGATAGTGATTTGTTGTAAGTGGAAAAAAGAAAAAGAAAAAAAGAAAGAAAAAATAATTAATACATTTAATAATGCACCATAACTTCTACATCATGACCGAAGATATTTTTTAGATCTTCAAAGATTGGTTCCTTGATGAATACTCTTTTCGGTATCCTGACTTTCGCTAATGATTTCTCAAACTCTTCAATGCTACTTTTTTCTAGAGTCCCTAAACTACCATCACTATTAAGTTTGGCTTTCTCGTAAACTCTTTCTTTAACATCCAAATCATTGATAACGAAAGCGACTTTGTCTAACAGAATCACTTCTCCAAACTTTTCACCATGCTTTACTCGAATTTTTGTTCGTTCCATTTCTTGTCCACGCTTTTTCTGGATGTATTCTACTAAGAATCTGATTAATCCAGCACTACCTTTACGAGCTTTCTCAACATCTGTTTTGGTCAATTTTTTAGCATCATACTTTTTCTTTGCAGAAACAATTTCGTTCAAGTCCCTCAAATATCGGGCAGGAACTTTACCAGCAGAAATTAGTTCGTCTTCAAACATTTTAATCATTTCTTCATCTTGAACTTTATCAATACCTTCTAACTTTAGAACATCTCTAATAATTGTCATTATGTCGTCGTATAAATGTAAAACATTTTTCTTGTTATGGATTTCTTCAATTTGTCCGAACAATTCTTTGATCCGTTTCAAGAATTTCTCTGCATTTTTGACTAATTTGTCTAATTCAGGACCAGTAAGTTCTTTTTTAGAACCGTGCTCAAGTCCTTTTCTAACTTCTACATTATCTTTCAAGATTTGTACATACTCTTTCTCCAAAATCTTCTCTTTCTTGACAAAAATTTCTTCTAAAACTTCGGGTGTTTCTTTCGGAGTTGGTGGTGGTAGCCCATACAACATTATCGCTGCTTGGCTCGGAGTTAAAATTGCATAAAAGGTATCTTCCATACCCATTTCTTTAATCTTCATCTTGATTCTTTTAAGAGCTTGCTCACCAGTGTTCATGAAAAGGTCAATCGCTTCTCTGCTCGGCTTAATTTTTCCCATCCGTAAAAGTTGTTTCCAAGGCATAAAAATTCCTCTGTCATAAAATGGTACTCCATCTCTTAATAATGTGAATATCACCGGGTTTGCTTCTTTCAAACTGTCCCAGAAATCTGTCAAGATGTATACTTGGATGTTTAATTTGTTCTTGATGCCAGTCATTTCTCCTGCTTCTGCGCCCATACCAATGATTATAGCTCTTAATTTGTCTCTCAACTCTACTCTAGTCATCTTTTTAACATCGGTATCATCAATTACAATCCAGACATCTATATCTGAAGTTGCTGTTGCTCGTCCTTGTGTAAGTGATCCTGCTAAAACATAACTTAGAATATATTTTTCAAACTTTTTCAAGACCATAGTTTTGTGAATTTCACTAATTTTTATCGCTGCTAACATACCAGTATCATGAATTGGTGCACCCATGGCGATAAGTTTGTTCATATCATATTTCCCATCGTAACTGTTTTGCCACACTTCTGTCAACAAAACACTCTGAGCAACTAAATTTTTGTCAATATCTTGTGCCATACCGCTAATGATACTAGAAAATTTGTGTTGTAACTCCTCTTTAGACATTTTTTTAGAAGTTGTATCATCAACTAAGACCATCAAATTAACTTGATCTTTATTTTCTTCTTTTTTCTTGTCACCTTTCTCTTCCGGTTTTGGTGGTGGAAGCAAAGTTATCCCAACAATATAATCTCCGAATTTGTCTAGAACATTATCTTTGAATTTGTCAAGCCTAGTTTTTAGGTCTTTCATTTTCTTTTCCATCTCTGGACTTAATTTCGGTGCATTTGGTGCTGGGACCGGTGTTTGTGCTGATTTTGCTTTTTTAGTATTTTTTTTAGTCGCTTTTTTTGCCATGTTTTAGTATCTCCAATTTTGTGGTCTCTTTGTGAGACATTATAATAATATATTATGCTATATGTTTACTAGAATTTAACCTTTACGGGGCTGAGCGAGACATTTTTGCCAAAACAAAACCACTTTCACCCATAACATTTATAAACAACTTCCGTTTTTGACAAGTAAATCAGTCCGAGTTCACGCGTATAGGACATATATTAATTTAATAATTTAATATTAAATGTGAATTCTAGACTTATTACAATATAAAAATGGTAGAAAAAGAAAAACAAGCAGACAATTTTAAGCATATTGTTCGGATAGCTAACATTGATATTCCTGGACAAAAACAAATTGGTATCTCTTTACAAAAAATCAAGGGTATTGGGGCAAATTTGGCTGATGTTATCTGTAAACTTGCAGGAATTAAGAAATCTGCAAAAACAGGTAATTTGAACGAAAAAGATATTGCGAAACTTGATGGACTTGTTAGAAACCCTGAAAAGAGTGGTTTTCCAGTTTGGATGTTTAATCGAAGAAAAGATTATGACACTAACGAGAATAAACATTTAACAAGTGGAACATTAAACTTTGTACAGGATAACGACTTGAAAAGGTTAAAGAAAATCAAATCCTACATTGGTGTAAGGCATATGAAAAAGTTACCTGTTAGAGGACAACGAACAAAATCCAACTTTAGAAGGTCTAAAGGTAAAACTGTTGGTGTTAAGAAGAAAGGTAAATAGAGAATGGGAGATCCAAAAAAACTTAAGAAAGGGTATTCTACACCGGTTCATCCTTGGAATAAAACTGATATTGATGAAAATAAGATTCTAAGAAAAGAATACGGTCTAAAAACCAGAAAAGAACTTTTAATTATGAAGTCCTTTTTGAAAAAATATAAAAATATCGCTAAAAGATTAATTTCTGACGAAAGTGCACAAGCTAAAGTTGAGCAAAAGCAAATCAGTGACAAGTTACAAAAACTTGGTTTATTGGTTGCTGGCGCTGATCTTGATGACATTTTAAGTTTGGAAGTTAAAGATGTTTTAGAACGAAGATTACAAAGTTTGGTTTTCCGGAGAGGATTAGCACATACTGTAACTCAAGCAAGACAATTTATTACTCACCGACACATTATCATTGGCGATAAAGAAATCACTACACCTTCTTATTTAGTGTCTTTGGAAGAAGAAGCTAAGTTGGGCTTTAAAGGAAAATCTGCATTATCAAATGAAGACCATCCAGAAAGAGTTAACGAAGCTAAAAAACTAAGTGAAGAAGCTGAAGCTGTTCGTGAACATATCAAAAAGGAAAATGATAAGGAAATTGGTAAAGTAGAAACTCCAAAAACAGAAGAGAAAAAGGAAAAACCTACTACTGAAAAGAAACCAGAACCTAAAGCAACTGAGAAACCAGAAGCTCCTGTTGAAGAAAAGAAAACAACACCTGCTCCAGAAACTCCTAAAGAAGAGGTAAAGAAAGAATGAAACCGCGAGATAATAGAAATAACTATCAACAACGTGGACCAAGAAACTTTGGTAACATCCGTTGGGGAATTGCGCATATCTATGCTTCATATAACAACACCATAATTACTGTGACAGATATTACAGGTACTGAAACAATTGCTCGTTCAAGTGGTGGACAAATTGTTAAAGCTGACCGGTTAGAAAGTTCTCCTACTGCTGCTATGGGAATGGCAAAGAAAATTGGCGAACTTTGTAGAGAGAAAGGTATCGGTGGACTTTACATCAAAGTTAGAGGTAAAGGCGGCCATAACGGTCCAAAAAACACTGGTCCAGGATCACAAGCAGCTATTCGTGCATTATCTAGAATGGGTATTAGAATTGGGAAAATTGAAGAAGTCACCCCAGAACCTCATAATGGATGCCGAGCTAAAGGCGGTCGAAGAGGA
>CAYXEO010000017.1:0-12675 GCA_964464055.1 uncultured Methanosarcinales archaeon | reverse complement strand
GATTACAAAAGTTACAATTTACCTTCAGAATGTAAATGTGAAGGCGCAGGTTGTGCACAATGTACTTTGAAAATCAATTTGAAAACTAGTAAGAAAGGTTATGTTTATGCTGAAGATGCAAAAAGTGCAGATCCGAAATGTACTTTCGTACACCCAAAAATGCCGTTAGTGAAATTGTTAGCTAAACAAAAAGTTGACTTAGAAATGACTGCAATTATGGGACAAGGGAAAGAACATGTTAAATGGGCACCTGGTTTAGTCTTTTTCAAGAAAGAACCAGTGATTAAAATTGGCAAAATTACTGCTGATGCAAAAACTATTGCTGACTATTGTCCAAAAAAAGTATTTACTGCAAAAGGTAACAAACTTGAACTTGTAAAAAATATGGTTCATGAATGTACTTTATGCCAACAATGTACTGATTTGGATAAAGAGATTACTTTGGAAGATAGCGGGAATTATGTGTTCAACATTGAAAGTTGGGGACAAGTTTCTTGTAAAGAAATGTTAACAAAAAGTACTGGCATTTTAATTAACAAGGTAGAAGAAATGGAGGCATTGATCTAAAATGGTAAAAAGAACAGGACCTACAAATTATCAAGTACAACTTTTACTTGAAGAACTGGACAAAAAGTCTCTGGAAAACAAGTTCTGGAAACGGATTGCTAAAGATTTACGTAAACCGACAAGACAACGAAGAACTGTTAACATTTATAAAATTGATAAATGTGCAAAAGACGGAGAAATGATTATTGTTCCTGGGAAAGTTTTAAGCGTGGGCGAACTT
Organism: uncultured Methanosarcinales archaeon; assembly: GCA_964464055.1. Lineage (GTDB taxonomy): Archaea > Nanobdellota > Nanobdellia > Woesearchaeales > GW2011-AR9 > CAYXEO01. The sequence continues at coordinate 11,888 of CAYXEO010000017.1, read as the reverse complement.
AACAAAAAAGTTGATGTCGTAGCTTTAAGTTTCTCTGAAGATGCAAAATCAAAAATCACTGAAGCAAAAGGTAAGATTTTGAGTATCAAGGAACTATTACAACAAAACCCTGCTGGGAAGAATGTGAGGATTTTAGGATGAAAATCTACAATGGAGAAGGGATGCTTTTAGGAAGGTTAGCTAGTGCTGTTGCAAAAGCTGCTTTGTTAGGAGAAGAAGTTAACGTTATTAATTGCGAAAAAATCGTGGTTAGCGGTAAAAAAGAAAACACTTTTGCAATGGAGAAACAGAGACGTGACCGGAAAGGTTATCCATTAAAGAGTGCAAAGTTTTCCAGGTTACCGGACAGATATGTTCGAAGATCTATCAGAGGAATGGTCCCATGGAAACAAACTCGGGGAAGAGAAGCTTTTAAGAGAATCATGTGCTTTGTTGGAACTCCAGAAGTTTTAGCTGGGAAAGAAACTGTTAAAGTAGAAGGTGCAGCTGCTAAAAAATTGCCAACTTTAAAATATACTACTGTTGGTGCTGTCTGTAAATTACTTGGCGGTAAATTAGGAGATGACTAAAATGGCAAAGAAAAAAATCACTAAAGTAATCCATACTCAAGGAACAAGAAAACGGGCAGTTGCTCGAGCTACTTTGAGAGATGGTGAAGGTAAAATAAGAATTAATGGTCGTGCACTAGAAACTTATAGTACCGAAATGTTGCGGTTAAGATTGTCGGAACCTTTAGTTTTAGCAGGAGCAGTTGCTAAAAAGGTTGATGTTGACGTTAACGTTTTTGGTGGTGGTATAAGTGGACACGCTGACGCTGCCAGATTAGCTATCGCTAGAGCTTTAATTCAACACGATGAAAAGTTGAAAAAAGTTTTTGAAGATTATGATCGTCTTTTACTTGTTGCTGATGTAAGAAGAAAAGAAGTTTGTAAACCTAACGATTCCAAAGCGCGAGCTAAAAGACAAAAGTCTTACAGGTGATTAGAAAATGATTATACCAATAAGATGTTTTTCTTGTAATAAGCCACTTGGCCATTTATGGGAAGAATATAAAGAACAGGTAGAGAAAGGCGATGACGCTAAAAAAATCATGGACAAACTAGGTTTGGAACGTTACTGTTGCCGAGGGGTCTTCTTAAGTCAAGTTGACTTGATTGATGTGGCGGCTGAGTTCAAGCGTGGTTAGTTTTTTTTCTTTTTTTTCTTTTTTGTTTCTAGAGTTTCAAGTATATCAACATAACAATTAGTTAGGTTTCTTTTCGTCTGTACTTTTTCTAGGTAATTATAGCAATAAATCATAACAAAGGAAAATTATAAAAAAGAATTAACAAATATGATTAGTTTTTTTTAACACATAAAATATCTCATTCTCAAACTCTAATACTGAAATTTGATACTTTAACCGCTCAGACATAAGTTCAATCCACTTCCTACGAGGATGGTTCATTTTTTTACCCGACATAGTTAAAGTTGGGAAACTGACCACTACAAATTTGGCAGGGACGGACTTGATAACTTCTTCACTCGTTTTATGCCCTTTTCCACGGTCTAAGACATCGGTCATCTTGAATAGGAAAGCAACATCAACTGGTTCCAATTTTTTCAATTTGGCGTATTGTAATGTGTCTAGCACGCTGGCATGACCATAAACATAATTTAATGTCTCAAAGAATTTATTTAGTAAATCAACTTCTTCGTTGCTAATATCATAAGCAAAATACTTTAGTTTCCTAGTTCTTGTTTGTTTCTTAATTTCATTTAGTTTCATAAACTTTACTGAGAACGGATTAATCCCGCAACCCAGATCTAAAATTGAGTTTGGTTTGCCAGTGATACTAAACAGTTTTTTGTATAAATCACTATAAATACCTAGTCTCTCTTTTGTAGATGAGTGCGTTTTGAGAATTTCTTTTATCAAACTATTATTTTTGCTAATGAGGTACTCTTTTACAAGTTCCTTTCGTTTCTTGGACTCTTGTTCAACTCTAAACAACCCATAGGCCCTTCTTAATTTTGCTCGAACTTCTTTGACAACAATTTTGACATCTTTTGATTTGGCATTAAATCCTTTTTCTTTTAAATTATGGTATACCTTTGGTTCTCGCTTAAAATACCTTTCTAATTCTTTTTTGATAAATGAACTATTTAATTGACTCAGTTCTTTTTTCTTTTTTATCTCTGTGATTAGATGTTTTAACATGAATGTTATGATTTTCTTATTGTATTTAAATTTTCGCTACATTTTTAAATAAGCAGGTAATAATAAACTTCGATGAGAAATTTCAAAGAATATAGCAGGAAAGTATGGAAATTCTTTTGGGAAGATGATACTTTAGCCAGTTGGCTAGCTAATATTGTGGTCGCATTCATACTAATCAGGTTTGTTGTTTATCCACTTTTAGGACTTGTGCTAGGAACCGGGTACCCAATAGTTGCAGTTGTTTCCGAGAGTATGGAACACGGATTATATAATGATAAATTATGCGGTGAATATCCAACTGATTTCAAGCATTCGTTTGACAATTACTGGGACAACTGCGGTACTTGGTACGAATCTAATGGTATAACTAAAGAAGAATTTAAGAAATTTCCTTTCAGGAATGGGTTTGATAAAGGTGATGTGATAATTCTTTGGCGTGCTAATGAAAATAATTTAGAAGTAGGAGATGTATTAATTTTTCAAGGTACAAAACCACAACCAATTATTCACCGAGTAGTCAAAATCTGGGAAGAAGATTCCAACAAATACTACCAAACCAAAGGGGACCATAACGAAAGAAGTATCGAAGGCAATTTTGGAGAAACAAAGATTTCACAAGAACGAATTTTGGGCCAAGGACTTGTAAGAGTGCCTTATTTGGGTTGGTTAAAGATTATTTTTGTAGAGATGTTAAGGCCGTTCGGTGTCAATATTGTGCGTTGATATACTCAACGCTAAGAGAAAAGTGAAACTTTTTCTTATCATTGAGCACATATTCACAAAAAAAGTACAAGAAAGTATTTTTCGTCCAGTATAGTAACAAAATATATAAAGAACCTAGTAAATCCTTTCTAAATTGTTTAGATAAACTAAACGACTATAATAATACAAAGGTGAAAAAAATGTTCTGTCCTGAATGTGGCTCTATATTACGGCCAAAAGAAAAAGCTGGTAAAAAAGTACTTTATTGTACTTGTGGTTATACTAAAGCTCCTGATGGAGAAATTAGTACTGAAATCAAAGAAACTGTTGATACTGGTAAAAAAGTAGAAATAATGGAAAAGTATGAAACAAATTCTAAAATGCGAGTAAAATGTGAAAAATGTGGTAACATGATTGCATATTATTGGACCCAACAAACCAGGGGCGCAGATGAACCAGAAACACGTTTTTTCAGATGTACTAGGTGTGAATATACTTGGAGAGAATATTCTTGATGATAAATCTTCCTGAACCAAGTGTCTTGTTGACAGAGTTAGAAAAGTCTCAAGTCTATTCTGATTGGGACAAAACTCACACAGATTTTCTTTCTCATTTTTTTTGTCAACTAGACGAACAATTTGTAGCAAAAACTAATTGGGAAATTGGGTTTTATGAACCAACTAACAAGAAGATAACTGTCTTTGCTAAACAAGACAAGCTATTCCAACTTAAACCTGCTGATGAAGTTTTTAAAAAACCAGATAGTGTTGTTGAGAAATTAGAACTGGACAAGCTCAAGATCAGTTTGCAAGATGCATTTAAACTTGCTAAACAAGAGTTACCTAAACAGTTCCCAACAGAATCTGTTGGTGGCGGTTTTTTAATTTTGCAAAAATATCAAGGCAAAAATTTGTGGAACTTTACTTTCATCACCAAATCTGTCAAGTTTGTAAATTTGAAATTCGACGCTATTAGTGGTGAACTAGTTTCTAAGGATACAATTAATTTGGTAGACAAGAATAATTTGAACAAGTAAATCGCATATTTTTTTCTTATATAAATCTTCCCAACTCTTGTAAAGTAACACCATAATAATGTATTCAAAAGTAGTAATGTGACAGTATATTTTTCAGTAGTGATGTTCCTTTTTGTTTTTTCAGTAGTATCGGATTAGAGAATATACTTTGCAAATTGGTAGTATTTATATACCAACTTAGAATTCAATAAATTACCGATAGATGTTAAAAAAGGGGTGATACGATGTCTTCAAAAATTTCTTACAACGCACAAATTAAAAGTAAACGATTAGATACTTTCTTCAAAAAAGATGAAGAAAAAGAAGATTAATTTTTTTTCTTTTTATACTTTCTTTAATTAACTGGTCTGGCATCTCTTCCACGCCAACTGTTTCTCTTTTAACAAATCAGTCATACCTGCTTTCTTCGTGTTTTTGTACCATGATTTAACTATATGATCCATTCTTAAATTGTTAATGTCCACATCAGTTTGCAAGTAATCATACCTTTCTAAAAGTTTACTGATTGTGTTCGCTTGTGTTTCCAAATTGATTTGTAGAATGCCTGAACTTGCGACCATTCGTTCTTTTTCTAATTCTTTTAATTTTTTAAATTGTTTGAGTAACAGTTTAGAATCTCCATTCAAATCTGTTAAAAATTCTGTGATTGCATCAATATCTTTTAATACATCAATTTTTTGTTTTTTAGTTTTATTTTTGCAAAATAAATTTTTCCACCATTTCTTTTCGTAAAGTGCCATATTCAAATAAAATACTTTTATAAATATAAACCTTTTCTTTTTGAATTCATGAGATTTCGTGGAAGGAAAATATATGGGCAATCAAAAACTGCTACTTGTCCATTTTGTCAGAAATTAGCTACAACTAAGAATGAGCAAGGATTAGAGGTTTGTTATCAACATACTAAAGAGGTCTTGCCAGAAATTAAATGTACTTGCGGTTCGTGGTTAGAAAGTCGAGTGGGCAAATTCGGTCCTTACTTCAATTGTCTCAATTGCGGAAATGTTAATTATAATAAAGCGATGGAAATCAAGTCCATTACCATGAAACAAACCCGTTCACAACCTGTGCGTTCATCTTCCAAATACGGTTCTTCTGCAAGAGTTTCTGCACCGGCAGTGGACAAAGCAGTTATCCCGAAACAAACTGCAACATCTTATGCTCGAAATAAAGAAACTCATGTATATGGTTCCAAAAAAAGGAAAGAAATCACTATAACTTCTGATGATGTTGATTATTTTAGTTAGTTTTTTCGTAACTTTTAAATATCTTTTCATATTCTTTTTTTGTAAAGAGGTATTTATATAAAATGAAAAAAATATTTTTGTTGATGTTAATTTTATTGATTTCTATTTCATTTGTTTTTGCAGATGTAGATGGAACAGGAGATGATACAAACACTGGTAACGATGATTCAGGTCCTGATGATGATAATGATGATCTTAATCATGACGAACCACCTAAAGACAATTCTGAGCAAGATAAAGAAAATGAGCAACCAAAAGAAGATGATTTAGAAGATACTAATGAAGAAGAATCAAACACTGATGGGCTAAATGAAGAAGAATCAAACACTAATGGAAATGATTATCAAGAAAATACTAATTTAGATAATGGACAAGAACACACTGAAACTGGTGAAAATGATAATAAAGAAGACGAAAATAATTACCAAGAAGAAAATAATCAAAATCAAGATGATAATAAAATTGCTCATTGTCCAAGTGACGAAGAATTAGATCAAATGAAAGTGCAATGTGAAGCAGAAGGTCACGATTATAGGATTGATTTTAATGATGGTTGTGATTATGTACTTTGTATGTATGAAGATGGTTCTGCTAGTGAAGAAGAATACTATTACGATAATGAAGACAATTATGTTGATGATAAAGATAATTATAATGATGATAATTACCAAGAGCATGACAACTACCAAAACCATGATGATTATTGTCCAAGCGATGATGATATTAAAGAAAAAATCGCTGGATGTGAAAATGATGGTTTTGAATACGAATTAAAAGAAGAACATGGTTGTGAAATTGTTATGTGTCATGGTCCAGAGTTTGGTTTTAAAGATAATCACCATAACAAAAATGTAGAAAAATATGGTGATGCATGGTGCCGTGATGGTAACTGTTGCCCAGATAACATTTGTGATGATTTTGAACAAAGAACACATAGATGTGACATGGATTGTCATTGGGATAAACAAGACATTTGTATAACCGAACAAGAATTTCAAAAAAAGTCAGATGAATGTATTGCTCGAGGTATGGTTCCTGTTGCTAAAGGTGAAGATAATTGTCGTTGGATGGCTTGTAATTTTAATTATGGTGACGAACCATTTAAGCATGAAGAAGGAATGATGTGTCCTACGCAAGAAGATTTAACTAAACATAAAGAAGACTGTGAACAAATGGGTTTAACCGCTTATACTGATGTTGAACATGGTTGTGCAGTGGTTTATTGTGATGGTGGTTATGAAGGATTGGAATATAAGGATGATTGGAAAATACCAAGTTCTGTTGAAATGTTATCTTTCGTTTTAAAAATTGAAGGTATCAAAATCAAACTTGATTCTGTCGAAGAAAAAATTAGTGGGATTAGTAAATATTATGAAACATCAGAAGATTCTGAAAAAGCAAAAAATTATGTTGCTGCTTTAAATGAAATTGAAAAAGTTCAACAAGACCTAGACTCAGTTATTGAAAAAATTAAAACTATTGCTAGTGAAGAAGAAATGGACTATAATCAATTCATAGAAGTCAAACACAATATTAAAGATGTAGTTGATAATGGGATCCATAATATTTTATCAGACATATTAGGAATTTAGAGGTATAAAAAAATGAAAATAAAACTAATATTGGGATTGTTACTAATTGCTTCTCTGTTACTTGTTTCTGCGTGTCAGACACAACAGGTAGCAACAGAACCGGCTAAAGTAATAGAAACAAAAGAAGATGCATCAGTTTCAGTCATTGATGCTAGTGAAGATTTATCAGAAATCGCTGATGATTTAGATGAATTAAATGGTATGTTGGGCGAATAAGTCCTTTTTTTTCTTTCTTTTTTCTTTCTCATCTGTAACGCAAATTGTATTACTATAAAGTTGGATAAGAGAGAGTATGGTTGCAATTTCTAATAATTCACTTATCACATCCGTAACCTTTAAAAAGTGGCCGAATTTACGAGATGTAAATACGGCCCCGTGGCTTAGCCTGGTAGAGCGCACGACTGATATGTGATCTTTACTAAGAAATCGTGAGGTCCCGGGTTCAAATCCCGGCGGGGCCACTTTTCTTTTTTTTGAATACTATAATTACAAAAAAATTAAAAGTGGCTATGCTTTAGTTTTTTAAATGGTTTATAATTTAAAAGAAGCAAATAGGTTGGGCAAGACAAAAGATACAAAAACAGAAAAAAGAAAATAACTCTTAAAACATATTATCTACTCGCATATTTATACTCATTGATATATTTTTATTTGTATAAATTTTTACAAAGTACAAAATCATTTCATTCACTTAATGTTTATTCAATGTTTTAATTAAAATACTCACTTTGTTCCGTTTTGCACTTTATCGGTTTAGAGAACGATATTTTCTTATCGCTATACTAAATAATATATTCTCGCATCTCTAAACCTTTAAATACCAGTTACTATCCTAAAATACTAAATTTAACTTAATGAGGTGTATTTAAAATGAGAAAAATAATGATTAGTATGACAATTTTAGTAATGTTTGTGTTTATGGTAGGATGTTTAGATTATAAGGCTTATGATATCCCAGAAAATGATGAAATTGATTTAGTGGATGAAATTGCTGCTATTGAAAATGAACTTAATAATATGGAAGAAGAAGTTCCTCCGGTGGTAGTTATGGAAGAGGAAGTAGATCTTTCAGCTCCTGCCAGCGAAGATGCACAAGTTATCACTGTTAATGAGAATGAGATGGTTAGATTAAAAGTTAAAGTTTCTGACCCTGATGAAGATGTGGTGACCTATTCTTTTACTCCTCCATTAAACAAACAAGCAGAGTGGAAAACTAATTACGGAGATGCTGGAGAATATATGGTAACTTTAACAGCAACAGACGGACAATTGGTAACAGAGAAAAAAATTAAGATTGTTGTCGAGAGAGTTAATGTACCACCTATCGTGGAAGGTGTTAAAAATATCATCGTTGATGAAGGTGAGAAAATTGTTTTTGAACCCGTAGTAACTGACCCTAACAATGATCCTGTTACTGTAACAATTTCGGAACCGTTAAAAAATAACGTTTTTGAAAGTGACCACACTAGTGCAGGAGAATACCAAATTACTGTTTTAGCTACTGATGGAGAATTAGAAACTGAAAAATCTTTCACACTAACTATTAATGATGTTAACGAATTACCTATTATTACAAATTTAGCGGATATTACTGTTAAAGAAGGTGAAACTGTTAAAATCGAGCCAAAAGTTAGTGACCTTGACGAAGATGAAATCGTTTTAACAATCAGTGAACCGGTTGGTAACGATGGAACTTGGGAAACTCTTTACACTGAGCATGGCGATTATGTAATTACTGTTATCGCTGATGATGGTAAGGATAAAGTTACCCATAAAGTAAAAGTAACAGTAACAGATGTAAACATGCCCCCAGAAATTATGGAAGTTTCTTTATCTGTGAACTAAACTTTACTTTTTTTATTTTTTTTAACTTTTTTTCCAATAATAAACTAAATAAATAATACAAAATGGCCAAACAACAAAATTTTTCTCGGACTTTTCTGATACTTCTTACTATCGGAGTGATTTTCATAGCACTAATCAGTTTTGTGATGGCTACACCAAAAACTTTTACTGTCCAAGAAACAGATTTGGTCAAAATGAACCCGTCTGCAACAGACCCTGATGGCGACGATGTTGTTTACTATTTCTCTGCACCATTGGACAAGAATGGTGAATGGCAAACTGGTTATGATGATGCTGGAGAATATGATATTGAAATTATTGCTTCTGACGGTGTTGATAGAAGCGTAGAAAAAGTTAAATTAATTGTTGAAAACCGTAATTTACCACCGATAGTCACTGAGAAAAAATTTACCCTTAAAGAAATGCAAACGTTTAGTATGAAAGAGTTCATTGAAGACCCCGATCAAGATGCACTAGAATACACCTTCTCTACTCCACTAGATTCAAATGGTATTTGGCAACCTGGTTATGATGATTCAGGCAGTTTAGTTGTTGAAATTGTTGTTAGTGACGGAGAATTTGATGTTGAAGAAAGAATTGAAATCGAAGTACTAAACACGAACCAACCTCCAAAAATTCTAGAATCTTTCAGTGAAGAAACAGTTTACAATATTGAAGAAGATGAAGACCTAGATTTTCATGTTGATTCAGAAGATGCTGACCAAGACCCACTAACTTACAAATGGATTTTTGATAACTCTCTTATTATCGGGGAAACTAGTTCGGGTTCATACTATTTAGATTTTGAAACAAAAGGACAACATACACTTACACTTATTATCAGCGACGGACTATCAAAAACAACTAAAGAATGGACAATTGATGTAGAAAACACTAACCGAAGACCAGAATTGGCTTTAATTCCACTAACTATAAACGAAGGTGAAAAATTAGTCTTGGATCTTCCAGATTTAGATTTGGACGGTGACGTTTTGAGTTACTCATTTGAAGCACCATTAGATGAAAATGGTGAATGGACCCCTGACTTTTATTCTGCAGGAACCTACAAATATGATGTCAGTGCCTCTGACGGCCAATTAACTAACACAGAAACACTTAAAGTGACAGTTCTTGATGTTGACCAAGCACCTTTTTTAGAAGTCCCAGACAAGCTGGAAGTAAGCGAAGAGGGGAAACTAGAATATCTAATTGAAAGTTATGACCCGGACGGTGACGAAATTAAGATGGGTATTGCTGGATTAGACGAATTAGAAAATGTTGAAATTGATTTTAACAACAAAGAAGGTATTTTAGAATTTGCACCAAGTTACGATTTTATTAAACGAAAAGGGGGTTTGATTAGTAACATCTTAAATTCCTTGAGATTAGAACATTACTTTTTAGGAAAACGGACCTTGCCACTTAACGTAACCAGTTGCGGTAAAGAAAAGTGTAGTTCAAAATTAACAAAGTTGGTAGTGTATAATGTTAACCGGGCACCAGAACTTGACAATTTGGTTGATCAAACAATTACTGAAACAGAGTTGGCCCAGTTTGTTGCAACTGCAACTGATGATGACGGTGATATTATTCATTATACATACGATGGTCCATTACATAAAAAAAATGGTGATTGGCAAACAGATTTTGAAAGTGAAGGAGAATATCCTATTACAGTTATTGCTTCAGATGGTGATTTGGTTGATACAAAAACAGTAACTTTGAAAGTTGAAAAAGCGAACCGAGCTCCGAAAATGGTTATTGAATCTGAAGAATATGTTGTAAACGAAGGTGAACAAGTATCTTTCTGGGTAACTGGTGAAGATCCTGATCAAGATGAATTAAAAATTAGGTTAGACAATTTACCTTTGGGCGCATCTTTTACTGACGGACAATTTGTTTGGACACCTGATTATGACCAAGTACGGAACAGGAGTGAATCTCTCTGGAACAACTTAGTGAGCAGTTTCTCTTTTAGTAACAGAAAATACAATAGCGAACAAAAAGTTATTTGGTTAAGTTTCGTTGTTACTGACGAAAGTTTTGAAATTGTTCACCCGGTAAAGTTGGTGGTTAAAAATGTTAATCGGAAACCAGACATATTGGATTATACACCAATCCATACTGTTGACTCTACCAAAATTATCGCTCCATTAAACGAAGCGGTAAGTTTCCAAGCTATTGCTCAAGATTTAGATTCTGATAATTTGGAGTACACGTGGGACTTTGGACTTCTTAACGAAGGAGTAAAAGGGACCGATACAATCACCCGTACTTTTTTGGTGCCTGGTAAAAAAACTGTTAAAGTAACAATTGACGATGGTCGGGATACCATTACCAAAAGTTGGGAAGTTGAAGTTGTAGCTGAAGAAGATGAAGAGAAGTTTGAATGGACAGATTATGAGCTTGAACTAGATGCACCGACTGAAGAGTTTATAGTAACAACTTATGTGGTTGAATAAATGAAATATTTTTTTCTGTTAATTATTTTTTTGTTAATTTCTTGCACACCAACACCGCACGCGAACATTGTTTATACGGTAGGGGATGAAGGTGGTATTTCTGTTTATTTTTGTCCAAGAGATAATTGTACGGAAGAATTAGTTTCTTTGTTGGATGATGCCCAAGAATCTATTCACTGCGCTTTTTTTGAAGTGGATCTAGACAAAATCAGGGACCTGTTACTAGAGAAATACAAGAAACTAGAGGTGCAAGTTGTAACTGACGATGGCTACCTTTACGAATTTAACCATTCCTTTGTTAAGACTGACAGGTCTGGATTGATGCATAACAAATTCTGTATCATCGACAACAAACGAGTTTCCACAGGGAGCATGAACCCAACCAACAATGGAGCGGACAAAAATAACAACAATTTACTTATCATTAACTCAACCGCCCTAGCAACTAATTATGAAGCAGAATTTCAAGAGCTCTGGAACGGAGTTTTTAAAAAAGGCAATCTGACACTCAACCCTAGCATACAGATTGGCACCACTCAAATCAAAAACTACTTCTGCCCAGAGGACCAATGTGCTAAGAAAGTTGCACAGGAACTAAGGAAAGCACAAAAGAGTATCCATTTCATGACCTTCTCGTTCACTGATGACGATTTGGCAACCATTTTGTTACTAAAGAATCTGGAAAACAAAACTGTTCGGGGAGTGTTGGAAGCTCGACAGGCAAGTAAATTTTCTGTTTACAAGCGGTTACTAAATAATGGAGTAGATGTTATCAAAGATCATAACAAACAAAACATGCATCAT
>CAYXEO010000016.1:3290-22830 GCA_964464055.1 uncultured Methanosarcinales archaeon | reverse complement strand
GTTTTTTAATCATTAATCCACAACAACAAGAATCTTGTCACGACTTTTGTGACCTGACTTGATTTGCACTTTTAATTTATATTGTTTTTTGAAGAACTTGACAATTGACTGGTTGGCTTTACCTTTCTCAGGGACAGATTTTAGGTAGAGTTTAAATTTGCCTTCTATCACCGCCAATTCGTCACGGCTGGAATTTGGAATAACTCTGATGCTAAATTGTTTTGGGAACATGTGTGAGGATATACAATCTCCAACTTTTAAATGTATCTCATAAGAAAACACTAATCACTATTTTGATATTTATTTTTATCATTTGATAATTCTAATTATCAATTTATATCAAGATATTCAATCCTTTAATAACAATCTTTAAAAATAATACCTTTATTATCTAGGGTATAATGATAAACCAAACAAAAGAGGCAAATAGTAACTTGGAAACAGAAACTAGCAACAAAGAAACTAATGGTGACTTGGGAACAGAAAAGCAAATGAAAAACAACAAACAGCCCACAGAAACACAATCACAAGATAATGCACCACCACAGCAACAACAAACACAAGATAATATACCTACCAAACATTTAGATTGGCTCAAGATACAAGACAAATGGCAAAAAAAGTGGGCAGATGCTAAGTTGGGCGAAGCTAAAGTGGACAAAAACAAAGAAAAGTTCATGATGATTTTTGCTTATCCGAGCGTTTCAGGGTTTTTGCATGTTGGACATTTGAGAGGGTTTTCATACACAGATGCAATTTCTAGATATGAGAGACTAAACGGTAAAGAAGTTCTTTTCCCAGTGGGAACACATGCTTCTGGTAACCAAGCCTTTTCGTTCGCTAAGAAAATTAAAGAAAATGACCAAGAATGGATTAGTTATTTACTCAACAACGGATGTACAAAAGAGAAGTTGAAAGAGTTGACCGATCCAAATGCGATTATTGAGTATTTCAACGAAGTTTATGTTAATGACTATTTCAAAAAATTTGGGTTCTTATGCGACTGGGAAAGATTCCTTTGTAGCACTCACAAAGATTATGAAAAATTTATCCAGTGGCAATTCAAAAAGTTGCACGACAAAAATTTGTTAACTCAAAAACCGTATTTTGCAACTGCCTGTGTCAATTGCGGACCAGTAGCAGTAGATCCAAGTGAGACAGACATTTCTAAAGGTGGTAATGCAGAAAAACAAGAATATACATTACTAAAGTTCAAATATAAAACTGATAACCAAGGTGGATTTGACTATTTAGTTACTGCGACACTACGACCTGAAACAGTTTATGGACAAACAAATATCTGGATTAACCCCAATGCAAAATATGTTAGAGTAGAAGTTGATAATGAAAACTGGATTATGAGCAAAAAATCTGCTGACAAATTAAAGTTTCAGAAAGATGATGTTATTTTGAAAGAAGATGTTGATCCGAAAAAGTACTTAGGGAAAAGTGCACTCGCACCAGGTGTGGAAAGAGAAATTCCGATTTTACCAGCGACATTCTGTGACCCAGACATGGGTTCAGGGATTGTAACTTGTGTTCCTAGTGATGCACCTTACGATTATGTTGCTTTGAAAACGTTACAGGACAATCAAGAATTGTGTAAAAAGTATGGACTTGATTTTAGTATGATCAAAGAAATTAGATTAATTCCAATTATCAAATCCAAAAGATACGGACCGTTCCCTGCACAAGAAATTGTTGAAAAAATGGGTATCACTAGTTTGGACGATGATAAGTTGGAAGAAGCCACCCAAGAAATTTACAAAGCAGGGTTTCATACAGGTATAATGGTAGATTCGTGTGGCAAATACGCAGGTAAAAGGGTTGAAGAAGCTAAAGAACTAATGAAAGCAGAAATGTTAGATTTGGGAAAAGCTGACATTATGCACGATTTATCTGAAGAAGTTATTTGTCGGTGCGGTGGAAAAGTTATAATTAAAAGAATTGATGACCAGTGGTTCATCAAATACTCAAATCCAGAACTAACTGAAAAAAGTAAAAAACAAGTTAAAGAAATGAGCATTTATCCGGCAGAGTACCAAGAACATTTGCCTGGAACTTTGGACTGGTTCGCTGAACGAGCTTGTACAAGGTTAGGTAACTGGATGGGGAGCAAATTTCCGTTTGATGACAAATGGACAGTTGAACCAATCAGTGATTCCACACTTTATCCAATTTATTATATCGTTTCCAAATGGATTAATAATGGCACGCTAGATGTTGAGGAGTTAACTGAAGAGTTTTTTGATTATGTATATTTAGGTAAGAGCGAAGAAATTGGAGTTGATGAAGATGATAAAAAGGCCAAAATTAAAAAGTGGTCACCGATCAAAGAAGAGTTTGACTACTTTTATCCACTAGACATTAATTTGGGTGGTAAAGAACACAAAACTGTACATTTCCCAGTATTTCTTATGAACCACGTGGCGATTTTGCCAGAACAAAAGTGGCCGAAAGGAATTTTTGTTAATTGGTGGGTCACTGGCAAAGGAAGTAAAATTTCAAAAAGTAAAGGTGGTGCAGTACCAATCCCAGATGCTATGGAAAAGTATGGTATTGACGCTATGCGACTTTATTATTCACACATTGGATCCCCTCATGTAGATATTGTCTGGACCGCAGAAATTGTTATCAACTACAAAAACATACTTGAAAAAATTGGTGTGTTGGTTGAGTCAGTGAAGAGTTTGGAAAGCGGTGGAAAGAAAAATGGAAATGATTATTGGATTTTGTCTAGAATTCATGGGCATTTGAAAGAAATTAAACAAGTGATGAAACATTATGGATTACGAGAACTGGCTTCTACTGTCTACTTTACTGTTTATGAAGATATTAAATGGTACTTGCGACGAGGTGGAGATAATAAGAAAATAATTAGTGAAGTGATGGACATCTGGTTTAAAATCATGAACCCGATAACCCCTCATTTAAGTGAAGAAATGAACGAGATTTTTGGTGGGAAATCTAAAGAGTTAGTTTCTGCATCTGACTGGCCAGAATATGAAAATGAAAAAATTAGTTTAGGTACTGAAGCGAATGATGAGATGGTCAAAACAACAATGACTGGGATGCGAAATGTACTCAAGTTAGCAAAATTAGAAAAGGCGAAAAAGTATCAACTGTTTATAGCAGAAAAGTGGCTTTATGAATTGTACGAAATCGTTTCTAGGGAAATAAAAGTTACTAGGAATGTTGGCGAAATCATGAAAACTGTTCTGGCACAAGAGAGTATGAAACCGAAAGGGAAAGAAGTTAGCAAACTGGTAATTAGTTTGATCAAGAACCCATCACGGATGCCTAAGATGGTCACTTCGCAAGAGGAAGAGTTAGTTGCGATTAAAGAAGCACAAGGGTTTTTAGAAAGTGAGTTTGGTTGTACTGTAGAAATTGTATCCGCTGACGAAAGTGACGAACCGAAAGCTAAATCTGCCATGCCAGGTAAAGTTGGCATTTTGGTTGAGTAGGTCTTTTAATTAAAAGAGTAGAGTTAAAAAAAGAAAAAAAGATGTTAGCAAAATGAAACAAACCCCATTGAAAGCTAAAGAAGTGAATAAACAAGTTTCTAGTTATGGGATTCAATTAAGTAAAAAAGACTCTGTGGTTTTGGTTGATGACGGAGAGAAGAAAGTCATTTTGGTCAACAAAGAGCCAACTTTTTTTTATTATCAAGAAAAATTAGTTCCAACACTGAAACTATTGCAACGACAAACGGATGCGTTACCACAAATTATCGTTGATATGGGTGCAGTTAAGTTCGTTGTTAATGGCGCAGATGTGATGCGACCAGGTATAGTGGAAGTTGGCAAGGAGATATGTAAGGATGATTTTGTGGTTATTGTGGACGCAATGAACAAAAAACCACTAGCGATTGGTGTGGCGTTACTTGGGACAAAAGAAATGCGAGAAGCAACTGGTGGTAAGGTCATTAAGAGCGTCCATTATATTGGTGACGAGATTTGGGGAATGTCATAACAAAGAGAAAATACAAAAACAAATGATAATCAACAAAACACAAAACAAAACAATTTCTGAAAAGGAGTTAATTTGTAAATCTGTCTTGTCGCAAGCTCGTGGACTAATGTTCAGGAGAAAAAAACAGAATTTAGTGATGGTTTTCTCGCAAGAACGGAAGATTGGTTTGCATAATTGTTTTGTTTTTTATCCAATAAATGTGCTTGTGCTAGATTCTACGAAACGAATTGTTGAAATAAGAAAGAATTTTCGACCGTTTCAATTCTGGAATGGACAAAAAAAAGGTAAATATGTTGTTGAGTTGGCGCATGTGTCAAGTTATAATGTTGGTGATGTGTTAGAAATTAAATAGAAAATAAAAAAATTAAAATTTACGATTTTTAGGAACGTAATCAACAAGTTTCTCGTCAATCAAATCATCTAATTCTTGTGCCAATTTAGAATAGTCTGGGTTGGATAGTTTTTTATTTTCTGAAACCAACTCATTATTTCGAGAAGATAAATGGTCAACTTCTAATTTACTTGTTTCTAATTGTTTTTTTAATCTTTCAACAATGCCATTTCGTTCTTTAACTAAATAATGATTCTCTTTTTGGAGACCTTCAATTTGCCGCTCATAAACTTCTAATTTCTCTTGAAAATATATCTGTTCTTTATCTAATGCCTTAATTGCGGATTCATTCAATTCAGCATAATTTTCTTTCGAAGTACCAATACTATCTTCCAAATGAACTATCTGTTCTTCTAAATCTGCAATTTTTACTGCATATTCTTGATGAACAGAAGTTAAAACATCCATATAATCAGCAGTTTGTGCTTCGAGTACTTCTTTTAATTCAAAATATTTTTGTTCTAATTTTAAAAACTTAACTTTAGAAAGTTTTTCATTTTCTAAAACCAATTCAACATTCTGAATCGACAAGAGTCCTGCATCATACCCCCTTATTCTTAATTTATCTTCTAAATCTGCAATTTTTACGGCATATTCTTGATGAACAGAAGTTAAAACTTCCATATAATCAGCAGTTTGTGCTTCGAGTACATCTTCTAATTCTTTATTACGTTCATCCAATAAATTATAATCATTCTCAGCAGATTCTAATTGACTATTACTTGTTTCAACCACTTGTTTAACTTTATCCTTTAAAATTGTTGAGATGTTTTGTTCTTTAGTTGAATAAGAAGGTTCTTCTGATTCTTTAGATACTAAATCAACTGATTCATCTGATTTTTCACTAGAAAGATCCATGAAATAATTATTTAACATTTCTTCAACGAGGGTATAAGACACAGGAGTTTTTTTCCCGGTATTTGGGTCTAAATTATAAAATCTATTAGAATGTCCATACTCTTTTAACAAAACATTATTATCAACTAAAGCAGTAGTGATTATTCCGGGATCTCTTCCAAGAGATTCTTCTAATTTCCTTATCGGATGTTGTTTTTTATCATTCATTTTTCTACCAAATTTAACACCTATTAAATAAATGTAACCTCAATTTCTAATTGGTCGGCTGTTGGATACTCTTTAACTATCGCAGGTTTTAATCCCAACTCTTCCAGTTTGTCTTTATGTACTCGGACATTTTTTCTGGAAATCAAAATTCTTGGTTTCTCTTCGTCCAAAAAGATTTCATGATCTTGCAGTTTGCATTCCTGTTTAATTTGCTCGAATAAAGGTTGAAGTTTAGCGATTAGTTCTTGTTTGTCTACACCATCTAGCTTCTTCCGGTAGTCAAAACCAGGCATTAGTTCTTCCAGATAAAGTGCGCCCCTAGTCAAAAGTCCTTCCTCATCAACAGCGTCAAAATCGTATTTGGCACCTTCAGATTCCCTCTTTATTCGGTTAGTTAGTTGTGTTGCATCTTTGAGTTTTGCTGTACAGACATGAACTTTAAGAGGATACTTTTTTTCTTGTACATAGTTAATCAGTTTCTGTCCCAATTCTAGTGAATTTTCTACTGCATAACTGAATTGCCCAGTAGTTTTGTAGCCCATTTGTAAAAGTTTAGACATTTTGTTATCAGAAACTTCTAGTTCATTAAGGTTAAGGAAACTTACTTTTCCTTGGATGTAATCAATTAATTTTATTAGTTCCTTCTTTTTCTTTGGTATTAGTGGCACTTCTACACCCAAATCCCAAGGGAACTTTTGGGCCATTCCAAGTTTGTGCCAGAACTGTTGCGAATCTAGGTCTAAATGGAACCGAATTTCGTCAAGTCCTGCTTGGTATAATTTTTGAAATGCACTGTCAGAAACTAGTCTCTGTGAAGTGTATAAATGAATATGAAAACTTTGACCGAACTTCTTTTTTAGTTCCTTGATATATCTCACGCACCTGTCAACTTTAGCTAACGGGTCACCACCAGTTATCCCAGCACCTTTAGCATTCATCATTTCTGCTTCAGCTAAAATGTCAGCAGTGGTTAAAATCTTCCTTTCATTAGCGAAAGTCACATCTTTACCCCATTTCTCATCTGATACTGGACAAAAGTAACATTTCCTTGGACAAATACCTGTCACGAAAATTACTAGTTTCTCTCCTCGGACACATTGTTGACAACCTTTCGGTAACTCTCCCAAATTGTAAGAATGATGTTCGTTAATTTTTATTAATGTACTATCTGATGTACTTTCTTTTAAATCTTTTTTGTTTTGTGCCACTTTCTTTATTTTTTAACTTGTTTTGTTCCTCCTTCGTACACCCATTATCAAATCCATCTATTTTGTCTTTTTTTGTTTAGTATTTTATCCCTTCTAATATATCTTCAAAATCAATTTTGTTATTTCCAGTATAAATTTCTAAATCATTTATTAAATTGCCATAATTATTAAAATATCTCCTTACACCTTTTTCATTAGTACATTCTTTTATCAAATCAGAATATCTTACAGCAGAAAATAAATTCATAATATTTTTTAGATTGCCATTGTTATTAATTTGTGAATTGTCAATAGATGCATTATCATTTACTTTGTAACGATCATAAGATCCTTCTAACTGAATCAATTTATCTATAGCTCGAGCAAAAAAACTTAAAGTCCAATCTGCCCTTTCTTGGTCACTCATGATTGTTTTCAAATGATGGTTATAATCACCATTACCCATATTACTTACTTTTTCAATCAAATCTTGATTACCTTTTTCATAAGCATCTTCATAACATAAATATCTTTCTCGAGAACGAGAGAAATTTTTATGCACATCATTTTTACCCAAACCAACAATAATACAATAACTACTTATATCATTTGTCCATGAACCATAACCAAACTTTTCTAAATCAATCAATTTGTTACCAATCATATTCAACCCATTACAATCATTGTGACGCAATTTTAATTGTTCATTTAATGAAGAGTTCATTTGGTTTATTTCATTCAAACGCGATTCTACATCAAGACCTTTTTTTAATTTTAAATAATCATTAACAGTATCATAATCATAAACAGAAATGTTTTTTCTTACTCTTGAATTATTAACATGAAAGAAACGGACCATATTTTCTTTAAGTAAACTTAACGATGCTTTCTGGAACATAGCTAAATCAACTTTATAATCGTGAGCATTATTAAACTGGGTTTCATTCGCATTACATAACCCATTAAATCTAGCAATGTTTTCTACCCCATTTAAGAATTTTTCATCCATCTTTGAACGATCTTTACATCTTGTAGCTTTTTGAAGTTCTTTTTTCATATTTTGACTACCCAAATTATTTATAATTAACATTTTATTTTTTTGAGAAGAACCATAAATAGTAGGTGTTAAAGAATCTGATAAAATGGTAGAAATATTTTCTAAATTTCTCTTTTCTTTTGGAAATAAAAGGTCTGGTTGATGAGCCATAGTGTACATCGCTTCGTGAGGTTTTGCCAAATGGATATATTTTTTAGCAATTAAAGGAATAATTTTGCCATCTTTTTTCATAGTGAAATAATAAAATTCAGCATGGTCACTTTTCCATTTACTTTTAAATGAAAATGTTTTCGGATCAAATTTAGAATCAAAAATAGAAAGCACAGTGTCTTCTAATGATTTCCTTGAAAAACTATATTTAACATTATTTGAACCCATTATCAAAAATATAGATAGTATATATATAAATGTTTGGTATCGTTACTATTATTTAATAGTTAAAGAGGAGTTAGAGAGTATAAACTACCCTGCCCAAATTATGTATATAACTAGTGTTTTTTCGCATACGATGAAGTACTTTACCTAAAATACTACTAATTTCACAAGCAGAATTTAAGTTTGAAGTTTTATCTTTGATTTTTTTGTTGAATTTAGTTTCAAAATTGTCAATCAAAATATTGAACTCATTCTTATGTTGAGAATTTTCTAAAGCCACTACCGAATCTTCAGTGTAAACGGTTTTGATAACTGCCAAATACTGTTCATTTAACGAGTTTAGTAAGTTTCTAAATTCTTTTTTCTCATCATTAGAAAAATTTATTTTACGCAAAAATCTTGCAGTTCGTCTTGTTTCATCAGCAATACCTTCCAAAATTGTCCCAAGAATTTGATAATTCAATAATCTTGCTGGGTTAAGTTTAAAATTTTTCTGTGCACGAACAGGATTTTTTAAATTATATAATACTGCACGTTTTAATAAAAAGTAAAGACGGTTCACGTCTGTATCACGCTCATTAATAGTTTCATAAAGGTCATTATCTAAAACTTCGGTTGTTTCATTAATCATGGTCCGGATTATTAAGTCCATTTTCCTAATCAACTCTGCCAAAGAAACTTTATCCATGTTCAAAAAATCTTTTGCCAAAATCGTGTTAGAATCTTGTTCCATGATTTCTAAAGCGATTAAGTTCTGTACCAATGATTGTAACTCTTTAAGTTTAGTTTTTGTTTCTTTTCCTTTAAAAACAATTGTACGATTGTTTAGAATGTAAGCAGAAACCAATTCTCGTTTTATGGTGGTTAATGTTTTTCCATCAACATTTATAATGATTTTTTTGTCCTCTGATACTTTTGTCTGATCAGTTTTACTTAAAATAATGTTAGTACCGCTCTCTTCCAGATATATCAAGTCACCTTTTTCAATTTTATTTTGTCTAATCCATGCTTTCGGTAAAGAGATTACAAAACTACTTTTACCAAACGAAATTAATTTTCGATACTCCATTTTATTTGCCCCCTAAAAACAAAAACACCACAACTTTTACAAAAAATCCGACTTTTACAAAAAATCCGACTTTTACAAAAAATGTAATGTCTTCCAATATATATATTCAATATATAACATTTAGGAAAAGTATTTATATTTAAATGTTATGTTAAAAAGTATAGAAAAAAACAAAAATAGTGATTTTGATAAAAAAAACGAAGAAATTGTTAGTAAACAAGGCATATATTCTCCAGAAATAAGGGAAGATTTGGTTGACAAAGGTGCAATAGATAGTGGTGAAGATGGATTCATGCATGGATATAACAACCCTGAAGAAGTTAGTGGTTGTGAAGAAGAACTAGAAAATGAAAAAAATTCCGAAGAGATATGTAAAGAGAAAGAATAAATGGCCTCAAAAAAAAAAACAAAAATAACTGATGATGACGATTTCAAGTATGATGATGACTCTTGTTTTTACTAATTTGTGAATATATAAAAAAGCAAAGGTTTTTATTAGCAAGTTCTCTTTCTCATTATAATGGTAGATGTTAAAGTAAATAAGAAAAGTTTAGTGAGATGGTTTAGTTACATTATCAAAGGGTACAATAAAACTATCAAAAGTATAAATCAACACAAAATACTATTTTTTTTTCTAATTTGTTTACAAATATTATTTTTTTTTCTAATAATTTATTCCAGTATAGTATATGTCCCTGAAATTGTTGAACATGCCCGTGGGATTATTGAACCACTAGAATCCGGTGGGTTAGGTAACATTGACCCAACAGAATTAGAGATGGGCAATTCTACTGCTTCTGCTGACACAGTAATGGAAGGTGTATATTCTTTTTATCGCAGTAACCGGGATGAAATTAAACAAAATTATGAATCGATGGTTGGTAAAATTATCAATTATTTATTAATTTTAATGAATGCTTTTATCTTCCTTGGTGGTCTAATTAGAATTTTAGTTAAAAGAATGTTAGTTAAACAAATGAAAATATTTAGGAGTTGGTTGAAATATTTTATTACTTGGTTTATGGTAGTGGTACCAGCATTATTACTTGGTTATTTGTTTGTTAAAAGTATGTTCAGTATCAGTATGGTGGAAAAAATATCTAATTTGTTTAGCAATTTGGGATGGTCATTCATATTATCAATTTACTTAATATTGTACATTTTATTTATTACAACAACAGTTTTTGTTAATACTAAAAGTTGGAAAGAATACATTAAATTAGTCTGGCAAATAGGAGTGAAAAAAATTAATAAAACTAGTTTGGTGTTTTTAATTAATATGACAATGTTAGGGATTGGTTTATACCTTGTTTATTTGGGTAGACTTAGTGAGAATTTGTTCCTAATGATTTTTGTGGCTTTGGTAATAATCTTCTTGTTTGTCTTAACAAAAATATTCTGGACCGCCTGTATAGAAGAGTTAGTACATGAAAAAACAAAAAAACATATTAATTTAAAGAAAATGATTAAAAATACCATTGGCAAAATAAAAAAACAATGAACAAAACAAAACAAATTTACCTGGACACCAACGCCTTAATGGCAATAAGTGAATTTAAACTAGATGTGTTTACAGAGATTTCTAGAGTGATGGATTTTCAGTATCAAATTTATGTTTTATCAGGGACACTGGACGAACTAGATAAAATCATTGTAGAACAGCGGGGAAAATACAAATTGGCTGCCAAAATTGGAAAATCGTTGTTATTGAAAAAAGTTGAATTAAAAAAAGTTAAAGTGGTAAAGTCTAGTGGGCATGTTGACGAAATTTTGGTGGGCAAATCTGCTGAAGGAGCGTTAATATTAACTCAAGACATGGCCTTAAAAAGAAAATTGAAAAAACCGTACCTGACAATTAGACAAAAACAAAAAGTGATCATGGTTAAGTGAACTATTAAAATAAAAATAGAAACATATCAACAAAAAACAAAATCATTATTAAAATAAAAAGAGATAAAAAGATGGAAATAAATTTACGAGAATTGAAAAGAGAAGCGGAGAAATTAGAGTGTGTCAAAAGCAATTTGCAAGAGTTTAAGAAAAGTTGGATTAAACCAATCCGTTCTAACACTAATAAAGAAATAAGTTATGTAAATAGTTTGCCAGAACCGATTAAGCAAGAAATCAATTCTAAATTGCAAGGATTAAAAGATAGTTTAGAAGAAATTCATCACAGCCAATCTGTTAATGAAAAAATTAATCATTATGCAAGAAATTTAATTGAACTAAAACTGACCACATTTAATGGAAATTCTACTAAAGCAAAGTTAATTACCAATATGATGCTTAATGATGAATATCTCAAGTTCCAAAATGCGATTGACGGAGTAAAACGGTTTGAATCTCATGTACAAGAATTAAAAACGCAATATGAAGAAGTGAACGAACTTTTAGACAAGCATTTGTCACTAGACGAAACGTTACATTTCATGGAATTACCACACCAAAAGTATTTATACAATTTGGTACAGACAGCACAACAACAAAAACGGATCATTCCACAACTTGGAAGACACTTTGTTTCGTTAGTAAAAGAAACTAGTCCATAAAAAAAAAAAAGTAATAGAGGTGCATAAATGAAACTAAAAAAAGAAACAATGAATGCAAAACAAATTATTTTAGCTATCGGGATTGCCATTGTTTTCGCCATGTTTATCAGTTACGGAGTTGAAACATTTTATCCAAGTCCAGATTATGATGACACTTGTGGAAAATATTATGATTATTCACAAGAACAATGTGTAGTAGAGAATGGTAAATGGGACCAGTTCAGTACGGACAGTACAGGATTTTGTAACCCACCACGAAGTTGTGAAAATAAATTTGATGAAGAGATGGAGAAATTTAGCGGTGTGTTTTTTCTGACTGCGATAATAACAGGGTTAATTGGAACCGCGTTAGGGATTTTTCTTATCAAAGGCACAGTTAGCATAGGATTGTTAGGGGGAGGGATTTTTATCATCTTCATAGGTACAATGTCATACTGGAGATTTGCTAATGACTGGGTTAAGTTTGTAGCATTAGGAGCAATTTTAACAGCCATGATTTATCTTGGGTACAAATTTTTGGATAAAGGGAAAAAGTAACACGAATAAAAAAAAGTAAAAAAAGAAATTGAGAAGAAAAGTTAAAAAAAAAAAAGTAAAAAAAGAAATTGTAAAAAATGGTAAATATGACATTAATTATAGGAATTACTGGGATGACATTTATTTTGGTAGCGTTCATTCTAGACGAATTTGTTAAGAAATTTAGTCAAGAAACTGTACAATATAATGTAGCCAATATTGTCGGATCAGGATTTTTATGTTACTATGCATTTATCTTGCGAGGATGGCCGTTCTTGATTTTGAATGTGGTTTGGTTTTTGGTCGCTAGTGTGAAATTGATAAAGATTTTGAGAAAGTAGTTTATTCCCTACACAAATTATCGTGACGCTTCTGTATTGAGAACATCATTTTGTAACATAGAATGAATTCAAACAGAGGGTCTTTAGTAGCAGCTTCTGCAATCATTGTTTTTGTTTCAGCAATTTCTCGATCAATTTTTAAATCTGAACAAAGAGGATTTTCCCCTTGTAATAACCAATCATAAGGATGAAATAAATCGTTATAACCTAACAAATGACCACAAGAATAATAATAATCTTCTTCACAATCTGTTTCTCCATCTAAAATGTCTCTCAAAATTGCTTGGTACTGACTTATATCAATTATAGATATCCCATCACGAACTTGGTTAGGCATTAAATTATCATCAATTGCACCTTCCAAATTATTTTTAAAAAAAACATTGTCTTCATGTTGTTTAGGTTCAACAGATAAAGAAATCAAATTTGTATCAACATCAGAATATTCATTAGCATCACCATAACGAATAGAACCTAAAAGGTGAAAAGTAATTTCACGAGATTCCAAATCATCTTTAAACTCTCCCAATAATGGAACTAAATTAGCCCTTATGTTTCGAGAATGTTTAGTCATGTTACCATTACGGACATAACTGTCTAATTGTGAACGCATGTTAGAAAAATTAGTAATTAAACTAAAATCTTCTTCACCAGAAAAATAACCAGTGATCTCTTCGGATAAACTAGAAATAAATTGACTATATTTAGCAGAACTACTAAAAATATCGGTTTTAGCACCCAAAATCATCCGTCGCACATTTGGATTTGCAAGAAGAGTACAAGTATTATTTACTCCCAAATTTTGATTACTATCCTCATCACTTTCTAAACAACCATCAATTATAACATTTGGAGATATTTCGTATTTAGTAGAAATATCATACAATTTCTCTTTCGTTCCATCTAATAGTGAGTTTAATTTGTAATGGCCACTGGACATAAGTTCTCCTAATTTTTGCTGATAATCCATTTTAACCAAAGAACTAGGGAAGTTATTATAAATGTTATGGTTTGTTTTAACTGATTAGTGTCAAATTGGGAGCGTTAAAAAAAAACAATAAATCATTGGAAAAATAAATCACTTTTC
Organism: uncultured Methanosarcinales archaeon; assembly: GCA_964464055.1. Lineage (GTDB taxonomy): Archaea > Nanobdellota > Nanobdellia > Woesearchaeales > GW2011-AR9 > CAYXEO01. The sequence goes on along the minus strand of CAYXEO010000016.1, from coordinate 9,218 downwards.
ACCGTTCCATTCAGCAATAAATCTATCAACATATTCTTGTGTGAACTTGTATCTACCGAGAGCGATTTGTTGAGCCAATTTAGTGTGAAACGTTTCAGGTTTCAATTTGAGAATCTTTTCGTAGAAATGGTTAATAGCGGTTTTACCTTTACTAGTATAAATTTTGTCAGGAAGAATTTCTGGGTCATAAACAGGACGACCTTTTAACACACTGTGCATCATGACTCGAGCGATGATAATGGCACCGAGTGCATCTAATCGGTCAGCATCTTGCAAAATCTTAGCTTCGATAGTTTCTGGAGCTAGTTGTTTAGAGTAACGATGAACTTTAATACAATGAATTACTGCAGAGATTTTATGTTTTGAGAAGTTGATAGTTCCTAGGATTTGGGAAGCTAATTTCGCACCTTCTTCTGCATGACATTGTCCGGTTAACTCTTCTTTTTTCCGACAAATGTCGTGGAGAAGTGCAGCTGCTTGAACAATTTCTATATCTGCCCGTTCCTCTTGAGCTATTCGTACAGCCAAATTGTAAACTCGTTCCGTATGATCAAAACCGTGCCCCTTACCATCTTCAAAATAGTGTAGAATCCGCGGTTTTAGTATAGGTTTAAGTTCCATTTTACAATTCACTTATTTCTTTTATCGCCTGGACAAACTTCTGTGCTTCTGCTTCGGTATTATACGGCCCAAAACTTGCTCGAATAGTACCATCTACGAAAGGAGAATTTTTGTTTTTGTCTTGGTTAAACCAGGAGTGAACACAATGTTGTCCGGACCTTACAGCGATGTTATATGTGTTGTCTAGTAACAATGCCACTTCGTGAGTTGATTTGTTTTCGATAGTAAAAGAGAAAATTCCGCACCGTTTTTTAGGATCTACTGGGCCGAGAAGTTTAACTTGTGGGATTGTTTTAAGTCCCTCGGTAACTATTTTGTTAAGTTTGATAAGATGATCTTGTACATTTTCAGGACCGAGTTTGTCTAGGTAATCAACTGCAGCTCCAAAAGCCATGATGCCAGGATAATTTTGTAGTCCTGCTTCAAATTTGTGTGGGAGTTTGTCAGCAACATAATGGATAAGAGGTTGTTCTGGTGAACTTGGAGTTTTTGGTGTTAGGAAAGAATCAACTACGGTTTCCCCACCAACAAGAAACTGGTCAAGTTTATTTAGTTCTTCTTCTTTTCCTATCAAGGCACCGACACCGGAAGGGCCCAACATTTTGTGTGCAGATACAGTGATAAAGTCCGCATCAAGTTTCTTAATATTGATTTGGTGATGTAAAGATGCCTGTGCACAATCCAAAAGTACTTTGGCTTTATGTTTGTGTGCCAAACGGATAATGTCTTTCACAGGGTTTGTTACACCCTCAAGATTGGAAGTGAAAACGACACTCACCAATTTGACTTTGCCTTTATGTTCGTTTAGTTTTTTTATTAGGTTGTCAGTTGAAAACTCGTTCTTAGGAGCAGAAGGAATGTAGTCATGTTTTATGTGCCACTTGTTTTGTAGTTTCAGCCATGGGACAAGATTAGAATTGTGCTCTTTATCCGTGGTCAAAACAACATCTCCATTTTGGAATTTGAAAGAGTTTGCTACCATATTTATTGCTTCTGTACAGTTTTTAGTGAAAATTACTTGGTTAAGAGATTTTGCACCAAAGAATTTGGCAACTTTTTCTCTCGCTTGCGTGATTTCTTCTTGAACTTTATTAGCGGTGTGATGGTTACTTCTTCCAGCACAGCCAGGGAACTCGTGATAGTATCTTGTTAGGGTGGTTGGGACAATGTCCGGTCGGAGAGACATACAGGCGTTATCTAAGTAAGCAAGAGTAGGGTTAGAGTTTAGAAAAGTAAAATCTTTCCTGATTTCTTCCGGTACAATTTCCTTTCTGAAAAATCTTTCAAACATATAGCTAAGAAGTTAAGAAGGGTTTTTATAATTTGTGTAAATTGTAGTTTAAAAAAGTGAGATTTAGGTTCTAGTTCAAAGTTGTTACTGTTAGAAACTGTAGGTGTTAAAAATCTAGAGTTTTTATAAAATGTAGGGTGGTTTTGGATTTATTCACGCTTAAACACAGCAAAGTAAAGAATTGTTAGTAAGAGGATAATTCCAAGTGCAATCAGAGAATATGTTACCCAATCAGTATAAGTGGAAAGTTGTCGTTCATAAACACGAAGTGGTTTGGGACCGATGAAAGGTTGGTCATTGATGAAAATTGTTGGAGTACCTTCCAAATTCATTTTGTTCAGTTCGGTTAATTGGGACTGAAACAAGTTATGTGCCTCTTCGGTGTTTGAACAGTGCAGGATTTGGTTTGTATCAATAGTGTCTATTGAATTTAGAATGTTAAACACTTGCTCTTGGTCACGAATTTTGTCCGCGGACATGCTCATTAGTTGGTTATGAAATCCCCAGAAACTAGATTTATCAGTTTGAAACAGGCAGTTGCTAAGTTTGGAAATGTATTCATGATCTTTGTTTAATGGGAGATGGATAAAAGTGAATTTTAGTGTATCTTTGTTTTCTACCACCAGCTTGTTAATTGTCGGGTTAACTTTTTTGGTGTTAGAACAAGTGTAACAACCAACATAAACAAGTTCGTCAGTTGGAGAGTTTGGTATGTAAGTGGGGAATGTTGAGAGAGATGTTGTAGAGAGTGTTGGTTCGGATTTAGTTGTTTGGATAACAATGTCTTCGTTTGAACAGGTGCTTATTTGTGCATTTTCACTAGTTGGATCGAAAAGGCATAATCCACCTTGGTCTTCTATGGTCGGTCCGTTACAGTTACCATAAGCGTAATAGTTGTACCCGGAAACTCCAGTCCAGACCATACTAACGATTAATAGAATGGTAAATGCCCAAGAGATTAGTTCGAAATGTTTATAGATTTGTTTTCCTGTACGTGGGTGCGATTTTAGTAATTTGCCCACGATGGTACTTTTGAGTCTAGTGTCTAGTCCAGTGGTACATTTTCGTAACGTTACTCTTTTGAAAATGCAATCGAACGCTTCTTTGGCAACTTTTCTGTGCGTGGCAGAGAAAATGCCCAAGATACCAAAAACGAACATTGCTATAAAACAGATCATAGAGTTTGGGAGTTTAGAAAGGTATATAAAAGTTGTGGGTGGGAGATGCTATTTCTTGGCACTAATTGTTCTTAAAGTATAAAGTCGTAACCAATTAATGAACAGGAAGAAAAATGCTAATTGGAAAATGGTTAAAAGCGAAATTGTTTGAATAGGAAGTATAAAAGGCAAAACAAAAGAATAAGATGATAAAAATTTTGTTGAAAAAAGTAATAAAACACTAAATAAGATAGCAGTGACAAGTACCAATAACAACATTTTCCACAATCGTGATTTGTATTTTTTAACCAATTGGAACGCTTGACTAAACGCTGGCCAAACTTGATGATGATGTTGGAAAGAGTAAAAAGTTAAAAAAGTGTAAATGGTGTAAGTTATTAAGAAAATGAAAGTAATTAATTTGCTGACCAATAAATAGATGTTGTCACTTAATAAAGCCGCAGTTAAAATGTTAAAAATAATTTTCAGGACTAGAAAAAATAAAAAATAAAACGCTAAAAAACAAGTCAACATAACAACAAGTAACACCCATGATCTTAATTTAATTTTTTTCTTGAACAATTTTTCCCAGAGATATTTTCGGGAGTAGGAAAAAGTTAGTAAAGAAGCTAAAAGTACTGCTAACCCACCGAAAAGCATCGTGAAAATGATAGATTTTGTTCGTTCCAAAAATTGTTGAGCGTGTTCTTCTGTCCCTGTAACCAATTCTAGTTTTAATTGTTCAATACTTTTCCCTTCACCGATAACTTCTGATTGATGGTTAAGGTTAGTTGACAAAGCGAAGAAAAGTAAGAAGATAGTTAGAATTGTAACTGCATCAATGATGATGGTCTTCAGGAACCTAGAATCTAGTTTGAAAGAGTTCAAATAGTTTCTGAGATGTTTGTTCATGGTGATAAAGAAATAAGTAGAGTATAAAAAGATTTTGATTCTGGTAAAGTTAATGATATCTAGTATAAAGCATTGTTTTGTGATAAATGTAACTAAAAGCAGTAGCCCTTATCAACCAACCTATAAAAAACGTGTTATAGGAATACTAAAAAAATAAACTTAAGATGTTCTAAAAACAAAATATAAAAAGAACTAAATGTTCATACCAACATCAGCAGATTGAGTTGTTACTGATGGTGAACTTGATTTACCATACTCTGCCACACCACGATTTGAATCTATGAAATTGGTACAAATTTCTTTCACAGGTTCTTCTTCGTCATCAATAACTCTATGTTCAGGATGGAACTTGATACAAACCCTAGAATAATCTTCGTTCAAGAATTTAGCGATAGTACCACCATCACGAGCGCCATTCTCTAGCATGACAACAGATTCGCCATAAGCACCTTGTCTAGTGAAAACCCATTTACTTGTAGCACCTTGTAATTGGATATTGAATTTCACACCGTACCCATTCTCGTCAATATAAGGGGTTTGTTTTTCATCTTGTGGTGCAGAAACCCCCCAGGTGATTTTGTAAAATTTCCCTTTGAGTGGTGTTTCTTCGTCCGGTTTACCATCTTCACCTTCATCTTTATAACAAAATCCTTCCACACACACTTGGTTATCAACACAAGCCAGAACTTCTTCATCATCAACTACTTTTCTTTCGCACATGATTGGCGTTGGAGAATTAGTTTTCTCAGCTTGGATACTGCCCACGAACTGGTACGTCCCACCAGCAGTATGTACGAAAACGTGCGATTTACCAGGTTCTTCATACCGACTTTTTTCATCCACTTCACACACTTCTCTTGCGACATGCCCACTCAAATCTGCCCATGTGTTCATGAATTTATTATTAGCAGCGTCCATCCATTCCTGTGTTGCGTCCGGAACTAACAAGTTAGAAAGTGCTTGGTAACTGCCCAACTTTTGTGCCAAAGTTGCCACGCCACCGATACCTTGTGAAATTCCGGTCATTACGTCTCTCGCTCCCCACGTTCCTTCTTTACATTTATTAGGGTTATTACAATTTGAACCCCATTGACCAGCGGTAAGACCACCATAAGCAGCACCACCCATACCTTCTAACCAAGAACCTTGCCATTCGGTTCGATCTGCCGCATCTTTGGCATCTTGTGCAGCTTTACACCCTCCATCGCATTTCTTTGCTTCGTCTAGTGTTTTTTTTGCTTTGGTTTTACATGCATCATTGCAGTCATCTTTAATAGTATCTTGATATGTTGTTTCTGCTGCTGCTACTGCTGTTTTATGTGCATCTAGAATTTCTTTGCCTTTTTTTGCTAATTCCTTATATTTCTCATGTGCTTCTGCATGAGTTAATTCATCCACTCCTGACGGACAATTACCTGTAGAGAAACAAGCTAAACCTGCGTCTATCTCTCTTTTGGTTTGTTCTAATTGTGATTGGATAGTTGGGGGTGGGGTTACTACTGTTGGTGTAACTGGAATTATTCTATACCCATTACCAGCAAACCCAACAATATTCTCGTTCCGATCGAACCAAGCGCTACCAGCAGCATTACGTACTTCAGAAGAACCGAAGAAGAACTCGTTAACTTTACATAATATACCGCATTCAGGTTCAGAAGTGTCATCCGAAGCAGCAATAGCAAAGCTAGAGCAAATAAAAATTACAATCATTAATATAGCTATTTTCTTCATTTTAATTCCCAATGGCCTCCTTTAGCAGGGCCGACCCTTATTAATATTCCTTTCTTTTTTAATTTTGCGATATTCTCTTTAATTTTTCTCTCTGAAATATTAATAATGAGAGATAATTTTTTAACAGTAATAAATTTATTTTTGGAAATCTCTTCCAAAATAACCTTCTGATTATCAGTGACCTTTTGGGTGACCTTTTGGGTGACCTTTTGGGTG
>CAYXEO010000016.1:0-3190 GCA_964464055.1 uncultured Methanosarcinales archaeon | reverse complement strand
GTGACCTTTTGGGTGACCTTTTGGGTGACCTTTTGGGTGGTTTTCTTCAATCTAAATGTGGCGATGAAATATCCATCAGTTTCAACTTCAAATTTCACATTCCCATGTTCACGACACTCCTCCTTGATACGTTTTATCCCGGTGCCCATTTTTTCTACCAAATGGATCCGGTGAAACAAGTCCGCTATCAACGGGTTTCTTCTTACCGCGATGGTACCCAAAGTTTTTTTTGTTAGTGGTTTAATTAGTCCGCCAATGTTAGTGATAGAAATTCTATCATCAAAAATGTCAACCTGTACATTGGCACCACGTTCTAAATAACTCCGGTGCATTACAGAATTAAGTATGGCTTCCCGAATCGCTTCAGTCGGGTACTCAGGCAAATCTTTCCGGTACAACCCTTTTATTTCGTACCCTAGTTTGGTGTTCCTTTTAACAAACTCTAACGCTTGCTCAACTTGGGTAACCAAATCAGCAGTGAGATCTTTCCGATCAATAACGTGCACTTTCTCTTTCCCTTTGTACAATGCACAAGTGATATAAGCATTAATTAGTTCTTTACGTGGAGATCTGGTAAAAAACAAAATCCCAGCATGGTTCAAAAAACCTTCCTTGTTAACAACACCCAAATTTTGCATAGTGGTTTTGTTAATTGTACCTTTAATATTCGCTTGAGCAAGATAATTTTTGACCAAACTTTTATCGTACTTAGTTTGTTTAGTTAACTGTTCATCAAACTTTAGTTTTCCTACTTCGGCCATAAAACTTATCAATTCGTCACGTTTCATTTTTTGTGAATTGGCACCTTTACGAAGATAATAACCGAAAGAACATTTGTGCGGTTTGTCGACAGATTCATGAACCTCAATCACTAAAACAACCCCTACATTAACCAAAGTGACAGAAATTGAGGGATCACAATTATTTGCCATGTCTTGAATTTGCGATTTAAGTTTGTTGGTAATCTTCAAGCCTTTAATTTCACCGGAATCATTGACACCCAACAAAATCTTGCCACCGGAGGCGTTAGCGAAAGCTACCAGTTCTTTAGAGAACGATTTATCTAAATTCTCTTTGAATTCAATCTTGTACCCTTCACCTTCTTGGATAATAAAATCAAGCTCTTTCTTGTTCATTGAAAGTTACCTCTTCCAGTATCATCAACACTACCGACTGTTGAGATTTTTGTAAAAAATCGAAAGTAAGATATTTGCAAAATCATCTTCGCCAAATGTTTTAATTTTACAAATGTCTTTACCAAAAACACCAACATCAATATCAACATCTTTTTTATCATCTTCAAATCACGTTTCTGCCGAGACAGCAGGTTCTGTTGCAGCATCAGGAACTATAGAAGCAACAACATCTTCTGGCGTCGCTGAATCTGTTGATAAGGGTTCAGCAGGTCCAACTAGTGGGTTGCCTACCTGACCGATTGTTCACGGTTGAAATAATTGAATTAATGATATTAGTCATTTTTTACTAAATACCTTAACAACTTTGAACACATTCCCATATATTAAATGATCTTTTTTTATCTCAATACCTAACGCAGTATTTTGAGTTTTAACAAAATTATTCCAAGTAATAAATTCAACATTAATTTCTCTAGGGAAAATCCTCTTAACTTTCCTAAATTTATCCTTGTCTTTAACCCCTATAACAACCAAATCCAAATCTGAACTCTTCTTTTCAAGACCTTTAGCAAAACTACCAAAAACAATAATCGTTTCAGCTAACACTAATAATTTGTCAATAATTAATTTTAACTCTTTTTTTAATAAACTATTCAAAACCGCATTATTCTCTGCTAAAACCAACATCATCTTTGTTCTCAGATCTGTTAAATTTAAACTATATTTATTATTTCTACCTTCTTTTTTAATTAACAAAATATTTAATTTAACTAAGGAATCCAACACAGATAAAGCAGTTTGTGGACTAACATCTATTAACCTTGCTACCTCTCTCCCAGAGTATGAACTATGATAATCTCTAAGAAAAATTGTTAATAGGTCCAATTTTTTAGACATATGTCCATTTTTTTTATTTTTCAATTTTACCCCTTAATTCTTCTATGTTTAGTTCTTCAGATATCTCTTGACACTTAAATATAAACTTCTTCACTTCAAGCAAGTTATCTAACACAACTTGCTTAAGATAATATTGTGCTTGTATTCTTTTATCTTTCAATTTTGACAAAAAAATATAATCTTCATTATCAAACGCTTCAATAGATTTCATTAATTCAATTGTACAATCATGAATTTCACATTTAACACCTGCTTTCATAAGTAAAGCATATAACGCATGATAACTAGCATAATATGCTTTAATTAGTTCCCATTTATCATCATTCTCAATTAATTGTAACGTTTGCTCAGCTTCATCAAAATATTTTTTACACAAATTATCATTAGGTTCAACCAGTTCAATACCTTTTTTCTGTTCTAAACACCAATTAATTTTGTTCATTTATTCCACACTATCTTTTTTATCATCTTCAAATCACGTTTCTGCCGAGACAGCAGGTTCTGTTGCAGCATCAGGAACTATAGAAGCAGCAACTTCTTCTGGCGTCGCTGAATCTGTTACTAGGGGTTCAGCTGGCCCAACCAAAGGATTACCAACCTGTCCTACCAAATCTTCAACTTTAATACTGTCTGCCATTTTACAATATGGTGAACCGGTTACATCTGGCCGGTTGTCAATACTAGAAACAATCGAATTTATTATCCCTAACACTTTGTTAATCCCAGTAGTAATTTTACAGGATAATAACCACCCCTTTGATTTTTTCGTCCAACATATACCCGCACAACCAATAACTTCTACTAAAGACATCAACCCTAACGGCGAACTTACAGCTGATTTAAGCATTTTCCCTATAGCAGAAATTCCTCCTAAACCAACAAAATCAAATAATGGACCCCAATGAAATTCACACATCATCAAATCGAACAACTTATCACAAGACTGAATTGTCGCAATACCGGAAGGTACTTCTTGCCCATAACAAACAATTTTCCGACAATGGATCTCTCTCGCTTTTTCAATGTTAAATAAAATTCCTGGAACGCACAAACCCATCATCGATGCGTACATATTATCGTACAACGAATCAGCAGGGATACCTAATACCCCTCTTCCGGAAGCTAAATTGTACAGATCCAAAACTGTTTTTTGCCAC
>CAYXEO010000015.1:17998-23017 GCA_964464055.1 uncultured Methanosarcinales archaeon | reverse complement strand
TTATAAAAAGTCCTGCAAAACTCCACATTCGTTGTTCGTTAATTTTTTTTCTGTTGATTGATTTCATTTTTATTTTTTGAATTTAATCTCTATTTTAATTTTTATTCAAATATGGGCAACAACGCATTTCTCACATAAGGTATCTGTGACACATTTTGTATTTTGGAAGGCACTTGTAAATCTTCTAAAACCCTACCTGGAACATCCACTCCTGCAGACTTAAAATATTCTGGAAAAGAACCCATATTTTGATCCAATACATAAAAAGTTAAATTTTCAGAAGTGTAAAGGTCACCATTTCTTATTTCTAGATAAGACACTTCAGTGTCCCACTTTAATCCACCTGTAACAAATTTATCCATTATTGTTTCATTTAGTGTGTAGCAATCTTCCACATCATATGTTAAAATAGAATAATAATTGCATCTCTTTTCAGTCGGTATTTTTACCGGTTTATTATATGTAGTGATAGCAGTAACTTTGTAAATTCCAGGCACCAGTTCTACTGGTTGAGACAAATTACTTTTTAATGTAATCATCTTACTAAACGATTCACTTACTAACATATCATTAAACCCACTTATCCTTGTCAAATCTAATAATACTTCTTCTTCAGGAACTAATTCTTCTTCTGCATTACTAAAATAATAAGAGTTTAATTCAGCATTACTGTCATTTACTTTAAATTCAATTACTGGTTCCCCTAAAAATGAACTTGCCCCACCATTAAAAAAACAAACAGGATCTTTAGATTCACAGGAAATATCTTTATAAATTCCTAAATTCAATCCGCTACAAATTAAAGGAGTCACACATTTTTGTAAATTCTTTTTTTTTACCCTAACATTAATTGTTTTCTTCTTATGCATCTCCAACACCTTATCATAATCCACTAAACCAGAAACAGCATAACCAATTAAAAGAGGATGATCTTTATTTTTATAAGTGTTAAGTGGATAAAATTCAGACAAATATTCTGGATGGACTAAATTCACTACACCGCCATAAGCAGCTGGATATTTTTCTTCAACAACGCCTTTTGTATCAGTTTGACCAATACCACAATCTGCCTGTTCAGGGATACTAAACCCAATATTAACCAGTTCAATTGGTTCTTTAGTAAAACTATCCACCACGATAGACTTAACCAATTCTGTGCTTCGATGTTCTTCATTACAAGATAAAGAAGATATTTTTTTAGGATAAGGTTTCATAATTTCATTAGCGATCGCAGGCTCATTATTTCGAATGTTACTTTCTAACGCAAAAACAAAATTGTACCCCTCACCACCAAAAGCATCATCATCACGCAAAGTTACTAGAACTGGGTAACTAACACTATAATGTGTTTCATACCTCTGTTGACCATAATTTAGAACCCCATATTTAATAAAAATATGTTCTGGTTTCACTGCCCCAGATTCATCACTATTAACCTTAAAATATGGTTCCCATGCAAAATAATCGAAATTTATCCCTAAATCATCCGCGCCAAATAAAGGTAAAACCATATTATCTAATGATTTCTGTGCCATCAGATTAGTTTTATACATAACTGGCTGATGGAAATTTTCACTCCCTAAATAACGTAATAAAGGCACATAAGAAGTTAAAAGCCCTTTTATTTTTTGTTTTAAACTTCCCTCGTCCCAATAATGGAGAGAATAAAGATCATAACCTAAATCCGAAACAGGTGCTAAATAACTATTATCTTTATGACCATAAACAGAAATCAATTCCATCCCTTGTCTTTCTAAAAAATTAGTCCTCTTTTCAGTATCAGTAATTAAACCAGCTACATCAAAAAAATGTTTCAAATTAAGAGGCACCTTAACATAAAACTGAGAAATCTCTTGTTCAGCACCTTCTTTTTCAGCCACTACTTTTGTATTTAACCAAAATCCAATATGGTAATCACTTATTTTTACAGTGGCATCTTTATTTTCTACACCGGAAACATAATCAATTTCAAACCCTTGCCCAGAAAATGCAGAGAACTCCTGTAAACAAGAATCAATATTTTCTTCTAAATAACTTTCAAGTTGACCTTCAATAGACATTACTGGATCTTCAACAGTCACAAGTTCAGGTTTATGAGAACTATAAACCACCACATTATTATCGTTAGGTTGAATATTATAATGCCAATAAGGGACATTAACAGAACCCAAACTGACCCCATCATAATTTGTCATATCGGTTTCAGAAAATTCACCAACTGTTTCTGGATAAATGTATCCACCCTGTTCACCAATCAACACTAACCCATTTTTAGCAATACTATTGATGCAATTTTCAGTAAACTCCTGAATTGGTTCAAATGTTTTTGGCACAGCACTAACAACAATTTCACCTTCAGCAGTAAAAGTTTCCTCAACAGTTAAATTGGTAACATAAAAAATCCCTGCGAAAGTGAACAGAATTAAAATCCCAATTATCATGAAAACAGTTAACTGGCCAGATTTATCCCTACTAAAACTAGAACATTTACTAAATATATTTCTTTTAACATCCATTTAATACCAACTCTTTATTTGAAAAGAAAGAATATGCGTATATAAATGTTTCTCATTTCAACAATATAAAAAACAATAAAAAGTAATTAAAAGTAATTAAAAAACAAGACAAACTCATTTAACAGGCGCACCAACAGCAACTCCACCACTAACTTTAACATCTTCAATTGCAGTTGACATTTTTCTACTGTCAAACAAGACCACACCATCAGCGCCAACAACCATTTTGACTTTCAAAAATTCGTCAAAAGTAACTTCCGAAACTGAGTTCTCAAGCCCTGCAAAAACAACCAGATTACCAACCTCAGATTTCTCAACTTCTAATAAACCAACATGCTCACCATCATCAGCTGCGAAAATCATTGCACTACTTTTTTCACCACGCAATTTTGCTGGTTTCATGTTCACACAAAATACTGCTTTTTTACCAACCAACATAGTTGACAGGTCAGAGAAATACTTCTTTAACCCAGCAACAACTTGTCGCTCACCAAACTCCGCACCTAAATTAACTTGCATTAATAATAAACTGTCCGCATTAGGATGATCTTTAACAGAAACAATTTCGCCCACTGCCATTTGTAATGGAAACCGTTCTGTTTTAGGTATATGTTCAATTTTCTGAACTAATAAAGCTGGCTTTTTTAAATCACCAACAAAATCAAAACCAATATCATCAAAATTAAATAAACTAAGTTCATTAGTAACATTAGACGGTTTAGCAACATTAGATTCACCAACAACGCCAGAACCACTTGACACAATATCAAGCCCCAAAGCACCATAAACTTTCTTACTAAACTCTGGCAATATTGGACTAACTAAAATTACTAAGTTCCTTGCCAAATTAACACAGAAACCAACCTTCGCTTTAGTTTCATCAGAACTTTTATCTTTCCACACTTCCGACTTTTGAAAATAAGCGTTACCCAAATCTGCAATTTGTAAAATTAATTTCACTGCGGTTTTGAAATCTTTACCAGCATAAGCAGATTTAACACCAATTACCAATTTATCAAACAAACCAATCAATTCCTTTTCAGAATCTCCTGATGCAATCATTTCAACTTTGCCATGATTTTTCTGTGCAAAAGTCAAAACCCGATAACAATAATTGCCCAAATTCCCAACAAGTACATTATTTACCACGGACTGAAATTCTGTGAAACTCATGTCAATGTCAACAACTCGCCGATCCAAATGACTAGCATAAAAAAACCTTAACGATTCAGCACTAAACAAATCTAAAAAATCACGAGCAGTGAAAAAAGTTCCACGAGATTTGCTCATTTTTTTACCATCAACAGTGATAAACCCATGCACATTCAGTTCTGGTATAGGTATATCTACCGCCATTAATATCGCCGGCCAGAAAAGGAAGTGAAAATAACTAATATCCTTACCAATAATATGTTCGACTTTTCCATCATACCAATAATCTTGCCACTTGCACGCTGTACGCCCTTCAGCAAGTGCCACAGTGTCACAGAAATGTTTTGTTGATGAAATGTAACCAATCGGTGCATCTAACCAAACATAAAAGAATTTTCTTTCCCCAGTTTCTTCCACAGAATTAGGAATTTCAAACCCGAAATAAGGTGCATCACGAGATACACACCAATCTTCAAGACCACCATCTAACCAGTTCTTTAACCAGTTCTTAACTTCTGGTTGCAAATTCGCAACAGATGAATCCATCCATTCATTAAGTCGAGTAGAGAATTTGCTCAACTTGAAAAAGTAATGTTCACTTTCTTTTTGGATTGGTGTTTTCCCACACAAAGTACATTTTGGATTAATTAAATCTACACCTTTCAAAATCGTACCACAACTTTCACAAATGTCACCATATTGTCCGTTAGTTGTGCAATGAGGGCATGTCCCTTTAACAAATCTGTCAGGTAACGACCTTGCACAAGAGTCACAATATATTATGTCCATCTTTTTTCGATAAATTAAGTCTTTCTCTTGTAATTTACTGAACACCCATTCTGCAAGTTCTTTATTTTCTGGTGAATGAGTTTTGTAGAAATTATCAAATTCTATGTGGTAAGAAACTAAATCTTTATGGTGCGCTTTCCAGTATTTGAGTGCAAATTTTTCAGGATCTATACCTTGTTTCCGAGCATTAACTTCAACAGGAGTACCATGCATGTCAGAAGCACAAATGTAAAGTGCATCTTTACCAGCCAACTTCAAGTACCGAACATAAATATCTGTTTGAATGTATTCTAGTAAATGACCAATGTGTAAATCACCATTTGCATAAGGTAAAGCCGCAGTAACAACAACTTTGTCTTTCTGTTTGTTATCGTTCTGATTATCATCTTTCTGTGTTGAAACATTAGTTTCTGAGATAGCAGGTTCCATGAAAAAAGATAACAATGAAAGATATATAAAGATTTCTAACTAAAAAAAACAAAAAAGCCGAAATTCTCCGTTTTATTATGTTGTTAGTGTTGTTGTTAGTGTTGTTGTTAGTGTTGTTGTTAGTGTTGTTGTT
>CAYXEO010000015.1:0-17898 GCA_964464055.1 uncultured Methanosarcinales archaeon | reverse complement strand
TGTTGTTAGTGTTGTTGTTAGTGTTGTTGTTAGTGTTGTTGTTAGTGTTGTTGTTGAATCTAAAGTAACATAAAAAACCAAAACAACAAATTATTCCACCCCACATATAAATATATAAACCAGGACCATATAAATATATAAACCAGGACCACCTAAACAAAACATCATGCTTAAAAAAATCCTAAAATTGTTCCGAACAAAAAAAACAAAAGAACCAATAAAATTATCAGAAACAGAATTAGAAGAATGGGTAGAACAACAAATATCTCAATTAAACTATAACAATTTCTTAAAATATTATTTCCAACAAATAGATGAAATTAAGTCAAAAATTGAAACTGGACTAGAAACACTTAACCAAGAAAAAGTGCATAAAGACCATAAGAATGTTGAAGAACGAGTTAAAAATATTGTTAAAGGGCATAGAGACAATTATATCCTACAAATAACTATTTTCTTAAAACAAATTAAGTCCGGGGACACTACCGAAACAAGTGATAAAGAGTTCAAAACACTTAACGATTATTTCACGACCCAAAAATATAACCAAAAATTAAACCAAGAATTAGCACAATTAGCACAAAAAACACATAAAAGTTACCAAGCCGCTCAACACCTTTATTTTGACAAAGTTGAAAAAGTGTTCAAACTTATTGCAGAACTAAATTCATTAGCACAACAATTTGATAAAAAAATTAGTACAAAAAAACTTACCGAACTAAAAGCTATTAAGGAACTTATAATTTCCATTTATTTAACAAAAGAAACAAAATCAGAACTAGAAACAGAAATCAAAACTAAAAAAGAAGAAATAAAAAAGACCGAATCTCAACTAAAAAACCAAAAACAAGAACTAGAAAAACTGAAACAAAGTCCAGAATATACAAATCACCAAAAGCAACTAGTAAAAAAAACAGAAATTCAAGAACAAATCAAGAATATGGAACGGCAAGTGTTTGATTATTTTTCAAAATTAAGTAAGGTGTTACGTAAATATAGTAAAATTAGTACCGAACAAGAAATTGTTGATAAATATGTAGAAAATTATAATCTGGCATTCCAGGAAGATGAAAACTTACAAATAATTGGTGCACTCAATACACTCAAAAACACTTTAGAAAATAATGGGTTAAAGTTTGCTGATAAACAAAGAAACAATTTTATTGCCCAAATTGAAAAACAAAAACTCCTTACACCACTTAAACAAGAAATAACCACATTACAAACAAAATTAAAAGAAACACAAACTCAACTTGACCAAAACGAAATAACTGCCAAAATCACCAATCAACAAATTGAAATTAGTAAATCGACAGAACATTTAGAAAAAGAAAATAACAAATTAGAACTGTTAAATCATCAACAAGAAAAAAACAATTTAGAAAACACTAAAACAAAAATAAAAAATAAAATAAAAGAAACATTTGATGAAAATGTAATTATTTCACCCTAACTTTTCTTCTTTTTAGGTTTTTTCTTTTTAGGTTCCTTCATCTTTTTGGTAAGCGCTATTTTCTCACCACATTCACTACATTCAATCACAAACGCTTTAACACCTTGGAAAGTTTTCCGTACATAAGGGCAAGAAGATTCACCCTCTTTACCACAATGTGGACAAGTATATTTGGCTTCCAGAGTTAAAGATGCTTCATGTTCAGATTTCGCTTCTTCATAACCACAACTAGGACAAACATACTCTTTAGCCCGTGTTTTTGGCTGATCTGTTTTAGGGTTAATAGGTTTACCCATATTATCTTTTTTACATTTTGGACATGGTTTCCGATAAACCCAAGCTAAAACTTGACCTTCATGAGTTCCATCTAAAGACCGGTTAGTAAAATATAAACATTCTTCCATTGATGTTGGTATTTTTAATGCCATTTTTTTATTATTTTCCCATCCTCATGTTTTTAATCAAAATTCTTCCTGTAACCGTTTCACTTCGATACTGATCGCCTTTTGATTCAAACGAATGTATCTTGGACATTCAGTAAACTCATAATTATGCATACTACAATAGTTTATAATAGTTTCCTTCTCCATAATAGAATCAAATTTAACCACCACTACAAAACCCATATCATTAGGACAAAACACATCTAAATTTTTCGCTTTCAAATCTGTAACTATTCTACCACAAATGTCTGAAAGAAACTGGATTCGCGCAGGTAACTCTTTCAATTTACTATATATCTTCACTAATGCAAATTCGTCATCAAACAATTCGAGACCAATACCATCACCAGAATCCTCATCAGCCCCATAACCCACATTAACATCAGGACCATTTGTCAACTCGGCCCACACTTTCTTATCAGCAACAGATATAAACCCGCCAATGTGCGCTTCTACCAATTTCCATTTCCCAAAACTGCCTAAAACCACATCAGCAAATTCACCACGACACATGTTAGTACCAATTGCACCAGACACATCAAGAATCACTAGACAACCAAATTCCTCACCTAACTTTTTTATCTCTTTTGTGTCCTGTTCAGCGAAATAACCACCTGGGTTTTGATATAATAAAGCGCCAAACTCCTTAGTTGCAAGTTTCTTATGTAAATCTACCAAATCTAGTTTAGCATTATGGCAAACAACCTCGTCAACATCTAGTCCCAACATCTTGGGAGCTGTCCGATAATGTATCCAACCACCTTCAGCAGGGATAAGAACTTTCTTTTTTTTATCAACCAAAGACAAAGCAGAATTTATGGCAGAATTACCTCGTTTAACCACGGCAACATAATCGTGCCCAACATATTCTTTTAATAATTTAATAATTTTATTTTTAACCATATTATAATTAACACCAAAACAACAAAATAGAAGTTACTTTTTAATAGTTTTTGTTAGAATTGATTATTTTCGCTTTATTTTTTTACTAAATAACACATTCCGTTTCTTAGTTACTAGTTTCTTAGTTACTAGTTTCTTTTGTTTCTTTTGTTTCTTAGTAACCACCCCAGTTTGTTTCCCCTCAACATGACCTCTCACATCACGGACAATTCTTTTGGCACCGACAATCCGACCGAACTTAAGACCCCAAATTAATCTGTGCATCAATAATTTATTAGATAATACACCAACAACTTTCCCTGAACGCATTACAGGTAACAAAACAATACCCTCTTGTGCAAATCGTTTGTAAGCAACATAACAATTATCTTTCTCACGCAAACATTTAACTTGTGAAAGTGGTAAGGAGATTTGTTTCAATTTTAGCATTTGTTGCATCTCCGGGACCATTTTTTCTACTTTCCGCAAATCAAGAATCCCTACAAATTTTTTATCTTTAACAATGTAACTTTCTTTATCAACATTAGCATACTTTTTAACAAAATCTGCGAAGACCATTTCTGGTTTCAAATAAATTACTTTTTTGTTCATCAGTTCCTTGACAGAAATCGCGCTCAAAACATTTTTCAAAACCACTTGTTCATAACTCATCCCTGCAATGAACCACAAGAACCCTCCCAAAAACACAAACCATAAACCGGCAGGTTCTCCACCAATAATTGCAAAAATCCCTAAAAAAATCAAGAATGTAGCAAAGAATTTCCCTCCTTTAGAAGCGATTCTGGTAGCTTTTTTCAAATCTCCGAAATAAGCATAAAGTCCTGCTCGTAACGCTCGACCACCATCAAGAGGAAACGCCGGCACCATGTTAAAAACTGCCAAAATTAAATTTAATCGAAATAAATAGTGTGTTATCGCGGTCCAGATTGGATGGCCGTTAAACAAATAAATAATATAAAAAATACCACCAAGACATAACGAAAAAATCGGACCAGCTATCGCCATCATAAATTCTGAACTTGGTTTCATATCTTCTTTAGTTATGCCTGCGACACCACCGAAAAAAAACAACGTTATTGACTCAACTTTAATTTTTCGCCACATTGCTACAACTGAATGACTAAGTTCGTGCAGTAGCACAGAAACAAAAAGTAACACCGCAGAAATTAATCCCATGAACCAATATTCTCTTACTGTATGGTCTGGAAAAAATTGTGGGAAATAAGCAGTTGATAAACTCCAAGATAAAAGCATGAAAACAAACCACCAACTATAATGTAATTTAATATCTATTCCAAAGATAGTAAATAGTTTCATTGATTTATTCATCTCATCAACCTCTTTAATAAAAAATGTTTTTTTTAAGGTATATAAAAGTTGTCATTACACCAATTAACTAATTCAACCAACAAAAACTGGACGTGTCCCAAAAACACAAAATAAATATAAACCCCTACAAATTAGTTCACCAAATGTTTTGTAAAACTTGTGGGTCGCTTCTGTTACCCAAACATACACCGTACGGAAAATGGATAGCTTGTCCGCACGGACACGCACAACCAAAACTTAACCAAGATAAAATGACCCTTTCTGAAAAAAATCAACAAGAATCAAAAAAAATAGAAGTTGTCGATGAACATAATCCTTTGGCCGTACACGATCACATCTGCCCCAAATGCAAACACGACAAAGCAGAACTGATTGAAAGAAGTTGTTCATATTCTGATGAAGATAACATCTACCAGATGCGATGCGGTAAATGTGGGTTCGTTGTGCAATTGGAAGGGAAAGTTACTTAGACTCAAATATCAACAATGAACCCAATAACCCATTCTCCGTCATTTTCCACGATAGACATTTCTTCATAAGTTATCGCCTTGACATGCGTTTTGGTTTCGTATTTGTCAGAATATTTGTCACCAACGAATTTAGCAGACAATTTGTATCCACCACTACCAGCAACAGAGTCACTTGTCCCAACAGATTCAATACTCAACTCTTGTATCTGCAACTCCAATATCTCACGTAACAAGAACCCATCGGAATCAATTAGTACCAAGAACTGTTCCAAGAAATCGTAAAGCAAAGATTCCTGACTTTCTGATTCAACCACGAACTCTTTCTCAACCTTTTTTTCAATCTTAGTGTGATCGGTGACAACATCAGTCACAGCGTAAGCAGAATTAGTAAATGCTTCCTCTAGCGAACCGCCATAAGCACGTACTCGTACATCTGCTGTATGTGGTAAAAATTCGTATTTCTTTTTCATAACAAGAAGCTTGCCACTACAAATCTTTAAATCTTTCGTTTTTTAATAAAGTGTAGAGGCAAAAAAAAGAAAAAAACACAAAAAACTCCTTTAATCACTCCCTATTCATCCTTTAATAACACCCATCGGTTTCAATCTAACAACTCGCTTCCCAATACCTGTTTCATCAGAAACACGAGCAACTTCGTCAATATCTTTGTAAACGCCAGGAGCTTCTTCCGCAACACCTTTCCAAGAAGCAGATTTGATGGAGATGTCCTGAGCAGCCAAATCTTTCTTGACTTGTTCGCCTTTAAATTCTTTTAAAGCTTGTTGTCGTGACATAACTCGTCCGGCACCATGCGCAGTTGATCCAAATGTTTCTTCCATTCCTTTTTCAGTACCAACCAAGATATAAGAACTTGTACCCATGCTACCTGGTAAAAGGATTGGTTGTCCAACTTTCCTGTACGCTTCAACCAGTTCCGGATGACCCGGAGGGAATGCTCTGGTTGCACCTTTACGGTGTAAATAAACTTTTTTCATTTCCTTTCTCTTAACACCATCGTCACCAACAACATCAATTTTGTGCTCTTCAACTTTACAAATATTGTGTGCAACATCATAAACAGTTTCCAATTCCACATCTGGGAAAAATTCTTTGAACGCTAACCTGGTTTGGTGACCAATAATGTGCCTGTTACACCAAGCGAAGTTCGCGGCCGCACTCATCGATTTCAAATAATCATCACAAAGTGGATGCCCGGCAGGTGCGTAGATTAATTGTTTGTCAGGCAAGTTCGCAATTTGGTCCGGGAAAGTCCGTTCCATTTGTCGGATTGAATCTGAACATACTTGGTGCCCCAACCCACGAGAACCGCAGTGAATCATCAACACCACTTGCCCTTTTTTTTTAATACCAAACACAGAAGCCACATCTGCATCATAAATTTCGTCAACATACTGAATTTCTAAAAAATGATTCCCACTACCCAAGGTCGCAATTTGTTTTCTACCCCTAGCTTTGGCTTTATCGGACACTTTACTAGCATCAGCAGTTTCCATGCATCCGTTAGATTCACATTTGTCCAAATCGTCTTGAGTACCATACCCGTTCTCAACTGCCCATTTGGCACCTTTGTTAAGCAAGTCATCCAAAACTTCAGAAGTTACTGTGATGTTTGAGCCACCTAACCCAGCAGGAACATTTTTGAACAGACCTTCTAATAATTCTGGCATCTTCGGAGCAACATCATCTTTTGTTAAATTTGTTTGTAACAAACGAACACCACAATTGATATCAAAACCCACACCACCTGGTGAAATGCCACCCTTATTTACATCTAATGCTGCGACACCACCGATGGGGAAACCGTAACCTTCATGACCATCAGGCATCATGCACGCGTATTTATAAATCCCAGGAAGAAAAGCAACATTCTTAGCTTGTTCTAATGATTTGTCTTGTTTCATTTTTTCTAAAATCCGTTCTGAAGCAAAAACCCTAACTGGAACGTTCATTTTCTCTGTCTTGGGAATTTCCCAGACATTATCTGAAATTTTATTTAGTTCAAGCATTTTATCCAATCATTCGTTGTTTTCTATTTAAAAGTTTCTCCACTACTGACTACGTCAGAAATAAATTAAATGTTAATTAATTAATCTTAAAACCACAATAAATTTAAACTAGAAAAATATAACGATAAATAAATCACAATTCAAAGAGGCAATTAAAATGGATGAAGAGCATAAAAAAAAGAAAGAAGAAGAAAAAAAAGAAATAACCCCAACAGAAGAAAAATTAGAAACACCAGTAACAACTGAAACTAAAGAAGCAGAAATGGAACATGGTGAACGGGATGAAGATGTTTATACTAAAGAAGGCAGAGAAAAACTAGAAGAAGACGGAGAAATTTCACCGGCAGAAGAAGGTTTTATGGAAGGCGCTAGTGATGATGGTCAATTAAGTAAAGATGCCCTTACAGGAGAACCATTAATGGACATTGAAGATGTTGTAGAAACAGAAATTGACGGACAAACTTACAGATTCGTTAATGCCGAAAATGCCCGTAAGTTCCGAGAAAAAAAAGAAGAGGAATAAATTTTTATTTTTTTACATTAGTTTTAAAAAGAGAAGCAGTTTATTTTATCTGATGGGCCTATAGCATAGTCTGGATAGTGCGGTCGGCTTCGGACCAAACAATTGTTTGGGAAGCGACCGATTGACCGGGGTTCAAATCCCTGTAGGCTCACTTTTTTTAATAAACACAAAACATCAGCCTCAAGATCCTGTGAGGAACCCCAGAGTAATTCCATTATGTAATGATCTAAGTAGGCCGAGGATGAGTAAGCTGATTAAAACCAAAATGAAACTTAGAAAAACTAGTACCGCTGATGACAGTGAAACATTTGTTAATGAAAAAGTCGGTGAAAGTTACCATTCTTTTACAGGTGCTGTGGAAGAAGCACTTAAAAAATATGCAATCCCTTGCAAAATTAAAGAGTTAGCAAAAAAAAAGGGAGTAATTAAAATTTTGGACGTCTGTTTTGGGATGGGATACAATTCGGCAATGGCTATTGATGTCGCTTTGAAAGAAAACCCAGACTGTAAAATTGAGATTGTAGGGCTTGAATATGACCCTGACATTGTAGAAAAAATTCAAGAAGTTAATCCGAAAATAGATTTCTTTTCACATTATAAGAATTTGACACCAAAAAAACTAGAATTCCAACATGAAAATGTTAATGTCAAACTAATCCTTGGTGACGCAAAAAAAACCTGTAAACAACTAGAATCTGACCACTTCGATGCTATTTTCTTTGACCCATTTTCACCAAAAACAAGCCCAGAAATGTGGCAAGTACCTTTTTTTAAAGAAATGACCAGAGTTTTAGCGGAAAAAGGTATTCTGGCAACTTACTCTTGTGCCAGAATGGTGAGAGAAAACATGGTCAAAGCAGGTTTGTTTTACGATGACGGACCTATTGTTGGCCGACGAGGACCAGGTACGATTGCTACTAAATGGAACTAAGTAAATTCTCTTGTCCCTACTGGAAAAGAGTAATCACCCCAAAACAATTATAAATAAACTTAAATTCTAATATACCGGTGAACTAATATGACAGTAATTAATGTAATGCGATTTAATGAAAAAGAAGGTGGGATGGTAGCAGATTCACAAAGTTCAACACAATTAAGAAAATATGATTTAGCCGATAAAATTGTTCCTTTCACATCAGATCACAACACTACTATTTTAGCTGGTGGGACAGGTGTAAGTGATTTTTTGTATGGAGCAAGTGAAACTCTAAAAAATCATCTTTTACAAGAAAAAAGTTATACTGTTGCAGAATGTGCAGAAACATTATCAAAAATTATGATCCAATTTAAAAGAAAAAAAATTGAAACACAATTAATTTCAACTTTTGGAATAAGTGTACAAGAAGCAATATTAGGAGAAAATATTGATCAAAATTATAAACCCGACATTCATAAAATGTTAACTGGGCAATCAGAACTATTCCAAGGAGCATACTTGTTAATTGGTAAAGATGATACTGGAGTTAGTATATACAAAGTAGGGATTGGAGGAAGTCCATTTTTATCAGCGAGACAATATGAAAGTGTTGGTTCTGGCCAAGATGAATCAGATAAAGTACTTTACAAATTTGCAAGTAAAAAAAAGAGAAAAGAAAGAAAAAATATTAATTTGTTAGAAGGAATGATAGCTTTAATCAAAGCTACAAATGCTTCCAGTGACATTAACCAAGGTGTCGGTGGAGTTCCAATGATAAGTTATTTTGATGAAAATGGAATTTCAAATTTGGAAGAAGACGAATCAAAATTAGCTACAGAAATCATCAGAGTAATGGACACCGGATTAATAACTCAAAAACAAAGTTATAAAGCTTTAGATTGTTTATTACACGACAAATGTGAATTTAAAGAAGTTGAAGAAAAAATTTTCAATCAAAACAAAAAGTATAAAGAGATTAACAGATTCTTAAGAGGATACAAAGATTAAAAAAAATTTAATTTATTTTTATTTATTTTTATTTCTACCACGGTTACGGACCGCAATGAACCGTTCTAAAACAACTTTCGAATCAGGGCTACCTTCCTTATACCCTTCAAGCACAGAATCAAATATTTCTGGGTACTGTTGATAATGTTTACTTTCTAATGCTCGGTCAAGTAAAAATAAATCTACCGCTTTATCTTCGACTTTTTCAGAAAAAAATGAAAGTCCGAAATCAATAATATTTAATTCTCGTGTTTCTTGGTGTTGGATCATATTAGAAGTTGTTAAGTCTCCGTGTATAATGCCATGTGCATGTAATTTACCAATTTTTTCACCCATTTCCGCAGCAAGAATTTGGTAATCGTCTCCACGTAACAAAACGTCACGCAACTTTTCTCCTGGTACAAAATCCATTGTGATAGACATTCTTTTATCACAGAAATCAATTAAATGAGGTGATGGAAATTTCATATCTTGTAATTTACCAAGTACTTTAGATTCTCTTCTAGTTCTGAACTGACGTAAAGATTTATCCAAATGTTCTAAACGATACTTTTTACTGAACCGTTCTTTAATAACAGCATTATTATCTTTGTGCAGAACTGCTTCTGCCCCTTGCGCGATTTTTATCATATAATGATGTAAAAGGCACATATATAAAAAGATTACGAAAATAAGTAACACCAATATCAAAGTTAAATTTCCCAATCTCATATAGGAGAGGGAGATTATTGTTTCTAATGGCACTTTAGAATCATTAACAACAAGACCAATAACAAAAACATCATTAACAACAATAACAAGAACAACAACAAAAACACCAACTTAACAACAATAATAAAAACAACAAGAACAAAAACAACAAATAAGACTGAGAATTTCGGCTTTTTACATTTTTAAAAGATTATGTTTTTAAAAGAGAACAATTTCATCACCAATAATGGACAAATTAACAAAAACCCCAAAGAAAATAGAACTACTTATCCCGGCAGGAAACCAAAAGAACTTAGTCGCAGCAGTAAAAAATGGTGCAGATGCAGTCTATTTTGGTGTTGATAAATTTAATGCCAGACGAAGAGCTGACAATTTCAAACTAGAAACTATCAAAGAAACTATCAAATACTGTCACGAGAATGGGGTCAGATGTTATTGTACACTTAATATCCTTATCAAAAATAACGAAATCACAGAATTCTTTGACACAATAAAACAACTTTACCTCGCAAATGTTGATGCAGTTATCATCCAACACCTTTCATTTTTACCAATCATAAAAAAGAATTTCCCAGGATTAGAAGTTCACATATCTACTCAAGCAGCAGTTAGTAACAGCCATTTCTACGAACTTATCAAAGAAGCTGACAAAATAGTTCTCCCGAGAGAAGCG
The DNA here is from genome assembly GCA_964464055.1 of uncultured Methanosarcinales archaeon. Taxonomy (GTDB): domain Archaea; phylum Nanobdellota; class Nanobdellia; order Woesearchaeales; family GW2011-AR9; genus CAYXEO01. The sequence goes on along the minus strand of CAYXEO010000015.1, from coordinate 7,442 downwards.
TCCAAAGAAGAAATTAGTGATTTCATCAAAAAAACAAAATTACCAACAGAGATTTTTGTCCAAGGTGCAATGTGTTTCAGTTACAGTGGAAAATGTTTGTTCTCAAGTTTTCTCGGGGGAAGGTCTGGTAACAGAGGATTGTGTGCTCAACCATGTCGAAAAAGGTACAATAACAAATACTTATTGAGCATGAAAGATTTATCTCTGATCAAAGTAATCCCAGAACTGATTGAGATGGGTGTAGCTTCATTAAAAGTTGAAGGACGATTAAGAAGTACAAAATATGTTGCGGCAACAACCAAATTGTATCGGAAAGCAATAGATGATTATTATGCTAGTAAGTTTAGTGTCGATACAGACCTGTTCAAAGAAATGAAACTAGCTTTTAACCGAGAATTTACTTGGGGCCATTATGCTCAACATAAAGATTTAATATCTCCAGAACGGCCAATGGGCAGAGGACTTTATCTTGGAACAATTGAAAAAAATAATCTTATCAAATTGGAAGAAGAAGTTCAAATTGGTGACGGAGTAGGTATCTGGTTACCAAAAAAAGTTGATGGTGCAATTATTAGAAAAATAAGTCTAGACGGCCAAGAAGTTAAACAGGCCCAAAAAGGTGACATGGTCAAGTTATTTATCCACGCCAAAACAGGAACAAAGATTTACAAAACGTCTTCAGTAAAAAAAAGTAAAGAAATCAATTTCAATAAAAACGAACCGATAAAAATTAAGAAAAGAGAAATGAAAAAAGAAATGAAAAAAGGGCAACTAAAAGAAAATACCATAGAACAAGAAATGACTTTACCAAACACACCTGTCAAAACTGCATCAGACGAATTGTTAATAAAAGTATACTCACTCAAAGATGCAAAAATTGCCAGAAAGTATACCACCAATAATGATAAAATTTTCTACAACATATTCGCGGAAGATTTTTCAAAGAAATTTGATGCTTATGTACCAAGGATTTTAAACGATACAGATGTTGAACGAGCTATGGAACTTATCAAAAAAAACAAATGTAAAAATGTATTAGTGGGAGATTTAGGGATATACTCCCTGTTAAAAGATATTAGTATCAATTTGTATCTCGACTACTCTTGTAACGTATTTAACGAACTGGACATGGAATATTTTTCAAACACAAAAACAAACAACACAGAAACAAACAACACAAAACACCAAACAACGCCAATAATTTCGCCAGAATTGTGTTTCTCTGAACTAAAACAATTCAAAAACAAGAATTTCGCAGTACTAGTGCATGGGAAAGTAGTTTTAATGAACACTAAATATACACTTTTACCACCGAAACTGAAAGATGCAAAACTGTACACTTTCCCGGTACGACAAGAACATAACTATTACCAAATTCTTAACAGTATCGAGTTGGGACTTTTCGATTTAATTCACGAATTTAAAAAAGAAGGTATTAACAAATTCTTTTTAGATCTTGATAGTAACGTAGAAAAAACTCTTAATATTTACCAAGCGATATTGAAAGGGAAAACTAAAAAAGTTACCATCCACAAATTCAATTTTACCAAAGGACATTTCGATAAAGGTGTTGAGTAGGAAAATTATTAAAAAAAACATAAATCAAAAATCTATTGTCCAACTTTACTTTTTATTTCTTCTTCCCGATGTTCAACTATCTGGTCAGCAATTTTTCTTATTGAATGTTCCAAAATTTTATAATTTGCACTACCTTTAGAATAATCTGCTATTGAAAATGTAAAAACTCGTTCATCTTCTTGTAATTTGTAAGCTTGTTCAAAAGCACCTTTTTCATTTTGGTCATAGACACCGAGACTTTTTCCACCACGATCATTAATTAGTGCAAAACAAGGTACATCAGTAAAACCGTCACCAACATAAATCATATTTTGAAAAGGTACTCTACGGGATTTATGAGGTATTTTCTCATTAACATCAAGGTGAGGATAAACATTAACACCTTTATTTACTTCATGCAAATAGACCGTCTTTTGCATAAACCCTACACTACGAGCAATCCGTTTAATTACACCATCTTTTTCAGAAAACTCAGAAGCAAATATGCCATCAAGACACGCTTCTTGGTTCAAATCGCTACCTAAAATCATCTCTTTAAGGCCGGTACTGATAATATAATTTTCTAAAGTTATCTGGTGCGCAGAATATTTTTGATTTTCTTTGACAAAATTTTTCATTTGTAAAAAAAAGTCTGGCAATCCGGGGAACAAATCTATCTCTTGTCCATATTCACGTAACATTTGGTTTGATAAGTTGGGAATTCGACCACCTTCAACACAATCTAAAAAAAGGTTCATGTAAGCATTTTCAGAGTTATGATTTACCCCTTGTGATTTGTCAAAGGTTACATTTCTTCCTGCTTCATCCCAAAATTGTCTTGGTTCAATATTGTGTTCCCTTAGCATCTTCTCTTGCATATCACCAGGAATCAAAGTTTTATCACAATCATAAAAACAAGCAATAACATTTTGTAAAGTTCTCATAAATTACCAAGAATAAAGTACCTTTAAAAGAATTGTGTGAAAAAATGTTCACAAAAGAAAGAAAATGAAAAAAATAAAGAATGGTAAAACAAAAAAAGAAAGAAAAAAACTAATCACATCTCAGCTAATACAGCTTCAATTTTCTCTTTCAACTGTGGTGCTTGGTTGAATCCTACTATCCGATCAACTTCTTTCCCATCTTTGAAAATAATTAAGCAAGGAATGCCAGTAATTTGGTTTTGTTGTGCTGAATTTGGGTAATCTTCAGTAGAGATTTTAGTGAATTTGATTTTGTCACCTAAATCCTTCTCAACTTCTTCAAAAACAGGTGTTAACATACGACATGGACCACACCATGATGCCCAGAAATCTACGATAACTGGTAATTCTGATTTTACAACTTCTTGTTCCCAAGTTTCATCTTTTAATTCTAATACCATTTTATTATTTACCTCATGTTATTTATTCTTCTCCAAATTAAGTTTATTATTTAAATTGAATGGTTGTCTGCTATTATGGTGGGTGATTATGCACTACCGCAAACCAAAAGTAAATTAATTATTAACAATACATCCCCGAAACAATTATATACTATAATACACCCATCATAAAGATGTCATTAAACTTCGTGTGTAGAATTGTAACTTTGGAAGATATCTTAAAATGTTCTTTCAGTTTGAACAAGACTGGATTGTTAATTATGAAATATCTTCTAAAAGAAAAAGAAGAAAAAACAATCGAAGAAATAATGACAAAAATTAAAAAAGATCGGACAACTATCCAGCGAAGCGTCAAGAAACTGTTCGAGAAAGAGTTAATCAAAAGAAGACAAATCAATTTGGAAAAAGGTGGGTATGTGTTTGTTTATTCTGCCAAACCAAAAAAAGAATTAAAAGAAAAAGTTTATAAAATATTTGAGTCTTTTAAAGATATGGTTGGGAAAGAAATTCAACAGTGGTAATACCCGCTAACAAAAAAAAGAGAAGTATAAAAGATGTTTAATAATAAAGAGATCAAAAAAGGAAACAAAATATTAAGTTGTTTAATCACCATATTCATTTTAGTAACTTTATTATCATCTTTAGCATTAGCGAAAACTATTTCTATCTCACCAAACGTTGAAAAGGATTGTATATACTACTTTTACGGAGAAGAATCTACAGAAGGTCAAAATGTAGACGCATACTTATTCACTTTACAACAAAAGTATCCTAACATCACTATCCAAACTTATGAAGTTTATTACAATCAACAAAATAATGAACTTCTTAACCAATATTTCAAAGTTTTTGGGGTAAGCGAGGAATCACAAGGGATCCCAATCATTTTCATCGGTGGAAGTTACCTTATTGGAGAACAATCAATCACTTCACTTTTGGAAGGAAGTATCAAAAATAACCCCTCTTCAGCTTGTCCGTCATTACAAGAAGTACAAACTATCGGTGTTGTGGGGTCTAGCACATCTCCGGAAATATTAAACACAATCTCGTTCTTCAAAGTTACTGGAGAAGCATTAAAAAACATGTTTAGTTCTGGCATGTTAGCATTATTATTAATTCTACTTATCATTCTATCTGTTACCACAGAAAAAGAAAATATTCTCAAAAGAGGGACATTATTTATTGTAGGGGTTTATTTAGCTTACCTTATTTTCGGGATTGGAAAATTAGACATTTTTTACAATGCTACTTTAGGAAAATTGTTCACTAGATTAATCGCAATCGGAGCAGCAACATTTGCTTTAGTACAAATCAAAGCGTTCTTTGGTACTTGGAAAATATTGTTCAAAAATTTCCCACGAGATCTTAAAGAGAAATTGAAAAAATATGTCAGGTACACATTATCACCGATCGGAATACCAGTGACAGGATTTTTCTTAGCAATGTTCACTTTCTTCACTGCGGACACAAGCGTGATTTTAATCAGGAACCTTTTCGAAGGGCAATACAAAAGAGCAGTAGTATTCCCAATTCTACTCTTTCACAACATAATTCTCGTTTTACTTTTAGTAGCAATGACTCTCGGAGCTTATTTTTTAAGACAAAAACTTGATAATATAGCACATCAAAAAAACAAAAATAATGAAAAAAAGAAAGAATTGTTACAAAAACATCACCTTAAATTACTCAATTTCGCCATTTATTTGTTCATTCTAATTTTAGGAGTTACAGTATTATTCCTTTAAATAACATCTCAAAGAGTAGCAAACTTTATATAACTATATTTCTTTTTCTTTTACATTATTAACAATAAATTAATCACTACAACAATAACAATTAATAACAAAATAAAAAGTATAAATTCGCACAATGGTATTAGAAAAACTTAGCAATTCGTTGAAAAACACGCTTAACAAAATCACAAATTCTGTTTTTGTAGATGAAAAACTTATCAATGAACTAGTAAAAGATATTCAACGAGCATTATTACAGTCAGATACAAATGTACAACTTGTATTTGGTCTTAGTAAAAAAATCAAAGAACGAGCTAAAACGCCAACTTCTCCAGGAATAACTAAAAGGGAACAATTAATTAGTATCGTTTATGAAGAATTAACAAATTTTCTCGGTAAAGAAGTTAGTGAAATAAAAATTAGTAAAAAACCTACTCAAATAATGATGGTGGGACTGTTCGGATCAGGAAAAACTACCACAACAGGAAAATTAGCAAAATATTACAAAAAACGTGGGTACAAGGTTGCAGTGATGCAAACTGATACTTGGCGACCAGCAGCTTATGACCAGTTGGAACAGATAGCGAAACAGGTAGGGGTTGATTTTTTTGGAATTAAAACTGAAAAGGATCCGACCAACATTTATTTAGCATTCCAAGAAAAAATTCAAAATTATGATATTGTAATTGTTGACACTGCTGGACGAGACGCACTTTCTGACGAGTTAGTTGAAGAGTTAAACCAATTAAATAATGCTGTTAAAGCTGATGAAAGGTTACTTATCATCTCAGCAGATATTGGACAAGCAGCACAAAAACAAGCACAATCGTTCCATGACACTGTACATGTTACAGGCGTTATCGTAACAAAATTGGAAGGTACAGCGAAAGGTGGTGGAGCGTTATCTGCTTGTGCAGTTACAAACGCAAAAATAAAGTTTATTGGGGTTGGTGAAAAAGTTGATGATTTAGAAACATTTTATCCACAACGGTTCGTTGGACGAATGATTGGTATGGGCGATTTAGAAACGCTCCTTGAAAAAGCTAAGGAAGTTGTTACTGAAGAAAGTGCCAAAGAGATGCAAGACAAGTTTATGAAAGGTGAATTTAATTTGGTTGATCTTTACGAACAAATGAAAGCTATGAAAAAAATGGGTTCATTCAAAAAAATTATGGGCATGATCCCAGGGATGAGTAACATGAATTTGCCTAAAGAAATGTTAGATGTTCAAGAAGGTAAATTAGAGAAGTGGAAGTTTGCCATGGATAGTATGACAAAAAAAGAGTTAGAAGAGCCAGACATAATTTCAGCAGATAGAATTGACAGAATTTCTGCAGGGTCAGGATTAAAAATTGCTCAAATTAGAGAGTTATTAAAACAATACCGGCAAAGTAAAAAAATGATGAAAATGTTTAAAGGCGAAAAAGACATGAATAAAATGATGAAAAAAATGGGTGGGAAAATGCCTAAAGGAGTGGGGTTCTAAATTTATGTTTAACGTCTTTTAATCAAAATTTTAATAAAAGTTTGTGATGAAAATTGATGAATGGAAGAGAGGTGAAATTAAATGACATTAAAAAAAGAACAAATAGAATTAACAATGAATTATTTACATAATTTATTACCTATTGCAGAACAAAGAATGGGAAGTAATTCAAAAATGATGAATTCGTTAACAAAAATAGAACAAAATTTAGGAATTTTATTACAACAAGCACAACCAAAAAAGATATTTCAAAAAAAAATATTACTAACATCAGAAGGTTATCAAACCTTAAAAAGAGAAACTGAAAATCTTAAAAAAAGTCTTACAGAAAAAAAAGGTGCTACTGTTTACCAATATATTGAAAAACCAACAAAAAAACTTTTAATTCAGTTAGAAATTATTATTAAAAATATACCTTTTTAATTTTTTTATTTATCATATTTTCGTCGTTTCCCTTCAAAACTTTTGAAAAATTGGTATTTACGATGCCCGATACCTTCTTCCACGTTTCTAACAAACAAGAATAGTTTAGCGTTCAATTTATCAAGGCATTCTGACAAATAATCATAATCAATTTTACTAAAATAACCGAGATCAAGACAAAGACTTAACAAAACTTCTACTTCTTTAGCTGATGCATAAGCAGTATTCAAAAAATGAACAAACTCTTTTTTACTGGCTTTAGCACTTCCTTCAGCAATATTAAGAGGGATTGAAACTGAAGCACGTCTTATCTGAGAAGTAATATTATGTTTCTCATCTGCGGGGAAATTTTTTGTTCGTTCATATATGTCAAGAACAAAATCGTATGCCAAATGGTAAGCACGGATTGTTTTATAATTTCTTGCCATAAAATTTAGTAATCAAAATGAGTTTAAATAAATTTCTATCACATAATCATAAAAGTGTTCACCAAATAAGAATCGTATTTTCGTGAGCTGGGTTCGGATGAACCAAACAAACCGATATCTAATAAAAGATCAATAGTATCAACAGCAATGACAATATGGCTATCGCTAAATTAATTTTCTTATGAAGAATTTCATTTTAAATTTTTTTTAATTAATTTTTATAGAAAATAAAAATAAAAATAAAAAAAAGAAGGGTAATGAAAACCGTATGTAAATTAACAAAATTTTTGGACGTTAGTAAGTGCATGCTGAATACCTCGTTGCCTCGGTACTTACACATCACTTCTATCAAACGGCTGTTCTTGCCGTGTCCTATGGTGTCTCTTTTCAAGGTATGCTTCGTGCTTAGATGCTTTCAGCACTTATCACTT
>CAYXEO010000014.1:0-23196 GCA_964464055.1 uncultured Methanosarcinales archaeon | reverse complement strand
TGAATTATCTACTAAAACAAAAGTGGAAATTAGTATTCCGTTCATTACTGCTGACCAGAACGGTCCAAAACATATTAAAGAAGATTTAACAAAAGCTAAATTCGAAGAATTAATCTCTGATATTATTAAAAGGTTAGAAGTTCCTACCAAAAATGCTTTGAAAGATGCAGACTTGGACATTAGCCAACTTGATAAAGTTCTTTTCGTTGGTGGTTCTACAAGAATTCCGGCTGTACAAGAAATGGTTAAGAAATTAGTTGGTAAAGACGGCGATAAATCTGTTAACCCTGACGAAGCTGTGGCAGTTGGAGCAGCTATCCAGGCAGGTATCATTGCTGGAGATGTTAAAGATGTTCTTTTATTGGACGTAACACCATTAAGTTTAGGAATTGAAACTTTAGGTGGTGTATTTACAAAATTGATTGAACGAAACTCTACTATTCCAACAAAGAAATCGCAAGTGTTTAGTACTGCAGCAGATAATCAACCGGCGGTAACTATCAGAGTATCACAAGGAGAACGGCCAATGTTTAACGATAACAAATTGTTAGGCCAGTTTGATTTGGTGGGTATCCCTCCTGCACCACGAGGAGTTCCACAAATTGAAGTTACTTTTGATATTGACGCTAACGGTATTATGCACGTTTCAGCTAAAGATAAAGGTACTGGTAAAGAACAAAAAATTCAAATTACTGGGTCTGGAAACTTGAGCAAGGATGAAGTGGAGAAAATGAAAGAAGAAGCTAAGAAGAACGAATCTGCTGATAATGAAAAGAAAGCTAAAATTGAAGCAGATAACAACGCTGAAGCAGTAATTTTTCAAACCAAAAAAGCTATGGAAGAGTTTAAAGATAAAGCTGATGAGGCTACCAAGAAAAAAGTAGAAGAGAAAATTAAAGAACTTGAATCTGCGAAAGAGAAAGGCGAACCGAAAGAAATCAACCAGAAAATTGAAGAGTTGAACAAGGTTATGCAAGAAATCGGTACCAAAATTTACCAAGAAGCAGCTGCTGCTCAACAAGCTGAACAAGCTAAAGCAGGAAAAGGCGCAGACGATAAAGCAGAAAAAGCTGATACTACTAAGAACGGTGAAAAAGTGGTTGATGCAGAGTTCAAAGAGAAGAAAGAAGATAAGAAAGAATAGTTTTTAACTATCTTTTTTTTATTTTTTATTTTATCTTTTTTACATTTACCAACTAAATACTATTTACAATGAACTTACCAACCGAACAAGAGTGTCTTGATTATTTTAAGGAGTATGTTGTACCTAGAAACATCTATGGACATTGTTTAAAAGTGCGTGAAGTAGCAGTATTTTTAGCACGAGAACTGGAAAAGAAAGGTGTGAAAATCAACATTAACCTAGTAAACTCTATTTCTTTATTACACGATTTGTTTAAAGTTGTTTCTTTGAAAGAATTAACACCGAACAAATTTCATAGTTATGATTTTTCTGAAGAAGAAATTACGATGTGGAAATTGTTACGTGAAAAATATGGTCATATGTATGAAAATGAAGTTGCTCATTTAATATTTAAGGAAAAATATCCTGAATTAGCAATAGCAATTAAAAATTCTGGAGACTCAAAAGTAAAAAATTATTCTTGGGAAGAGTTAATTGTACATTATGCGGATTGGCGAGTGTTTAGAGAGAAAGTAGTTACTTTAAATGAAAGGTTAGATTATCTTAAAGAAAATTATCCGAAAGAAGATGGGGTTTGGGATAATTATTCAATAAAAATTAAAGAACAGGAACAGAAGTTATTTAAGCAGTTAGACTTCTCATCTGAAGAATTGGTAATGGAGATGTTAAAAAATGACTGATGATTATTATGAACGGTTGGGACTAAAGAAAGGTGCAACTAAACAAGAGATTAAAAAAGCTTTCAAAAAGAAGGCGATGAAGTATCACCCTGACCGTGCTCCTGAAGATAAAAAGAAAGAGTATGAAGAAAAATTTAAAGAAATTAATGAAGCTGTTTCTGTGTTAGGTGATGATAAAAAACGTCAACAATATGATCAGTTTGGCAGTGCTGCGTTTGGTAGTGGTGGAGCTGGTGCTGGTGGATTCCAAGGGTACGATTTTTCAGATATCATGTCTCAATTTAGAGGGGGCAATTTTGGTGGTGGTGGATTTGATGATATTTTTGACCAATTGTTCGGTGGTGGTGGAAGTCGCCGAGGTACACGAGCTAGAAGAGGAGCAGATTTACTTTATGAAATTACAATTACCTTAGAAGAAGCTGCAAAAGGTATGGAGAAAGAAATTAGTTTGAACAAATTAGAAAGATGCGCAGATTGTGATGGTAAAGGTGCACATAAATTTGAAAGTTGTCATCATTGTCATGGGGAAGGTTATGTTAAACGAGTTCAAAGAACACCTTTCGGGATGGTTCAACAGTCCGGCCCATGCCCATACTGTCATGGTAAAGGTAAATTGCCACAAGATTCTTGTAAAACTTGTGGTGGTGAAGGTTTAGTTCGGAAGAAAAAGAAACTTGAACTAACAATACCTGCTGGCGTAGCTGATAATATGCGGTTAAGAGTTACTGGTGAAGGTGAAGTTGGAGCTAACAATGGCCCGAGCGGAGATTTGTATGTTGAAGTTCATGTTCAGGAACACAAATTCTTTGTCCGTGATGGAAATGATTTGAAAATCACTGTTCCAATTTCGTTCAGTCAAGCAGCGTTAGGGGATGATATAGAGGTTCCAATCATTGATGGGAAAGCGAAATTAAAAATCCCTGCTGGAACTGCATCTGAAACAATATTTAGAATGAGTGATAAAGGTATTCCTTATTTGAACCATGTCGGTGCTGGTGACCAGATGGTCAAAGTACGGATAGAAGTGCCTACCAAATTAAGCAAGAAACAAAAAGACTTGATTAAACAACTGAAAGAAACTAAACCTAGTAAAAGTTTCTTGGAGAGGATTTTTGCACAATAGAAAAATCTGAAGGTGTTTAGTTAGTCATTTCCTCTTAGCTACTTTCTTTTTTGTTACTTTTAATTTTACTTCTTTTTAACATTTCCACCATGGTAAACTAATCCATATACTTTCTCACCATCATAAAATATTGTTTCTTGGCCACTAAAAGAACCTAATTCACCAGTTGATTCATCTGTATACTTCCATTGGTCTTTAACAAATTCATTGGGTCCACGGAATGGTCGTTTTTCGGAAACTAATCTCATCGATTTTCTAAGAAATTTGTACAATTTATTTTTATCAACTGTATCCGAAAGAATTTCCCTATAATAATTCATCCCCCAAACAAATTTGTCATTTTCAAAAACAACTAATTGACCAATAAAAGGATCAAATCCGTAATATGTGTCTACTGCTTTATATTGTTCTTTGATAAAAACTATTTCTGTGGCTCCGTTAACTAATTTTGTTTCTTGTTTAGTTTCACAAGCATACATCTCTTGGTTAGCTTTGGTAACGAATTGGCGCAGATTCATCATTTCCTCTTAGCTACTTTCTTTTTTGTTACTTTTTTAACAACCTTCTTAATTGCCTTTTTGACAGCTTCTTTTTTAGTGGCTTTCTTGACAATTTTCTTTTTGGTGACAACTGTTTTTTTTACTGGTGTTGGTTTCTTAGTAACTTGTTGCTTAGGGGCAGTTATTGTTTTTTTTGTTGATACTGGTTTTTTAGTAACAATCGGTTTACTAGCTGCAACTGGTCTATTTAATTCCATTTTCTTAGCAAATGCTGGTCTGATAACAACTTGTTTTTTTTCCTGTGTAATCTGTGTTGGAATTATTACTTTTTTCTCCGCCTGTTTGTTGATAGCAGGAGTAGTTTGAGTTGGGTTTGTAACTTGTGGTTGATTTTCAATTTGTCTTTTAAAATTGGATTTCTTAAACCCGTTCTTTTTGTAGTTCGGTCTGTTAAACATGAACCAATCTTCTCTGGTGATTTCTTGGAAATGGTCTGCTTCGTCAATAAGAATTTTCGCAGTTGTTTCTTTAACAGCAGCAATTTCTACTCTGACACCTTCGCCTTTCAAATGTCGAACTAATTCTACATAATCTGAATCACCTGACAAAATGATAATCGTGTCAACTTTGGAAGCCAATTGAGTAGCTTTGATAGAAAGTGGGATGTCAGCAGATTTGTGACAAGGTTCAACAGATCCATAATATTTATCGTACAATCTTTCTGCCAGTTTGGAAGATATTGCTCTTCCTTCTTTGAAATAAATTAGTCGGTTTAATCCTCTATTTTTTAACAATTTAGGGATTAGTTTGTCAAAATTGATCATGGTACTTGTAGAACCTGATTGTTTGTGGATGCTTCGTTCGATGTTGTTTCCATCGCATAAGATTGCCACAGATTGATTAATAATAATGTTTGTCATATTTTTTACCTCTTGTACAGAAAAGAAAATGTTTCTGGTTAATTAATGTTCTGTTTTTTTTTATTGTTGGGAATTATATCTTCCATATGAATTTTTATACGTTTTAGATAATTCTTTTAATTCTGTTGTTTCGTTTATAACTTGATATCCTAACGAGTTTTGTATTTCTTTTTTAATAAATTCGCCCAATTGTGTACTTGTTTTAGATATTAAATTTTCTAATTTTTTCCTTTTCTCACCCCAAATTATTGAATTTTCTAAATCTTTTAAATTATTGTAATATTCAATAGCTTCTTCTTTAATGAAATTGTTGTGGTATTTTTTTGTTAGTTCATTTAAAATTTTAAAATCTTTTTTAGTATTAGTTTTAATATTTTTGTAAATCCCATATATTGTTCCAATAACAATTGTACCGCCTATAAGGGCATATATGTTTTCAGGTGTTAATTCGTTCATTTTAGGTATGATTATTGATTTTGTGATATAAATATTTTGATAGTAATTGTATTTTATTGTATAATTTCAACAATTGTGCAATTTCCACATTTCTTCGTGACCAATTTCAATCGCCCAATTTGGCACCACACAGTTATCAGAAACATTTGTTTCTTGTGCAGGTATTACCATCTTTGGCTCCTTTGTTTCTAATATTTCATTTGAGATAAAGAAAATCCCTAACAAGAACAAAATCAAAATCATGACTTGTACCCAACTAACTTTTTGAATAGGTTCTTTTTTAACAATTTCACAAACTCCTCCTGGACAAAATTGTGCTTTTTCTTTGTTAAACAGGTTGTAAACTTTGCACCCAATACAAATACCGAAAGCAGATTCGAAAAACAAGAATAATAAACAAGCTAAACAAATGAATAAATTTGTTGGCCCTCTTACATCGTTAATGATGACTAAAATGGACATGATTGTTGCTAATACTAATCCTATGCCCCAAGCGAATTGTTTTTGTGGAGCTCCAACATATTCAACTTTTTGTTTACCAACAGCAAATTTGCCCAAAATCATGGATGGAGAATATTTTGGACTAATGAATAACCTGATAAAAAAATCTACGAAAAAAGCGATGATGAAAATTTTGATGTAATTAAAGTTACCAAGTAACCAAGCATTCATGAACGAAATCATAGCGAAGAAAAATAAAATACCTGCACTGGCTCTAACTTCTCTTTCATTAAGTACTCTAACATGGTACCCTTTTACTTTTTCTCCGAAATTCATAGTATTGTCCATTATTTCACAATTTAAAAAAGTATCTTATTTGCGTTCATCATATATAAAACTAGCACTGGACACGCGGACAAGTCCAGACAAACTATATAAATCACTTTTTCATTTAGGTTAATATGAAAGAATTGGTAATTGTTGAAGATGTTAAAAGTAAAATTCACGCCATTCGTGGACAACAAGTAATTTTAGACAGAGATTTAGCTAAATTATATGGTGTTGAAACATTCAATTTAAATAAGGCAGTAAAAAGAAATATGGAGAGATTTCCAAATGATTTTATGTTTCAATTAAATAACGAAGAGTTTAATAACTTGAAATTCCAATTTGGAATATCAAGTTGGGGAGGGGTGAGGAGATTACCTTTTGTATTTACAGAACAAGGTGTTGCAATTTTGTCAGGTGTTTTAAAAAGTAAGAAAGCGATTGAAATAAATCTTCAAATAATGCGTGCTTTTGTACAAATGAGGAAGTTCATTTCAAAAAATGTCGAGTTATTTCAAAGAATTGATCGAACTGAACAGAAAATTTTAGAACATGATAATAAATTTAAAGAAGTGTTTAATGCTTTAGAAACAACCTCTCCAAAGAAAGGAATTTTTTATGATGGGCAAGTGTTTGATGCCCATACATTTGTTTCAGATTTGATAAGGGGCACGAAGAGATCAATTGTTTTGGTTGATAATTATGTTGATGATACAGTTTTGACTTTGTTTAGTAAAAGAAATAACGAAGTTGATATGATTATTTACATTAAACAGATTACAAAACAACTTAAATTAGATTTAGAAAAGTACAATTCTCAATGTCCTTCCATTCAAATTAAAGAATTCAAGAAAGCACATGATCGTTTTCTTATTATTGACGACACCATTTACCATTTCGGTGCAAGTTTGAAAGATTTAGGTAAAAAATGGTTTGCTTTTTCTAAATTTGAACAAAGTGCAGTAGAGTTATTAATTAAATTAAACAAGAGGTAATAACAATGGAAATAAAATACAAAACAAAAAACGATAGGATTGAAGTGAAGATTAATACGGATTCAATGAAAGATGCATTTAAACAATTGGCAGAGTTCCAAGAAGTGTTCGCGGAAACTAATTGTGGCGCATGTAACAATGAAGATATTTTCTTTTTGGTGCGGACAGTTGATGGTAACGATTATTATGAAATGAAATGTCGGGTTTGTAACGCAAAACTGGCTTTTGGTCAACATAAAACTGGTGGAAGCTTGTTCCCTAAACGGAAATTAGAAGATGGGAATTATGATTTTAAGAATAAAGGTTGGCACAAGTGGGCTCCTAGGAGCTAATTAAGAGATCTAAGAAAAAGAAACTAAATCAAACTAAATCACCGATAACATTTGTTCTCTGAAATAGTTCATATTTTTTGGGAACTTGTTAATTTTTCCCATTCTACTTTTATTTTTTTTTCTCAATTTAATAATTTCTTCACTGTTCATCCCACTAACAACGTCATAAGTTATTTTTGGTTCTAAAACTGTTCGTGGTTCCTCTTTAATGTTTAATATCCCAAACTTTTCTGGTTCTTGATATACCAAAGAACCATGTTGCAAGCCAAAAGTAGAGGTTGAAACTAATTCAATATTTCTTTGATTTTTTTCTAAAAATTCAATAGTTTCTAGGAACTCTGCTTCTGTTTCGCCGGGGAACCCGAACATAATGTAAAGGACATTCTTGATCCCTACCGCATGAGCATCACTTAATACTTTTTGTACATCTTTTTTATTGGTGCCTTTCCTGATAAGTTTTAAAACTCGGTCACAGCCAGATTCTACGCCCCAGATGACAATGTCAAGCCCAGATTTGTGCAGTAACTTGAGTGTTTCTTGATCCAAATCTTTTGTCGGTCGCAATTGACACATCCAAGAAATGTTTAGTGGGCGGACCAATTCTGCGATTTGTAATAATCTCTTTTTAGAAATCATGTCATCAATAAAAAAGAACTTCTTTTGTCCAGATTTGATAATTGTTTGTTTAATATCTTGTAATTCAAATTCCACATATTTGGCTTGCCCATGGTGGGTACAGAATGCACACTGTTGATAAAAACAAGTACTGGCAGTTTTGATGGGTACAACTGGTTGGGGGACAAAATAATTTTGCAGTTGTTTTGAATCGTAGTTAATAACCCGGGAACAGTCTAGGGTTTCACAATTTACTTTTTTTCCACTAACAGTTTCTAACAGTTCAACTTCGTTATTGAGTGTGTGGTCTGCGATTTTTGTTAATTTCTCGTTCACTGCTGGTCCGCCGATGATAGTTTTGATGTTTAATTTTTTTAACTCTTTGATCAGCGCCAAAGCGTAAAATGCCTGACTGGAATAGACAATACTAAATGCCACATAAGTAGGTTTCTCAGAAACAATTTTACCTAATAGTTCTTGTAACAATTCTGGATTTTTACCTTGCACAACCAATTTGTTGTTTAGGGAATAATCTCTGCCAGTGAGTTTCTGGAACTTTTTGGTCTTTTTGGTGTACTCATTTTTGTCAAATTGTGATGTGGTGAGTTGTTGATAATATTGTTGGAATTCTGGGTATTTGGATCTGTGAAATTCTAAATTCAAATCTAACATCTTAACTTTTTGTCCATTATTTTTTAGAAAACTTGCTAAATAGTTTATTGAATAAGACGGGCTTGCTGGAGTACAAAAAGGTGGATAAACCAATAGTGTTTCGGTCATAACTATTCGAGAAGTGGTTTCTTTTTTAAGAGTTTGGAGAAGAAGTTGAAGAAATATAAAAAAAGAACATTTAAATACTCATTTAATTTAATTTATGGAATTAAAAATATCGATAGAAAAAAAACATTTTTGGATTTTATTTAGTTCGATAATTATTATCTCTCTTGTTTTTTTAGTTTATGCTACTAATGGAGGAGGAGATGATTCAAACTCTTTTGGACATAACGCTGATGAAATAGATAATATCCCAAAACAATTTGAATTAACAGCGGAGGCTATTCTTGATAAAATTAAATTAACGTGTTCGCCTAAGTGTGGTAATGGATGTGAATCTGGCCAGGTTAAAGTAAGTGGTGGTAACAGTCAGGTTTGTGGTACTGATATGTATGGTGAACCTTTTAGTCTCTGTTGTGGGTTAACATCTAAATAGTGATTCTACACTTTAGTAAACAATATAAACTCTTATCATTTCTTTTTTTTTCAGAGGTGAGTTTATTAGATGTTAAAAAATACTTTTGTACATATTCCTGGAATTAATAAAGATGTTGAAGCTACAATTTGGAGAAATAAAATCCACGACTGGGATGGTTATTTAGAAAATTATTCTACCCTTTCTTTACCAGAAAATAAAAAGGAAACAATTTACAATTATATTCAAGAATCTTTGGTAGCACATGGTGAACAAAATGCAAATTATTTCATGGATAAACTTGAACCTCGTGAACATTGGCGAACTTATGGCCATTTCAAATGTTGTTTTTTAGATATTGAAACAACAGGGTTAAGTAAACATTATAATCAAGTAACTACCATAGGCGTTTATGATGGGCAAGAAAGTAAAATATTTATCAGTGGAAAAAACATGCAAGAGTTTCCAGAAGAAATGGAGAAGTACGATTTGATAATAACTTTTAATGGTAAAACTTTTGATGTCCCTTTTTTGAAACACAATTTTCCAGAAATCAATTTTGACAAATTTCATATTGATCTGCGGTATGTGATGAAAGAGTTAGGTTACATGGGCGGTTTGAAACGAATCGAGCAAGATATTGGGATTGCTAGAGAAGGTGAAATTGAAGGTGTTGATGGTATGGAAGCTGTCCGACTTTGGAAACGGTACCAGAAAGGTGACGAAGCAGCATTAAAAACGTTGGTCGCATATAATTTGGCCGATGTGGTCAACTTGAAAACGATGATGGACTTCGCTTACCAAAAAATGCGAAATAAACATTTTCGGGCTGTTGTCGGTGCGGGGAATGGTTGAATTAGTGTTTTTGAATTTATTCTTAACGAAGCTATAAACAAGCAAACATTTATATCATCACACTTTTTTTCTAAGGTTATGAAAAAGCCAGAGAAGTTCCGTGTACAAAAATTGTTGTCCAACTATGGATATTGTGCGAGAAGAAAAGCAGAAGATCTTATTGAGCAAGGGAGAGTAAAAGTTAATGGTCAATTAGTTTTTTTAGGTGAATCTGCTACTGAACAAGATTTGATTACTGTCAATAATAAACCAGTTGAACCACAAAATAAAGTATATTTAATGTTTCATAAACCATTAAAGTGTGTAACTGCTGCTAGTGATGATACTTTTGACACCGTTCTGGACTACATTAACATAAAAGAGCGAGTTTTCCCAGTTGGAAGATTGGATTATAATACTTCTGGGTTACTTATATTAACTAATGATGGGGATTTCGCTAACCAAGTGGCTCATCCACGACATGAAACTTATAAAACTTATTTGGCAAAAATCAATCAATCAATAACTAAAGAGCAAGTGCGAGAAATTGAAGAAGGTGTTAAATTAAGAGATGGATGGACAAGGCCTGCAAAAGTAAAATTGAGAAGCCGTCAATATTTAGAAATTACTATCCATGAAGGTAAAAATCGGATTGTGCGAAGGATTTTGGAACATTTCCGGTTCAAAGTTGTAACTCTTCAACGGATTAAGATTGGAAAATTGACTTTAGGACCGTTGAAATTAGGAAAATTTAGGTACCTAGGTGAGCATGAATTGGATAAAATCTTTAAGAAATGATTTTTTTTTAAGGAATAAATAATATTTCTCCCATAACCTTATAAACTTCTTTTTATTTAGAATATAACATATGGCTTATCCTAAATTTAAACAAAAATGTAAAATATGTAAAAATGTTTGGACTGTAGTTAATAGAAGGGAATTCCCTATTTGTGTTGAATGTCATATGAAACAAATATTTTCCGGCGGTTTTGAAGAAAACAAAATTAAAGATAAGAAGTATAAATTTTTGAATGTTTCTAAAGAATTGTATGAAAGATCACGATTTCTAAGAAATATTAGGCAATCATTCTTTAGGTTTGAAGAGTTAACAGAAAACCAAATTAATGCTTTTAAGAAAACTGTGAAAGAATTGAAAGAAAACCCTGATGACGAAGAATAATTTCTTTTTTTGAATGTAAAATTGGCAAATCAACACAGAAACCTTTATAAATAACCCGTTATCCTTACTGAGTAACCGATTAACTACTTTGAGTAGGAGGCTATTAAATGGATAAAGAACAAGTAAAAAAAGCTCTGGAAGAATTGAAGAAACAACCACAGCGTAAGTTTTCTCAATCATATGATTTGATTATTAATTTAAAAAATATTGTTACTAAACAAACTCCGGTAGATATTTTTGTGACTATGCATTATCCTAAAGGAAGAAAAGTTAAGGTTGCAGCTTTTGTCAAACATCAGTTTGTAGAAGAAGCAAAAAAACATTTTGATTTAGTTCTGGAAGAAGTAGATTTTGCAAAATATAAAGATAAAAAAGAAGCAAAAAAATTAGCAGAAGGATATGACTATTTTGTCTCTGAAGCAAGTCTGATGCCAAAGGTGGCAGCTGCTTTCGGTCGAGTATTTGGACCAAAAGGTAAAATGCCAAACCCAAAATTGGGTTGTGTAGTTCCTCCTAACGCTAATTTTGAACCTTTAATCAAGAAACTAAACAATACTATTCGTATGGTGGCAAGAAAAGCTACTAATTTACAATGTATTGTTGGTAAAGAGTCTCAACCTGAAGAAGAAGTTGTTGATAACATTTTAACTGTGTATCAAATGGTTAAGAAAAATTTACCTCAGGAAGAACAAAACATTAAGGGTGCTTTGTTAAAACTAACAATGAGTAAGGCGGTGAGGATCTGAAAATGGTTAGCGACAAAAAAAAGAAATTAGTACAAAGTTTAACTGAAGATATTAAGGGTTATCCAATTGTGGGTGTTGTTAACATGCAGAGTTTACCTGCACAACAGTTACAGAACATGCGAGCAACATTGAAACAGAAAAATGTTAAAATTTGTATGGCGCGAAAGAAATTGTTAAGATTAGCTTTGAAAGAGTCAGGAGTAACTAATGTTGACCAACTTTCTGAGAAAATTAAAGGGATGCCAGCATTATTGTTTAGTAAAGATAACCCTTTCGCATTATATTCAACTATCCAAAAAAACAAATCTGAAGCACCGGCAAAAGCAGGACAAGAATCACCGAATGATATTGTGGTAAAAGGTGGGGCAACAAACTTCGCTCCTGGTCCAATAATTTCGGAACTTGCTGCTGTTGGTATTAAGACTAAGGTTGATGGTGGTAAATTAGCTATCACTGAAGATGTAACTGTAGCAAAAGAAGGAGACACAATCTCTGGCGCATTAGCGGACATGCTTAAGCGGTTAGATATTAAACCGATGGAAGTTGGATTAGATTTAGTTGCTGTTTGGGAAGATGGAATAGTTTTCAACGCTAAAGAATTATTCATTGATGAAGCAGAGTATACTCAAAACTTTACTCAGGCTGCTCAGTGGGCAATGAACTTGGCAGTAGAATCTGGAATCTTGACTAAAGAAACAACAGAAATCTTGTTACAGAAAGCTTTCAAAGAAGCGAAAGCTGTTGGTGTTGAACATAACATCATGACTGACGAAACAAAAGAAGACATTTTGGCTAAAGCTGAAAGTCACGCTTCATCTGTAAAGAAGGAAGCAAAATTAGATTAATAATTAATCACGGAGGAAAAATAAAATGGAATACATTTATACCGCAATGCTTTTACACAAAGCAGGAAAGGACATTACTGAAGACGCAGTTAAAGCTGTTTTAACTGCTGCTGGAGTTACTGTTGATGAAGCAAGAGTTAAATCTCTTGTAGCTGCACTTGAAGGCGTGAACATTGAAGAAGCTATCAAGAAAGCTGCTATGGCTGCACCTGTTGCTGCTGCTCCTGTTGCTGAAGCACCTGCAGAAGAAAAGAAAGAAGATAAGCCAAAAGAAGACGATAAAAAGGCTGAAGCTTCCGCTGCTGCTGGTTTAGGCGCATTATTCGGATAAGGGTTAGTTTTTTTATCTAAAACTTTGAGAGGTTTTTATCTCTTTATTTTTTTATTTTTTTTATTAAATTTAAACAAAATTAAGTAACAAACATCATATTCATATAAATTAAACAGAAGTGACCAATAATGGAAGAAAGTATGCAAGAAAAGACAACAATTAATGTTGAAGAGCTAAGGAAGGAATTTCAAGCTAAGAAGAAAGAAGTTTCTAAGTTACGGTCACAATTCAATTCTATTAATACTGAGAAAGAGAAAGTTTACCGAGATTTGAAGTCTATCAGGGACAAAGTTAAAGATCGAGCGAGCAAAATAAAAACTTTTAAACAAGAACGGGACGAATTAACCAAACAAGTTAAAGAAAAAAAGGAAGAACGAGACAAATTTAACAAAGAAGTTCAAGAAAAAAGCGGTGCAAAACGTGAGGTTGATCAGAAGAAAAAAGAATTATTTGCTGAACTTGATATTAAAGAAGACCCTATCAAATTAAGAAAACAAGTTGACGAGTTAGAAACTAAACTTGAAACAGAACCGATGGCTTTCAAAAAGGAGCAACAGTTTCGGAAAACTATCAAAGAATTACAATCTAAAATTAAAAAATTTGATAAATTGGGCGATGCTTGGAAAGAAATCAAGACTGCTTCTGCTGGATATGGAGAATCTAAAAAGAAAGCTGAAGAAGCGCACCAAGATATTCAAACTTTAGCTAAACAATCACAAGAAAAGCATGAAAAAATTAATGAGATTTACAAAGAGTTGAAAGAGTTACGAACTCAAGAACAACCTTTATCAGACAAATACTTAGAATTCAAAAAAGAGTATCAAGAATTAAAGAAGTCAATGGATGAAATCAATGCCCGGATTGACGAGTTAAAAAAGTCACTTAACATTGAAGAAGAGAAAAGTTTCAAAGTCAAAGTTAAAGAAAAAACTCAAGAAGTTCGAGAAAAAATCAAGAAAGGTAAGAAGTTGGACATGGACGACATCTTGGCGTTTCAGGCTGGTAGATAGTTATAATTACATTCGTTATCTAACTTGGGACACATTTCTTAAATTCGATTTATTACTTTAAAAACTTTTTTAAATATTTTTCAACAAATCAACTTTAGTAATAATGCCTTTAATCTCACCTTTATCAGTGATAACGATAACTGGTGAATCTTGCAGAATTAAATGGAGCGTTGGTAACTTAGTATTTATAGAAACTACTGGGGGAGCATCACCCATGACATCGCCAACATAAGTGCTTTCGCCACTAAATCCTTTAAGCAAATCTGTTTCGGTGATAAGTCCGCAAATTACGCCTTTACAAAGCACGGGTAATTGAGATATGCCTTTTTTGGTAATAATTTCTCTGACCATTTCAAGTTTGTCATTGATTTTTACAGAAATGACTTTTTTGAACATGATATCTTTGGCTTTCAGTTCCTTTTTTTCTTGGTAAGTGTCAAGTGTTTCAAATAGCATTTCTACTTTGCTATATGTTGGTTCAACTTTACCAGATTCAATTTTGGCGATCATACTTTGGGAAACACCAGAATCTTTTGCTAACTGTTTCTGACTGATGTCATACTTTTTTCTTAGTCGTTTAATATCTGTAATTGGTCTGAGGGTCATATTAGTAGTAGAATTGGCAATTTATTATAAATATTGCGTATTTAAAATATTCATGTGTGAATAATTGTGTCAAGAACTTTTATATGGGTCTTGAATCTAGAAGTAACTAAAAAATAATACAAGAGGAAAAAAACAAAATGAAAAAAAACTATTTATTTACAAGTGAAAGTGTGACAGCAGGTCACCCGGACAAAATGTGTGATAACATTAGTGATGCAATTCTAGATGCAATTTACAAAGAAGATCCAAATGCTAGGGTGGCGATTGAATGTTTAACTAAAACAGGATTTGTGGTTGTCGCTGGTGAAGTTACCACCACAACTTATGTGGATGTACAAAAAATTGCCAGGGAAACTATTGTAGACATTGGATATTCTAAACCTGAATTTGGTTTTGATGGGAATACTTGCGGTGTTTTGGCCGCGATATCTGAACAGTCACCAGACATTTCACAAGGTGTAACAGAAGGTCAAGGACTTTATAATGAACAAGGTGCTGGGGATCAGGGATTAATGTTTGGGTATGCTAGTAATGAAACTCCTGAATACATGCCTTTACCAATTATCTTGGCACATAAATTGACAAAGAGATTAGCAAGTGCTATGAAACGAGAAGAGTTATGGTATTTAAGACCTGATGGGAAGTCACAAGTAACAATTGAATATGAAGATGATAAACCTAAACGGGCAGAAACAATAGTAATTTCAACTCAACACCATCCAGACGTAGAACTTGCTACCATCAGAACTGACATTATTGAAAAAATAATTAAACCAATTTGTGGTGAATGGATAGATGAAAATACTAATTTCTTTGTTAATCCAACTGGTAAGTTTGTTATTGGCGGTCCAGTAGGTGATGCAGGTGTAACAGGAAGAAAGATTATCGTTGACACTTATGGTGGGCATGGTAGTCATGGTGGGGGTGCTTTCTCTGGTAAAGATCCAAGTAAAGTTGATCGGAGTGCTTCTTATTATGCCAGATATGTAGCTAAAAATGTCGTTGCTGCTGGGTTAGCAGATAAATGTGAGATACAAGTTGCTTATGCGATTGGTGTAGCTAAACCAGTTTCAATTTTGGTCAGTACTTTTGGTACAAACAAAATTCCGGAAGAACAAATTGAAGAATTAGTTAATCAGAATTTTGATTTCCGACCGAAAGAAATTATTGAACAACTTAATTTGCGAAGACCAATTTATTTGAAAACTGCTGCTTATGGTCATTTTGGAAGAGACGACCCTGATTTCACTTGGGAGAATTTGGATAAAGTTGGTGCTTTGAAACAAGGAGTTGCTACTTTGAAACAAGTTGGAAGTGGTCCGGAAGAAACAGGAACTGAAGAAACAAAAGTAACGGAAGAAACAAATAACGAGGAATAGTTTTTTGTTATATTTTTTTACTTTTTTATTTTTCTTCACTCAACAACTCTTTTTGCCAGTTTCTTAAGCAACCATATTTGCCAGTCAGTGTGATTTCTTTCATTTGTTCTTGGTTAAGGAACAAGTGGCGTGGTAAATTTTCTCGTTCAGCAATCTTGATTCTTTTTTCTTCCAGTTCGGTATAGAACTCTCGTTGTTTGATACTGAAATGTTTAATTTGTTTTTTTGGTATAATCAGTTTCTCGCCTTTACTTTTTTTAATTTCGTTCTCAAACAAATGGTTTTTTCTTCTTACTATTGGGTGCACTCCTTGTAAAGCACTCCATTTCGGTGGGTGTAAAGAAAATTCTACCAATTTTTTAGTGTTGATAATGAAATGTACTGGCCGGTCAACTTTTTTGGCTAATTTTTCTCGCAAATCGTACAATCTTTTGAATACTGCTCGTTGATGGTCACTAAAATCTCTAAATCCTTTGGCACTAGAGAATGTACCCTCTTGGTATTCGAACTGAATTGTTTCTAAGTGGTTCATTTCTTCTTTGACCCATTCCATTCGTTTTTTTTCTTGCAATTTTTTAATTAATATATCGCGTAATTGGATTAAGTACAATGTGTCTTTGATAGCATAATCTAACATATCTTTGGTTAATGGACGTTTGGTCCAGTCTACCATTTGAAACTTTTTTTCTTTTTTCACATCAAAAAATTTATCTAGCAGGGTACCTAACCCTAACTCTGTAATTCCTACAAATTGGGCCGCTAGTTGAGTGTCAAAAATGTTTTTTGGATTAATTCCAAATTGGCTACTTAAAATTCGTAAATCAAAACTGATATCATGAAATATTTTTTGTACTTTGGAGTTGTGGAACAGTTCTTTAAGAGAATTTAGTTTGTCTGGGTCTGTTTTGTCTGTGTTAGTTTTAATAGTAGAAATTACGTCTATGATCCAATTTTTTTCTTTTGAAGAGATTTGGATCAAGGAAATATAACTACCGTAGTGGTGGAGATTATTTTCACATTCAATATCAATGGCTAAAACTTTACTTTTACCCATTTCTTCAACGGCGGAATAAAGTTTTTCTGGTGTATCAACATAATCAAATGTTGGCAATTTTTGTTTTGTCATTTTGTTTTTCTAATTTTCATATTTAAACCAAAGTACAAAGCACAACGAATGTACGCATTTGTGCTTTTGTCATTTTGTTTTTATCATATTGTTTTTATCATATTAGATATGGTGGTTTATTTTTAATTGTTTGGTGTATAAGGAGCGAAACAGATATAAAACAACACTTATTAATTATTAAATGGTCCAAGGAAATTCTCGGGAAGAACAAAATTTATTAATTTCTTTAGCTGCTGAAATACCTTCTTCATTAACAACTATTTATCGGTTAAGTATGTACGACCTTTTTGAACTTTCTCGGAAAATTGCTCGAAATAAAGTGCCAATTCTTTCAGGTTTGTTAGACAAATTACCGCAGAAACATTATCATCGTGATGGTGATCCAGTAGTAGTTTTGTCTAATGGGGTTTTAACCGGTGCTTCGTCATGGAACGAATTAGGGAAAGTGTTACATAATTACGGGATTGAAAATCATCAACGGGACTTTTCATGTGCATTATCGCCTTTAGCAGACAGACTTATTTCTGAAGTAGAAAATAATTCTCGTTTGGAAGGAAAAACTTGTTATTTTGTCGGACATAGTAAAGGTGGGTTGGTTGGTCTTTTAGCTTCGGTAAGAAAACCGGAGTTGTTTGAGAAAGTTGTCACCTTAGCACCACCGTATTGGGGTTCAGAGATGGCTAATACAGAGGTCTTAGGACTTCAACCTTTTAAGTATCTTAAAACTTTGTGGGGGTTACGTCCAGATAGCGAAGAGTTAGATGAACTAAATCGTGCAGAGTTACCAGAAAATGTTGAATATTTGAATTTGTATAGTCCGCATGATACTGTCATTAAACCATACCAAAACGCGATGCTTCCTTTACAAGATAACGTGATAAATATTGGGTTAGAAGGCGTTAAACATAACCAGTTCCTTTACCATTATCCATCCCATAAAATTATTCGTTCTTTTTTAGATGGTGATTTAGAACTTGATTATTGATAACTTTGCATAATTTATGATTATAATTTCTCTATAGATAATAAAAAAGAAAAATAAGAAACAATTGTTTCACGAGTCTAGAGGTCAGTTCTTAATTTTCGGGGAACTTTGTATTTTTCGCAAAGTGAACCACGAATTGTATTTTCAAATCTTTTACAATTTTAAATTTTAGTTTTTTTTTAACTTTTAATTTTTAGGCCAAGATGTTCCAGATCGAGTTAAATCTCTTGATTTTCTTGTTCTGGAATGGTCACGGGAATTACTACTTCCACTATTTCGACCACGACCACCGTGTCCACCGGATCTGTTACCTCCTGGACGGTTTCCACCATACCCACCAGTGCCACGACCACCATAACGTGGACCTCTCCGTGATTCTCTTTGGAACCTAACTTTTTCAAACTTTTCATTTGGTAATACTTCGATGTTAAGTTCTGGGTACCTGTTCATAATCTGGTTAAAAACATTATAATCTTTATCAGTTAGTAATGTGATGGCTTTACCTTTTTCTCCTGCCCGAGCAGTTCGTCCAACTCTGTGGATGTACTCTTGTGGATCTTGTGATAAATCGTAGTTGTAAATATGGGTTACATTTCTAATATCTAACCCTCTTGCTGCTACTGAAGAAGCTACCAAAATGTGAAATTTATCTTTGTTAAATCTTTCAATGGTGCCTAATCGTTTATTCTGGCTCATTTTTCCATGAATCATTTCTGCTTTAACACCATTATCACGCAGGTTTTGGGTTACTGCTTCCACCATGTACCTTGCTGAACAGAAAATCATTATCCTGTCACTTTTTTCTTTTTTAAGTAAGTGTACTAATAACGAAAATTTTTCATTATGTTCGACATTGTAATAGTATTGTTCTAAGAAATCTTTTTCTACATGAACTTCTGCTTTAGAAATTACCGGGTTTCGCATGAATTTACCTTTCAAATATTCAACTTCTTCAGAGATTGTTGCTCCGAACAAAATAATTTGTCTATCTTTTGGTGTTTCACCTAAAATCCTTTCAATATCTTCAATGAATCCCATCTCTACCATTTTATCGGCTTCGTCAAGAACAACAGATTTTAAGTTTGATAAATCGATTGTACCTCGTTGTAAATGGTCAAGTAATCTTCCTGGGGTTCCAACAATAATTTCTGCAGTTTCTAAACTGTCCATTTGCGGATTAATTGCTACACCACCGTAAATTGAAGTTATTTTTGGTTTAATATTTTCTCCAAATTCTTTCATAACTTTAGCTATTTGTACTGCTAATTCTCTAGTTGGAGTAATTATTAAAGATTGGATGCCTTGTTTTTGTGCAAGATTTTCTAAAATTGGGATTCCAAAAGCAGCAGTTTTACCTGAACCAGTTTTAGAAATACCAATAAGGTCTTTCCCTTCCAAAATTATGGGGATTGCTCTTTCTTGAATTGAAGTAGGAGTAATTATCCCTTGTCTATTTAGTGCCGAAACAATTTCGGGTTTAATATTTAATTCAGTGAATTTTTTAATTTCTTGTTTCTTTGTTTTTTGTGTTTCTACTTTTTCTGTTTCCATTTTTTTTTTTTGTATTTTTTATTTCCTCATATAATAACAAAAACTAAAAACGTTATACAAATACGAACTTAAAATACCTGGTTATGATACCATTTTATCATAAATAACATATTTTTTGAAACAGAATGAGTTAATTTTTTAGGATTCGCTCCCTGTCTCCGTCTTATATATTTCTTACTTTTTGTTTATATTCATAGAATTTGTATGTGTTGTTTATAAAACTATGTGTTTAATTTGAGTAAATACAATGTCTATTTATCGTGCTTTTTCATTTCTCTTAACCACATTAAACCTATCTTAATCATCACGGTGTTGAATCGGTTAGAAACTTTATACTTTTTACGATACAAATCGTATTCAATAAGACCCATCCCTCGCATAGGAGTAAGAATTCTATCATAAAATTGTCGTTTGTTATAAGAAAGACGAATTTCTTTTTGTAATGGTGATTTTCCTTTCTGTTTAACAACAGCTTTTCCTTCATGTAAAGCGGTGGCGAAAAGGCTCATCTCAGTTTTTCCTATCTCTCCACCATTTTCCCACATATGGTTAATCAACATTTTTCCGACAACTTCCTGCTGTTCCGTAGCAAAAATGATTTTATAGATGTCTTCCGGAAGATTGTATTGATCGAATAGAATAACCATAGAGGGGTAAAAGCGCCATTAATATATAAATATTACTAATGTGTATATTATTAACACTTTGTATTTCTAACTTAAACAAAAATTCTACACGAAACTTTTATAAACAATTCAACAAAATGGGTAACTCATGGGAAGAATCAAAACAACTTACATTAAACGGAAAACAAAAGAAATGCACCTGTTACATGGTGATAAATTCACTACTGATTACATTCAAAATAAAGCGATCATTGCTAAATATGCTAACTTTGCTAGTAAGAAGATTAAAAATATTGTTGCAGGTTACATGACACGTCTTAAAAAGAAAGAAGATTAGTTATTTTAGTTTCTTTTAGTTATTTTTTCTATTATTATTTTTCAATTTCTTCCAAAAATAGTTCCATCGTTTCTTGAACCTCTTTAACATTTTTTATTTTGGATAATTCTGCTCGTAGTTTACTACTTCCTGGGATACCTTTAGTAAAATGTTGGGCATGTAGTTTGATGTGGTTCAAATTGATATCATATTTCTGTGCCAATTTTAAATATTCAAAGAAATCTTTTACTTGTTGTTCTTTAGTTCGTTTTTGGTATGTTCCTGTTGCATTATATTCTTGAATCTGCTGGAACAAGAGGGGGTTTCCCATACTTCCTCTGCCAATCATTACGTAATCGCAACCAGTTTCTTGTTTCATTTTAATATAATCTTTCACTGTTCGCACATCACCATTACCTGCTACTGGAATCGAAACATTTTTTTTAACTTTTTTAATCCAACTCCAATCAGCGTGTCCTTGATACCCTTGCTTCTGTGTTCTGGCATGAATTGCAACCATTTGTGCACCAGCAGATTCACAGAGCTGAGCAATTTTTACGGCGTTAATTTTTCTTTTGGTAATCCCTAACCGAATTTTACAAGTTACTGGGATTTTGACTGCTTTAACAACGGATTCAACAATTTCTTTCAATTTGTTAGGACGTTCTAGAAGTGCTGAACCTGCTCCTTGTCTGATTATTTTTGATGCTGGGCATCCGAAATTGAGGTCTAGAATTTCACATTTATCTTCACAATATTGTGCGGCTTTGACAAGATTTTTTACATTTTGTCCAAAAAGTTGGATCATCCGTGGTTTTTCATCTGCAACAACGTCAATCATTTTAATTGTTGCTTGGTTACCTCTAACTAAAGCATTAGCAGAAATCATCTCTGTTACAGTCAAATTCGCACCATACTTTTTACATAAAAGACGAAAAGCTACATCTGTAACTCCCGCCATTGGAGCAAGGATTGTATCTGATTTGTTTTTTAAGTTTAGTATCTTGTTTAGTTTAAGTGACATTGGTCAAGAATAAACACTAAAACTTTATAAATAAACCTTTTTTATAGTTAATTATGGTTGATACGAAAGAAGATGGTACTATTACAGAAGAAATTAAAGAAAAAACTGTTAAAAAGAAAATTGTCAAAAAGAAAATTGTGAAAAAAGAGGCTGTCAAGAAAAAAGCAGTTAAGGAGAAAGCAGTTAAGGAGAAAGTAGTGAAAAAGAAGGTAGTTAAGAAAAAAACTACTAAGAAAGAAACATGTACTAAAAAAACAACCAAAAAATCAGAATCGAAAACAAATTCAATATCAAAAAAGTCCACTTCTTCAGAATCTGGTCAGCCAGAATTTAATTTAGCACTTGTTGGTCACGTAGATCATGGTAAAACTACTTTGACAGAACGTCTTTCAGGAAAATGGACAGATACCCATTCAGAAGAACTTAAACGAGGGATTACTATCCGTTTGGGTTACGCAGACGTTTCAATTTACAAATGTGATAAGTGCGATTTTTTTACAACTAAAGAGAGATGTATCAAATGTAATTCTCCTGCAACATTTCAAAGAAAATTGTCTTTGGTAGATGCACCAGGTCACGAATCTTTAATGGCGACTATGTTATCTGGAGCAGCGATTGTTGATGGTGCAATATTGATGGTTGCTGCTAACGAAAAATGTCCTCAACCGCAAACTAAAGAACACTTAATGGCTTTACAAATTTCCGGTATTAAAAATATGATAATTGTTCAAAATAAAATTGATTTGGTATCTCGTGAAGAAGCTTTGAAGAATTATAAACAAATTAAAGAATTTTTATCAGATACAGATTATAAAGATGCCCCAATAATTCCTGTTTCAGCCAGGACTAATGTTAATATTGACATTTTGGTGGAAGCGATCCAAGAATATTTACCAACTCCTGAACGAGACTTGAAAAAAGATCCGTTAATGTTGGTGGCGAGAAGTTTTGATATTAATAAACCAGGCATTAAACCTGCAAAATTGGTTGGCGGTGTATTAGGTGGCACTGTTAAACAAGGTATTTTCAAAGTTGGTAATGAATTAGAAATTGCCCCAGGTTACATGGTGGAAGAAAAAAATCAAAAGGTTTGGAAAGTATTGAAAACAAAAATTACTAAAATCTTTTCTGGTGGTGTGCCAGTGGACGAAATTCGTCCAGGTGGAAGTATGGCTTTTGGAACAACTTTGGATCCGACTATTGTGAAGTCAGACGCATTAACTGGTTCATTAGTAGGTTTACCAGGCAAATTACCACAAGTACATTCCAAAATCATGTTAGACACATTTTTATTAGAAAGAGTTGTTGGTTCTAAAGAAGAAACAGAAGTTAAACCGCTAGCTAAAAATGAAGTTTTAATGTTGAACGTTAATTCAGCAGCTACTGTTGGTATTGTAGTTGATCCCTCTAAAAAAAATACCACTTGCGCTTTGAAAAAACCTGTCTGTGCCAATATTGGAGATAGAATTACTATTTCTCGGAGAGTTGGTGACCGGTTCCGGTTAATAGGTTACGGGATCTTGAAGTAAGTAAGTAAGTAGTAATCATCTGAGTAATTTTGTCAGAGATTGCGAAGGTTGGATACAAGATACTTGAATTGAATTAACTTAATTCTCGTATCCTTTTTTTTGAATTTATATTCGCATTTAATTTCTAATTTATATTTTTCAATCGGTAATACAATATTAAAAGTATATTCTTGTTTTGTTACTTTTGAAATCATCAATTTGATACTCGAAGAAACAATTTTTTCTAAGGCACTAGTAACAATTGTGTTTTTTGGTTTTAATGGGGAAAAATATTTAATCATACCCTTATTTATTATCTCTGTAGTTTAATTAATTATCTCTTGGACCATATGTTGTACCTTGGGATTTTTATTAATGTTTGTCACTAAATAATTAAAAAACATATT
>CAYXEO010000013.1:10296-25838 GCA_964464055.1 uncultured Methanosarcinales archaeon | reverse complement strand
AATGTCGCATAATCTATCAAATGGATTTCCATTTGCCACTCGACCATAGGCCCAAAATTCTATGGATTTTTTCACTTCAACTGGGACTGAGCGAGTTTACGAGCGAATGTCGCATAATCTATCAAATGGATTTCCATTTGCCACTCGACCATAGGCCCAATAAGTGGTATTTTTATTAAATAATAGGATTTCTTTAAAAAAGTTTCTTTTTATCAGGTTTAATTCCTTGTTAGTAGAAACATTTAAATAACTCATTCCTGTTTTAGTTTTAATATGGCAAAAAATAACTCTTTTATTATGAATCTTTATCGTAATTTATTTAATACAGAAATACAAGAAATACCTTTCCAAATTATAAAAAAATTACATTTAAGTAAAGAAAATTCAAAACGAGAAGATTTGGAGTTATGTTTAGATAATTATTTTTCTGATCTTGCAGAAAATAAAGAAAAT
Source organism: uncultured Methanosarcinales archaeon (assembly GCA_964464055.1). GTDB lineage: Archaea > Nanobdellota > Nanobdellia > Woesearchaeales > GW2011-AR9 > CAYXEO01. The sequence continues at coordinate 25,385 of CAYXEO010000013.1, read as the reverse complement.
AAATTAATTGCTAATGGGATGTCATGGATTTCTATTTTTGATAAATCTGATAATTTTTTCACAGATGAACATACAAAAATACTTGAACCAGTAGAATATAATGTTTATTTAACTAATAATTATGATTTGACCCAACCAAAATTGGAATTAACTGGACAAAGAGAGTATAATCTTGATATTGGATTTCAATTAATGTTTTGTTATTCTGATATGAATGAACCAACTCAAAAATATTTCTGGGAAAATTTACAAAATGCTAAAAAAAACTCTTTAATATTGGATTTTAATCAACAAATAATTGGCCAACAACTAAGAAAATATTTAGAAGAAGAGGTGGATAATTTATATGGTGAACAAAAAGAAATAATTACTGGTCTTTTAACGCCAAAAATTGAAAAATTAGCATCACAAAAAATAATTAATATGAAAGATTATTTAGAAAAAAATAATAAAAAAGAAAAAAATAATGTTTGTTTTTTGTCAGATTATCTTAGTTAATATTTAACATTAAATACACTTCCACTAGGCTCATTTCCTCTTCTTTTCATTGCTTCTACTCTACTTATTTTCCCATAATATCTTGAATAAGGTGCAATTTTGTTTCCGGGTGGATTTTTAATCATGTTAATTCTAGATGGTAATTCTGTGGTTAGTAAATGATTAATTGCTTTTAGAGCTCCTTTAACATTTTTTCCAAATCTATTTTCGAATTGTAATCCTCTTCTAGAAGATCTACGGATAGTATGTTTATGTCTTTTGAATGATTTAAGAAGGTTATCAATAGAATTAATTAATTTTTCCCTGTTATTAATTTGTATTTCTACACCTTGGATAATTAACTTAAATTCTTCATGTAATACACCAAAATCATTTTGATATTCTTTACTTTGTTTTTCAGTTAATGCTTTATCAGTTATTTTTCTTTCTAATCTTTCTAATTTATTACAAAAATATTTTATTTTCAGATGGTAATTTTGAATCGCTGATTTTCTCATTTCTTCAGTATCATGTTCAATAAATTTCAAATCTTCACTTACCCCCTCATAATGATTATAAACAATTCCTAAAAAACCTTGGTCAGTTTGAGCATTACTTGTTGCAGTATGTAATTCTTTTTCAACAGTTCTAATTTCTTTTTGCATCTTTTTAATTGGATTCATTTTTTTTAACCTCATGGATATAATTTTCGACTTAGTTTAGTAAGTAATTCATCGGCGTGTGGAAGAAGTTTATGCATTCGATAATCTCCTTTTTTAGCTTTGTTCATTTTACTATTTAATTCATTAAGGTTTTTTTCGATTTTTTCTAAAGCGGCATAAGCACCTTGTAAATCTGTTTTTTCCGTTTTAATTTTTTTTTGTACTCCTTCTAACCCTTGTTTATTTCCTTGTAAAACATTTCTGTAAGCGGTCAATTGTCTTAAAGTTAATTTTGGCCCTTTTAATTTTTCATTGAAAGTAGGATCATTAATAATTTTACCAAAAGAAGTTGTAACACTTTTTAAAAGAGAACTTGTTTGTTTGCCAATTGCAATTAAACTTTTACTTAATGGTAAAATGTTTTTTTCAATATCTTTTATTTTGGCCTCAATAGAAATTGTAGACATCGAATATCCGCTTGTTTTTTCATAATCTTTAGAAATTAATTTTAATTCTTTCCTTACTTTTACCAAATCACTTTGAAAAGTTTTTTTTTTAAACCATGCCATTATCATCACCTTTTTTATTTTTTAAACTATACTTTATTAAAAAGAAGTATATTTTAAGTATTAATAAATGTTTGGATTATTAAAAAATGAAAATATACCAACCTGCAGAGGACTCGTACTTATTACAAAAGCAAGTTAAACAGTTAGCTGAAGGAAGAGTTTTAGAAATCGGCACTGGCTCAGGTATTCAAGCATTAACTGCAATAGAAAACAAACAAGTGCGAGAAGTTGTAGCAGTAGATATTAATTCACACGCAGTAAAAGAGTTACAAAAAAAACAAAAGCAAGACAAGATACGTAAATTAGTAGCTCAAAAGAGCAATTTATTTTCCACAGTAACAGGACAATTTAACACCATCATTTTCAACCCACCATATTTACCACAAGACAAAATCAGTGGAGAGATTATCGAAGATCCTGCACTTTACGGAGGCAAGAAAGGTTGGGAACTTTCCTCCAAATTCTTTAGTGAAGTTTCTAAATTCTTAGTACCGAACGGTAAAATCTTGTTTCTTTTTTCAACACTAACTAACAAAGGAAAAATCGAAGAGTTGATCCGAGAAAACATGTTAGAATTTAAACAACTCAGTAGTCAAAAATTATCCTGGGAAGAGTTGTTCGTTTATCAAATAGAAAAATCACAAATTCTCCGGAAACTAGAAGCGAAAGGTGTTGAGAACATCAGCTATTTGGCGCACGGGAAACGTGGGGATGTTTTTGTTGGCGAACTAGATAAAAGCAAATTGGTAAAATCACATTTTCCAAGTAAACCGGACATCGTTAAAGTAGCAATTAAAATTCAGAGAAAAGAAAGTCGGGCCATGAACAGAATAGAAAACGAAATTTATTGGTTAAAGATACTAAACAAAAAAAGTATCGGGCCAAAAATATTTTTTAGTGGTACGGATTTTTTTGTTTGTGAATTTGTGGAAGGACAATTGGTTTTGGATTGGGTACAAAATTCTAGTAAACAAGAAACTAAGAAATTACTTTTAACCATTTTAGAACAATGTTATAAAATGGATCAATTGGGCGTTAACAAAGAAGAAATGCACCACCCTTTCAAGCATATTATCATTGATAAAAATAATTCTCCTGTAATGATTGATTTCGAACGATGTAGTAGGACAGAGAAACCAAAGAACATAACTCAGTTTGTAGAATTCATTTCCAGACTAAAAAAGGAGTTGGAAAAGAAAGAGATAAGTGTTGATATCAAACAATTAAGAAATTTGTCTCAAGAGTACAAAAGCAAGATTGACCAAGAACATTTTGAAATTATTTTGCGAGAGTTAAGATTAATTTAGTTTCTGGACAAACAGTAGTGCGTTATTGTTACATTCACCACCACATCAACAAAATATTTATATACATTTCTTGAAAACAAAATCTTATGAAATTTTCAACCATAACCGGATTTTTAGATAAAATTGGCCAAATTGCTAATTTGACAGAAACTGAATTAGATGTTTTAAAGACTGCTAATAAAATTAACAAAGCAGAATTAGAAGTTAATGGTAAAATTTACCCTGCATTTCGGGTCCAACATAACAATTCTCGTGGCCCATACAAAGGAGGGATTAGGTTTCATCCAGAAGTTGACGAAGATGAAGTTAAAGCATTAGCTTTTTGGATGGCATTAAAAACTGCAGTGGCAGACGTTCCAATGGGCGGCGGTAAAGGTGGTATCACAGTAAATCCTAAAGAATTGTCTGCAGGAGAGATTGAAGAACTTAGTCGGAGATGGGTTGGCGCGTTCCACGAAGTTATCGGTCCTACAAAAGATATTCCTGCGCCTGACGTTTATACCACTCCACAAATCATGGTTTGGATGATGGACGAGTATGAAAAAATCACTGGTGAAAAAGCTCCTGGAGTAATTACTGGGAAACCTGTTAATATGGGTGGTTCATTAGTAAGAGATATTGCAACCGCGTTAGGTGGTGTTTATGTTTTAGAGGAAGCAGTTAAAATAGTTGGTTTGAAAGAGAAAACAGTAGCAATTCAAGGGTTTGGTAATGCTGGAATGAACGCTGCAAAATTATTAGTTGATGCGGGTTACAAAATTGTTGCAGTATCAGATTCAAAAGGCGGAATTTACAAAGCAGAAGGACTAGATGTGGCAGAGATAATTAAAACAAAACAAGCATCAGGTAGCGTAATTAGTTACGAATCTGCTGACAAAATTACTAACGAAGATTTATTAAAATTGGATGTTACAGTTTTGGTACCTTCAGCTTTAGCGAACACTATAACTGCCGAAAATGCTGGTGAGATTAAGGCCAAAATCGTACTTGAGTTAGCTAATGGTCCAACAACACCTAAAGCAGACGAAATATTGCATAAAGCTGGAACTTTGGTACTTCCTGATATACTTGCTAACGCCGGCGGGGTAACAGTTTCATATTTTGAATGGGTACAAAACAATTATGGATATTATTGGGACACAGAAACAGTAAAATCTCGGTTAAAAGAAAAAATGGTCACTGCTTTCGCCAAAATATGGGAAAAGTATGATGGCAAGGGTCATGATTTCCGAACTGCAACTTATCTCTTGGCTATAGAACGACTTTTAGCAGCTGAGAAGTTAAGGGGACGAGTTTAAATTTCTCTTTTTTTAATTTATTTTTTCTTTTTAATTATACTTTATTACCAAAAGTAATAAAAACTATCTCTTATTCTCATAACTTACCATGGAAAGAACATTAGTCAAGGATTTAAAACAGAAAATCGGAGAAGAAGTTCTCCTGAAAGGATGGGTTCAAGAATTACGTAACCTCAACAAAATTAAATTTCTTATTTTTCGCGATCGAACAGGTGATATGCAAACAATCGCTTTACAAAATAAAACTGAAGATGATTCTTTTAATGCGTTAGATGAGTACACTAAAGAGTCAGTAGTAGAATTAGTTGGTGAAGTTAAAGAAAATAAAACATCTCGATGGGGAATTGAAGTTGTTATCAAAAATGTTAAATTGATAAACAAATCAGAAGTACCTTTACCAATAGATAATACTGATAAAAGTCAAACTAACATTGATAAACGAATAGATTACCGATTTTTAGATACTCGAAACTTGAAAAAACAAGCAATTTTCAAAGTGCGAAGTAAAATAGCTAACATCGTAGCAAATTATCTTGATAGTAATGGTTTTACTAATGTACAAACTCCAAAAATAACTACTATTGGTGTAGAGTCTGGTGCAGAACTATTTACGGTTGATTATTTTGGTAAACCTGCTTATTTATCACAATCTCCACAAATATATAAACAGATGTTTGTAGCTGGCGGATTTGAAAGAGTTTACGAAATTGCACCTGTGTTTAGAGCAGAAAAGTCGCACACTTCACGACACTTAACTGAATTTACTGGCGTGGATTTTGAAATGGGTTTCATTAATAGCGTAGATGATGTAATGGATTTTATTGAGGGGATGTTCATTGATTTGTTAACTAATTTGAACGAAAAAGCAGCTAATGAATTGGAATTGTTAGAAAGAAAACAAATAATACCAGAAAAGATTCCAAGAATTACCATGGCAGAAGCTAAAAGTATGTTAGCAGAGAAAGGTAAAAAATATTTTGAGGATGACGATTTAGATTCTGAAGGAGAAAAATTATTGGGTAAGATTATCAAAGAAAAGTACAACAGCGAATTTGTTTTTGTTACTAATTATCCTTGGGAAGTACGGCCATTTTACCACATGAAACCAAAAGATGATGAGAAAGGTACTTGTTCTTTTGACTTGTTATTTAATGGTGTGGAAATCGCTACAGGAGCACAAAGAGAACATCGGTTAGATGTGTTACGGAAACAAGCGGAAGAGAAAGGTATCAAATTGGAAGAAATGCAAAAGTATGAAGAGATTTTCCGATTCGGTTGTCCTCCGCATGGTGGTGTTGGGTTTGGTCTTGATCGAATAACTCAACGTCTTTTAGAATTAGATAATGTCCGAGAAACCGTGTTGTTACCAAGAGATCCGGAACGATTATTACCTTAGTTTTTTTCTTTATTTTTTTTAGATTCTTACTTTTTCTACATTAAAAATCTACCGGGAACCAGATGTTCCTTAGTGCCAAATAACCTAAGAAAAGTCCAATCAAAAGTATCGCGTTCCATTTACTTAATTTCTCATGTTTATACAAAATATAGAATATAAACAGCGCCACACCGATTTTGAACGGCAGATCATAAAGCATGGTTACTTTCGGTATCGCGTAACCGGAAATCATCGCTCCTAATCCGAGTCCCATCAGAGGGTTAGTGACATTACTACCAATTAAGACTCCGGATGAAACTCCTTTGTTACCTTTAAAGATACCAATTAAAGCTGTGGTAAGTTCCGGTAAGGCTGATGCCGCACCTAATAAAAGTACTCCGAAAAAAGAAGCACTAATGGCCAGTTGTGAAACTAAAATTGTGGAAGAGTCAATCACAGCATTGGCAGCGAAAGCCATGAAAATGAAAGTAATCAGTATAGACCCAATATAAAAAATAATTTGTTTTTTGGTCAAATCTGTTTTCTTAGATTTTTTGTAAGTGATATTTCGGTGGGTAACATGTTTTAATTTCTTTTTTTTATTTTTTCTTTGAGTTTTTTCTAAATAAACCAAATAACCCATGTAAGCTGAGAACATGATGAAACCTTCCAATCTGTTTATGTAACCACCGATGGTCATAATCCACATTAATGCTGCACCAGCGATAAGGGCGCCAACTTCTGATAATAAATCTTTTTTAACCACAATAATCGTTCCTAATATGCCCACCAATCCCAAAACAAAAGTTTGTTGGAATATATCTGAACCAACATTAGTGCCCACAACTAACCCTGAAATGGTATGAAGTAAAGAGTTGTCGTTAACAATATTAATACTACCTACCACCGCAGACATAATTTCGGGCACACTTGTACCGATAGACAAAATTGTTAACCCCACAAAAGTACCTGACCAACCGAAATGTGTTGCTAACTTGAGAGTATTCCTAACTGCAACTTCTGCCAAAATTAAAATGGCAATAACGCCAATAATTAAAGTAATTATGTTTTCTATCATCTTTTTTACAATTAACAATAACATAAATCTTTAAAAATGTTCTTTTTTTACTAAAAAGCACGAGGTAATAATTAAAATGACAAAAAAAGCATTATTTATAGTAGCACAACAAGGATATCAACCGACGGAATATGCAACTCCAAAACAAATTCTAGAATCAAACGATGTAGAAGTAACAACTGCATCTGGGAACGTGGGAACATGCACCGCGACAGATAACTCAACCACGGAAGCAATAGTTGCCATTGCCGATATTAATGTTTCTGATTATGGCGCAGTAGTTTTTGTTGGTGGTCCAGGAGCAGTTGGTTACCAACATAATGTGCAAGCTCATTTGACCGCACAAGAAGCAATTAACCGGGATAAAGTTCTGGCTGCGATTTGTATCGCCCCAACCATACTTGCTTATGCAGATGTGTTAAAAGGTAAGAAGGCAACGGTTTGGAACCAAGATGGAAACCAAGCAGAGATTTTAACTAAGAACGGAGCAGAGTTTGTTGATCAACCGGTTGTTGTTGACGGGAAAATCGTTACAGCTAATGGTCCACCTGCTGCGGAAGAGTTTGGCAAGAGGGTTTTGGAATTGATTAACCATAATAACTAATCAGTTGTCCAACCCAGTAAGTTAAAAACACCACAAACACAGCCAGAGATAAATGCTCAGTTACTTGTTTCCATACTTTTTCTTTCTGTTTTTTGGCTAAATGCACACTATAACTTGTCAATAGAAGTGCTCCCCAACCGAAACTTGTCAAAATCGCTGGTTTCAAACTTAGGAACAAAAACGGGATGATGAATGTACTAGTGAAAAAGAATTTGGAAACTAAAGTTGCGAATGTCGCTTCCCAAATGCGTTGTTTGTTTTTGTGTGGTCTAGCTTCTTCAGAGAAATGGATCCCGAACGCATCCGATAAAGAGTCCGCTAACGCGATAACTAAAATTCCAGCGAAAACAACCGTTTTGGAACCAGTACTAGAATAAAGTCCGGTCATTAAACCTAAGGTGGTTACGACACTAGAAGCGATCCCGAAACTAAGCCCGGTCTTGAAAGAAGTTTTTAGATCCATATTAATTGGTAATTTGTCAAGATATATAAAAGTAACTTCTTATAAAAAATTGTAATAAGTAAATTTCTCAGTCTTATAAATTGTAGGAGTTTCGTTTATTCCCGGTGGCACATAAAGATTCAATTATGCCTATCCTCAAACAAAAGAGATAGTAATATATTTAAACTCTAAAATAATACTTATTAACTAATAATATGATATATTGTCAACTTGCACGGCGTTATTATGAAATAGAATTATTTTTATTAAATAAAAATAAAATCATTTCATCGCCTCCATTGGCAAAGTAGACAATTTATTTGTTACAAAAAGAGGCAGATAGAATGTTAAGAACGGATGTGTTATGTGTAGGGTCAGCTACTATGGACCATTTTTTAGCAGTAGATCCCAAACTTTCTTCTATCAAATTAGGTGACAAGATTTTAGTTAAAGCGACCGAGAAACATTCCGGTGGTGGAGCGACCAATTCAGCGGTGGCACTAATAAAAATGGGGTTAAAAGTTAAGACACTTACCAAACTAGGCCATGATTCTGATGGGAAACTTATCCAAGACGAACTTAAAAAATATAAAATTAAAAATATCTGCCTTAAACTAAGCAAGAAACGAACAGATTCAGCAACAATAATTTCTTCCACACAAGAAAAAGATCGAATCATCTATGTTCATAAAGGTGCATCACGAGATTTGCAAAAGAACGATTATAAAAAATCACATTTGAACACTAACTGGGTTTATTTGACCAGCCCGATGGGTAAAACTTTACAAACTGCTAAAGGTTTGGTCCAAGAGATTAAAAAACGAAACCGGAGAAGTATCAGGAAAACAAAACTTCTTTTCAACCCTTCTCTTTACCTTGCCAAACGAGGAACACGACATTTGCAAGAGATTTTAGAACAAACTAACATTCTGGTTCTTAACAAAGAAGAGGCTCAAGCACTTTACGGGGCAGGTAAGAAAAAAACTAAATCAACGAAAGAACTTTTAACAACTTTATGTGAATGGGGACCGGAAACAGCAATAATCACTAATGGTTCTAAACAACTTATTGCTTATCACCAAGACAAATTTTATACTTTAACACCGCCGAAAGTCAATGTTGCTAATACTGCCGGAGCAGGTGATTCTTTCACTTCTGCGTTATTGACAGGACTAATTAAAGGACATTCATTCGAAACGGCTCTGAAGATGGGTCAAGCAAATTCATCTTCCGTAATTCAACATGTGGGCACCAAAAACAAATTATTGACAGAAAAAGAAGCTCTGCAGATAGGCAAGAAAATAAAAGTGAGGGTTAGTTAGGGGGTAAAATTGAATAAAATGAAAAACAACCAACTAAGCACATACAAACTGTACATTTTACCATTTGACCATCGCGGTAGTTTCCGTAAAATCGTAGGGATAAAAGATCCATTAACGCCAGATGATATCAAGAAAATAAAAAGTTATAAACAACTAATTTTTTCTGCTTACAAGAAGGCTCTTATCACAAATACAAGTAACAAAAGTAACACAAAAAACAAAGTAACAAAAAAAGACACTGCAATCCTAGTCGATGAAACTTTTGGAACAGAGATTCTTATTTCTGCGCGGAAACAAGAAATAACTACTTGTTATACACTGGAAAAGTCCGGACAACAAGAGTTCGATTTTGACCGACGAGATTACAAAAAACGATTAAAATATTTCCAACCAACTTACGCTAAAGTCTTGCTCCGTTACAATCCCCAAGGTAATAAAGCGCTTAACAAAAGACAGGCGAAGAAACTGGCCACTCTCACCAAATACCTAAAGAAACAAGATACAAAATTCTTATTAGAAGTGCTAGAAATACCTACTAAAAAGCAAGCCCAACAATACCATTCAAAAACTGAATTTGATCACAAACTGCGAGCTAAATTAATGGTACAAGCAATATCTGAACTGCAACAAGCTGGCGTAGATCCAGACATTTGGAAACTGGAAGGTCTTTACAAAAAAGAGCTGATGCAAAAAGTTGCTCAACAAGTAACCAAATTCAACCCAGAAGCAAGAATCGTGGTTTTGGGGAGGGGAGAGAACGAAAAGAAAGCTGTGCAATGGATCAGAACTGCTGCGAAAGTGGAAGCAGTTATCGGGTTCGCGGTGGGAAGAACTATTTTTCAACAACCTTTACTAGATTACCAACACAAAAAATTATCAAAATCACAAACGATTAACAAAATTAAAAATAACTATCTGCACTTCGTAGATGTGTTTGAAAAAGAGAAACAAAAAATGCAAATTAAACAACAAAAGAAAATTTATGTTGGCTCTGATCATGCTGGATTCAAATTGAAACAGAAGATTCTTCGCTGGTTGGAGAAAAATAAGCTCAACCATCAAGATTTGGGTAATGTGGTGCTAGACGTTACTGATGATTATCCCGATTACGCTGCCAAAGTGGCCAGGAAAGTTGCCAAAGAAAAAACTTTTGGCATCTTAATCTGTGGCTCAGCACAAGGAGTGGCCATCGCTGCCAACAAAGTCAAGGGGGCAAGGGCAGTAATCCCGTTTAATCTTAAGGAAGCAAGATTAGCACGAGAACACAACGATGCAAATATAATTTGTTTATCTGGATGGTATTCACACTTTCATAAAGTCACTAAGATGTTAGAAATATTTCTTAATATGTCATTCTCAACCGAACCACGACACAGGAGAAGAGTTGAGAAAATTAAAAAGTTGGAGAATAAGAGATGAAAAATGAAATTAGATAAAAACACAAAAAAAATATTGAACAAAATAGCTTTAGTAGTGGGGATATTAGGCATCTTGGTAGCAATTTATGGATTGTTACGGGCATTAAATTTGGTTTAAATAATGAACTTGACACCATTATTAGATTGGATTAGTGAAGTGATTACCGGATTAGTAATAATATTCATTTTAATCAATGCTATTAACACAAATTGTTTTCAACCTTTGGATTGGGGTTTAACAATTATGGCTTTATCATTTGGCTTGTTTGTCAAAACAATCTCTAACTTAACAAAATGAAACCAAAACTAAAAAAACTATTGAAAGAAGCCGTACCTCATCTAAAAAAAGCTAATCCAGACAGATTAAACCATACTTTACGAGTATTAAAAATTGCTGAAGTGTTAGCTAAAAAAGAAAAAGCAGATTTGGAAGTAGTCCAGTTCGCTGCGATTTTACATGATGTTGGTAAATATAAAGAAAATAAAACCTTCAATCACGCCGATGTAAGTGCAGAGATGTCAAAAAAGATTCTTGAAAAATATAATTTGACCAATGTACAGAAAGAAAACATCATTCATGCAGTCAAAGAACACAGTTACCATAAACAAGAAGCAATTGAATCTCTTGAAGCAAAAATTATCAAGGATGTCGATACCATTGATCGTTTAAGTCCGGCGAGAATAATCAATTATTTTTATTATGGTTCGTTGAAAAATAGAAGTGTTAAGGAAATCATCAAAAAGATTGATTTTGTTTTCCAATTTACTAATATATTTTTAACTAAAAGTGGTCGTAAGTTGGCAAAAGAGAAAAAAAATTTGATGGATAAATTTATCACATCACTAAAAAAAGATTGGATAGATGCACCAAACCTAAAATGAAACAAACTATTTTACCATCAATAATGGCCAAGAGCCAACCAGAACTTAATACAGATTTCAAAAAACTAACTAGGGTAGTCAAGACACTTCATCTTGATGTTGTTGATGGCAAATTCGCTAACAACAAAACTATGCAGTTCCCATTCAAACTAAGCAGAAAATTCAATTATCAGGCCCATTTGATGATCAAACAACCAGAGAAGTGGATTAAAAAAAACTGGCGAAGAGTACAATTGTTTATCCCGCACTTTGAAGAAATAAAAAACTTAAACAAATACATTGCCTGGATGAAAAAAAGTAAACGAAAAGTTGCTTTCGCTTTATTGCCAGAAACAAATGTGTCAAGTATCAAACCGTATCTTGACGAAATTGACATTGTTCTCATTTTGACAGTGCATCCTGGTTTTTATGGTGCTAAATTCCTTAAAAGCCAACTAAAAAAAGTTCAACAACTAAAAAAACTAAATTCCAAAATCAAAATTATTGTTGATGGTGGAATGTCACCTAAAACAATCAAATTAGCAAAAACAGCAGGGACGGATTATTTTGTCTCTGGCTCTTATACAACGAAAGCAGAGAAACCGAAGGAAAGAATCAGGCAACTAATGAAACAATTAAAATGAAAAAAATAACTGACATAAAAAAACTAAATCTTATCTCTAACACCGTGAGAACTAACTTGGTCAACATGTTTTACTTAGCCAAATCAGGTCACCCAGCAGGTTCGTTAGGACTGGTAGACATTTTCACTACACTATACTTTAACATCATGAAACACGACCCTAAAAAACCAATGTGGGATAAAAGAGACAGACTAATTTTGTCAAACGGTCATGTTTGTCCAGTGCGTTACGCAACGATGGCTAATGCAGGATATTTTCCTAAAAAAGAACTTTTAACTTTAAGAAAAATAGGTAGTAAATTGCAAGGGCACCCGTCAAGACTTGATTTACCTGCACTAGAATTATCAACTGCATCACTTGGACAAGGTCTATGTGTCGCTGTGGGTATGGCACTAGCTGCACAAACCGACAAAAAGAAACACACTATCTACACAATCACATCTGATGGCGAACATGATGAGGGGTCCATTTGGGAAGCTGTTGCTGCTGCACACAAATACAAATTAAATAACTTAATTAATATCATTGATTGTAACAACATCCAAATATCTGGTTATACGCAAGATGTTTGGCCGATGCAATCTTTCAAAAAGAAGTATGAGGCATTTGGTTGGGAAGTATTAGAAATTAATGGGCACAATTTCAAACAAATCATTTCGACAATAAAAAAAGCTCAGAAATTGAAAGGGCCAGTTTGTATCGTTTCTTACAATATTCCAGGGAAAGGGATTAGTTTCATGGAAAACCAATACAAATGGCACGGTAAAACACCTAATGAAGAAGAGAGAGATTTAGCTTTGGAAGAGTTGAGTCAAGAAAGGCAGAGGTTGTTAAAATGAAAAAAAGAAATAAAAAAATAAAAAAGAGACAAAATTCACAAAAACAAAAGTGGAATAAAATAATTAAGGCAAGTATTTATGCGATAGGGATTGGAGCAATAATTTTCACAGTTATTATGATTCTTTTTGCTGCGTTAAGATGAAAGAAAAACCTTTACAATTTATTTCATTAGTAATTACCAGTTTGACACTATTATATCTGTTATTTATGAACATTGTCAGAGAAAGTTTTATGGTTCATGGTTGGTTATAGTTGTTGATTTAACTGCAAAAGTAATTATTGAGACGTATCTTTTTTCCAGGAGGTAAAATAAAATGAAATCAAAATCACAAAAAATCAAATTAAACCACAAAAAACCAAATCACAAAAAACCAAATCACAAAACCCCGAACTCTACTCGGGAAGGGTTTGGACATGCATTATTGGAGTTAGGTGAAACAAATAAAAATGTGGTGGCTTTGTCAGCAGATTTGACAGAATCTACTCAGGCACACCATTTCGCAAAAAAGTATCCACAACAATTTTTTCAGTCCGGAGTAGCGGAACAAAACATGATTGGAATGGCTACCGGGTTAGCTTTGGAAGGCAAGATTCCATTTGCAACAAGTTTCGGCGTTTTTCTTCCGATGCGATGCTTGGACCAAATTAGGGTAAGTGTCTGTTATAACCAAGCTAATGTCAAATTGGTAGCTACACATTGTGGTTTGTTAACAGGTCAAGATGGTGCAACTCATCAAGCTCTGGAAGATGTTGCGGTTTTAAGATCAATACCAAATTTAACAATTATTGAACCTTGTGATTATCGTCAAGCTACTCAAGCAACGAAAGCAGTCGCCAAACATCAAGGACCAGTTTATTTACGATTACACAGAGCCAAATTCAAAAACATCAGTAAAGGAACTTTTAAAATTGGTCAAGCGGACATTCTTCAATCAGGTAAGAAGTTGACAGTAATAGGTAGTGGTCCTGTTTTACACGAAGTCATGGTCTCAACACAAGGTAAAGATGTAGAAATAATCAATTGTCATACTGTCTCACCACTTGACACAAAAACAATTCTCAAATCTGCCAAAAAAACAAAACGAGTTCTGGTAATACAAGATCATCAAGTAACAGGAGGATTAGGTTCAGCGGTGACAGAATTATTGTCAGCGAAATTACCAACTAAATGCGAAATTATCGGGATGCAAAATAAGTTCGGAGAATCTGGTACTCCAACAGAACTGTGGGACAAATATGGTCTAAGTGCGAAGAAAATTGGTAAGAAAATAGAAAAAATTATGAGATGAAAAAATTGGTATTAAATTCAATAAGTTATTATAAAATATTAGGATTGCCTGTGCTAGCGTACGGTGGGATATTCACTTTGATTTGTTTACTTACCACTGCAACATTAGGATACTTAAGTACACAAGGGAAACCTGTGTTTAAGTGGCATAGAATCATGGCCGCAGTAACAGTTGTTTTCGCTTTGATGCACGGAACATTAGGTATTTTGGTGTATTTGTAATGGAAACATTTTAAAATAACTACTAGAAACCAGAAGGTATGGCAAAAACAACCAAAAGCTCTGTAAAAGCAGCAAAGTCTGAAACTTCTACAGAAAAAGAAATTAAAACAGAAACAAAAAAGTCTGTTAATGAAACTAAAAACGTAGATACTAAACGAAAACCGTTAGTTAAAGCTATGATGATGGAAGTTAGCGTAATGACTGAATCAAGTGATGAAGCGAGAGAATTTTATAACCAATCTCGGTTTGGAGTAATTGCTGATAGTGGTAAAGTGGAACTATCTTTATTAGAAGCATTATTCCTTTCAGAGAAAGGCAAATTAGAATTGCGTGGTGAAACTGGCAGGAAAATTTCTTTTGAATCTTATGTAAGAAAAGCTAAGAAAATCGAACCAAATTTCTGGATCAGATACTGCGTTTTCAAAGATATGCGTAACCGTGGTTATGTTGTTAAAACTGCACTTAAGTTTGGGGCAGATTTCCGTGTTTATGATCGTGGTGTTAAACCTGGTGAAGATCATGCTCGTTGGATAATTTATCCTGTACACGAAGCTAGTACATTCACTTGGTACGAATTCGCAGCTAAGAACCGAGTAGCACATTCTACTAAAAAACGACTCCTGATGGGTATCGTTGATGACGAAGGAGATGTAACTTATTACGAGATGAAGTGGATGCGACC
>CAYXEO010000013.1:0-10196 GCA_964464055.1 uncultured Methanosarcinales archaeon | reverse complement strand
GTATCGTTGATGACGAAGGAGATGTAACTTATTACGAGATGAAGTGGATGCGACCGTAAGGGAGCATACAGAAAGTTCGCACGGAATGTAGTGAGTACGGACTTGATGGGATGTAACCTTGATCCCACCTCTGGTGTCAAGCTACACCCCTTCTTTTTCTTTTATATTCTTTTTATTACCACATTTACAATAAAGAAAAGTATTTAAACTTAGTAAGATATGCTAGAAGTATGAGCGACCAAGATAAGATACTACAATTTTTAAAAGTAACAGGACCGACTACACCTTCAAAGGTAGCCAAAAATATAGGTCAAGATAGCATCATTGCATCAGCACATTTATCGGATTTAAAATCACAAGGTAAAATTAAAATATCTAACTTAAAATTGGGCAGTACGCCATTATACTATCTGGAAGGTCAAGAGGAACAACTTTATGGTTTCGCAGATGGTAACATTAATCCGAAAGATTTCATTGTTTTGGAAGAATTAAAAAAACAAAAGATTTTGCGTGAGAAAGATTTGGAACTGATTGGTAAAGTCGCACTTAGAAAATTAAAAGATTTCGCGATACCCTTACATGTGAGTGTAAAAGGAGTGAAGGAACTGTTTTGGAAATGGCACCTTTTACCTGCGGCAGAAGCTAATACTCTGATAAAAGATATTTTCTTTAAAGATGAAAAGAAAATCCCTGTGAAAGAACAACCGGTAGAAAAAGTTGAACCGATTACTGTAGATAAGAAAGAACCAGAAGTAGAAAAAGAAACTCCAGATACAAAGAAAGAAGAAGTTGTAGAATCTAAATCAACTAAAGAAACTCCAGATACAAAGAAAGAAGAAGTTGTAGAATCTAAACTAACCAAGAAAAAAACAACTAAACCTAAAACTAAACCTAAATCCAAACTTAAAACGAAAAAACAAACAGTTTTGGTAGAAAAAGAAGACGAGAAGGAAGAAGAGAAAAAGGAAGAACCAGACAAGAAAACCATTATTCAGAAAGTTAAAGAAAAAATAACTCCTAAAAAAAGAAAGATTGCTTCTGAAGAATTTTTACCTGCAATACATGACTTCTTCCAAGATTTAGAAATCAAAATTGATCAGAAAGAAACAGTAAGAAAAAATACTGAACTAAACTTTTATGTTATTGTTCCTTCAGTGGTTGGGAAAATAAAATATTTCTGTAAAGCGAAAAAGAAAAACCGGTGCGACGAAAAAGATCTTTCCGCAGCATATATGGAAGCACAATCAAAAAAGTTACCATTACTTTTCTTGTACACTAATGAAATGAACAAAAAAGCCGAAGAGATGCTTGATTCTGGAGCTTTTGAGAATGTAGTAGTAAGAAAAATCGAGTAAAAAGTAGGTAAAAAAAGATGAGGTATTTAGATAATGGGATTAAAATTTAAAGACCTTATTGTTAAAGAAGAAATTTCTGTTCAACATTTAAAAGACAAAATTTTGGTAGTAGATTCTATGAACTTACTTTATCAATTCTTAACATCTATTTGTGGTCCCGATGGTGCAGTGTTTCTTAACAAAGAAGGTGATGTAACCTCACATTTAATCGGGCTATTTCACCGAGTGACAACTTTTATGGAAAAAGGGTTGAAACTAGTATTCGTTTTTGATGGGAAAGCTCCTGATTTGAAACAAAAAACTTGGGAAAAACGTACCGCGGTAAAAGAAGAAGCGTCATTGAAACTTAAAGAAGCAGAAGAAGCGGGTGACGTGACTAGTATGCGGAAATTCGCTTCCAGAACTGTCAAATTAAACAAAAAAATGATTGACGATGCCAAACAAGTACTTACACTTCTCGGACTACCGATTGTTCAAGCTCCATCTGAAGGTGAAGCTCAGACCGCTTACATGACAAAAGTTGGTGATGCCTACGCTTCAATATCACAAGATTATGATAATTTGATTTTTGGTTGTCCACGATTGGTCAGAAATTTGTCTTTGGAAGGAAAACGAAAACGGGCAGGTAAATTCGCTTACAAAATAATTAAACCTGAACAAATCATGTTACAAGATGTCTTAAAAAACTTAGAATTAGAAATTGATCAACTAATAGTTTTGGCAATTTTGGTTGGGACAGATTATAACCCTGGCGGTGTGAAAGGTATCGGACCAAAAACAGGACTAAAACTGTTGAAAGAGTTCCCCAACAATTTTTCCGCCATATTTGAAAAAGTTGAATGGGAAAAACATTACCCAGATTTAATTTGGAAAGAAATTTTTAATACTATTAAACAAATTCCAACAACTAGAGAATATAAGTTGGAATGGGCCCCCGTGCAAGAAGAAAAACTTATTGACCTATTGGTAAATAGGCATGATTTTAACCACGACCGGGTAAAAAGTAAACTTGAAAAATTGAAAGGGCAACAGGATAATTTGACCCAGAAAGGGTTGAGTAGTTTTTTTTAATTTTTTTAATGGCAGAGTTGTAAGATGTTAAAAGAAATTGATGATTATGAAAGTAAATTAGAATATTTAGTAACTAACAAATAAGAAGTTTTACATCCATTAATTGAACAAAATGATGTGTTAGTTGTTGCGGGTTCTTTTTTTGGTGACGAAGGTAAAGGTAAAACTGTTGATGCAATTGCCCATCATCTTGATGTTGAACTGATTATGCGTTCCAATTCTGGTGAAAATGCTGGTCATACCATCGTAAATAACGGACATAAGTACATCTTTCATCTGGCACTTTCTGAGCTCTTGATACCAGGAAAAATTAACCTGGTTGGAAAAACAATCCTATCGCCGTTGATAAAAGACAAATGAGTGATGCGTTATCTCAACAGGTGCAAGATTACATTGGTGCGATAGAACATTTTACTGGCGCAGAAGTGATTTCCATCGGTAACGGACCTGATACTGGCAATTTGATTTATTTATCACGTGAATAAATACTAGATAATTTTATAAATTACTTTTCTTTATTTATTCATATGTTAGCAGTTTATACAGAATTAAAGAACGCTGAGAAAGTTAAACAGCGAATTATTAAAAAAGGTATCATGAACACAGAGTACCAAGCAGTAAAAGAGTTGGGACTAATATATTTCCCTGTAACAAAGAAAGTTAAGGTTCTGGGCGCGAAACAAGTTGATACAAAATTCAAGTTCCCAATTGTTAAAAAAACAGCCACTATCGAAGAAATTCTTAAAGGTAAATTGACAACTAAAGAAATGAAATTGGTTCCTCGAACTTTAGAAATCGTAGGACAAATAATGGTACTAGAAGTCCCCGATGAACTAATTAAAAAAGAAAAAATTATCGCTGAAGCGTATTTAGAACAAAATTCTAATATCACTACAGTGGTGAAGAAAGAAGCAGTCCATTCTGGCACTTACCGACTAAGAAAAGTTAAAATTTTGGCAGGTAAAAAAACAAAAGAAACTATCCATTACGAAAACGGTGTTAAGATTAAACTGAACTTAGAAAAAACATATTTCTCCGCCAGATCTTCCAATGAACGACTAAGAATTGCTAAACAAGTTAAACCGAATGAGCAAATTTTGGTCATGTTTTCTGGTGCTGGCCCATATCCTCTAGTTATTGCAAAAAAATCTGAAGCAAAAATTGTTTATGGGATAGAAATGAACCCTTCTGCACATGAATATGCTATTGCGAATGTGACTTTGAACAAACTGGAAGATAAAGTTGCAATTTTCCAAGGCGATGTTCGGAAACTGCTTCCTAAAATGAACAAGACATTTGAACGGATTGCGATGCCGTTACCAAAAACAGGTGAAGAGTTCTTAGATATAGCTTTGAACAAAGTAAAAAAGAACGGAATGGTCCATTTGTACTCCTTTTTGGACGAAGAAGATTTTGATAAATATGCTCAGAAAGTACGAGACATTTGTAAAAAGAATAAAAAACAAATAAGAATTCTTAAGAAAGTTAAATGCGGACAATTTTCTCCACGAGTATTTAGGGTATGTTATGATATTAAAGTTTTATAGTTTGTTATCGAAGTAACCAGTTTCAATTCCAGACTTATATATTGCTAGAATGGGTGATGCAATTGACAATATTCCTCTAGTAACATTGCCAATGTAAGGGATTTGGCTTGCTAATGCTAACATAGCTAAGTAACCCACTAAAATTCCTCCTGCTTTGACATAAATTTCATCTGAGAATTGGTTTGCTAGTTCTCCACCTTTTTTAGGGATATAATTAACATATTTTTCACTATCAAGTAAAATTTCTTTAAGATTTTTTTTTGTCATTTTAATAATTTTGAAATAAAAAAATAAAAAAATATGAAGAATTACTCTTCTTTGTTCTCTTCTTCTACAGGAGCTTCTTCAGTTGCAGGTTCTTCAGCTTTTTCTTCTTCTACAGGAGCTTCTTCAGCTGGTGCTTCTTCTGTAGCAGGAGCTTCTTCTTCTTCTGGTAAGTCGTCTCTTTCAGATCCTTTTTGTAATAAAACAACTTGTTCTGCTTTTAATCCTCTGTCCCCTTCTGCGCTTTCAAATGAAACCTTATCGTTATCTCTTAAGAATGTTCCTTCTGTTAAGCCACTAAAGTGTACAAAATAGTCTTTACCATCGTCTCCGTTGATAAATCCAAATCCTTTTTTCCTGTTGAAAAATTTTACTGTTCCTTCCATTTTCAATTTTTACAAGACCAAAATAAACACAAGATTATCTTTTTACCTCAATTGTTTATGAGAATTTTGTAATTTTACAAATCCTCTTATGTTTTAACCCCTTGATACTTCATATTTTGGTTACTTTGCTCATTTACATCTAATTATTTATAAACTTTCCCACCTTATGAACGTATTAAGTTCGTCTCTTCATTCCTCACTTAACACGTTTTTTTATGGGTGGAGTTGAAAAGTATGGCAACAGATGGTTAGAAATATGTTGTCAACTTAATACGAACCACCTTATTATAACTAATAACACCCACAACTTTTATAATGGCTGACCAGAATAAGTATAATGAAAGAGTGAAAAATGCAATGATCTGGTGAACACCCACTGAGCCTTCAGGCAATGATGAGCGGAAGTAACTCGAGAGCATTCACAGATCTTTTATCTGTTTCACCTACACACGGAACAAAAGTGAGTACGTGGGTGATCACAGATCTTTTATCTGTTTCTTTCTTTTTTTCTTTTCCCTTCAAACTAACCAAAGAATACTTTATGTTCGTCACTTTCTTCTTCAATCTGTTGAACTTTCTCTATCGCTGCTAAGAAATCTTTCTGGGTTGCATGGTCTCGTTTTTCTCTAATGGCGAAATATCCTGCTTCGGTACATACAGCACTTACTTCTGCACCTGTAAATTCGTCCATTTGTTTGACTAACTCTTTAAATTTAACATTTTTCAAGTTCATATTTCTACTATGCACTCTAAATATTTCTAATAAACCTTTTTCATCCGGTAACCCAACTTCAATTAACCTATCTAACCTTCCTGGTCTGATAATTGCTTTATCCAAAATGTCTATCCTGTTAGTTGCACCGATGATTTTTACATTGTCAAGATGTTTAAACCCGTCAAGTTCGGCAAGTAATTGCATAAATGTTCGGTTAACTTCTCTTTCTCCTGATGTGCCTGTTTCAATCCGCATCGCTGCCAAAGCATCAATTTCGTCAATGAAAATTAAACAAGGGGCTTTCTCCCTAGCCATCTTAAATATTTCTTTTACTAATTTGGCACCTTCACCGATAAATTTTTGTACAAGTTCTGAACCAACAATCTCAATAAATGTTGCATTGGTACTTTTTGCTACCGCTTTTGCTAACAATGTTTTCCCTGTTCCTGGTGGTCCGTGTAATAATACTCCTTTTGGTGGTTTGATACCAATTTTCTCAAATAGCCCCGGATTATTTAATGGTAATTCGATAACTTCTTTTACTTCATTGATTTCGTGAGTTAATCCTCCGATATCTTTCCAACTTTCTTTAGGTTTTTCAATGACAATAAATTTTTCAACTTCTAAATTACTATCTAAGTTAAGTTTTTCAACAACATTAAGTGATTTTTG
This sequence comes from uncultured Methanosarcinales archaeon, assembly GCA_964464055.1. Lineage (GTDB taxonomy): Archaea > Nanobdellota > Nanobdellia > Woesearchaeales > GW2011-AR9 > CAYXEO01. Next base: position 4,186 of record CAYXEO010000013.1, on the reverse strand, counting down.
TTCTACTAAAACTGCGTCTCCTGCACGAAGATTTTTCACTTGATTAGATACATAACTATAAAATTTATTCCCGTTGGGAAGTTTAACAATCGCTTTATCTTTCATTACTGAAGATGTTTCTGCTACTAAGAGAGAAGGTTTTTTTAGATTACTTAATTCTTCACTAGTTCTGTTAAATAATTCTTGCAACATCATCTTTTCTTCTTGTAAAACATTAAGAGTTTTAACTAAAGCAACATTTTCCAATTGCAAGTTTGTTAATGAAGCGTTTAATTCTTCTGAACTAATTTCAATTTCGTTTTCATCAATTATATTATCTTGCCCATTGATAGTAACTTCTGGGTAAACTGTATCTGTTTTATTTTCGATACTGTCCGCAATACTTTTCTGGGTTTGTTCGTTTTTAGTTTTCATCTTTACCTTATATTTTCTATTTTAGTTAATTAATCTCTTTGTTAGGGTTTTGTTTTTTAAAGTTATCCCTATTTTGTGCATTATAAAGTGTTAAGTATTATGTCTTGTTATTTTGAAGAATGGTTTTCTTTTTTTGTAAATTTGATTTTTTTCAATTAATTTAGTTTTATATTTTTTAAATTTCTTTTTTTTGTTTTGATCTTAAATTTTTTTTATTTTCTTTTTACTAAATTATTTTCATATTTCAACAATTTTTAATTTTTTCAGTTCCATTTTTTTGCATATTACTTTTTCAATTTTCTACCACGACAAAAAACAATATTTATTTCCCTATTGACATTTTTCATTTTTTTTCTAAAAATAGTTTTCGCATATTTATTTTTATTTTTACAAATCCGTTTCACATTTTAACATTTTCATTTTTTATGGTTTTGTCGAGGACAGATTTATTTTTATTTTTTTATTTTTTTACAATTTAACTATTTTATTTTTTACAAAAAAGAAACATTTAAAAAGAAAAAAAACTTACTTCATTTCAGTTTAATCAAAAAGAGGTGTTATGATGGCTAAAAAAGTAACCAAAAAAAGAACAGTCAGAAAAAAACCAGCTAAAAAGAAAGTAACTAAAAAGAAAGTTGTTAAGAAAAAAGTAGTAAAACGAAAAGTTGCTAAGAAAAAAGCTGTGAAAAAGAAGGCTGTTAAAAGGAAAGCGGTTAAGAAGAAAAAAGTTGTTAAAAAGAAAGCTGTGAAGAAAAAGACTACAAAGAAAAAAGTAGTTAAGAAAAAGGCAGTTAAGAAAAAAACAACTAAAAAGAAAGCAACAAAAAGAAAACCTGCTAAGAAAAAAGTAACTAAGAAAAAGGTAGTCAAGAAAAAGAAGACTGTCAAAAGAAAAGTTGCTAAGAAAAAGGCTGTAAAGAAAAAAGCAGTTAAGAAGAAAGCAGTTAAGAAAAAAAAGGTTGTTAAGAAAAAACCAGCTAAGAAGAAAGTTACCCGAAAGAAGAGGTAAACATTTTTTTTTTTTTTAATTTTTTAAATATGTTCATTCTTTATTACAATATAAACCGTTTACATCATTAGTTTTTACGCAAACAACTTAAGAATTCCGTTAACGAACATTTTAAACTTGTTTTTGAATGAATCCGCTTGAGCATTAACAATAACAGTTTCTTGATAAGAATATTTTTCTCCGTTTTGATCTTCCCAAACAATTTTTATTAGGAACTCGTTTTCTTTACTTAACGGCAAGTTATTCAATTCTAGTGCCAATGTTTCTTCATTATCTATCTTGTTAATGTCCCAGTTGTTAACGAAACCAGGACCAGATAAATCGACCACTACATTCTCTGGAGTTTGGAATGAATCTTTGTTAATACTTATTTTTATTTGGAATTTATCAACATAATTAACTAATCTTGGTGCAGTTGTTTCAATTACCAAGTTAGGATTATCATAAACTGCATATTCGTAAGAAGTTCTTTTTTCTACATGTTCATTCTCGGCACTGAGTAAAAGTTTGTTCCATCCTACTTTACTTTTATTTATTTCCAAATTGATAATTCTACTTTCTTCCTGGTTAATGGGTAATTCAACTAATTCACACTCATCATTTAAACAAAAATTTAAATTTGACAAGATACTATTTCCACTATTTTTAACAGTACATTTGGTAGTTACATTAGTTTCTTGGTTCAAAAAAATCTTTTCTGGGTAATCGCAATTGAACGAGATTTTTCGTGAATAACTTTTTTCTTCATCTTGTACAGTTAATTTTTCAATCTCTGCTTTACTATAAACACTTTTACCGACATAACTTTTCATTTGATCTTGCACAGAAACATTTTTTTCTGAATAAATTATAATTGGGTATTGGTACCAATAATTTTCGTCAAGATTTTCTGGAACTTTGATGACCCAATATGTTTCTCTAACTTCGTCAGGATGAAGTAAAATAGTTCGTTTATTTTCATTTACCAACTCAATCTCTGGCGGAACTGCCATTTGTAATGTTGTTGCTTGGTAATAATCCACTGTATTTTTAAGAATCCCTTTAACTAAATTGTAACTTCCAAATCCTACTTCGTCAGAAAGTAGTTCCATTTCAATTAACAATTTCTCAGGTACAATAAATCCTTTATTGGAAACTTGGGTGTTCAACTCTAATGCAGAAGGGCTAAGTTCAACATTATTGGCTAATATTTTGTAAGTTACTGCTGGTTCTGAAGGGTCAGCACCTTCCCTTAACTTGATATGTGTCACATCGACATAACCATACTCACCAAAAGTGATATCGAAACTTACCCACCCCACTTCAGGAAAATAAACTTCTGCCCAACCATGAGATTGCCATTTTTCATCAAACAAATCAGAAGTGGTGTAAGAAATTCCAGAAACAAACCTGGCAGGGATACCTACTGACCTAGCCATAGCGATAAATAAACTAGTCATTTCGTCACAAACACCATTTTTATTTTCTAAAACCCAACTAGCTTTTTGTGAAGATTCTGCGGTAAGCGTGGTAAGTTCATAATTAATATTTTGTTCCACCCAATAAGCAAGGTTAAAAACTACTTTGAACAAATCATCTTCACCTTCAACAAGTTCATTAGCTTTGGCGATAATGTCTGCATTGTCAGAATCAATAGTTTCTGTGGGCCCTAAATACTTCTCAAATTCGTCATCTAAATTAGTAAGGGGGAATTTTATTTCGGTTTTTACTTTTTTTTGTTCGTTTTCAGTTTTAATTGTGGCAGAATAACCAAAATTATAACTTCCTAGTTCAGGATCGTCCCATTCATAAGATGTTTTAGTTTCACTTTCTTCTCCCGGTCCAAACATTTCTAAGGCCATAATTTGTTGCCGATAATCTACTTGGGGGTAAAGTAACAATTCTGTTTCTAACTCTTTTACTGTTGCTCCACCACCATCCTTTACCAATTCGATACTATTGGTAACATCCAGTTGTAAAGTAAGTTCGTTGTAAAGGTATAGGTTATTATCTGCAGATACAAAGAAAATCCCAGAAACTAATAAAAACAGGAAAATAACTGATTTGGTGATTTTCTTCATTTACTAAATAATTGTCTGGTTGGTTATAAAACTTGCTTTTATTTGTTACAACACTTGTTTTTATTTCTCAAGACCCACAACTCTTATAAAATAAAACTATTCTCTTTTTATTATGGGAAAAGAAAAGGCAGTAGCACTTTTGTCCGGGGGGATTGATAGTCCGGTAGCAATACATTTGATGCAAGACCGACTAGATATTATCGCGGTACATTTTAATCAGCTAGAACTCACGGGTCAAGAAGAAATTGATAAAGTGCATAATTTGGCCAAAAAGTTGGGACTAAAAAAAGTTTATAATGTTCCTTTTGTGGAAGTATTCAAAGCAATTGTGGATAAATGTGACCATCGTTACTTTTTCATCCTTTCAAAAATCTTGATGTTCAAAACTGCAGAATTGGTAGCTAGGAAAGAAAGTGCTAAATTCCTTATCACTGGAGAAAATCTGGCCCAAGTAAGTAGCCAAACCTTAAGCAACTTGCGAGCAATTACTGCGAATCTGAATTTAGAGGTCTTCCGACCTGTTTTAACTTACGATAAACAAGAAATAATCGATTTAGCGAAGAAAATTGGTACTTATGAAATATCTGAAGGACCAGAGATATGTAATTTGCTCGGTCCAAATAATCCTGCAACAAAGTCTGATTTAGAAGTAATTAAAAAAGAGTTAGCCAAATTGGACTTGGAGATGTTGAAGGAAAGTTTA
>CAYXEO010000012.1:4115-27589 GCA_964464055.1 uncultured Methanosarcinales archaeon | reverse complement strand
GGTTACGAAAATGAAGATGGAAAACCAATTTATTGTAAATTGGCAGAAGCCGGTGAAAGTGCAGAATGTGAAGAAGGGAAAGTGTGGGTAGAGAGTTACAATCTTCCGTCCGAACAGAAGTCTTATGATGCTGGAGTAGAACCAGATGCCAAGGCCTGTTGTGCAAAGGAAGAATGTGCAATAGGTAATAATAATTGTTGGCCTTATGATATAATTTATACTCAAGACACTACATTTTTATGCAGCGAAAATAACAATTGGTTGGTTTGTAGCGAGGACACAATTGGTACAAGTAACAACGGAAACTTTTACTGCAACGGCACCGAATGGATCAAAGCAGAAAATTGCACCAACAACAAAGATGATAACGACAATAGTTTAATAGATTGTCAAGACCCAAGTTGCGATGGGAAACCAGGAGTAGTGGGTGCGACTGGAGGAAGTTACGTGGAGTCAGGATATTATGGTGGAACGTCAAGTGGTATATGCGAATATGGTGAAGAAAAAACTTGTGACGATGGGTTTGATAACGATGGTGATAGTAAGAGTAACTTTGTCCATGTAGGAGATATAGGAGTGAAAAAAAAGGTTGAAATAGATAATAACAAAAAAATCGTCACAGAAATAACTGAAGATACAATAGATGACTCGTATCCTGTAAATCCTGAGGAAGTAATGATATCAGAACAATACCAAAATGGAGGAGGATTTACAGACCCGTCGCCAATAGAGACAAGGGGGCAAACCTATTTAATCCAAGAGACAGGACAAAGTATTCGTTTTACTGAAGAGGGCCACATGCAAGTTCAAACAGAAACGGGATGGAGCTATGTAGATACAACACAAAATCCAGAACAAATTAATATGGTTATGAACTTAGCCAACGAAGCAACATCCAAAGGAAGTAATGTTATTAGTTTAAACTCAGGTATGGAAAACACACCACAAATGGGACAACAAGCAATTGCGGGCCAGGCAGGTTACCAAAAAACGGGTAACCAAGGACCAACTTGGATAACTAAATTATGGAGACTCTTATGGGGAAGAGAAGGAGCAGTCGTAGGCCATAGTTATAAACAAAACGAGACAAACACAAACACCCAAATAAATCAAAATGCACTAGAGATAAATAAAAAATCAGCTAAAGAACAAATACAAGAAGAAATGCAAGAAAAAATACAAACCCAACAAAAGATGATAGAATGGATGCAAGAAAACCCCTATTGTTTTCCAACAAACACTATAGACTGCCAGGACTCAGACTGTTACGACAACAACAAAACAGGACCACAAGGAGGAATATGTTGTAATCCGAACGAAGAAAATTCGTGTGTTGCTGGGGCAATTTGTTCTTGTAATAAATGGGAATGTGAAGAAGTCAATTGTAAAGATGGGATTGATAATGATGGTTTATTAGGTGCAGATTGTGCAGATCCAACTTGTCAAGGGAAAATTTGTCAAGATGAACCATATAAAATATGTAATAATAATAATACTTGTGTAGATTGGGTTAGACCAGGTAAGGCGCCAGGGGAACAAATTGTAGAAATTCCATTATACACTTACCAAGACGTTATCAAAAGTTTACAAAAATGTGTGGTGATAGAAGGATCAGGTACAGGGAACCAAATCTGTGGTGACAAAATTTGTATCCTGGCCAATGCTGGAAAACTTGCTTGTAACGAAGCAGGGAGTTCTTATGCCACTTGTGGTTGAATTTGTTCAGTGAGATGAACAAATTACTGTTTATTTGTTCACCCAACTGGACAAAATATTTATAAAGAATGGTCGATTTCTATATTAAAAATGGAATATGAAAAAATAATCATCCAATGGCAAGAGTTTGAAATTCTTGATTTTATTAAAAGAGATTATAATATGAATATTGATCATAACTTCATCACAACCTTAACAGGGGCAAGAAGAGTAGGAAAAACATACCTTTGTTTTCAAAAAATAAAAGAATTGTACGATCAAGGAATTTCTAAAAACAACATCCTGTACATCAATTTTGAAGATGAAAAAATATTCGGTGCAGAAGCGAAAGATTTAGAAAAATTACTAGAAACATTTTATGAATTGACAGAATTAAACAAAAAACAAAAAATCTACCTTTTTTTAGATGAAATTCAAGTTGTTAAAAATTGGGAAGTATGGGTAAGAAAAACACACGATTTATACCAAAATATTAAATTAATTATTACCGGTTCTTCTTCCAAATTATTAAGTAAAGAAATATCAACCAAATTGAGAGGGAGAGTTTACAATATTGAAATTTACCCCTTAAGTTTTAAAGAGTATTTACAATGGAACAATATAGTATATAATCTAAAAACCATTTCACACAGTAAAAAAAAAATAGAAATAAAAAAAAAATATCTAAAATATTTAGTGGAAGGTGGTTATCCCGCAGTTCATACGAACCAAACCATTTCTTCAAATACAATATTACAAAATTATTACAATTCAATGATTTTCAAAGATGTAATAGAAAGATACAAAATAAAAGAAATTAAAAAATTACAAATATTAGCCAAACTATTGTTTGAATCTACATCTAAAGAAATTTCTTACAACAAATTAGCTAACAAAATGAATTCATTAGGATTTAAAATTAGTAAAAACACTATTATTGAATACATTTCTTACTTTGAAGATACTTATTTATTTTTTCAAAATATTAAATACGAATACTCATTAACCAAACAACTTGGATCAATTAAAAAAGTATATTGTCTTGATAACGGATTACTTAATGCGGTAAGTTTTAGTTTTTCTGAAAATAAAGGTAAATTAATGGAAAATTTAGTTTTTGTTGAACTTAAAAGAAATAATCAAGAGATTTATTATTATAAAAAAGAAAAAGAATGCGATTTTCTGATTAACAAAAAAAATAAAATCATTGAAGCAATTCAAGTCACAGAACAATTGAATGAATTAAATTATGACAGAGAAATTAACGGACTTTTAGAAGCAATGAACAAACATAAACTAAAAGAAGGCACAATAATCACAACAGATTTAGAAGATAAAAAAATAATTAAAAATAAAATCATCCATTTCATCCCATTATGGAAATGGTTATTAACAAATTAAGAACACATTAAGTTCATCTCTTCAAACGCATCAAGTTCATCTCTTCGGTCTTCACTTAATACGTTTTTTAATAGGATTTGTTAGGGGGTTAGGAGAAGGACGGACTAAAATGATGTTGTCAACTTAATACGTGCCAAATTAAAAAACATTTATATACTTACATTAATTACATTATTAACAGATAGATGGTAAAAAAGAAAACTAAAAAACATCGATGGGACGAAACTATGGTTATCGCTGTTATGATAGTCTCCGCACTTTGTATATTATTCATGTTAGCCAATTATGTTACCGTTACGGGTCAAGCGCACCAATCTATTGTTCCAACTGAAGAGGGATTCTACAACATGCTTAATGGTGCCCAAGTTTTCTCTGGTACCGCTTCGCCATCAAAACCTACCAAATGTAACGCCATCTGTGCCAAAGAAGGACTGACCAGTGTCTACGCCAGTTCTGCCGGACAAATGACCAGAAGTGATGAAGCCATCTTCGGTGAATATACTTGCTCATGCACCAGTGTGATGCGTGTTATTGGTGTTGTTCCCGAGAAGGTGAAAAATTTTGAAGAATAAGAATATCAAACAAATAATAATTATTATTATGATTTTGAACCAGATAACCCACAGGATATTGAGATATTAAAAAATAAGATGCAAAAAAAACCTATCAACAAACCATCGGGAATTAAACACAAACAAAAAACACCAGTAATCCCGGTAAAAGTGGAAACATTTACCAAATAATTATTACTAACTATTTTTTTACAATAATTCTTATAAACCACCAGACCACCTAACAACAAATGCAAATCTCTACCCTCTCAGACTATTTCAAGAACTTCTACACAAAATTCCCTAACCTGACACCTATCCAAGAGAAAGCAATACAGCTGGATTACTGGAACAGAAATCGCAACTTATCTGTGCTCCGACAGCGTCAGGGAAAAAATGTTTTTTCTAAATTAACAAATGTGGACAACAAATTAGAAAAATTTATAAAAGTGGACTACTTAATAGTTAAATATGGCCTATATTGAAACTATTAAAAAGAAAAATAAAAATTTTTACTATCTTACACAAACACTTAGAAAAGGAAAAAATTTCAGCAAAATAAGAGTATTGCTGGGAAAAGGAAAGATCTCTAAAACAGATTTAAACAAACTAACAGAACAAGCAAAACCGAACTTAATAAATAAAGTTAAAGAAAAGAAAAATGTCAAAAAGATTATTAGTTTAGACCCGAAAATAGAAAAAAAACTTGCTAAAATAAAAAAAGATTATAAACAAATAATCAAAAAACTTTCACCAATAGAATATCAAATTATTGAAAAACAACATTTAATCAATTTTACTTTTAATACGAACGCCATTGAAGGTTCTACAATAACATTAAAAGAAACCACCCACATATTAGAAGATGGTATCGCTCCAGAAGGAAAAGAGTTAAGAGAAATACACGAAATTGAAAACACAAAAAAAACTTATGAATTTATAAAAAAATACAAAAAAAATGTATCAACAAAATTCATTAAAGACATTCATTACAACTTAACACACAATATTCTTAATGAACAAGCAGGGAAGTATAGATCAATCCAAGTTTATATGGGTGGTTCAAAACATATCCCCACAAAAACTTCCGAAGTAAAAAAAGAGATGGATAATTTAATCCGTTGGTTTAATAATCACAATGATATTCATCCGATACTATTGGCAGGATATATGCACCACTTCTTTATTGCAATTCATCCATTTATTGATGGAAATGGCAGAACCGGACGTTTATTAATGAATTTTATGTTAATGACAAATGGATTTCCTCCAATATGTATACATCTCAGAGAACGAATTAAATATACAGACTATTTAGAAAAAGCAAGAGATGGAGACCCTACTGACCTTATTCAATTTATTGTTAATAAGATTATAGAATCACATAAAAATCTTGTGGACAACACTAATAATAAATGATTAAATGTGGACAACTAAAATTAGTCATACATGAAGTTCCAAAATACAAGAGCTCAAGCAATAAATAGAAAATACAAAGACAGAAAAACCTAGCAAATTAGACACATAATTCTTATAAACCACCACACCACCTAACAAAATATGCAAATCTCTACCCTCCCGCTCCCGGACTATTTCAAGAACTTCTACACAAAATTCCCAAACTTGACACCAATCCAAAAAAAAGCTGTCCAAGCAGGACTTCTAGAACACAAATCGCAACTTATCTGTGCTCCGACAGCGTCAGGGAAAACTCTGGTTGCCACCATGGCCATCGCTAACACATTAGATAAAGGAACTTGTATCTACCTCGTTCCACTTAAAGCACTTGCTAACGAGAAATATAAAGAGTATAAACAACTGTTAGAAACCACCAATTACAAAACAATTATGTCCACCGGCGATATTGACTCAAAATCTCCACACCTGGCGAACTATGACCTGCTAATCTTGACAACAGAAAAACTTGACTCACTCATCAGACATAAAGTCAAATGGCTTAGCAACATCAAATGCGTTGTCGTGGACGAAATCCACTTACTTAACGACCAAAGCAGAGGCCCGACACTAGAAATCATTCTCACGCTCTTAAAACAACTTATCAAACCACAAATTATTGGTCTCTCTGCAACTATCGGTAATCCACAAGACCTCGCAGACTGGTTAGAAGCAGAACTGGTACGAGATACATGGCGACCTATAGAACTTAAACAAGGCATCTACCACCAAGGAAAAACCACGTTTTATTAAAAAAATTATAATTTAGCAATTGCATGAAGAATTTTATCGTGCCCACTAATTAATTGTTTAAACTGTTTAATTTCTTTAATAACAATACTATTTATTTCTTTATCTTTTAAATTCTCTAATTTTGCCATTTTTTTACTGAATTACTTTTTCCACAGCTTCAACAAACTTCAAAATATCTTCGTGGTTTTCTTTTATATTTTGATATTCTTCATTTTCATCTATCTTACCATACAAATGCACCAATAAATTTCTAAAAGAGATCAAATCTTTTATTTTACCGGCCAAACTCTTTGATAATATTTTATTTTTTTGCAAAACGGTTATCGCACCACGAGAATCCATCGGCTTTTCTAAACCTTTTTCAGAAATAATCATCATTGAAACATCAATAACACCATCGGCAATTAATTGAATAGTTTTCTCAATCCCTCTTCTTAAAATCCGTGTAGAAAGAAACTCTTTTTTATTAGGTAAATCTTCCACTAACTCATCATGTAATTTAACTAATTCGTCTAATTTCTCATTTATTCTTATACTCATATTTCTGCCGCCCTTTTTTTATGAAAATCTTCCAAAAAAGATTTGTATCGCGGATAATCATAACCTACCACCTTTATTTCTCGTAAAATTTTCAAATAATTTGTGGTATAAACCACTTTTCCTTCACTAAGAACTTCTTTTTTCAAATTCAAAGGTAAATCCTCATAAAAATTAATGTCATAAATTTCTGGTAAATCCCGCATTAAAACTAATTTTTGTTTCAAACTCAATTTCTTAGTCGTAAAAATACAAATATCTATATCATTATACTTCTTTCTCTTAACAGAAGAACCAAAATGGATTATACTTTCTACATATTTGTTCTCTTTCAAATTATCAAGTTCTAATTTAACCATTACTTAAAAAAAGAAGTTAATCTATAAAAATTTATCCTAAAAACATATATATATTAAGTTAATAACATCATTTCAAACCGGCACTTATCAAAACCTTTCACCCGTATCCATAAAATACGTGTTAAGTAAGAAGCAAAGAGATAAACTTAATACATCCAAATCACTTCTTATAAACTTTCTTCCGATGGTCAAAAACCCTCGCAAAAATAACCCTTCTAATAAAATCCACATCAACAAGAGCGCGATATTCACCTATACGAAATTTATAAACCTCTTTTCCAGAAAAATGTTTTAAATAACGAAATGGCTCATCCTTAAGTAATCTTAACTTACTTTTTATTCTTTCAGAAATATCTTCAGATAACTTATCAATAAACTTAGCAACTTTTGGATCAAGTTTAACAGAAAAAATCATTCTAGATCTACATAATCTGATTCAAGTGTCTCACGCGCCTCTTTCAACGCCTTAACAGCTTCATCAGTTAAAACAAGTTCCTCAGATAATACTTTTTTAATAAAACCTAAATCCTTCTTTAAATCCATCATATCTGTGTGCAATGTTTCAATTGTAGTTGTCATAATTCACAAATAGTATCGACATTTATAAATTTTTACTAAAAAAAACTAAACAATTACCAACTTGACAACATCATCTTCTTGTGGCAAATAGTTACCAACTGAATATACTCGTTCACCATTTACAGTCATCTCCACATCATCTACATCAAGCCAAAATTTCTCTAACACATGCCCAAAATAGATCTCTGAAGTGTGCAAAGTTACCAAATCATCTTCAACAATTACAAACAATTCCCCATCGGCAACCACAACTTCTCGGCCTTCAATTTCCAAACTGAACGTCACACCTTCTTCTTGAAACGGGTACAAAGCAGATTCTTCACAACTATTTTGTTTACACAAATTCTGTGAACATAACACTTTCACTGGTTCATCTTCACAAACTAAATAACAATCACTATCAGTTTGACATACTCGTTGTTCAACTTGCCCCGAAGGTTCATCACCAAAATCAAGTACAGGAATAGTAAACCCTAATACAATAGTTATCAAAAGAAAATACATCATGATCTTGCTTAAAAAATTACTATCTTTACGTTTTCTATGTTTTCTATGTTTTATCGCCATCTTAAAAAAAAGAAAAAGAAAAAGAAATTAAAAAGGTTTTGGTTTACACCAACTATTTGTGTTCAATTTTACTCTTGTACAACTAACTGACCACTCATACCACGCCAATCTTCACAACTACCACATTTGAACACATAAGTTCCTGCTGAACTTGCTACGAACTCGATAGTTGTATCGCCACCAATTTCCTGTTCCACTTGATAATCTGGGACACTGAAAGTAAAAGTCGGTAAACTAAACGCGGTTTTACTATTATCAGGCACAATTCTTAACTTTACTAAATCCCCTTTGTTAACAGTAAGTTTATCCGGTGTGAATGACCACTTCTTAGAGGTTAAAGTAAACTCTCTAGTTTCACCCATGATAACTGGTGTAGGTGCAGATTCTTCAGTAGGAATTGCTTCAGGTTTTGCTTCCGCAACATGTTCAACATCAACAATTGCATCATCTAATTCCACTACTGGTGCGGGAACTTCCTCCGTTACTTCTTCTACCACATCACCATTAGCAACAGCTAAAGCAGCTTCTATTTCTGCTACAAACACTTCATAAGGTTGAGCACCACTAATCAATTTTCCATTGATAAAAAATCCAGGAGTGCCACTAACCCCATACTTTTGACCGTCAGCAGCATCTTTCATTACTTCTTCTGCCATGTCCCCATCATCAAGACAAGAGTTAAAATCATCTTCATCTAAACCAATTTCTAAAGCGTACATTTTCAAACTGTCAACATCTAAAGCGTGCTGGTTAGCAAATAAGACGTCGTGCATTTCCCAATATTTATCTTCTTCACCAGCACATTCAGCAGCTTCAGCGGCTTTTTGTGCATACTCATGGAACCCTAATGGAAAATCTCTGAATACATACTTAACTTTACCAGTATTAACATAATTTTCTATAATCTGTGAATATGCACCATTTACATACTTGGCACAAAATGGACATTCATACTCACTAAACTCTACAATTGTCACAGGGGCATTTGCATCACCTTTGAAAGCATCATCATCAACAGAGATTACACCATCAAACACTTCAGTAGCAACAATTTCCACTCCTTGTGGGAAAAATAAACTTCCATCTTTGGTCATATACGATTTCACTTCCTGACCGGCAACAGACAAACTAAACTCATACAATTCACCCAAATCTTTTGAACTTTCTAATTCAGCTGTATAAGGTGCCTGTAACAAGTTCGTATTAACAAAATCTAATGCTTTCTGTTCTGCTTCTGATAAATCTAGTACAGCTCCACCAGTCACACTATCTCCGAAATTAAATCCGTTAGTGTAAACAGAAAATACTAATAATACTATTGCGATCATGGTTAACGCTTTCCAACCTGAAAAACTGCTTGATTCATCGCCACAATTTGCACATGACTCATCTGCCCAAGGATCAACAGGTCGAGGAGTAGTTTCTATTACTGGTTCTTCTTTCTTAACTTTTGCAACAGGTTTAACTTCTTCCTTCTCAATTACTTTTTTCTTGGTAGAAACTTCTTTTGCCGGAGTGATAGTTACTCCTTCTTTCTTAACTTCTGTCTTTTTCTCTGTAACTTTTTCCTGAACTTCTTTTTTAATTGCTTTTTTCTCAATTTTCTGTTCAACTTTCGGTTCAGCTTTTTTCACTACTTTTTTAGTTATTTTCTTAGCTACTTTTTTCTTAGCAACTTTCACTTCTTTTTTTGGTGCAACTTCTTCTACCTTAACGTCTGTCTTTTCCACTTTAACTTCTGGTTTTTTTTCAACAGTAGGTTTGGTATCTAAAAAGTCATCATCATCAACAAACTCTTCACCAAAGAAAGATTCTTCGATTTCATCTAATTGTTTTTGTTCCATCATCTTTCACCTATATATTTTTTTATTTTTCACCACCACATAAAAAAATGGGCGGTTGATAGAAATTTTTCTATCATTTTATCTTAATATGATTATCTCGGACGAAAAATTGTTTATAAAGTTTTAGTGTATAGAGTATATTAGTGTTAAAACATCACTTCCTAGAACATAAAGAATAATAAAGAAAACACTAAAAAATAATTTTACTTGACTTGGTAAAACTCAAGCCAACTTTTTTACATGACCATATTTGACATCAACAATTTCACCGTCCCTGATGAATATAGATTTCTCTGCATACTTGACCAAATCAACATCATGCGTTACTAAAATAATTGTTTTATTTTCTTCCTGGTGCAATTCTGCCAACATGTGCATAACTTGTTTACCTGCTTTAGAATCTAAGTTCCCGGTTGGTTCATCTGCCAAAATGATATCGGGATTATTAATTAACGCCCTGGCAAAAGCTACCCTCTGCTGTTGCCCACCACTTAACTCATTAGGCCGATGTTCCATTCGGTCTTCCAAATCAACTTTTTTTAATAATTCTCTTGCTCGTTTTTGTCTAATTTCTTCTGGTACATTTTGAAATATTGTTGGCAAAATAACATTCTCTAACGCCGTTAAACTTGGTATTAAATTGAACTGCTGAAAAATAAACCCTATTTTTTTGCCTCGTAACTGAGCCAGATCAGATTCTGATAATGTAGAAATGTCTATCCCTTCCAACTTAATTTGACCTTTTGACGGCGTGTCCAAGATCCCAATTTGATTCATTAATGTTGATTTTCCACTCCCTGAAGCACCAGTGATAACCACAAATTCGCCCTGATTAATTTCTACATTAACATTTTTAAGAACGTCAAGAATATTATCACCTAAATAATATGTTTTCCAAACATCTTTTAGTTTGATAAGTACCTTTTTCTTCTTCTGTCCACTCGGTACATTGGTCATACTTTGTTTCTTCGGTACAATTTGTTTCTTTTGTTTCTCTGGACTCATTTGTTACTCTTGTTACCTGTACTTTAATACCCTAAACAATTTGTTTCTTTTTATTACTTTCTTCTTTGCAACTCACTCATACCGTAACGCATCCACCGGTTTCAGTTTTGAAGCGTTCCGTGCAGGTACAATTCCCGCGATACAACCGACAACGAACGCAAACACCAATACGGTTAATATCAACCACCAATTAATTTCCACTACTAAAAATGTTGGCCCAACAACTTGAACAAAAATTTTCTCAACCAATTTCGCTAATCCAATTCCTATCACCGTACCGATAATACCACCACCTAACCCGTAAAGTCCGGACTCAACCAAAAATAAAAACATAACTTGACTATTCCGCGCACCTAACGCTTTCATAACACCTATCTCTTTTGTCCGTTGTAAAACAGAAGTAAACATTGTGTTCATAATACCGATACCGCCCACTAATAAACTAATCATCGCAATCCCTAACAAAACAATCTGTACAATGTCCAAAATGGTTGAAAATGTCCCCATTAATTGTTGTGGAGTTTCAATCGTAAACGTTTCTTCACCTTCATCTAAATCATTTGCATCAAGTAACTCTTTCTCAACTTTTTCACCAACCTTTTCCACATCTTCACCTGCCTGTGTTTGCGCAATAATAAAACCTAACTCCCCTTCTTTATCATACAATTCACCATAAGTGTCTAATGGGACCATACCAGACTTATCATCAGGTGGCGAACCAATCTTTTTCAAAAAACCGACCACTTTAAACTCCTGCCCATTAACAGAAATCCGGTCACCTAACTCTATTCTAGTCTCAAAAAGGTGCGGACGAGTGTATTCATGCCCCAGAACAATTTTGTATTTGTCACCTTTACGCAACATTCGACCAAATTCCACCTCCCAAGTTTGCGCTTCACCAATCAAAGCTCGCTCCTCCGGTTCCACTGGAAGACCAGAAATATAATTGTATCTAATAATATCGTTAAACTCATACCGGCCAGAAGTGTACCCCATCCCCGCAGCCAACTTTATCACCGATGTGTCTCGCACAGTTTCCAGATCGTCTTCGGTCAATACCTCTGATGACCCCATCCCTGCATAACTACCACCTTTGGGAGTGATAAACAATTTATCTTTACCCAACATATCGAACTGTTTTTCGATAGCATTTTCCATCCCTTGTCCTAAAAGAATCAACGAAACTATCGCTGCGATACCAATAAAAACCCCAATTAAAGTGAGCCAAGACCTAGTTTTTTTCCTCTTAATTTCTTTCCAAGCAATCTTAAAGTAATCTTTATACATTTGTTTTAACCATTTTATTTATTAGAAAACAATAACCATAACCACAATGGTAAATATTTTATCTTCATCTCTTCAATTATCTCATCATCAAATAAATCACTTGTGATAATTATCCCTTCTTTAAGATGATACTTTTTCATTACTTCAAGTAAACCATTTATTTCCCTTTTCCGATTTGTTTCAGTTAATTCATAACAAACTTGAACTGCTTGTTTAATTTTTATCCCTTTTTTAACTAAAAAATCACATTCTCCTTGACCACGAAAATAAAATACCTCTTCCCCTCTTCTTTTAAATTCAATAAAAACTAAATTTTCATAAACTCTCCCAATATCAATCGAAAAATTAAAACTTACACTTTTTGCTAAAGCAGTATCAATTGCATAAACTTTTCGCGGATTAGCATTCTGTTTTCTTAAAGAATAATCAAATTTATTAACAAAAAATAATAAGAAACATTTTTCCATGTAATCCATATAAGTTGCAATAGTATTTATTCCTAAAGGATAATTTTTATCCAATGAGTTATAACTTGTCAATTTGCCTAAATTACTTACTAAAAACAAAGATAACTTATCCAAATAATTTTTATGTTTGATATTGTAACGAGAAATTATATCTTTCAAAAGAATTGTCTGATAATATTGTGGTAATAATTTCATTTTACGATGTAATAATACTTCTGGAAATCCACCCAACTGAATATACTGTTTTAATAATTTTTTTAACCTCACCGTATTTTCAAGAGTATAAACTTTTTTAATATCCAATAATTCCGAATCTTTAAAAATTACAAATTCTCTAAACGAAAATGGATAAACTGACAATTCAATATATCTCCCAGTAATTGCACTTGCTAATTCAGAAGATAATAAAGTGGAATTAGACCCAGATACCACATATTTTACATCTTCATAACTTCGTGATAACCATTTCTCCCAAAGTGGCACATTTTGAATTTCATCAAGAAAAAAATAAAGTTTACCTTTTGCGCCAGAATATTCCAAAAACCATTCTTTAATTTGTTCCAAATCTTCTGGTTGAATAAAAGCTAATCGTTCATCTTCAAAATTCAAATAAAGCAAATTTTCTACTTTTTTCTTTTTATCGTTTATGAGGTATTGCATTAAAGAATACATCAGAGATGTTTTCCCGCATCTTCTTACTCCAGTAATAGCTAAAATTTCTTTATAATGAAAATATTTTTTTGCTTCATTAAAACATTCACGAGGAACTAAATCTAATTTTAATTTTTTATTTGTTTCTGTGAAAATCCTAAACAGAGTTTGTTTATCAATCATAATTTAATAATAATTGTTTTTTATTTAAATCTTTCGGCAAACCGAATGATTTTGAGGTAAATCATTCCACCAATAGAATGATTTTAAAAGACAATTTTAAAAAAGAATAAATGAGTTTTTAATAAAAGTCATTTTAAACAACTCAGCCACGCAACGCATCCACAGGTTTCATTTTGGCTGCCTGTCTTGCAGGTAATACACCAGATAATGCTCCAACAACGAAAGCGAACACTAACATCGTAACAACCACCCAAAGATTAAAATGTGCCCTGATTAAATAACTTCCATACATTTTAAAAGCGACAATTTCTACCAACTTACTTATCCCAATACCTAAACTGACACCTATTAAACCACCAAACAATCCTAAAAAACCAGACTCTACTAAAAACAAAAATAATATTTGTCCGTTCCTTGCCCCAGTAGCTTTGAAAAGTCCAATTTCTTTCCTTCTTTCTAATACAGCAGTATACATCGTGTTCATGATCCCAATCCCACCAACCAATAAACTAATTAAGGCGATCCCCACCAAAACCCCTTGTACAATCATTAAAATTTGGTTCAAAGTATCCATTATACTGCCCGGGGTTTCCACAGTGAAATCTTCTTTCCCTTCTTCCACATTATGATTTTTTCTTAACTCTTTATTTATCCGTGACTCGACCAAACTAATTTCTTCTTCAGAAGTTACTCGTAACGGAATAATGTCGTACTCATCACCCAAATCTAGTATCTCCCGTAAAGCACTTTCCGGAACAGTCAATACATTATCCTTTATCGGACTACCCGACTGAGCTAATACCCCTACAACTTCAAACTCTGCATTTTCAATTAATACTTTGTCACGAATTTCTAACTTTTCATCAAAAAAATCGTCAAACCCAGAACCAATCATAACCTTAAATTTGTCACTTTTTTTTAATAATCTACCACTAGCAATTTCATAATCCATCACTTCAATAACCAATTTAACTTCTTCATTTTCCTCCGGCATAGATGCGACATACCCATACTTAACTTCATCTTTAAATTCTAACCGCACCGAACGTAACAACCTCCCTACAACCATATCTACCCCATTAATTTTACTTATCGTCTTTTTATCACTTTCCGTTAACGGATTAGTCACATCCACTCCCGGAGGACCAAAACCTGTCTCTGCTGATTGTACAGTTAATTTGTCAGAACCAAGCACCGCAAATTGGTCTTCTATCGCAGTCTGTAACCCTTGTGATAAAGAAACTAAAGCAACTACCGCAGCAATACCAATGAAAATTCCTATCATGGTCAACCAACTACGTAACCTTCTTTTCTCTGCGCTCCGATATGCTAAGCTAAAATAATCTTTTATCATTGTTAAGAATGAAAATGTAATGGTATTTATGGTTTGTTATTACAAACCCTGTTAATTAGTAATTTTTATTATTCTTTTGTGATTATTTTTCATCACTATTTTTTATTATTGATTTTTACAAACCGTTTTTTGTAATACCAATACCCTGCACCACCTAACAAGACCAAAATCAAATACATCCAAAAATTACTTTTCTCTAAAACACCAAACTTTTTCAATTGCGAACTGGAATACAAATCCAACTCCAACTCAAATGTTTGCTGGTACGGTTTATTATTCGCATCTGCGTACTTAAGTTTAATTGGCACATGTAACACATCAACATTTTTGTTGACATAAATATTTAACACTTCACTTTCAGTATCATCAGAATCAACATCACCAATATAAAAGTAGTCACTGGTAGTGATTAGTTCATAATCTGCACTTGGTAACAAGAATAACTCTAAAAATTTCATGTCCGAACTGCCAGTGTTAGCGATTTCTAATGTTAGTTCTCCATCAAGACCAGATTGTAATACAGTACTTTTTTTCACATAAGCTGTTAATTTCGGTATTTCACCAATTACCACTGCTAAAATGTCATCTACAGAATAAACGTTTCCTTTTTCGTCATTATAAGTGATTGTAAGTGGAACTTTGTAAAGACCAGGTACAGCTTCTGGATCTGCCATGAATTTGAACACTAAAGAATTTTGATAGTCAGATTCCAACAACGCAATTCTCCGTTCAGAAGATGACTGGTACGGTGCAAGAGGAATATCATCACCACTAAAATCAAGTTTGAATTTTATATCTTTCAATAACGAATCTGCCATGTTTTTTACCATGATACTTGCTTCTGCAGTTTCACCAGGTGCAACTTGTTGTGGTTCAAATGTGATTGAAGTTATATCAAGTACGGCATCATGAGTTTGAATGTCAATCAAAAAATCGTCATCATTGTAAACTATCCACGAGTCTTCACCAGTTTTTACCATCAACTCAAGTTCCGTATCACCTTCAATCGCTGCTTCATCAACTTTTAAATTAAACTCTACAATGACCGCATCTGCACCAGTTGAACTTGCTCGTAAATGCCCAATATCTTTTTCTTCTTCATCACCATAAATCGTGAACGGAAATTGTGGGACTATTTTCACATAGGAGTTTGACGTTGTTTCACCACCATTATTTTCAATTTTGAATTTTACTTTGACCACTTGCCCAGGTTCAACAGGGTCAGGTGACTGTGAAAGTAAAGTCACATCAAGGTCTGGTGCGACACTAGAAGCACAAACTAAAGTAGAACTAACTAGAATTAACAATGCTAATAACCCAACAATTCCTCTTTTCATATTAAATACCTAGTTAAATGAAAAATAAAAGAAGTATATAAAAGTATGTGTGTCTTTAATTACTCCCTAAGGCAAAGCACAACCTGTTTTCTGAGCTAAGAACGGAAAGGTTTGTCTTCCAGGTGCAGAACTTCCATCAGCAAACTTCCAGGTAGGATAACCTTTGATATCTGCTTCTAAACAAGTAGCTTGTTCAACAGTACATTCTACATAATTTACTTTCTCAAATGAATCTCCGAACATTTCTTTTTGTTGTTTACAATGTCCACACCATTCGGCACCAAACATCTGGGCACCATTTTCATTCAAACAAATTGCGAACTCATCCATTGCTTCTGGATTCTCAGCTTCAGTCCCACAACCTGTTAAAATCAACATCGAAATTAATAAACTTAACATCATCATTATTTTTATTTTCATCTTTTTATTATCCTCTTAATCTTTTCTCTAATGTTTCCAATCCGGAACAGCTACATTACCATGCACAAACGCATAAGCTTCCAAAGCGGCTCGAGCACCATCACCAGCAGCGATAATCGCTTGTTTATGTGGTGTATCAGTAACATCACCAGCAGCAAAAATTCCTTCTTGAGAAGTTTTCCCTAAACAATCAATCACAATTTCGTTCTTGTCATTCGTTTTGACTAACTCCTTAACAAAAGTACTATCAACAATTGATCCAATTTCTAAAAAAACACCATCAACATCTAGTTCTCGTGTTTCTTTCGATTCAATTGTTTCCACAGTAACAGAAGTCAAAACTTTATCACCATGAATTTCTGTCAATACACTTTTCAAAACTAGTTCAATTTTTGGATGAATTTTAAGTTTCTCAACAGTAGTTTCATCTGCCCTAAACTCGTCTCTCCGATGGACTAAATAAACTTTCTGAGCATGGTTAGACAAATCTAGTGCAGCTTCCACAGCAGAATTACCACCACCAATAACCACAACATTTTTATCTTTAAACAAAGGACCATCACAAGTTGCACATGTTGAAACACCTCTACCCATGAATTTGTCTTCACCGGGAACATCTAACATTCTTGGCACTTTACCAAAAGCAAGTATCACAGATTTGGTTTGATGTTTCTCTTCATTACCCATGGTCAATTCAAAACCACCTTCGACTTTTTCCAATTTAGAAACTTTACCAAAAATAAATTCTGCACCAAACTTAGTAGCTTGAATTTGAAACTTTTGCACCAGTTCCATACCCGGAACTTTTTCAACACCAGGATAATTTTCAATATGTGAGGTTAAATTAACTTGCCCACCAACATCAATCGTCACCACTGCTGTTTTCAATTTTTTTCTGCCCGTATAAATTGCCGCAGATAAGCCCGCCGGACCCCCTCCTATAATTATTGTATCGTACATAAGAGTAATGTGGAAAAGTATTAGTATAAAAAAGTTGTGATGATGTGGAAAATAATACCTACAAATGCACACTTCCCACTTGATAATAGTTAAAAAAGCTTAATAAACCACAAACAATTAACAAACAAGTAATGGAATTTAGAATACAACGAAAAGCGAACGAGAACATCCATCGTTACCCTACTGAAGACCTTAAATTAGCACAAAAATTTTCACAATTATTAAAAAGTGAACTCGCAGATTTTTTATTAGGTGCAATTGTATTTGGTAGTACGGCCAGAAAAGATGCCACTGCCAAAAGTGACATTGACATTTTATTAGTTACCGACGATACAACATTTCAAATCAATGACGCTTTAGTTGAAGGTTACAGAATAATTGTAGAAAAAACAATGAGCAAAGTGTCACCTAAATTTCACATAACATCCATGACTTACACTTCTTTCTGGGAATATGCTAAAGCAGGAGATCCAGTTGTAGTAAACATTTTGCGTGACGGTGTTGCCATGCTTGATTCAGGTTTCTTTGAACCATTACAACGACTTTTACAACAAGGAAGGATTCGCCCATCAGAAGAAAGTGTCTGGCGCTATTTTGGAAGAGCACCAAAAACGTTACTAAACTCCAGATGGCACTTATTACAAGCAACCCTTGATTTGTATTGGGCAGTTATTGACTCTGCACACGCAGCTTTGATGCGAAAAAACCATATTCCACCAACCCCTGACCATGTTGCTGAAATATTAAACAAAGTTTATGTTAAACACAGGAAATTAGAAAAAAAGTATGTGGAAACAATGACCAAATTTTATAAGTTAAGTAAAGCTATTACTCACAGAGACATCAAAAGTATCAGTGGCCCAGAATATGAAAAACTTTATCTGGAAGCAGACCGGTTCGTTAAACGGATGCGTAGATTAGTTGAACATGCATGATTCTAGTTAAAATATGAATTTAAAAAAAATAAAACCAAAAGACAAGTTTCCTTTAATTCTTCTAGGAATTTTTTTATTAATTCTGATCTGGTCAAGTATTAACCCACATTACCGTTCGGTATGGTTTAGCGAACATATTGTCACGATAGTTATTTTAGGCGTTTTACTTCTAACTTACAAAAAATTCAAATTTTCAAATTCAAGTTATGCTTTTATTTTCTTTTTTTTAGTCATTAACACTATTGGCTCCCACTACAGTTATTCAGAAGTTCCCCTTTTTAATTTAATAAAAGAAACTTTCGAACTTAGTAGAAACCATTATGACCGAGTGGCCCATTTTCTTTACGGATTTTTATTTTTCTTTCCTTTTCAAGAATTCATTTCAAGAAAACTTAAAGTGAAAGGTGCCTGGAGTTATTTGTTAACTTTACTTGTCGTGGTTGGAACAAAAGGACTTTATGAAATATTAGAATTTGCTTCCGTTTTCCTATTTAGTAAATCAACCAGTGCCGGATTTTTAGGGATGCAAGGTGATATGTGGGATGCTCAAAAAGATATGTTTCTCGGAACTGTTGGCGCAGGATTAAGTTGGTTAATTTTATGGTTCAAAGAAAAATAGTAGGCCCCAACAACTAGCAAAAACAAAAACATTTAATAACCAACAAAGAATTCTTGTCATTGATGAAAAAGACAATATTAAAGTATGCTCTCAAGAACGCTCTTGACTTTAAAGGAAGCATTAATGCCAAATTTATTCTCGGGATGACTCTTAAAAACCATCCGGAACTGAAAAAAGATGTTCCTAAAATTATGCAAGAGATAGAAAAAACTAGTAAAGAAATTTCTAAACTGGCTTCTGCAGAAATAAAAAAGAAACTGGAAAAACTTGCTCCGGAAATGTTGCAAGAGAAAAAGAAAGATCCAGAAGTTAAAGGACCGTTAAAACCGCTCCCTAACGCAGAGATCGGTAAAGTGGTTGTTAGAATTGCTCCTTCTCCAAGCGGACCGTTACATATTGGGCACGCGTATGGGATCTCATTAAATTATGAATATGCAAAAATGTACAAAGGTAAATTCATTGTGCGAATTGAAGATACTAACCCTAGTAATCTTTATGCTCCTGCTTACGAACTTACAAAAAAAGATGCTAATTGGTTGACAGAAAATAATATTGATCAAGTGATTATCCAATCTGAACGTCTGGGAATCTACTACGACCACGCAGAGAAATTAGTTAATATGGACAAAGCATATGTTTGTGAATGTGACCCTGACAAATTCCGGGAACTAAAAACTCAAAAAGAAGCCTGCCTCTGTAGAAATTTAGGCACTAAAGAACAACAACTCCGATACGCCAAAATGTTCAGTGGTTATGCAGAAGGAGAAGCAGTTCTGCGATTAAAAACAGACATCAAACACAAAAACCCGGCAATGCGAGATTTTTCAATTATGCGAATTAATGAACATGTCCATCCTAAAACAGGTAAAGAACATCGGGTTTGGCCACTAATGGTACTTTCGGTTGCTGTAGATGATCACGAACTAGGTTTAACCCATGTACTTAATGGTAAAGATCAAACAGATAATGCTAAAAAAGAAGCATTAATAATGGAATATTTTGGTTGGAAACCACCAATTTACAAACATTGGGGGTTCATAAATTTCATTGGTTTACAAATTAGTAAATCTAAAACTAAATTAGCTATTGAACAAGGAAAATTCACAGGGTGGGATGATATTAGGCTACCATACTTAGCAGCACTAAAACGAAGAGGTTATCAGGCGGGTGCCTTCAGAAAATATGCAACTGAAATTGGCCTCTCACTAAACGACAAAACTGTCAGTAAAGAAGAGTTCTGGAAAAATGTTAATTCTTTCAACAAAGAAATTGTGGAAAAGAAAGCTAACCGATACTTTTTCGTTGACCAACCAGTAAAAATCAAGATTGTTAACGGTCCAAAAACAAAAGTGAAGATGGATTTGCACCCAGACTTCCCTGATCGTGGACAAAGAACACTAATTGTACAAGATGAAATCAACATCCCCGAATCAGATTACGAAAAGTTAGAAGAAGGTAAATTGTATAGGTTAATGGACTACTGTAACTTCACTAAACAAGATAATAAATTCAAATTTATTTCCCAAAGTCATGAAGAATTCAAATCTGCAGATAATAAAGGACACATTATGCACTGGTTACCGGCGGAAGATAACACTGTGATAGAAATCATGTTAGAAGATCACACCACAACTCTAGGACTGGGAGAAAAAAGTATGCAAGAACTGGAGGAAGGCGCGATTGTACAGTTGGAAAGAAACTATTTCGCTCGTTTGGATAAGAAAGAAGGTAACAAATTAGTTTTCTGGTATTTGCATAAATAAAAACAAAAACAATTAACATAATACAAAAAATACAAAAAAGACAAAACCATAACACAATACAAAAACAAAAAAAAGGTGATTAAAAAGTGGCAAAAATAGCAAGAGATACTCCGTTAGCGGAAATTACATTAAGAAGATATGAAAAACCAACTATGAACAATCGAGAACTGGTCAGAAAATTCTGCCTTTCCATCGGGTTACTTCAACCAGGAGATAGTAGAGATGTTGTCGTTGACGTACTTTATGTTCTGATGAAAGCAAAACAGGAAAAAGAAGAGTTACATTCTGAAGAAGTCAAAAATAACGTTATGAGTTTTAGGAAAGAAATGAAAATGCCAATGTTGGGCATCGCTTCTTCAAACATTAGAAGACAACTTAAACGACTTAAAGATTTACATTTGATTGAAACTAATGCGAACTTGTATCGGGTCGCTGAATGGAACGATATTTCTGAAATCTTTGAAGAAAAAATCCATAATTTTTTACTACAATCTGTACTTAGTAGAATAAGAGATTATGTTAAAAAAATGGACGAAGAATTTGCACCCGATAAAGAATAAAAATAAAATTCTCAGTTTCATATGAGAAAAAGAAACTATTAGTTTCTAATGCAAAATTAGTTTCAATTAAAAAAAGTTTAAAAAAAACTAAATAATATCTTCTTCAGCTACAACGATGAAGTCGCCACTAGCGATCACAGCTGAAAACGGGATTAAAATTTGACCATCTTTGGTTTTTTCTAATTCCATTTTATCTGTATAAGAAGTAGAATTTCTTAGTAACAAATGAATCAGTTCACCAGAACCAACTTCAAAAATCAAATCTCCTACTTCACCAAACTTTTTTCCTGATTTAGAAACTATTGTTTTCCCCAATAACTCCTTAGAATAACTTTTTGTATCTTCCATTTATATTTTTCACCCTCACTTTTTTAATATGTATAACTATATTAATTAAAAGAATTAGGAAGTAAATATATAAAGTTTACGGTAACCAATAAGTTATAAATTAATATATTAAACAGAAGCAATTAAAGTTTTATGTGTTGATGGTGATACCCCCATAACAAATTCGCCCATAAATTTACAAAATCTTTATAAATTAACTACATTCTTATTAAAATATAGCCGACGCTTGTCTGTTGTAAGACAATGCAAAACTGCGTGAGGCAAAAAATATCGCAGGTAAGACTTAATTCTTATCTGTTATGGAGAAATAACAAAATGACTAACGAAGAAGAGAACTACTTGATTGATTCAAGTGAATATTTGAAATCTGGAATCCATATTGGTACCAAATTCAAAACTAAATATATGAGTCAGTTCATTTACAAAACTAGACCTGACGGACTAAGCGTGATGAACTTACAAAAAATTGATGAAAGAATCAAAAATGCAATTAATATGTTATCAAAGTATGATCCAAAAGACATTTTGATCATCGGACGAAGAGAAAATGCTTGGAAAGGTTTGAAACAATTACACAAATTGACTAGTATTACAACTATTAACGGCAGATACCCACCTGGAATTTTAACAAACCCAAACTTGAAAACATTCACTGAACCAAAAGTATTAATGGTTTGTGACCCATGGCCAGACAAAAACGCTGTTGAAGATGCTTACAAAGTTGGCATCCCTGTTATTGCTTTATGTGATACAAATAACCAATCTAACAAACTTGATTTAATTGTACCAGCAAACAACAAAGGTAAAAAATCTGTTGGACTAATTTTCTACTTGATCGCTAAAGGTTACATGCAGAAAAAAGGTCTTTTGTTAGGTAACGAAGAGATGTCTGCTAAATTGGACGATTTCGTAGAAGAATAGATAGTAAAATAATTATCCTTTTTTTCTTTTTATTTTTTTTCTATTTCATAACATTTTAAAACCCAACTTAATTTCTAAATAGAACATGAAAGCAGTAATTCTAGCAGCAGGTAAGGGTACACGAATGTTACCTTTGACAGAAAACATTCCAAAAGTTTTGGTGAAAATCAACGGAAAACCATTTTTGTATTGGTTAATAAAAAACTTGCTCCACGCAGGGTTTAATGATTTCTGTTTAGTGGTGGGATACCAGAAAGAAAAAATTGAAACTTTTCTAAAAGAACTAAAAACCGAACTACCAAACCAATTCCAAAGTACCACAGTGGAACAAAAGAAACAATTAGGAACAGGACACGCGGTTTTACAAACACAAGAATTTGTCGGAGATGAAGATTTTATGGTTTTAGGTGGAGACAACCTCTGGAGTGTAAAAGACTTGCAAGATATGAATGTTGATGACGAACTGAACTACATCAGTGGGATAAAAGTTAAACATCCAGAAAAGTACGGTGTCTTAGTTGTTGATGAATCTGGTATGTTACAAGAAATTAAAGAAAAACCTACAGAATTTGTTGGAAATTTAATAAACACAGGACTGTACAAATTCAAAACAGGACTATTTGGCATCTTAGAAACTCTGACACCATCACCACGAGGAGAAATTGAATTAACAGATGCAATAACTACGCTAGCTAAACAAGATAAAGTGAAAGTTAATGTGGTTAAAGGGTTCTGGCGAGACTTGGGATGTCCTGCAGATGTAGAACCGTTGAGTAAATTCTTAAAACAAATAGAAAACCATTCTTAAAAAGAACATGGAAAAAAAAGAAGGAAAAAAAAAAAAAAAAAAAAAAAAAAAATAAAAAAAATAAAAAAAATAAATAAAACAAAAATAATTGATAAAAAAAGAATTAAAGCAAAAA
>CAYXEO010000012.1:0-4105 GCA_964464055.1 uncultured Methanosarcinales archaeon | reverse complement strand
CAGCTGCAAAAAATTAACCTAATTCATGCTACCATACCACTGGTACAATAACCGATTTACTGCCTTAACGATATTATAATCGCTACCACTAATTTTAATACAGTTACCAGACAATTCAACACTGGACTCATTAGCTAATGCAAATTCAATTACCGGTTTACCTTGAGTATTACTACAACTTAGAATCGGCCGACCTTCACAAACAGTTACATTATCTGTACATGCCGCTACAGGTGTCCGTTTAATACCTTTCACAGTGTTAAAACTTAACTCACTCACTGCTAATGTATAATATTTATTTTGTACATCTGGATCAATTGTAATATAAACTTCTTGACCAGTATTAAATATGTCATTCAATTCACCACTAATTGGAATATCTTCAACTTCTTTTGGACTAAAATGTAACGGGACCTTTAACAAAGTGTTACCACGCGTCATTTCTGTCCACCAAAGACCATCTACCTTAACGAAACTATATCCGTTATAAAGATAACCCTCACCATCGTCCAAATCACCATTAAGGTTCTGCTCATGCATCTCATCAACATTATAAACTTCAGCAGAAGTCATGTTATCATATAACTTGAATCCGCCAATAGAAAATGCAAAAATCCCAATTATAATCGCAATCATTAATAAGATATTCCTACTATCTTCATCAACAGCAGAACTAGAATTTTCTTCTTCAAATTGGGTTTCAGAAGCAACTTCTAAATTGATTTCATCATGTAAAGCTTTCTTAATATCTACTGCTTCCTGCTTAACTTGACCTTCTTCTAATGCCTTACCAATCTTAATTTCAGTTGAATCATTCATTTTATGTTTAATGAGCTTCCTCTTTTTTAAATATTTCTAACATTTAGTATTTTTCCACTAAACAATAAACTCTGTCTTCCATCATAAAGTATTTAAAACGACCCCAATTTTAATAACAAATGGATGAAAAGATTATCAAAATACCTCTTATTACCGGAGAACTGAAAGAACTTATCACTAAAGCTGAAACTGTTTATTGGGACAATTTCGATGGAGAAGTTTGGTTTGGGAGATGTATTTTTCTTTCTTGGTATTGTGAAAGAGGCACTTGTAAATTTTGTTTTCGTTCTGTAACTAAACACCAAATCACTCATGCAAATAAAGCGCGTAGAAGTTTAGCAAGTGTTGTTGCTGAAGCTTTAATGATTAAAGGATTCGGTTGGCGTATTGAATTTTTAACAGGTGGTTACGGTATTTGTAAAGATGAAGAATTGGTCCGCTATACAAAATTAGTATCTCAAGCAATCAACGATGATTTGTGGGTCAATTTGGGTGAAATTGGAACTTCTTTACTTGACGAAATGAAACCTTATGTCCATGGAATCATTAGTAGTATTGAAACTGTTGAACCAAAATTGCATGATTATGTTTGTCCAGATAAACCTATTAAACCTTACATTGAAATGATGAAAGATGCCCAGCTGAAAGGATTCAAACAAGGAATGACAATCATTATCGGGATTGGTGAAAAAAAGGAAGATTTTGTTTTGTTAGAAAAATTCATCAAAGATAATAAACTGAGCAGAATTACCATTTACGCTTTACGACCTGTTAAAGAAACAGTCTTCAAACAAGGCCCTGACCCATTAGATGTTGCTTGGTGGGTTGCCAAAATAAGAATTGCATTTCCAAAAATTGAAATCATTGTGGGTAGTGCGATTTATCGGTTACCAGAAATTTCTTTGGTACTAAAAGCAGGTGCAAATGCAATAACTAAACTTCCCGCTACAAAAATGTTTAACACCCAATACGGGATAGAAGTTGAACACCAAATGAAATTGGCAGGTAGACATTTCATCAGTAAATTTCAAAGTAAAAATCCTCGAAAAGAAGCTGACTGGGACACTATGATAAAAAATATTGATTTAACCCCGGAAGAAGAAATTAAAGTCCGAGAATCTCTTAACACTTACCTTTCCAGTATGGAAGAAAAAGGCAAGAAATTGTTTGGTAAAAAAGAATAACCCCCCACTATCTCTATTGCCTTGTATCCTATAAAAATTACATCGCCTGAATACAAATTTACTAAATTAAAAGCCTCTGGAGAGATTTGAACCCTCGACCTGCGCTTTACGAGAGCGCCGCTCTACCACTAAGCCACAGAGGCAATAATTATATTAATATTTTCTTTTTGATAACAAAAACACATCACTTAATCTGTTCCAATAATTCTTCTTTGCTATGAAACTTTTTCTGACATGCAAAACATATTGGATACTGTTTCTTAGTTCCTGGTTTCCTTACTATTGTTCCTTTGATTTTTTCTAAAAACAACTCAGCAATTTTTTCTCCACAAATTGAACATTTCATAAAACTTAAAAAACAACACTCCATTTTAAAGTTACCGATAAATAAAACAAAAAGTAATATAAAACAAACTAATTTTACTAACTAACATGAAAAAGCGAATTGCAATCATCCATAAGGACAAATGTCACCCACAAGAGTGCGGAAACCATCTTTGCGCTAAATTGTGCCCTGTCAACAGGACAGGCGGAGATTGTATTGTCCCTCATCAAATAAACCAAAAAGCGACCATTGACGAAATTCTTTGTACCGGTTGCGGGATTTGTCAAAACCGGTGCCCTTACGGAGCTATCGAAATAATCAATTTACCAGAAGCACTTAACAAACCGCCTGTGCACAGGTACGGGGAGAACGCTTTTGAACTGTTCTCATTACCAACACCATTATTTGGACAAGTTGCTGGTATCTTGGGAAGGAACGGGATTGGAAAAACTACCGCCTTACAAATTATCGGTGGAATCTTAGAACCAAACTTGGGTAAATGGAAAGAACAACCTGACTTTAAAGAAGTGATTAACTATTTCAAAGGTACCGAGACCCAAAAATTCTTAGAAAAATTACAAAAAAAAGAAATTGAACTATCTTACAAACCGCAACAAGTAGATTTGATCCCTAAACAGTTCCAAGGCACAGTGCGAGAATTATTAACTAAAGTTGATACTAAAAACCAACTAGAACAAATCGCCACAAAACTGCACCTGACAAATTTCTTGGATAACGAAGTTGGAAAAATTAGTGGCGGAGAACTGCAACGGGTAGCTATCGCAGCCACCGTACTAAAAACCGGTAACATCTACCTTTTTGACGAACCAACATCATATTTGGACATCAAACAAAGAATTAATGTTTCAAAATTTATCCGTTCATTGACTGGAAAAGATAACCCGGACACTTCTGTGATGATTATTGAACACGATCTTATAATACTAGATTATATGACCGACTTACTAAACATCATGTATGGTAAAGAAGCCGCTTATGGTATCGTTTCCGGACTAAAATCTTCTCGGGAAGGAATTAATGCGTTCCTGGAAGGGTTCTTGAAAGAAGAAAATATCAGGTTCAGAAGTGCGCCAATCAAATTTGAAAAAGTACAAGAAAGAAAAAAAGAATTACCGGAGACACTTATCGCATGGAACAAACTAGAAAAACAGTTAGGCCAATTCAATTTCAAATCTACCGAAGGATCACTACGGAAAAACGAAGTGGTGGGCATTTTGGGAGAGAACGGAATTGGAAAAACTTCTTTTATTAAAATTTTGGCTGGACTAATTGATACAGACTCAGGAGCATTAAGTGAAAAAATTAAAGTCGCTTACAAGGCTCAATACCTAGAAACAAATTCAGAGATTTTGGTCGCCGCTTATTTAACAGATGCAATTCAAAATTATAGTAACCAACTAATTGTACCGTTAAACATTGAAAAACTATTAACCAAAAGATTGTGCGACCTTTCTGGTGGGGAACTGCAACGAGTATCCATCGTGCATTGTTTGGGACAAGAAGCCGACCTTTTCTTACTTGACGAACCGTCCGCTTATTTGGATGTCGAACAAAGATTACTAATTTCTAAAGTCATCAAACGAATCACTAATGAACGAGAGATTACAGTTTTGGTTGTTGACCATGATTTGATGTTTCTTGACTACCTTTCAGAACGGTTAATGGTTTTCACTGGAGAACCTGCTAAATCAGGATTACTACAAGGACCTTTCAATATGACGGAAGGGATGAACTTATTCTTAGAAGACCTGGGCAT
>CAYXEO010000011.1:0-28849 GCA_964464055.1 uncultured Methanosarcinales archaeon | reverse complement strand
TAAAACACCTGCTTGAATAGCTGCACCTAAAGCAACTGCTTCATCAGGATTAACACTTTTATCTCCATCTTTATTAGTTATATCCTTGACAATTTTCTGTACAGCAGGGATTCTTGTTGACCCACCAACAAAAATTACTTTGTCAATGTTTACTTTAGAATCTTTCAAAGCCTGTCTTGTCGGACCTGCTAATTTCTCAAAGATATCAGCAATCATTGCCTCAAATTTTGCTCTCGATAGATCCATATTCAAATGTTTTGGACCAGATTCTCCAGCAGTAACAAACGGAAGATTAATAGTTGTATTCATCTTAGAACTTAACTCAATCTTTGCTTTTTCTGCAGCTTCTTTTAATCTTTGTACAGCAGTTGCGTCAGTTTTCAAATCGATACCATTAGCTTTTTTGAAATTGTCTGCCAAATAATCAATAATTAATTCATCAACATCGTCTCCACCCAATTTGTTATCTCCATTAGTAGATTTTACTTCAAACATTCCGTCGCCTAATTCCAAAATAGAAACATCAAAAGTTCCACCGCCGAAATCGAACACTAATACTGTATGATCTTTATCTTGTTTATCCATTCCGTAAGCAAGCGCAGCCGCGGTTGGTTCGTTAACAATTCTTAATACGTTAAGTCCAGCGATATCACCAGCATTTTTTGTTGCTTGTCTTTGTGAGTCGTTAAAATAAGCAGGAACAGTAATAACTGCGTTTTTCACAGGTTGGCCCAAGTATGCTTCTGCGTCTTTTTTCATCTTTTGTAAAACCATAGCTGAAATTTCTTCAGGACTGTAAGTTTTACCGTCAACTTCTATTTTTTCGTTAGTACCAATTTTTCTCTTGATAGAACGGATTGTGTGGTTTGGGTCTACGATAGCTTGGTTTCTTGCCACTTGACCAACAGTAATTTCACCATCTTTAATATGTACTACACTCGGAGTTGTTCTGGTTCCTTCAGCGTTAGTTATAATGGTTGCTTTCCCACCTTCCAAAGCGGACATAGCAGAAAAAGTAGTTCCTAAGTCAATACCGATGGTTGCACCAGATATATTATTGTTTTCTTTGTTTTCTTTGTTTTCTTGTTTATTTGTTTCTGTCATTTTGTTTATTCCTCATTATTGTATTTCTTGTTTTTTTATTTTGTTTATGTGTTTTTTATTTTGTTTATTTATTTAATCTAATCACTTTTTTTACCGGCACTAACTTTTACTCTAGCGTGTCGGATAACTTTATCATGTAATGTAAACCCTTTTTGAAACACTTCCAAAATTTGATTTTCAGGTTGGTCAGATTCAATTTTCATCAAAGCTTCATGTTTATAAGGATCAAATTGTTGTTTTTCAGTTTTGATAACTTTTACTCCTTGAGTTTGTAATATATCTAATAATTGTGAATAAATTAATTCTACGCCTTTCACAAAATCGTTTTTTTCGCCACTAACATTTTTCAAAGCCAGTTCAAAATTGTCCATCACAGGTAAAATTTGTGAAATTACATCTCTGGACGCCATAAGTTGCAAGTCCCCCACCCTTTTTTCAGTTTGTTTCCGATAATTTTCTAATTCTGCTTGTTTTCTTTGTAACAAACATTTCATTTCCATTAAAGGATCTGCTTTGGGTTGATCTTGTTTTTTTTGTTGCTTCTGTTCTTTTTTTTTGTCTTGTTTTTTTAGTTTCATTGTTTCACCAATTATTAGGCACTATTTACTTTCACCCGGTTTTAATGGAAACATGGAGGTTGTTTCAAGCGTCTTGTTGAGTTTAAATCAACGTAGGTTGGCTAAAATGCACCAAATATATAAACCTTTCGGATAAAGTTTAAATATGTCAACACACTAACAACAAATATGTCACAAAGAATTACTATTGTTAGGATTAGAAAAAATAACCACAATAACGTTAATCAGGAACTGCAATGGTTAGGGAATTCTTTAGGTTTATTTAGTTTACGAGATAAAGACAGCAGTTGCTTCAGGGTCTTTATCACTTTAGTAAAACAAGCAAAACAAAACCGAACCACAACTTCTGATGAAATCGCCCATCATCTTAATCTAACCAGGGGGACGGTTGTCCACCACTTAACTAAATTAATCAATTCCGGTATCGTTGTTAGAGAACGAACTGGTTACATTCTCCGAGAAAATAATTTACAAAAAGTTATCAGAGATTTAAAACACGATATGGACAACATGTTCGCGGAGTTGGACGAAGTAGCAAAAGAAGTTGACGAGAAACTAGGATAATTCTTTAGTCAGAAAGTTCAAGCGCACAAGGTAACATTTATATACCTCTAAAAAAACATTTTTAGCATGAATAAGTTTTGGGAAACAGTAGAAAGAATAAATGCAAAGTTGATTTTTCCAGCCGTGGTTTTATTATTCTTCGTGATCATCTACGAATTATTTTTACATATTGAAAATCATGCTTTGGAACTAGCGGTCCACATTATTGACTATTTCGTTATCGCAGTTTTTGTTATCGACCTAATTTTCCTGGCTATCAAAGCAAAAACTACAAAATTCTTTTTCCAAAATTATTGGTTAGACATTTTAGCAGTATTCCCATTCATCCTATTTTCCCGGTTCATTAGACTTTTCTCTGCTGGAAGTTTCACAGTAGGACAAGCAATAGTTCACGAATCGTTAGAAGTTAATAAAGCTGTTTCTAAAGCAGAAAAGTTTGCCAAAGTTGGCAGAACTCTAAGAGTCGGTGCCCGAACAGTGAGAATATTTTCTAAAACAAGAGCGCATTTTAAGAGGAAGAAATTGAAGCATGCGCGAATAAAAAAATAATTTATAAAATAAAAACTAAAAATAAGATTAAACCACTACAACTTTCTTAACTCCCATTACTCGTTCCACAAAATATTCTTTCTCTAACGCATCAGCAACAAACTCTTCTAATTTAGGGAACGGGGTTTTGATTTTAGCCACCAAGAAACCTTTTTCTACGGTGACACTTTTATTTTTCTTCTTGAAATCTTTAGCATGTTCTTTCATTTTTACAGGAGGGCCTTTCCGTAAAACAAATTTAGGTAACTCTTTCTTACCCAAGATGTAATAAAATATTGCAGTTTTGCTCCTGTTCCAATCCCACCCAGAACGTTTAACATCGAAACCGACCAATTCCTTTTGTAAAAAAGTAAATGATTTCAATAACTTAACCCCAACAACATCGTCTTTACCTTTCAAAGCAGTAACTTCTAAATAAACCAAATTATGGTGGCCTGCCTTCTTTTTCAGTTTAGCAAGAGTGACCGGTTCTTTGACAAAAAAATCACTTACAGGTTTCTGCATTTTCAAAAACTGTTTTGCTAATTTTTTAAACATCATAAATTTCTCTTTGTTAAGTGCCGCTGCCGCGTTTCGCAGTTTGTCCACCGGATCAACGATAACAATGGGAGAGTTAAGTTTGGAATTGTTCAAATTGAAGTGTACCATATCTTTGTTACGATAATGTTTCTCTGGGTCAATAGTGCCTTTTACTTTCCATTTCGAACTTGCTTGTAATAATTTTTCAAAACTACCATAATGTGCAACCATAATTTCTAGTACATACCCACTAAATCCGCCGATGAATGATTCTGCACCATACAAACCGTTTGCTTTACAGAACTGTTTAGCCAATCTAATGTCATCTTTAACACCTTTGGCATGTTTATTTACCCACACCGAATGCAAAGGAGAAATATCTGTTAAATTAAGTGCTTCTGAAGCTTTATTAATTTTCAAGATAGGTACAACTTCAAAAGCCAATTTATCATAAGTGAACTGGAAATAGTCTCGACTACCATGCACCCGTTTCATTTTGGTGTTTGTGAATGCAGACCGGAGAGTTTTTTCCAACAAATCTGACAATTCCGTTGTTTGTGACGCATACTTCTTAAAATTGAACTGTACAAAAATATCAACATCATGTCCTCCTGATAACCACGTCCCCTTCGCACCTGAACCGCCGAGGATCGCTTTAGCACCATCTAGTTTAGAGTTTAGTTTATCAAGAAATGTAGTGGTGGTTTTACTAAATTCTTGCAGTTCCGTACGAGATGGTCTAATTTTCTTTAGGATATCTTGCATAAAACTAATTAAACTAACCCAATATATAAATTTATTTAAATTAAGGGGTAACAAGTATTTTTATAATGCAAAATTTTCAGATAAAGTATGCAATCCATCAAGTTAAAAGTACAATGTTTCAAATGTAGACAAATCGTTGACAAAAGTAATACAATCACTCTCGAATCAGTCACCAAAGATCCACGTTATGCCTGTTCAAATTGTTACAAAAAAAGTCGTTCTCAACCATGGGGATTTGGGGACGAAGTACCTTACAAAAAAGACTACTTCTGTGAACGGTGCAAATATAAATTCTCTTCTAAAAGAAACACGTGCCCCTATTGTAGCAAAAGTGACCGAGTAGAAGGTGGGAATGTAACTGTTAAAGAATTAATTAAGTTCTAATAAAAAAATAAAAACACACTTACCGCCATTCCGAATGTCCAAACTGGACCAACAAATCGAACCCAGAAACATTAGGAACATCACAAGCACCATAACATGACCCTGACCAGAAAGTTAGTTTGACATCAGGAAACTTTTTCTTAACTTCTCCCAATATAATTTTGGCTTTCGGTTTAAGTCCGTCAGGTAATTGTACCAGAACAGTTTTAGCACTAGTCCTTTCAATACTTTTTAGAAATTTGTCAAGTTCTAGATTTAGTATTAACTTATTCGTCATCTTCTCTACGAACAACTTTAACAGAATCCATACTTACAGTGATAGGTATTGGGATAGCTGTTTCTAATAACTCAACCACAATTTCTTCTTTCTGTTGATTGATCCGTATTACTTTAGCATTTTCCCGTTTGAATGGACCAGAGATAACTTCAACAATATCTCCTTTCTTAACATTCATTTCAACTTTTACCTGTTCAAGCATATGCTCAATTTCAGGATAAGGAACTTCACCAGCCAATAATCCTCTTGCGTAAGGTACACCATGTAAACCCATTTCTGCATCCAATCTAGAAATTGATTCTACGAAAATGTATCCGCGCATACCATGCGGTCTAATAACTGCCAAAATACCAGATTTTGTGTCTCTCTGTAATTTAGAAACTAAATAATCCACTACTTGATCTTCCCGATTTGCCGCAGTTCTTACAGCAAATATTTTGGTTTCAGAATTTTGATTTTCCATTTTTTTACGCCTTAGTTAAAATAATAATTGTCTAATTAAAAAAACAACGAACCCCATTGCGCCTAAAATTGCAATACCAATACCAGTAACCTTTGTCAGACTTTTAAATTCTTCCATACCTGGTCGCTTAGTAATTCGTAAAACCCTTATAGTTTCCTTCACAAATCGCTTAATTTTACTCGGTTTAACTTCTGTTGTTTCCATTATCTCCTTTAAACCTAGCTTTTCTTTATAAAAGTTTCTACCTTAAAAGAACATTACTATTATACAAAAACAAACAATTTTCTCACTGAGAAAATAAAACTACTGGACGAGGCAAACTATCATATTTATCTTGGCCACCACCACTTTTCAGTCCCAATAATTTCTCTTCTTGAACTCGCTTCGCCATATATAGTGCTACATCCGCATCACGTTTTAAAAGATCCGGGTTAGATGTTGTTTCTGGGAACGAAGAAATACCTACACTAATAGTTATATGTGTTGGATTATAAGGATAAGGTGGAGTGTGTTGATTAAATATTTGGTTTATTCGATAATCTTTGAATTTGTGACTTTTAACTTTATCATATAACCTTTCAGCAAATTTTAAAGCACCTTCTTTGTTTGTATATGGTAACAAAATAGAAAACTCGTCACCACCAATTCTGTACGCCTCATCATTTAATCTGTAAGTTTGATCCAAAATTAATTCACCCATTTGTGATAAAATATCATCACCATGCAAATGTCCATAATGGTCATTGATACCTTTAAATTTGTTAAGGTCTAAAAAAATGTAAGATAGATCTGTCCCATCTTTTTTTGCTGAGGATACAAATTTTGCAAAATCAGTATCATGGGCCAATTTGTTACCTAAACTAGTTAATTTGTCCGTATAAGCAATTTCTAATAAGTAGTCAACTTTAGATTTGTTAAAAGGACCATAAAGTATTTGTTCCAACTGATTTTTAACAGAATTGATCTGTTTTAGATTTTTTGATTGATTATCTTCCACAAAATCAGATAATTTTATTTTCAAAGTTCCTAAATTATCTTTCCCAACTCTTAAAGGTAAATAGATTTTTTCATCAACAATAAAATATTTGCCAGTTCTTAAATTTGCAAAGATGATATTGCCCTCAGATATTGAAACACCCTCCATAATTTTATTAAAGTATGGACGCATATCGTCTGCAGAGAGATATTCTACAGTTACACCCTTCTCAGAGATTACTTTTTCAATTTCAGATACAACAAAATCAAACTTTTGATTAATGTTTACCTGATTTAATCCCGACAATATCCCTTTTTGAGATATTTCACTAACCAATTCATCAATTGTGGAGTTCATTTTTGTTTTTAAAATAGTGTAATATTTAATATTTGTCTAAATAAACAAGCATTTGAGAAAAAAAAGTAGAAAATGAAAAGTAAAACAAAAAAGCTATTTGACCATATCGATACCTAATTCGCTTTCAAGTTCACCTTTTCTTTTAGCGAAATAACTATCTTCAGTACCAAATATTTGTTCCGACTTAACACCTGTAATTATCAGCATTGTCTTAATGGTTTTTTCCAAATCTTTGTAAATTTGTGCACCCCAAATTATCTTCGCACCAGAGTCCAATTTCTCCGCCACAGTTTCCACAATTTTTCTAGATTCTTCCAAAGTTAAATTCTCACCACCAGAAATGTTAATCAATGCTCCTGTCGCATCAGAGATGTCCACATCAATTAGGGGGTTTTCTAATGCCTTTTGTACAGATTCTTCTGCTCGTTGGTCAGTATCAGATTCTCCAACACCAATCATAGCAACCCCACCTTCACTCATTATCGCTCGTACATCAGCAAAATCCAAATTAACAAGTCCGGTTCTTGTTACCAGTTCAGCAATACCTTTTACAGAATTTGTTAAAATTTCATCAGCAACTTTAAACGCGGTTTGTAATGGTAAATGAGGTGCTAAATCAAGCAACTTTTCGTTCGGAATAACAATGAGAGTATTAATACTTTGTTCCAGTTTCTCAAGACCAATTAAAGCATTCTCGAACCGGTGCGAACCTTCCATCGTGAACGGCATGGTCACAATCCCTACACATAAAATGCCCATCTTTTTGGCCATGTTAGCAAGGTATGGTGCGCTCCCCGTACCAGTTCCACCACCCAATCCACAAGTTATAAAAATCAAATCTGCACCAGCCAATATCTTTTTAAGGTCACCCTCATTTTCTTTCGCTGACCCTTCACCTATTTTTGGATTTGATCCCGCTCCTAATCCACCGGTTAAATCTTTCCCAATTAATAGTTTCTTATTTGCAGTTGTGTATAATAAATCTTGTGCATCAGTATTTATCGCAATAGTTTCGATGCCTTGAATGCCTACTTCTGACATCCGATTAATAGTGTTATTTCCACCACCACCGCAACCAATAACTTTAATTCTCGTTTTCTGGTTAGCAATAAGTTCTTCCAACTCTCGATCAACATCAGAATTTACTCTTTTTGGTGATATTAATTCAGTATTTATTTGTGGTGCTCCATGTATTTGCACAGAATCTTCTTCCCTCTCTTGATAATCATTCATATTTCTACCCTCTACCCTTTTTATCTACCTGATTTTAACTATAATAATGAATTCAAATCTACTATATATATATAAATATTATTATGAAAGAGTACGTATAAGGAAAAAAGAAAAAAAAATCACCCAATAAAAGAATTCTTCGGGCCAACATCTTTATCATTACTAAGTTTTGTTTCATTTTCCCACCCAAAATTTATTTTAGTCATGATTTTTAAAGTTGCAGGACTAAACTCATTTACCCAAAACTCATAAGATTCCTTAAAAAACTTAGATTCCTCATTTTTATCCTTACTTAAAAGAATCATGTACCTATGTGACACAATTTTCATTGTTTTTTTAATCAAATTTCCCACTTCTTCTTTTTCTTCTTGATAAAAAAATTCTGATTCTTTAAGATTAAACATGTTTCCTTGAGATGGTAAAATGATTGAATGTAAATGGCCCATAAAACCATTATAATTATTTAATACAAGATTTGACAAAAAAATAGACAATTCTCTTGGAACAAAACCATTTTTCAATATCGCATTTCTAAAATAAAAAACAGAATCATATTCATCCAAGGTATTAATCAGGCCCCATTCATCTTTTAATTTATCAAATTCTTTTTCAAATAAAACAATTAATTCTTTTTGTTCTTTTAAATTCATCATATTTGTTATACCTTATCTTATTTCTTACCTACACCAACCAAACTTGCTTTCTTCAAACCAACAATCTTGACAAGTTGCTCTTCAACCGCTTTAGTAAACTGTGGTGGTAAGTCAAAAGGCACCTTAATTGTCGCTTCTTGTTCTTTGATTTCCACGTTTAATTTCTCTTCCGGGATTCTTAGAACTTTGTTTAAGTAAGATACAACTTTAACTTTTTCATCAGTGACAATTTTGTGAATTTTATATTCGTAAGAAACTTCTTTACCTGCTAACGGATGGTTAAAATTTACAATAATTCTCCCACCAGAAACTCTAGTTATTGTTCCAATTTCACCTTTATCATTTTCAATTTGTAACCCTGGTTGAGGCCTCATCTTTTGATCTTTAAAATCACTAATTGGTACAACTTTCATTTTTTTTATGTCCCGTTTACCAAAAGCAGTTTCTGGTGACAAGTTCACCACATAATCTTTACCAACTTCTTTGCCAGCTAAATCGTCATCAAGACCAGGGATAACTTGTTTTTCTCCAACACAAATTATTGTCGGACCAAACTTTGCTCGTTGAGAGCCAATCCCATTTTTTTCAGCAATATTTTTCACAGTAGTATCGAAAACCATCCCGTCAAGTAATTTCCCAGTATAATCAATTTCTACAAAATCGTTCTTTTTAATTTTCTCAGCCATTTTAGATATTAGTGTGGATTAATTATCCTTTTTAAGAGTTGCGATGTATTTTAGTACTTTCTCAGTCGCTTCCACAGCAGTAATGTTAGTTG
Source organism: uncultured Methanosarcinales archaeon (assembly GCA_964464055.1). GTDB lineage: Archaea > Nanobdellota > Nanobdellia > Woesearchaeales > GW2011-AR9 > CAYXEO01. The sequence continues at coordinate 19,649 of CAYXEO010000011.1, read as the reverse complement.
TATCAACCACAAAATCATAATTCTCTTTCAAACGATGGTCAGTATTGTAAAGTTTCAAGTACCGTTGTGCATCTCCTGCTTCTCTATCTGCACTATTTTTTAAAACTTCGTCAACAGAACTTGCCATAACTTGATTTCGTCGTGTAGCAGTTTCTTGATCTTGTAAATCCTTCCAAATTCGCTCAGCACCTGTTCGTGGTTCCACCCAAACATAAATCTTGGTTGATTCTGGTAAAAAATGGTACTGTACTCGTCCTTCAACTAAAACATTTTTACCATCTGAATCATATTTTCTGGCTTCTGTTGCTACTCTTTCATCAACTTCTTGATCAATTTTTGTGTCTGTTTTTGCTTGAGTCATCAGTTCTTCTAAAGTTATACCTCTTTCTCGAGCCATCTCTCGCATCATCCCCCCTGCATAAATCCGTTCATAACCAAGTTGATTAACGATCTTTTTTGCGACAGTACTTTTCCCACTACCCGGGTTACCAGAAATTGTTATTATCATTTTTTGTTTTGTCTCCTTTTTTTGATTCTAAATATTCATTTGACTTTTTTATGTTTACCTTCTCATCTCACTTTCTCATACTTACTTTTCTTTAAATCACCAACATAATTCTTGACCCATTGACCTACCCAAAACAAACTTGATTTAGTTAGTCCCCATTTTTGAAATCTTCGCATCGAAGTTGTCACATGAGTATCAACACATTTAAACTTATTGTTAGTTTTTCTTTTCAAAGCGATGATCAATTTACGATGTTCTTTGACCACAATTTCTGGATAGCCACCAACTTGATCAAAATCTTCTTTTCGACAAATTAATGCCCCACTACACCCACCATAAATTCCTGTCCAGTGAATAAAATTTTTATAATTTTGTGAGAAATTGAATCTAATGTTTTGAATGTCCGGTTTAGCCAATGTTGTCGCTACTGAATATTTAGTTGTGAATTGAGAATGTATTTTCTGTAACGCATCTGGTTCCAGAAGTGTATCAGCATCAAGGAATAAAAGTATCTGGCCCTCGGCTTCTTTTGCACCATGATTTCTGGCAATAGAAACGTTCGCAGTTGAGATTGAGAAATGTTTTAGTTTATTGTCTTGAGCTTCTTTTTTCCGCATGATGGGCTCAGTTTCATCTGTACACCCATTACTAACCACGATGGTTTCATAGTTTTGGTACGTTTGTTGTTTAATACTATGAAGTGTTTGTTTAATGTACTTCTCTTCGTTATGTGCGGGGATGATTACTGAGATTTTGGACATAACTTGTTTTTGAGTAAATGTGGTTTTAATGATTGTTATACTAGAGTATCTATATTCTCTTGATTCTTTCTATTTACTCAAAGAGTCAAATAGTTCGCTGCCCAGAGCATCTCCCTGTCACAATAATAGAAAGGCGTAGAGAAAGGTCGACCTTTAGCATCTAGAACTTCTAAGAACCCTTGCTCCTTTTGAATCAATTTGGTGTATCGAGCCTTATATCTACGAGCCAACTGACCATCCACCCGAGCAATAGTTTTTATCCATAAAGGACCCATGTGTGTCCAGACACTATCGCTTTCATAATTCCTCATGAACAGTTCGTCAAAAATGAACTTGACACCATCTCTGTTTTTGGTATATTTGAGCGGTAACGGTGAATCAAGTTCTTCTTCTTGAATTTTCTTCACCACTCTTTTAAGCATATAATCTCCATGGTCTTGCACCAAATTAAATAAGAAAGGGAACAAATTCGCATCACCAGCGACATACTCTTTCTTATCCAAATCGTCAAAGAAATATTGTCCGTTCCAAAAGTTTTGCCTTAACAAAGTTGGGTAATGGTATTTCTTGAAAGGGTTGTAAAGATGTTTAAGTTTGTCCAAATCTTTCGCTAGCAAAGCAACCATACAATTATCGTAACAAGAACTGTCTCTGATAGCAAAATCTTTCATTGAAGAAAAATGTTTCTCAGATTTAACAAGTCCCGTATCAGAATCTACCACTTTTTCAAAAAAAAGTTTAATTTGCCGGTTCAAAAATGATCGCTGTTCATAATAAGAAAATTTTGAAACTTGGATCGCATGAATTAACCACGGTAAAGAGTCAACGGCCATGTTCGGAAAATCGAAAGGTTTACCTCTCGGAGTGATAGTAGTGGTTATTTTACGATATTGTTTGAAACGATTAATGGCATAACGGAGAGTCTGATGCACTTCTTTCTGATACTCAAGTTTCATTAACGACTCTACGCACCAACCAAAGTCTCTGGTCCAAAACTGAGTAAAATTCTGGTTAGAAGTTTGAAAAAATCTTCCGTTCCAACAAGAATCAACAATTTTTTGACAAATCTCTTTTGCAGAACCATCATATTTTTTGGGAAAAATTCTAGTTTTCCAACTACTAAAAAAAATTCTTGTCCCTTGAGTTAAATAGTCTAAAACACTTGCCATGTTAAGTGTTAATACCAAAATGTTTAAATAAATTGTGGTGATATTCATTTTAAAATGGTAAAAACACTTGATAAAATAATTAATTTTGGAAAAAAAGCAACAATAGGCCTAGCATTATTAGCTACAACAAGTTGTGCAACAATGAACACAAATTACCACACGCTCCCACCAACACAACAGAAATAACTAGCTCAACAAAACATTGAAACTATTTTGAAAAAAGAATGTGATTATAAACTTGAAATTGAAAGTGACAAAACATATAGATGTGCAAAAAATTACTGTTTAATTGGAAAAATTGTCAGATTAACAACATCAGGACCAAATAAAACATCTTATAACCAATTCCAATGTAGTACAATAACATTAAGACAGGGCACTTTAGATTTAAGTGAAATTAAAAAAATTAAAATTATGGAAAATAATGTAACACTTGACCCAAAATTATTTAACGATTCATACAACAATTATGATTTTAGTATGAGTACAACACGTGCACAACAATTTAAACAAGCTATAGAAATTTATCAAAATCCCGTTTCTTATACACCTACAACACAATATGCTTCAACACAACAAGAATTTAAAATGCCTGAAAACCCGACAAAAATTAGTTCAAATAAAGATAATGATGTGTTAGGATATTGTTTAATTGGCGCAGGTGTTTTAACAACTATTCTTGGAATTAGTGGACTTAATGATGATGTACACACAGGTACGGGAGAACATATAGGTCATAACGATTCAACAAAATTCACATCAGGAACACTTGGACCAATATTAATTGGAACTGGATTAGTTACATCAGGTGTTGGTTTTTATTTCGTGTTTGATTAAAAAAACATAATAAACTCACTAACTATACCTACCATAGAACTGTAAATAAATAGTTAACAACATTGATAACGCATTTTCATGTCCAACAAGTTTCACATTTAATAATAAAACGTGAATAGTTAAATTTAAAAAATACATTAATATTAGTTTCCAATAAAACATTAGTTTCTAACTATTTACGTTCATAGAACCAACAATATTTATATACCTCTAATCTTTACTTATTACCAATATGAATAAAAAAGGTATTGCGCCGTTAGTTGCAACTTTGCTACTTATCTCTTTCGCAGTAGCTTTAGGTATCGTCATAATGAACTTTGGACGTGCCCAAGTTGAACTAGAAGCACAATGCCCAATCAATATCGGGTTACAACTTGCTCAGGTGGCAGAAAAAGATGAAATTTGTTACGATCAAACTAAAAAAGATCTTTCATTCACCATCGAAAACGGAGTTAACATCAAAGTTGAAGGGTTAATTGTCAACATCATTGGAACACAACAAGCAGAATCTTTCGAACTTAACAATGCCAAAATTGGTAAAGCAGGAAACTATTTGGGACATGTGAATTATGATTTTGTATCTGGTGGGAACATCAGACAAGTTAAAATAACACCGAAAGTCATGCTTTACGATTCAGAACAAATTTGTATTGAAAAAGCTCTTGTTATAGAGGATGTACCTGCATGTTGATTAAGTAAGAAAAGAAAACAACAAAAATGGAAATAACTATCGATTTCAACAAATCAGTTGACGAAAATGCTGGCACTTACTTTGACCTAGCTAAGAAAGCTAAAAAGAAATTACAAGGTGCTAAAGGCGCCCTTGAAGATAGTAAAAAAAAACTAGAGAAATTACAAAAACAAGAAGAACAATTCTGGCAAGAGGAAGAAAAAAAACAAAAAAAGAAAGATCGGAAAAAGGAATGGTATGAAAAATTTCACTGGTTCATTTCTTCTGAAGATTTTTTGTGTATCGGCGGGCGTGATGCAACTTCTAACGAAATCATTGTAAAAAAACATGCTGAGAAAGGAGATTTAGTTTTCCACACCGACATGGCAGGGTCACCTTTTTTCATTATCAAAAACGGACAAGAAGCTAGTGAACAAACATTAATAGAATCTGCTCAAGCTGTTGCAGTACATTCCAAAGCTTGGAAATCTGGCCACACTACTGCTGACGTTTTCTATGTCAAACCTGAACAAGTAAGTAAAGAAGCACAGGCTGGTGAACATCTTAGCAAAGGTAGTTTCATGGTTCGAGGAAAAACAACTTATCTGCATCCAAAAATGGAATATGCAATTGGTTTGGTTGAAGAACAAATTATTGGAGGACCTACTTCGGCAGTAAAAAAGAAAACTGACAAATATGTTATGGTCATCCCAGGTAGAGAAAAAAAATCTGCTCTGTCAAAGAAAATTAAATCCAAACTTAAAGGTGTGGAACTGGACGAACTTATTGCTTTCCTTCCTGCTGGCGGTGGACAAATTAAGAAAGGGCACCGGAGAAGGTAAATAAAAAAACACTGGACACTCAAATTAACCAATTCTGTCCAGTGTGATAACCATTCTAACCATTAAATTTCTTGCTTACAAAAAGCCACATATAAAGCACTAGACACACGGACAGGTGCAGGCCTAATATATAAACCACCCTTACCACCATCTTCTATGAGGTGATTTTAATGAGAAGAGTTAAACTGTTTCGTAAAGGAAGATTTGTAGGTATCGTAGATAAAGATTTCCACCGTCAAGAAGAAGTAATGCAAAGAAAACAACAGAGAGAACAACAAATAAACCAATTTTGGGACGAATTAATATTGCCGAACATATTAAACTCGAATAGTCCTCGCTTAACATATTTTTTAAAAGAATGTACTAGTTAAGTAAAGTTAGTCAATACATTCATAACAAATTAAGAGTATTCAACCTAGGCACATCGGCATTACAATACGGACAAGAACGTGGCATTTTTTTAAAAGGGTCATATTTGAATTTGAAAGTACAAGATTTACATTCACATTGAATTTGGTTAGTTCCTGGTATCCGAGAGAATTTAACAGTTTGTGGTTCTACAACTTTATTTTTATGATAATTTTCAAGATATTTATCTTCTGCATCCCAACCCGGGGGTTTTGGTGGCTCTGCTTTCTTCTGGGCCATCTCTTTCTCCTTTATAGTTTGTGTTTTACCACTAAAACAGTCAGGGCAAACCATCATCCGCAATTTGTAATGTAACTTGAATTTATCGGCAAGAACTTCACGATCACAGTTGCGACATTTAGCTTTAATTCCGGACATCATATATTAATGTAAAACGAATAGGTTTTTATATTTATGTGTAGTGGCAAATATATCAAACAAATAAAAAATCAACCCCTCATTTTTTCTAAAGGTGAAAAATGTTCTAAAATAAAAATCAATCCAAATCCAATCAACAAACTAATAACTACTGGCCACCAAACGTAATCTGTTGCCAAAATTTCATCCACAGACACCCTTAAAGCCCCCAACATTAGCCCAATTAAAAAAGATAAAGTCAAATACTTATAATTCTTCAATAAATAATCTAACAATTTAGAAAACGAAACTAACCCCGCCAAAGCACCAAACAAAAAAGCACCGACAACTTTCAAATCAAAATTATGCAATGCAGAAATCAAGTATTGGTATTGGTTTAATAACAAAAGTATAAATGCGCCAGATATTCCTGGAAGAATCATTGCACAAATCGCAATCATCCCTGCTAAAAATATTATTGGTAAAGAATGTGTAATTGTTAACCCAGTTACTCCAGCTAAAACAAAAGCAAAAACGAAACCTAGTAAAACAAAAATCAATTTTTCAAAAGTAACATTACCAACTCGTTTAAATACAAAAATTGCTGAAGCCAAAATTAATCCAAAAAAGAAAGCAAAAGTTATCGCAGTAAACGATTCTAACAAATACAGTATAACCCTTGACAAAGTTATTATCGCTAAAACTATCCCCAAACCTAAAGGGATAAAGAAAAGAAAATCTATTTTTTTAATAACTGTCCAAGAAGATTTTAGTTCCCCTTTGAAAAATAAAGTTATAAAGGTGAAATCTATGGTGCTCAGAGAATGGATCAAGTGAGTATAAATCCCTGTGATAAAAGCAATAGTTCCACCAGATACCCCAGGAATAACATCTGCTAAACCCATCAAAATACCTTTAAAAAAAATTAAGAATGATTCCGAAATTGTTTTTTTTGTCATTTTTAGAACAACACCTTACCATTACAGTACGGACAAATTGCCCTGCTCATGCCTGAGAAAAGAAAAGAAACAAATTTATATTTACAATGTGGACAATCTAATCGCTTTTGGTTCATAAATTTAATTAAAAAAAGTCAATTTATAAACCTTACGAAACAATGAAAAAAATAAGAAAAAGAAAATAAAAATGCTTTAATCAGAAGCTAATTTCCAGATGGCTTTCATACCAACAATAATTGCCCCAGGTACAACGAAAACCACAAGATTGCTTAAGATACTTCTCAGATAAGTTCCAATTAAAGGGATCATACCTAAGTTAACAATACCTGCTAACATTAAAGCAATTGCTGCAACCAAAAAAGGAGTTGTTTCTTTAGCAGTAAGATTAAACAAACCAACAAAAGTTCCCAAAATGACTAAAGTTGTGATTAATGTTTGAGGTTGAAACAGATCAACAAATAAACCCGCTACCATTGCGACAATAATCCCAATAAAAAATGTATAATGTGCCAACTTATGTAATTCAACCTCTTCTTTTTTAGCAAAAGAATTCTTTCTTTTTTTTACCATCTTAATAAATTTACCTCTTTTTAATAAAAAATTATAATTATTAATTTTCAATTATATCATAAATTAAACAAAAAGAATATATAAATGTTTTCTTTTTTAAGCCTACTATGGTCAAAGAAAAATTCATTTTAGGAAAATGTAAAACAAAAGCAACTTACTCTGCTAAACTAAAAAAACAAAATAAACTTAATTTAAAAAAAATTAAAGAAAAATTTGAAGTTATTTTAGAAACTCCGATACTACTAGTTTTAAAAATTGAAACGGTGGAAATCATTGTTCATCAACATGGAGAGATATTATTCAAAAAATGTGAAGATTTAGAATTGATGGAACAAATGGCAGAAGATATTTATAGCGTTGGTTTGGAATAAACTAATAACAAACAAAAGTTTGATCAAAAACAAATTTAGAAAAGAAAAGAAAAGAAAAGAGCGTCCCCGGAGAGATTCGAACTCTCGACTCCGCGGTTAACAGCCGCGTGCTCTAACCGGACTAAGCCACAGGGACAAATAATAAAAAACAAAAAGAGATATTCTATTTATAAAGATTTCTACCTAAAATTACTTACTACGAGCAATTTTATTGTAACCTTTTTGTTTCTGGCGATGATATTTACAAAAAACTATCCCTTTAACTGATTTATCATTGCATCTGACACAAATACCTTTCTTTTTCTTTGTAATATAACTTGACCTTCGTTCGTTATTTAGTCGTTTCTTGTTCAAATGATAAAATTTCACGAACCGGTTAGGATATTTAGAATTTATAGATTTTTTTACTTTTTTTTTTGTAGTTTTGATCGTTTTTCTTTTAACAGTTTTTTTCTTTGCTACTTTCTTTTTAACGGGTTTTCTTTTTGTAACCTTTTTTTCAACAACTTCTTCTTTCTTGAATTTACCAAACAATTTTTTAAACACCATCTTTAATTTTAACACCTCTTTTAATAAGTACATATTAAGTTGACAACATCATTTTAAACTATCTCTTGCCTAACTTTTCAACTCTACCCATAAAAAAAGGTGTTAAGAGAGGAACGAAGAGACGAAATTAATACGTTCTTTAATAAAATACTTTTTTTAGGTTTTATATATGTTACGATTAGTAAAGAAAATCATTTCTGACAAATAGGACAATAAAAAGTATTCCGGCCACCAATCATTTTGTTTTTAATTTTATGCCCTTTTGGACACTTCTGTTTATGATAAACAGTTAGAAACTTTTGGAACTCACCAACCCCATCAATATGAGAATAATTATCAACGGTTGTTCCTTGATGTTTTATTGCTAATTTCAAAAGCCGTTTTATTTCAGTATAAATTTTCTTTATTTCGTTTATAGACAAATCGCCCGCTTTATGTGATGGGCTCACTTGCACATGGAATAAAACTTCTTGAGCATAAATGTTACCCAACCCAGACAAAAATGCTTGTTCCATTAACAACGATTTTATGTTTGACCTTTTTTTCTTTTCTAACATCTCTTGAAACAAATCTAATGTAAATTGTCTAGTAAGTGGTTCAGGACCCAATTTAGAAAACTCTTGTTCTAATTGTTTTTGTGTACATTGTTTTACATGCCCAAACATCCGCACAGAATTGTGAGTTAAAATTGACCCATCAACAAAAAAGAATTTAACAACTACTTGTTTTTCATATTTTGGTTCTAGTTCTTGACCTTTTTTCAAAAAATGAAAATGCCCGGACATCCGTAAATGGATCAATAAAAAAATGTTGGTTTCTAATTTGATAACAATAGATTTCCCCCTTCTATAAACTTCTGTTACTTTCGTATTTGTAATTGACTTAATACCTCTATCAACCATTTTTTGGTTGAGAATGTTAGTTTTTACTATTTTCTTACCAACAACTTTCTTTTTTAATTGCTGAACAATAGTTTCAACTTCAGGTAATTCCGGCATGACGTTAAACGAAAGACACAAAATATATAAAGCTTCTTAACTTGACTTTGAATATTAGATGGCGATAAAAAAGAAAAAAGAACAAAATGAAGAAGTACTGATGAATTTAACACGAACTAGGAAAGCATTTTTGATAGAATATTTGTGTGCATTCACACTTATTTCACTTTTTTTTGTTGCAATTTTGAAAGGTTATAATATTAGACCACTGATTAGTATCACTATTTTTTCTATTGTAGGAATAGCAGTTGTTTCTACAGAATTTTCTCGACTCTTACATAGGTGTAAAGTTACTGAATCAAAAGTGTTAATTATAAATGGGTTAATTAAACAATCTAAAAGACACATTTTTATTACCTCCATTACTGACATTGACGCAAAGCAAGGATATTTACAAAGACTCTTTGGTTATGGTGATATTGACATTAAATCCGCCTCTGGTGAAAAGGCGTTAGTAATCAAAGATATTAACAACCCAGAAAAAACAATGATCAAATTAGAAGAATTAATCGAAAATTATAAAAACAAAGAATAGTTTACTATACTATTACATTAAATAAAAATAAAAAATAGAGGTGCATTAATAATGTTACATCCACACGGACATCATCCACTTAAACATCCAGTAAGACACTACATTGTATTAGCTACTTTAGTTATTGGGGGGATTTTTCTACTACTTTTAATGAACGATAACCCCGGCCAATTCAGTTTAACCAGTGCCGTTGTTGGAGTTGCTGGAGGAGATAGTGAAGGAGACCTCTCTGAAGATGGTTTTTTTAGTATTGAAGGAGATGAAGGGGTTACAGAAACCACAAGAACTCTTTCTGGTAACGAAGTCAACGTGAAATTATCGTTTGATCAAATTCCTAGTATCAATAAAGAAACTAAAATTGATGAAATGACACTTAGATTCACAGATTTAACTACCAAAATTAACATCAACGATGACAAATTAGAATTAAACAATATTGATGAAGTAGACATGGTATTGACAGATTTCTTTGGCGAAATTAATTTTGACGATTTAGGTATCTCTTTGGATGGTACTGCAAAAAAGATTGAAGTTAATAACATCGCTTTAGCATCTTCAAAAGAAGATTTAAAAATATCTCTTGACGGGCTAGATTATACAGGGTTAACTTTTAACGAAATTGATTTGAAAGAACTTGAATTAGAAACTGGGAATGGTATTTTAGAGGTTACTGAAAAATTATCGTACACTATCGAAGATGAAAAACTTAAAATTCACACTTATTTAGGTAGTTTAGAACTTATTAAAGAAGATGAAACTTCACTTAATTTAGAAGGTTATACTAAAGGTATAAACATTGACGGAGAAGGATTAACATTACAACTTAACTAATTTCTTTTTTATTTAATTTTTTATTATATTTTTAGTGAGATATAGAAATTAATACAATCCTTTCTTAACCAATTCTTCTTTCTTAACTTGACGTTGTAATTCAGCATACTTATCACCCAAAGAGAATTTAGGGGGTCGCGGAATAATGGTTTTCTCACCACATTTAGGACAAACTTCGCCCATAGTATATTGGGTACAAGAAATACATTTGTTGATATGTTTTACCATTTTTAAATTTATTAAAAATGCATCAAGTCCAATATCTAACAAAAATGAGATTTGGATTTGATGGTCATTTTATTTTTATTTTTATTTTTATTTTACCGCTCAATTACTTTTATCACGATCAAATTCTGCTGTTGACAACTTACTTTTAGCGAACTTGTCTAAAAATACTTTAATTTTCTTTAAATTTTTCTCTGCCGGTTTATAATCAACATCTTCAATAATCAATTTGTATCTACCTGCGCCTAAATAGTTCAAAGAAACTGTTGGTGAAACTTTTTCAATGTTCATTAGAACAGACTTAATTTCTTCAACACCTTCAGAATTGTACGTTTTTAACCGGATTTCTCCTTCGATAGTGATTTTTGCCGGTTTAAATTTCTCAATGATCATTTCTGACAATTCTTTAGCTAAATTTTTATCAACACCCAACTCAACCATGTCAACTTCGTCACTTGCAACGTCTTTAAAACAAACGTGAAGGTAAGAATATTCTTCAAAAATCTTTTTACTTAACTGAGCATAAACCTCTTTGAAATTAAGGTCCATCTTTTTAGCTACACTTTTAACTAAACTTTCAGCTTTAAGTTCTTGTTTAACTTCATCAAGTTTTTCACGCCGTTGGTTAGAGTTTACTCTTCTTAAAGAAAGGTCAATGTGTCCTCGTTCACGATCAATTCTTAATACTTTACAAACAATTTGTCTATTAACACTAACATAATCTCGTAAATTCCTTATTCTACCTGGGGAAACTTCAGAAATATGTATCATTCCAGAATCATTATAATCTACCAAATCAACAAAAACGGAGTTTGGAAATATTTTAGTAACTTTACAAATTACAATTTCGTTCTCTACCGGTTTTCCAGTCTTTTTGTATAACATATTTAATAAAATTATTTAGTTTGTTTATAAACTTTTTCGCAATATAAACATAAATAGTGAAATAGTGATGTTTTAATTAAAAAAGACTAATAAAAATTATAAAAAATAAAAAAACTATTGATCAAGAACTTCTAAAACACGAGCAGAAATTTTTGATTTCCCACCTGTAGGATAAGCTAATTCTTTATCACAAACTAAACATTTGACAACTTGACTAGTGTTACCGAAAATAACTTGCTCATTTTTACATTTAGGACATCGAACTTTGATAAATTTACTTTTTGTATCTTCCATTTTTAGATTAACTCCACCCGTTTAGTTCTTATACCGCTTGATTGACAACTTGTTTTTTTACATTTGACACAAGTGTACCTAAGATCTGTTTTTTTAGTGTTTTTTGCACCTGTCCGTTTAAATTTAGTAATTGCCGGTTTTGAATAACGGCCCATACTCCCGGTACCTCTTGCTAAACCTCTTTTACGAGCACGGTACTTGGACCCTTTAGTAAATGGACTTGCAGTTTTTCTTTTTGTTTGTGCTACTTTCTGTTCTGTATGTAATTTACAAAATTTACACATTTTCTTGATTGTTTTAGGAATTTTCATGATTATCACTCATATATTTTTATTTGATAGTAAAGAAGATGACCTCTTTATAAAGTTTTTGAAATATAGTAAGCAAATGGTTAACAAAATCCATTTACATATTTAATATCCAGCCAAATTCCTACTATTTACCAAATTATTTGCATTTGACCATCTCATTTACCAAAACTCATAAAAATTAAAAAAAAAAACACAAAAATAAATCTTATTTTCACTTCTGCAAAAACTTTACCACGTTACCAAACCCAGTTTTAACAAACTTATTAAAATCTAACCCACGCTCTTTAAGTTCTATTAAAGCCAATTCTACGTGTGTGCTTCCTTTCGGTAACGAGAACCCTGCTTTAATACTCAAATAATTTAATTGTTTAAGTGCTGTTGCCCGAGCCAAAATTGAAGCTGCTGCCACTTCCAAATATTTTGATTCGGCTTTTGTTTCTCTGATATCGCCCACATTACAACCAGGATATTTGTCCACCACATGTTGACCAGGAGCAAGATAATTCGCACATTGTTTATGGTATTTATTGAGCATCACCGTCACTTTACTATGTTTGTTATACTCTTCCGGTAAAATACTAATTATTTCGCAAGGGACTGCTTTTTTAATTTTCTCAGCCATAGCCATGATTTCTTTATCTTGCAACTTCTTACTATCAGCAACCCCCATTTCCATTAATTTAATTCTAGATTTTGCATCTGCTTTGACTGCAGCGACAACCAATCCTCCGAAAGTATCTCCTTTAAGCGATTCATCACTACCAATCATTTGCCCAGTTTCTTTCCTGAACACTTCTTTCTTAACCAATTTCCCAATGCCTATTTTTTTCAAACTCTGAACAACTTTTTCTACAAATTCTTCTTTACCTTGCACCATCAATTTCCCAGAAGTAAACAAGATCAATGCTACTGGTTTAGTTTTATGTCTCAACCTTAACGCTTCATAGATTGTTTTAGGCTCTTCACTGGTATAACCTTTCTTTAACAGAAGTAAAACATCCTCTTTTTGTACATTAGTAAACACCGCCATGATTAAAAGGATTATTTAATGGTTTAAAAAAGTTGCTAGAAATCTCCCAGGCTCTTTTGTTGTTTAGCCATCTGTGCCCGTTGATAAGATTTCCAACTTCGCCGAAATAAATTAGCATGTTCTTCATGATATTCTTTCAAAAAATGTTGAGTTTTAGGGTCGCTGGGGTAACCAGAACCAAAATCAACCCCTATTTCTTGAATTATATTTTCTATGTGTCGGTCACGGATAACTTTCGCTACCACCGAAGCTGCTGCCACAACAATATAATTCATATCCGCTTTATGTTCAACTATTAACTCTACTTTATCTTTAACACCTTTACTTAACCGTTCAGCAAAGTAGTTTTTGTATGATTCAATGTTAACACTTGGACAATCCAGAATTATTTGGTCAGGGTCAAGTTCGGACATCATCCGGGCAGTAGTTTCTGCTTCTAACCAGTTCAAATTTGATTCCGCTTCATTTAAAGACAAATCTATCGCGTCAGGTTCAATCACTTCCACTCTGAAATCTGTAACAATTTCCCTAATCCGTTCAAATAACTCTTCCCTGACTTGTTTAGTAAGAAGTTTACTATCTTTAACACCGAGCCATTCAAGTTTTTTAACATCCTCTTCTTTGACAGCTAATGCTACCATAACTAACGGTCCGATAACCGGTCCACGACCAGCTTCATCCGAGCCTGCAATTAATTTACTTTTTTTTCCTGCCATGATTAAATGCATACAATAATTATGATAACATGAAATTAAAAAGTTTTTAAATTTTATGCGTTATCTTATAGACCGAACGCATCAGTGAATTCTCTTATCCTTCTAAACTCTTCCAAAAAACCTAACCCTTTATCTGTTATTACTACAACTTTGGAAGGTGTTTTTCTTTTTTTAACTTGGAACTCTTCCACCATTATCAACTCTTTGTTAATTAATTCTTCCATATATTGGCTAAGTAATTTATGAGAAAGGTTAGATTTGTACATTAAATGAGTAGGTTTAATTTTCCCGCCTTTGTTTTGGATCGCTAACAAAATGTCAAACACCAATTCAAGACGTGACCTTCTACCAGTAGCCATCTTATCTCACCACCTTCACATAAGTGTAAAGTAAAAGTAAGAAACCCAACAAAAGTAAAACTTCTCCAACAACATAAAATCCGCTAAACATGAACACGAATACTAAGGTTATATTACTAAACAAAATGAACATAAAAGCCACCATGACTCTGAATGCGTTCTTGTTTCTTCTGTTGTTAAGATAATTTTTGTAATAATTTAATACAGCCATACCTAAAATCACTGCGCTGGTCAAGTAAAAAACAAAATATTTGAAATTAGCGATGATTGAAACTAATAAAATCAAATAAACAAATAAAGCTATTTGACTAACTTCATGATATCTTTTTAATCGTTCCCGAGATTTCTGTGAAACAAAGAAAATCAGTAACCAAGCACCTAACATGGACGCCATCTGTAAAAAGAATGTACCTCTATAAAACAAATCTGCAAATTGTAAATTGTTCCCTAACGCTGGTGCCAAAACTCCAGCAACATTTTCTCGTACCGGGCCAAAATAAAGTATTGCATGAGCAACAGATTTGGACAACAAACTAAACGCTACCATGATAAAAGCTAATGAAAAATATGCGAACTTATTCTCTTTACTAATTTTATAAATTCTCCAACTGTAAGTAGCGATTAGTAACGCAATAATTAGTCCCAGTGATTCAAATACTAAGTCAAATCCGTTAAACCATTGTGGTGTTGTAAATAATTGATACATATTATTTTTCCTCTATAGTAATAAATAAAAGAACTGTTTTAAAAATGTTATGAAGAAAAAGTGTATAAATTGAGAATATGGCGTTCCACTTTATTCCCAAAGAAAGTTTAAGCGGAACGAATGTGAGCATAAACTTTATTCAAGAGGTACGCCTGACCAAAGAGTCCATTCTTCACTCGGTGAATAGCCCCCGAAAGTAAAATAAGCAGGTTTATTCTGGCCCATCCAACCATATTGTACATCTCCCCATTGTCGAGATCCTGGTGCGACACTTGTTCCAGCAGCACCATAGACCGGACTACCAAACATTTTCCAAGCTTTTTTCATTGTTTCAAATCCTGAAGTGTCAGTGGTAAAATCTGCCCCAGGTTCAACAATTAATTCCCCTTTGTACCCATGTTTTTTGAAAATACTAACCATCTCTTTGATTTTAGTGTTCCCTTCACCAGGAGCAAGGTGGTCATCTTGATATCCGTAATTATCTACTAAATGCAAATGTCCCACAACACCAGATTTAGCCAACTTTTCTACCTGTTGCAACGACCATTTATCAAAATCCGCATCATTTTGAGCCAAAGTTTTGTTCGGATCACCTTTCCAATATTTTCGCCACATATTAAAATGGCCAGTGTCAAATGTTGCAGTTATATGTTCTTTTGCTTCTGTTACTGCTGCTTGTTCAGACATCCCTTTGGTTTGCATCAGAACTTGTTTCATTCGTTCCCGACTACCTTTAACCAAACCGATTAATTCATCTGGATGCGCACCATAACTTTCTGGGAAAAGATTTTCCATCGCTACACTAAGCGGATTTTTTAGTCTTCCTTCTTTCTCTAATCTGTTACTATTCATCATCGCAGTAATCCCTGCTTGTGCATAAGCATCATAAGACTCTTTTAACGCATAAGTTTCTGCAGATTCAACATGTTTAATTTGTTCCATAGCATTTTCTGCCTGTGCCCATTGTGATGCTGCACCTTCTCTTGCTTGTGCCATACTTTGTTCAATGTTTCGCATCTGTTTTTTGATTATTTCTGTTGGCATTTTTGATTCAGGAGGTACAAATTCAGAAAATTGATCAGCTTGTTTTTCCAATTTCCAACGTTCTTTTGGATCAGTTTCATCTTGTAACTTTTTATAAAACGCTTCTGCTTCTTTCAATTTTTTCATTCGATCAACATGAATGTCAAAATTACCACCATAATTCATCGCCCAACCACGCGAATTTGCAGCATTCGTTTCCAATGTGGCAATGATATACGCTTCTTCCGGTCTTACTTGAACTTCATAAACGGAATCAACCCCTTCTTTCATGAACCTTGTCCAAATTGATTTTTTAAGGTCATCATCTTGAGCTATTTGTTCCGAAGTTGGACGACCTTTTTTATTCCATAATTCCCAATCTTTTTTTGCTTCCAAAGTCATTTCTTTTGATTCTTCAACCAAATCTTCCCAACCCATTTGTTTTACTTCAAAATGTTGTTTTTCTTCATTATATACGGGTACTCGTTCCGCTCGAGACAATTTATTACCAAAATAATCTATGTAATCTCCTTTCTTTATTCCTTCTACAGAATTGTCTTCATCAGCTTTTAACCATACTGGCCGGGCAATTTTTTTACTTTTTTTTGCTTCTTCAATTATTGCACCTGTTCGATTATCAACGATCCGATAAGTTGCCCGTTCTTCTTCACCAGCATAAGCTTGAAAATTTTTCTTATCCCCAACTTCTATCAATGGACGTTGAAATTCTCCTGTGTGAACAACTACTGTGCCACCTTCTGCCACATCAGCTGCAAACTCAATAGCTCGTTTAATTTCGCTCACACCAAACTCTTTACTTTGCCGAGAAAAGTTACCTTGTTGATCCATTCCTGCTAACCCCTGGATACCGTAAGTTGCATGAGTTGTAAAATCGTACTCGTTAGCTTTCTGCATCTCTCTTAATGCCTGACGTTGAACTTTACCGTACATACCTGGTGTTTGCCCTTGTGCTGAACCTTTACCTGCACCCGAGAAATTTAGTTCCATTGTTTTGGAACCTGCTCGCATCTTTGCACCTAAAGCAGTTACGTTCGGAACAGGACCCAAAGAAACACTTGTACCCAAATCACCAATACTCACACCTACATCATTAGTGGAATTATCGCTCGGTTTAGAAGACCCATAATCTCTGTCCATCGGCATTTGATAACCAGTTCCAAATTGTACCATGTAATAAATAAATAAAAAGAAGTATATAAATGTTGTTTTTGATGTTTTGTTTATAGTAGAATAATCAACTATGATACATCTTCTTAAGTTTCGAACCAATTTTCTGAGTGATGTCCGCTGCCTGAGCAACTTTATCAGTAAAAGAATAGTTCCCTTCATCATGAGCTTTAATTTTCTCTTCCACCGCTGAAGCCAAATATCTCACTTTTTTTTCTTCTTCTTGACTCAAATAACCTTTATCTTCTACAGCTTTGTAAAGTGTATTCATCTCTTTATACAACTCTTGCATCGGTTCTTTACTAAGTGCATAAACAGAATTTTGTTGTTGAAGTGATACTTGTTCTTGTCTTAACTGATTTTCTAAATTGTTCGCATCTGATTGTTGTGGTTGATGATGATGATGATGATGATGATGTAACTGCGATTCTAGTTTAGAACTTGTTTCTGAAAGAGCCGATTTATTTGTTTCGTTAGTTTCATCTGAGTTATCTTCTGTTTCTTCTTTTCCTTTCTTCTTTTCTACCCTTTCTTTCTCCAACTTTTCCATAATTGCCAAGAATTCTTTCTCTTTCTGTTGCCGTTCCATTAACAATTCTTCTTCACTTTTTTTTATATCTTGTTTACTTTTCTTTATCTCTTCCTGAGCTTTCGCTATCTCTTCTTTACGTTTTTTCTCTAACTCTTTCAGTTTCTTAATTCTATCTTCAGGATGCAAATGTTTTAAGTCGTCAGGCATATACTAGAATATAATGCAGAATTATAAAAATGTTTGTGTGAAAATTAGTAAATACCCAAGTCTACCAAGTAATCATCCGGTGCGCTTTCTTAAAGACGTTATAAGTTATCCAAGTGAATGTTTTAGCAGTACCTATCGCTTTTTTTATATCATCAGAAGAAGCATCCCTAAACTCTCCACCTTCAACTTTAAGTTCTTTTTTCTTCACAGGAGCCTGATAAAAGTCGCCTAAAAACTTTTCCATGAACGATTTTTTTGGTGGTTCTGTAACTTCTTCTTTTTCTTCTTTACCTTTAGCTTCATCCAAATATGTTAAAAGCTCGTCACCCATAGAATGAACTGCATCATACAATGAAGAAGAAACGTCACCCATTAATAGAAGTATTTCTTTATTTTTCATATCTTTATATTTTTGCAACTGTTCATCACTCCAACCATAAACACGATAATTAATGTCAACTTTTCCAATATGTACTGGACCTCGTTGATAACCGTCTTGTACAACTTTAAGTTCAGGTCTTGTACGATAATTAAAAGTAACTAAAATACATGCGTGTGCAGTTTTTATCGGTTTTCTGGCCAAAAATTCTATATCTAACATACTCCCTTCAAATGTAGAAACTATATCTGCTGACAATGACCTTTTCTCACTTGGTGCTAACCTTTGCACATTTCGTAGATAAGGTTTTAACCAAACCAAATAGGTTTGAATTACAGAATAATGTTGTTGTAAATATTTTAACTGGAACCTTTCCCTGTTTTTATGTTCCTCGGCAGTACGAACTTTCCATTCTCTGAATTGGTTCAAGTGTCGGTGCAAAACTCGAAGAACATTATTGTTAAAATCTTTTTCTAACCCTTTAATATGTGATTCTAATTCTGCCGTACTTGCAAAAGGTGGTGCATCAAAAAATAAATCAGGTAAAGTGATAAACTCTAATTGTTGCGCCATCCCATAAACAGAAGCTGGACTTTTTCCCCCACCTTGCACCAAATCTACAAAAAGTCCTTTCAATGTGATTTCTGCACTTTTACTTCTTCGGTTAATGTCTTTTTGTGTTTCTGCTTCTGCACCCTTATAATAATCTCTTCGTTCCTTAATTATTCTTAATTCCCGCACAATTTGAAACAGTTCTTTGACCAATTTACCAACAGAAACTATTATCCCAGTAATTTTATCTTGTTGTGCACCTAACCGTTGTTGTGTTGACCCAAAAAAAGCAGAATTTTCTGCTGCTGAGAATGTGTCTTCCAACTTCTCTATAATCGGCATAAACTCTTTTAATTGATCAAGGACCCAATAATAAGGTTCTTCCAAACTTAAATCATAAACTTCCCACGAGAAATGGTAATATTTAGCAGGTTTAGGGAAACCGGTCTTCTTCGTAAAATTAGACAAATCTCTCACTTCTTCTTCAAACCCAAACTCTTTTAATAATTCTGTCTTCACCATCTCTAATAAGAGAGTTTGTTTGTAGGTATATAAAAATTGTGTTTTTTGTTTTGTCTTAAAACAATAACACAGCAAAATTCGCCAATCCATTAAAAATTAGTCCGCCCGACAAACTGTTTGAGAACAAAACAAATGTTAATAACATTATTCTACCAATACAAATAAAAATTTCTCGACTAACAAAATAAGAAGTAATGTCTCTTTTCGCATAATCGTATTCTAAAGCGCCAAGTGGAGATTCCATTACCCCATAAGTAATCCCTCCAAAAATTGTCGCTCCAAAAATATGTCCGAAAGTACTCGCAAATGCTCGAAGGAACCAAGATGCAGATTCGAACCACGCTGCAAAATGGAC
>CAYXEO010000010.1:0-29541 GCA_964464055.1 uncultured Methanosarcinales archaeon | reverse complement strand
TCAATGTAATCACGGACACAAGTTCCGTCAGGAGTATCGTAATCGTTACCAAAAATAATTAACTTCTCACGCTTACCACTTTTAACTTCATAAATAATTGGTTCAATATTTTGTGCATCAGGGTCCAAATAACCTAACCCAGCATCACCAAAGACATTAAAATATCGTAAACAAATACCTACAATACCTTTCTGCTTAGAATACCATTCAATAATTCGTTCATTCTCTAACTTGGTAAACCCATAATAATTAACAGGGTTGGTTGGATGCTTTTCATCAATCGGCACATACTGCGGTTCACCATATACACCAGCGGAAGACGAAAATATGATTTTCTTGACACCAAACTCTACCATGCAATCTAATAGATTAATTGTGCCAATGATGTTCTGGGAATATTTGCCCAACTCAGTCATTGATTCACCAGCAGCTTTATAACCAGCGAAATGCATTACCGCATTAAATTCTCCACCAGAAAACACGCCCCGCAAAAACTCTTTATCCATTAAATCTCCTTTGTGAAACTCTGCTTGAGCATCCACTAATCGCTCTTGACCTTTTGATAAATTATCCACAACAACTACTTGATGCCCTTCATCAACTAACTTCTTGACAGCAGCACTACCTATGTAACCTGCCCCACCTGTAACTAATATTTTCATTTTTCTCATTCCTCAAAAAATTCAATTCGTCAAATATTTTTAACATCTGTTAACATTTCTTAACAAACTATTCAAACCTTTCGTTAATTTTGTTTAACAGGTGTTAAAAATTGTTAACGCCCTCCATAAACCTCTTCAGCTTCCTTCAATTGCTCCATACTTCCAATATCAAACCATCGACCTTCTAAGGACAATCCAAACACCTTCTCATGCTCAGAAAGATACTTGATAAAATCGCCAGCTCTATCTGCTTGACCCAACTCTAATGACTTCGCTAATAATGGCAAATGCTCTTTTTGTAATAAATAAATTAAAGTGGACGCTAATGTTGATTCTGGTTCTAAGGGTTTCTCAACAAACTTAACTATCTGTCCTTGCTCACCTAACGAAACAATCCCGTACAACCTGGCCAATTCCTTATCACCAACATCGTTCAAAAGAATGGAACTTCCCTTTTCATTAAAACAATTTATCAACCCAGACAAATCATCTTCAAACAAATTATCCCCACCAATAACCAATAAATCATCATCAATTTTCTCTTGTTCAACAACATAATTAATATCACCAATCGCGCCTAATCTATTTTCGTTACTAATTGTCTGATCATTAATTATTTTAATATTTTTATTTGAAACAAATCTTTTCTCCCAATCACAAAAGTGACCATAAAACTTGTCATTCGTAATAATGTAAATGGTATCAACATCTAATTTCTCCAATTTGCTAACAATATGTTCAACAATTTTCTTTTCACCAACCTGTAACAATGGTTTCGGTTGATCAAGAGTCAAAGGGTATAAACGGGTTGCGTACCCAGCTGCTAAAATTAAAGCTTTCATGAGATAAAAAAACAAAAAATCGTTTATAAAATTTGTGAAAGTGCAATTTTTGTTAAAGAGAACTTTTGTAACTAAAGTGCCCTTCGTTAATTTTGCGAGAGTTGCAAAATTCTCTAAAATTACTAATTTATGCACTTTTTTTACATTTTTAGTTAATTTTACAAGAAATTGCCTCTTTTTATTAATTTGTAAATGTCTCTCCTATGGTCTATTAAAACCACCGACATTATTTTTTCATTTTCATTTAAATCAATTAATGCCCTATAATTTCCAATTCTTAATTTGTGAGAATTTATGTTAACAAGTGGTTTAAGATAATGTTTTGGACTAATTGCAATGAAATTGATTTTTTTAATAATTCTTTGCGCATCAAGTTTAGGAATTTTTCTTAGAAAACTTCGAGAACGATCATCCCAAACAGTTTCATACTTCATTCTAAATCAAACTCTTTTAACATTTCTTCATTAGAAATAAATTGTCCTTTAGAAATACGTTCTCTTGCTTCTTTAATTCGTTCAATTACTCCTTCACGTAACTCTGGCTCTAGCTTGATTACTTCTTTAATTTCCGCCATATCATGTTTCAATATTTCTAAATCTTCATGAATTTTATTTAATATTTCAACTTCTGTCATATTTGTCGCATAAACTAAGCTAATTTAAATAATTTACCAAAAATTATAAAAGAAAAGGTAGACAGCTTACCTGGTTTCCCGCGTAATGCAGTACACCCAGATACGGAGGCGCGCTTAATTTCTGTGTTCGAAATGGGAACAGATGGACCACGCCCCT
This sequence comes from uncultured Methanosarcinales archaeon, assembly GCA_964464055.1. Classification (GTDB taxonomy): domain Archaea; phylum Nanobdellota; class Nanobdellia; order Woesearchaeales; family GW2011-AR9; genus CAYXEO01. The sequence goes on along the minus strand of CAYXEO010000010.1, from coordinate 27,246 downwards.
TTGGCCGTCATACTAACCTTGACTAAAGACCTCTTTATAAAAGTTTCTGTTTGTTTCTTAATAAATTGTACTTCTTAATACCATCGGGCGACTTAAGTAATCATATCAATATCTTCAGTACCTCTTGTTCTACCGGAAGCAATCGCTACAAATCCAGAAACAACAATATATTGACAATGTTTTTCAATAATAGAACAAAACTCTTCAGTAAATTTATCTAATATATTACGGTCACTTACTTCTCTTTCCATAACTCTTTTACGATTAACGAGATATATAAAACTTTTCTTAACAAATACCCTTTATTTCCATTAAAAGTGTTAAGTTTAATGGACCTAACCTTTCTCTTATCCGAACGATAACAAATAAATATTAAACTTAATACTTTTCCACAAAATATATAACCTTCATAAACCCATCTCCTCAAAAAAACAGAGGATATTCAAAAAAATGATAAATACAGCAATAATACTCGCCGGAGGGAAAGGCACCAGACTAAGACCTTTAACAGATGAAACACCGAAACCACTTTTACCAATCCAAGGTAAACCCATCGTAGAACATATTATTCTGAACATGAAAAAATACGGAGTTACCAATATAATTCTCGCCATCGGCTATAAAGCAGACCAAATACAAAACTATTTCCAAGACGGCAGTAAATGGGGCGTCAATATCACTTATGAAGTGGAAAAAGAATTCTTGGGCACAGGAGGAGCAATTAAACAAGCTGCTAAAAACCTAACCACTCCTTTCATCCTAGCCTGGGGAGATAATTTGATGAACCTGGACCTAGAAATGATGTACAAAACCTACCTAAGAGACGCACCACAAGTTACTATGGCACTTACACCACGAGAAGATGTCGAACATTTTGGAGTGGCAAAAATTGAAAATAATAAAATAATCCAATTCGTAGAAAAACCTAACAGGGAAGATGCACCTTCAAACCTAATCAACGCCGGAGCATTCATAATTGACCCAGAGTGCCTAAACATGTTACCAGAAGGAAAATCTTCCATGGAAAAAGATTGTTTTGAAAAATTGGCCCCACTAGAAGAAATCTCGGCCCACATCCATGACGGACAATGGTTTCCAACAGATAATCTGGACAAGTATATGGGAGCGGATGAGGACTTTAGACCACAAACAGAATAAAAATGATTACCACGCTCTCAAAAGTCAATTTAGACAAAAAAAAGTTTATTATCGCTGATGTTGATGATACAATCTGTGAAAGTTGTCAATTAGTATCTGATGAAATGGCCCAAGAAATGACCCGTTTAACAAACCAAGGGTTCCAATTCGCTTTTATTAGCGGAACAAAAAGTGCCAGTTTGCAACGAATGATCTCATCAAAACTGAAAAAACAACACCATATCCTAGGAACTACCGGGACAAATTACACTTTGGTAAAAGAAGATGGATCAACAGAAACAATTTACAAATATTCCCTTACAGATGAAGAAAAACAAGAAATTCTTTTTGCTTTCGATAAACTTATTGAGAAATATAATATCCACTCATTAACCACTAAAGAAGACCAAGTCCAAGATCGAGATTCACAAATAACTTTGTCCGCTATCGGACGACATGCCCCTACAGAAGCAAAAGCTAATTATGACCCTGACGGAAAAATCAGGTTAGAATGGGTAAAATATTTAAAAAATTACCTTGACAAAAATAAATACCACCTTAAAATTGGTGGAACTACTTCTGTTGACATAACTAAAAAAGGGTTCGATAAAGAGTGGGGCATCAAAAAGTTTGCTGAACATCAAAATATTATTTTCGACCAAATCCTTTTTTTTGGTGATAAACTTTATCCTGGCGGGAACGATTACCCAGCATCAAAAATAGTAGAATGTATCTCTGTAACAAACCCTAATGACACACTTGAAAATCTGAAACAAATCAGAACCAAGAAACAACTAAATCTCAAAAAAACAAACCTCATTTGTCACAAAACCATGGGGGCAATTTGAACAATTCACTCATAACGAAATCTCTACTGTGAAAATTCTTACCGTGAATGAAAACCAACGACTTTCTCTACAGAGAACTTTGCATAATTAGAGTATGCTATAAAAAATGTAAAAATTAACATATTTCTATGTTTAAATTATACAAAATCCTCACTTTCGAACCTTGAATAATGAATTATTCAAAGTTCTCTACAATCACACCAACATAGAGAATAGTTGTGGGTCACTCTTGACGAAGGTTTGGTTTTCGAACTAGACGGCGAAACAATCCACCCAAAAATTAATCAACAAATGTTTATCCCTAAAAACACTAAACATCGACTTTCATCAACTAAAAACAATGCTAGAGTGTTAGAAATCTCCTTCGGTAACTTTGACGAAGAAGATATTGTTAGATACGAAGATGACCATGGTAGAATTTAATAACAAATTACCAAAACATTTAAATAAGATGGAATTTTAATATTAAAATATATTTTAGATTTAAAAATGGAAATATCAATCACAAAATTATCGGAAAATGGGCAAATTGTTATCCCTGCAGAGATTAGACGAGATGCAAAACTTAAACCTTTTACAAAATTCTTAGTATTTAATGAAGGCGGAAACATCTTATTAAAAATGATCAAAAAAGAAACCTTAACTAAAGATCTTCATTTAATTGACACAATTAAAAAAAGTGAAACACAAATTTCTAACGGCGAATTTATTAAAGCAAAAACTTCAATGAGTGACGAAGAAATTGACGACTTATTAATGGCATAAAATGGAGATAATATTTTCTAAAGAATTTAAAAAAGAATTTAAAAAAGAATTTAAAAAAATAAAAGATAAACCATTACGACTAAAAATAATTAAACAAATTAAAAAACTCACAAAACTTCCCGAAACAGGAAAACCTTTGAAATATTCTTTAAAAAATCATCGAAGTATTAGAATTCCACCTTTTAGGATTATTTACAAAATAGAAAAAAACAAAATCACCATTAATTGCTTCGATCATCGTAAAGAAATATATAAAACATAAACAATTAAATAAAACCACTTCTTTTTAACACTAAATGGAACCAGAAATATTACAAAATTACATTCAGGCAGGTAAAATCGCAGCCACCGCACTTCAATATGGAAAATCATTAATTAAACCAGGCGCCAAAGTTGCAGATGTCCTTGATGCAATAGAAAACAAAATTCTGGAAATGGAAGGAGGTATCGCTTTCCCAGCCCAAATCTCACTTAACGAAACTGCAGCACATACATGTTCCGATCTTAACGATCAAACTATCTTGACCACAGAACATATTATTAAGTTAGACGTTGGGGCACATATTAACGGCTACATCGCAGATAACGCTTTAACAGTCGATTTAACCGGCAAATATACAGAATTGGTCAACGCCAGCAGAGAAGCACTTAATAACGCACTTAAAATTATTAAACCAGGTGTTGCTTTACACGAAATCGGTAAAACTATCCATGATACAATTACTTCTTACGGATTTGCACCTGTCAAAAACCTTTCCGGGCACGGACTGGGACACTACCAAATTCATACTAAACCTTCAGTTCCAAATTATAATAACGGGAACGAAACAATTCTTAAAGAAGGTGACGTGATCGCTATCGAACCGTTCGCATCCACCGGTGCAGGAATCGTGCAAGAATCTTCACCAGCAACAATTTATACCATGGTCAAAGATGTTAGTGTACGAGATCCAATTACTAGAAAAATTCTACAAGAAATTAAAGACTATAACGGATTACCATTCGCTAAACGATGGCTAGAAAAAAAGTTTGGCACTAATAAAACCAATTTTGCAATTAGAACTTTGATTAGAACTGGTTGCTTACATGAACACCCACCTTTGATAGACGAAAATAGAGGGATGGTTAGTCAAGCAGAACATTCTGTTATCGTTGGTGAAAAGCCAATAGTGTTTACCAAATTGGATTAAAAAAAAATTGGTTAGATTTTTTTCTTCAACCAAGGTAATCCTTTCTTAACAATGATAAACCCAATAGCTACAACGCCCCAGAAAACTATCCAGTTAATTAAACGCATAGCATAAAGAACCATATTAACAATTAGTATCGTGATTACAAAGTATCCTGTTAATTTTAATTTTTGTGTTTTGTTCATTTTCTTTTCAAAATACAATTTACATACGTTTCAACTTTTTAATCACTTCAGCGACACTTAACAATTCCTGATCACCAGTGACCATGTCCCGTAACATGATTTTGTTTTGTTTCAATTCTTGCTCACCGATAATTGCTACAAACGGAATACCTAAACTGTTAGCATATTGCATGTTCTTACCCATCCCACGACCATTCAAATCAAACTCTGTACAAATACCTTTATCTCGCATTCGCTGAACAATTTCAAGTGACTTTTCTACAGTTTTTATTGGTACAATATACACTTGCGCAGGTGTTCGTTTCTTAAACTCTTCTTTCTCTTTCATAACTTCTAAAATTGGAACTAGACCGAAAGAAATACCTACTGCAGGAACAACTCGACCACCACCCATAAATTTACCAATCATATCGTCCCAACGACCACCACCAGCGATCGAAGATGTTACTTTACTAGATTTGGCAAACACTTCAAAAATCGGACCAGTGTAATACCCTAACCCCCTTGCTAATGACACATCAAAAACCGCAGATTTGACACCCATTATTTCCAAATAACCAAACAACTCTTCTAACTCTTTAATACCCGTAAGAGCTTCCTCATTTTCTAACTTCTTTTCTAAATCTCTAAGGGAAATTCCTTTCTCAATTAATTCAAATAAAGAATCAATCTGTTTCTTTTTGTACCCACGATCCAAAAGTTCCGCAGTAACACCTTGGACACCAATTTTTTCCAATTTGTCAATCGCGACAATGGCATCTTCCTTTTTAGTTTTGAACCCAGCAGATTCTAAAATCCCATTAAGCAATTTCCTATTATTTACTTTGATAATAATATCTTGTTCCAGTTGGTTGAAAACTTTCTGGACCACTGCTAATAATTCTGCATCAGCTAACATCGATTTACTACCAATCGTATCTATATCACACTGCCAAAATTGTCGCATCCTCCCTGCTTTGATTGGACCATCCCTGAAAACAGGACCAACTTCATACCTTTTGAACGGCAACTTTGTTTGTGGGTTCTGTGCTAAAAACCGTGCTAAAGAAGTTGTTAATTCAAACCTTAACCCTAACTTCCTTTTCCCTTGATCAGATAACTGGAATGTCTCTTTACTAACATCGCTACTAGTGCCAGCACCACCTTTCGCAGTTAAAGTTTCTATTCTTTCAATGATCGGCGTTTCTAAAGGGGCAAACCCATACTCTTCAAAAACCTCTTTAAGTGTATCAACTAACTTATTCTTAACAATTTTCTCTTCCGGAGCAATGTCTTGTACTCCCTTAGCAGTTTGTAATTTCATTTTTTATACTATTACCCCACGATTTATATAATTTACTTTCTATTTTTTTTAATTTGAGAAAAGCCTCCTTGCCTTTCTTTGCTTCAGTCATGAATAAGATGTAACTGTCATGAGTTATTTTAATTTCATCCTCTCCATCAACACCTAATAACTCATTCTTTTTTACATTGGCAAAATCTGATAACATTTGACTCGGATAAAAATATTTTTTAGCAATATAATTCCCTGTTACTTTAAATACCATTTTATTCAATTCTTTTTTTACTGAATTTTTTCGTTCAATTACTTCGAAAAAATTACAAAAATCAACAATGGATTCTTTTGCCCTTATTGTTGCATCAGTATCATCATTATTTCCACATTCTACACATACCGCAATTTTTCCTTGTTTGTTCATATATTCATCAGTACTCCCTTGGTGAAATTTATCAATATTTGTAACAATAAACTTAACCGGTAAACATTTAGCTAAATTTAAACTTTGTTTTTCACATATTACAAATGGAAATGATACTTTTGAAAAACTTGAATGTAAATCTAATAATGCATCAGCTTGATCCAAATATTCTTTAATTTCTAAAGCGACCATAGATTCTTTATCATTTTTTGAAAATGTAAATGCACGATTTAAATCCGAATTAATAAACCTAACTTTTTTTCTTAATGCTTCAAGATTTGCAATTATACAAGTTACTTTGCCTTTTAGAGGATTTATGTTTAACGCTCTTATTGCTTCTACACCACAAGGTTCATTCCCATGTACACCTCCTAAAATCACCAAATTAGGTCCAGGATTTCCACTTTCAAAAACTTTTATTTCGCATAAAACCATATGCCTTACCTCCCTCATACGAACTTTCCTCAGCAATTTCAAATAGTTCTGGACCATATATCTTTTTAACAACTTTAAGTAAAAAAGGATTTTTTGTCCTAGTTACCACATTGGCATATTTATCTAATAATTTATCCAATTCAACCACTAAATTAGTCCCTTGTCCTTTATTTTGTTCATCATACAAAATAGCCACTTCAGAAAGATAAAAAGTATTTTCAATCTCCATTCCATTTTCTTGACATGCTAAACTCATTTTTTCATAATCTGTTCGTTCATTATTTTTAAAAGGCAATTTATATCCCCAAGCAAATCCCCTTACAGAACCATTAAGGAACGCCACACCTTGATAACCTGGTTTTTTAAATTGAAAATTAATTTCATCTAATGCAGAACTAATTGTCCAATCTTCATAAAATGGTGATCCATTAAACACATCACTATAACAAGACGCCAATTGATAATTCAAATTATCATTACCATCTAAAACAATGAATACCACAGGTATTCATTTGTACCTTATTTTCTAAGTTACCAGTTATTTGTTGTCCGTTTTTATTTTGTTTATTTATTTGTGCCATTTTATTTATTTCCACGTACTAAGTCCGTCGACATATTTTTTATTTTAATAAAAGGGCCACAGGCGGGAATTGAACCCGCTCCTTAAGAGTCACAGTCTTAAATGCTAAACCATTACACTACTGCGGCCATGAAAATAGAATTCTCTAAATGAAAATTCTTAATTAGAATCGATGTGGGAGCTTACACTCTATCGATGATAACTAATAAAGTTAAAACTAGAAAAAAGGTTGCTAACAATGAATACAATCAACTCGTGTAACAAATCTCATAATAGTAAGAAAACATAAATTATATTTAAATGTTTTGATAAAAAGGATGTATTAAATTAACAAATTCATTTCAAACCACCCTTTGCCTAACCCACTAACAAATTCTATCAAAAAACGTGTTAAGTGAGAAATGGAGAGACGAACTTAATACGTTCGATGAAAAAAGTAAAAAAGGGCGGCCACCGGGAGTTGAACCCGGCCCAAAGGTGCCACAGACCTTTATGCTACCGATACACCATGGTCGCCATGAATAAAATATTAATCCTAATTTTCTTTTTTAAACCTTTCGGGAATATTTCATTTTGTTTTTAATAAAATCGCTTATTTTTACCTTTTAATTTTACTCATAAAAAACGTGTTAAGTGAGGAATGAAGAGATGAACTTAATACGTTCGGGAAAATCACATCCCATGTGGCGTATGTTGACCACTTCCTCCAGAACTGCCCAAAATCACATCATCTATCCTTAGAATCATCTCTGCCACTTCTACCGCGCTAGATAAAGCTTGAGTTTTTATCTTCAACGGTTCAATGACACCTACCCGCCAAGCATCCATGACATCGCCAGTGAACACATTTATCCCTAACCACTTTTTACTGTTAACTTCTGAATCACCAATTACTACATCATGCCCAGCCCGTAATTTTGTTAATACATCAATCGGGTCAAGACCAGCATTTTCTGCTAATGTGCGAGGGATAGTTTCCATCGCTTCCGCAAATGCTTGTACTGCCAATTGTTCACGACCACATAATGTCCTCGCATAAACTCTTAACTTCTGTGCTAACTCAATCTCTACCGCGCCCGCACCAGCCACAACTTTACCATCTTTTAATGCCGTTGCTAAATCTCCTAACGCATCTTCCACAGCCCGTTTAATTTCTTCTGCTACATGCTCAGTTCCACCCCGAATTAATAAAGTTACCACCTTACGATTTTCACAATTTTCAACAAAAATCATCTCTTCATCAGCGACCTTTTTTTCTTCTACAAACCCAGCGAACCCTAAATCTTTTTCTTCTAACTCTTTCCAATTGCTGACAACTTTTGCTCCTGTTGCTAACGCTAATAATTCCATATCACTCTTCTTAACCCGTCTTAAAGCTAAAATCCCCGACTTTGCCAAAAAATGTTGCGCTAAATCGTCAATACCTTTCTGACAAAACAAAACTGTCGCACCACTTTCTTTAACTTTGTCAACCATTTCCCGTAAAGAATTTTCTTCCTGCTGTAAAAACGCGTTCAACTGGTTCGGATCAGTTATTTGTATCTTGGCGTCAATTTCAGTGTTCCGAATTTCTAACGATGAATCTAATAAGGCCACTTTGGCAGACTCAACTTTTTTAGGCATCTCTGGATGTGCCCGCTCTTTGTCAAGTACTAACCCAGAAATTAATTTACTCTTTTCCACACTTTTACCAACTTGTGTTTCAACTTTGATATTGTCTAAATTGACAGATATACCACCAACAGAATCAACACCAGACCCATCTTCAACATCACCTGACCTCACCACAATACCTTTAACAGCTTCAACAACCAACTGAGCTAAAACTTCTTTGTTAGTTTCTGCTCCTTTACCAGTCATGGCAGTGATAGCAATATTAAGTAATAACTCTTGGTCTTCCAAAGACAAATTCTCTGCTAACTCATTTAATATTTTCTGTGCTTCTTTCTCTGCTAATCTATACCCACGAGCAAGAACCGTTGGATGAATATTTTGATCCAATAGCTCCTCTGCTTTTTTCATCAATTCCCCTGCTAAAACCACTGCAGTGGTAGTCCCATCCCCAACTGTATCTTCTTGAGTTTTGGCAATTTCTACTACCATTTTAGCAGCAGGATGCTCAATCTGCATCTCTTTCAAAATTGTTACGCCATCATTTGTTACCACTACACCACCCATAGAATCAACAATCATCTTGTCCATACCTTTGGGGCCAAGCGTTGTCCTTACCGCCTGAGCTACCGCTTTGGCAGCCGCAATATTGTTCCTTTGAGCATCTTTACCGGTAGTTTGTTTGGTATCTTCTGGCATGATATAAATTGGTTGAGAATTTGAGTATTGATTTGTTTTTGTCATGGTAAATTGCTACCAAAAGTATGAGAATATAAGGATTATGGTACTAAATTACTTAGAAGAACTCAATATACTATTTTCTACTATAATAATATTTATTAACAAATCTACCCTACTTATATCCAGGGAAAAAATACCAATGGCAAATATACTATTTTTAGGCACTGCAGGAAGTTCAGCAGTAGTTAATAGACAACTTCGCGCTTCTGGCGGGATCATTGTCCAAGTGGAAGATTTACAATTCCACCTTGACCCTGGCCCAGGATCACTTAATAAAGCCCGAGAATACGGAATTAATTTACACAACAATACTGCAATCCTGGTAACCCATAACCACATCAACCATTGTAACGATCTTAATGTTGTTATTGATGCAATGACCCACGCAGGGATAGAACATCGTGGACTAATCCTAAGTAGCAAATCTGTCCTACACGAACAAGAAGATTCACTGCCTTTCTTGACTAAATATCATCAAAATTTGGTGGAAAGAATTATCCCTTTAGACAAAAATCATAAAGTTGGTATTGGACTGATAGAAATTAACTCATTACCCGTAGAACATACCGATAAAACTGCTATTGGATTCAAATTATTTTGTCCAAAATTCACACTTAGCTATACTGGGGATACTAGACTAACCCAAGAACTATTAGATAGCCTTGCCGGAACAGATATCCTAATTCTAAATGTCCCTTATCCTGCTAAACAAGGCAAAGGAGCAAACTTGGATACAGTCTCAGCAACAAAAATAATTTCTAAAATAAAACCAAAAGTGGCAATCATCACCCATTTTAGTATGGAGATGCTGAAAGCTGACCCAATCCAAGAAGCGAGAGAAATCCAACGGGTCACAGGGATACAAACTATCGCTGCCCAAGATGGAATGAAAATATCCCCAGAAGGTTTTGGACAGGTTAGATCCCCTGTTAAAGGGTACAACTAATTCTTCATCTTATACAACATCGTAACAAACCCCAATACACCAATAAAAAGTACAACCGTTGGAACTAACGCACCTTGATAATTTACTATTTCTCCGGCCCGAGTTGTACTGTTAAACAACGAAGAAATAAAACTGTCCAATATAGTGCCTAACCCTAATGCAGTTAAACAAACTGTCAAAGTAGATATCTCATAAAATAAAAGTAACAAAACCCCAATCGTGACCCATAAAACCCCGTAATGATAATGGTGCACATTTAATCCTGTAACTTCTCGTAACACTGAAACTTTCCCGTCCCGAAAAAAAACTACTAACCGATAAAATATTAATGGGATAAATAGAAATAAAGAAAACAAATACACCTCTTTATCCATCAACATCTCTTTTCCTACTTGTCGCATAAGTAACTAGTACAAATTCAAGTTATTAAGGATTTGTTTAATATAATGTGAACAATAAAAAATAAAGAATTCAAAGTAGATACTGAGCTAACAAAACCACTGCTAACCCAATAAAACATCCAACAGAAATGAAGGGCATCGCTGGGTAAATTTTGTTAGAATCACCTTTCCAAAAAATAAACCCTAATCCTACCGCTGAAAAAATTGGAATTAGTAAACTTTGCCAAAGACCAAACTCTTTCAATAACACACCTGCAAATATTAATGGGAAAGCTATGTCACCGCCACCTAATATCGCCATCTTGCCCTTAGTAACTGGTTTGGTTTTTTCCTTACCTCCTTTCTTTTTCTTACTTTTATCTATCTTGGCCAACTTCCCTTCTTTGTATGGTAACATTAACCCAGCGAAAACTCTAGCATTCATTTGTGATTTGGCTAAAGTTACCATGTGCTTAGATTTCCAAACCGCATAAGCGTCGTATAACGAAATAAGGACTAACAAAACCACTACTGAAAAAACATTAAATAAAGGCACAAATATCGCTGCAATACCCCCATAAACAAAAATCTCTGTCAAATTGTGCACCCAGACATTCGGACGAAATACTTTCCAAATACCTATTGCTAAAGCTAAAAATAATGCTAACTCTTTCTGAATAAATGCACCCCACGAAATAGTTAATGCAATGACTACCGCTAACAAAAACCATACTTTCCAAACAAGATGTAAATTATACTTAATTAACAACAACAAAATCCCAGTACCAATTAGAACCATTAAAATCAATGGAATAAAAGACATCCCCTCCTCTATTGGGGGCCGTTCTCCGATCGGTAACTCTTTGAAAACGGTCGCACCATCTACTACACTCTGCTCATGGTCAATGTATTTGTAAATTACTCCTACACCTATAAATTGAGCCAATAAAAAAATAATTAACAAAATAATAGTGATTTTATAATTGTGTTTCATAAATCAAACCAAACTCTTGATGTTTAAATAATTAACTAAAACCCGTAATCACTCAAGAAACAAAAAAAGTAAAAAATAATACCAAAACAAACAAAAAACTTAACCCATATCAATCCCGGAAAAACTCTGTCGAACTTTGTCTTTCTCCGCCAAATCTTTCTTAGCAAATGTGCTGAATAAAGGTATTCTAATTGGTACCGCAAACTTGGTAAATGTGCTGGTAACTAACGCCTCACCTTTGTCAAGAGAAGCAATGTTTCTACCATCTTGACTAAGATCTTGTGGTGCAGATTCCATTACCGCTAACCTCTCAGAAGCCATCTCTATCCCTAATATAATCTTGGTGTTCATGTTAGCCAAAATGTTTTTTGGTATCTCTGAAGGTAACTGTGTTATCGCTACTAACCCAACCTTGAACTTCCTACCCTCGCGAGCCAAAGTATCAAATATGTTACTCCCTTGCTCCAAAACTTTCTTACCTAAAACTCGTGGTGCCTCCTCTAAAACAACTGAAACTACCGGTTTCTGTTCCAACCGACCAATCTTTTTGTAATATTTATATTTGTTAAATATCTCTGTGGTAATTAACCCACCAATAAGAATCTCTATCGCACCAGAAAATAAACTTGTGTCAATGATAACTATGTTACCTTTCTCTAACTCTTGACAAATTTCGCTTATTGTGTTCTCCCCAGCAACATCATCAAAAATCCCTTGGCAATGTATTTGTCCATCAGCCATCTCTAACCCAAACAAAGAAATCAACTTCCTTTTAACAACAGCTAAAGTATCTTCATTAAAATTTATCCCTTCAATCCGTAACTCGTTCAATAACGAAAATACCCAATCCTGTTTAAACTTACGATAATACGCATAAAGACACTGCCGTTGCGGGTCAGAAAAACTTACCGCCCCACCTAAATGTTCAGGTTTCAATTGTGATAAATTAATTTTTAATGTCTTCGCACCAGGCGGAGGATTGCTTGGAGTATAATAACTTACCCTATCATGATGTGGGTGATCTTTTAACCCTAACCCCACTCTGCCATAATATTCATCGTGCGGATCCAAAACTAATACTCCTGCATAATTCTTTTTCAAAATGTCCCATAATAAACAAGAAACTAAATTAGATTTCCCCTTACCAGTCGATGCCGGAATAAGTACATGGTGAGATAACACCTCTTTCCCCGGCAAATAGACTGCAAAATCCATCTCCTTACTTCCACTCCGTAAATTGCCTAAATAAAACGGGTCCACGGGTTTGGTGATAAACGATAAATCGTCCTTGGTAATTTCTCTCACTTTGGAAAAAAACGGTGGTAACTTTTTACAACTCCTAACTTGCTTGGAAACTTTTTGGTAACTGAGCATCGGTTTCAAGAACGCAATTTGATAATTCCTTAACTTCTCATCCAATATATTGAATTCGTCCTCTTCCAAATTCATCCCAGAAACCATCTCTAAATTCTGGGGAGAAATCTGACTACCATAATTCAAATCGTAAGTTTGTAAAATGAACTTCTCTTGAGAATTCTCTATCACTGCCAATTCACCTAACTCAACCACCTGATCAGATTTCACCCGCATAATTATTTTGGAAAAATCTCCCGCTACAACTTGCCCTTTTATTGCCATGAAATAAATGGTAACCCGTTTGTATTTAAGAATTGTTGTTATAAAGAACTTTGCAAGAACAAAAAAAAGAAAAAAATGAGCACCTGCCGAGACTCGAACTCGGGATTTTCGGGATCAGCTATTATCATCGGAACGATGTTCCTCAATATCCTAAAGGATTTGCAGCCGAATGCCTTAGCCGCTTGGCCACAGGTGCAAGGTGATAGTAATAAATATGGGCATGGCAACACAAAAATTTAGGCGATAATAAAATCACCAAAATATTTATGTTGTTTTATTGGATCTGTTAATGTTCGGATAAAACATTCTAAATCCAATGTTGTCCAATTCCATGTATGGGCATGGAGGGATTTGAACCCACGGTCCCCGGCTAACCTCTGAATGGTTTAGAAAAACCAGACTTAGAAGGCCGGTGCCCTATCCAGGCTAGGCTACATGCCCATTGATTTGTTATAAGCATGTATCTGAGTTTTATTCGAAAAACGAATAAAAGGAAGATGACATGCCCATTGATTTGTTATAAGGGTATGTTTCATGTTTTTGTTTAACTAATAAACAAAAAAGATGAGCACATCCAAGTAGGACTTAGACATACACACCCATAGAAAACTTCAATTCATCACAATCGAAGCTTTCCGTGAAGAGTTTTACATAAAATATACAAAACCCTTACTTTCGAACTTCGAACAATTCGAAGTTCTCCGTAGTGCATGGTTACCCATTTAACTAATGAATTAATAGGATGGCTTTTAAATATTTCGGCAATTACTAATGAGTATGAACAATCTCATCTCACTAATAGATAAACAAGTAAAAGCTAAAGGACACAATGAATATAACAAAATTGACCAAGATAAACTTAAATCTTTCTTTTTCAATGAAGATTATTTACTCCTAGACAAATTGTACCAAGTGCCTAAACTCACCTTACCACAACAACGGCCAACCTTACTTTATCCTGGTTGCGGGTCTGACATATTTACCCCACTAATCTACCTGGAACGACTATTCCCAGAATTGAAAGAAACAAACATGATTTTTATCGATACCAGTTATACCTTGGGACTTATTAAAACTCAACTGGACGAAGTGGGGATCAGTTTTTCAGAACCTTCAAAAAATAATATTTCATTTTATTGGAACAATATCTTTATCAAATTAAAATTTGAAGAAAAGAATATTTTTACTATTTTTTTACCAGAATTTAATGTATACTTTGAAAAAGCGTTCCGAATAATGAAAGAACAAGATTTAAATTATGAAGATAAAATTATTCAAAAATTAACAAAAAATGGAATTCTAATCAGCGACTCTGGATTCCAACAAAAAATTAAACAAATCCCTATCTCGCCAGAACTAAGTTCTTACGGTGAAATGGTTTTAGGTGTTAAAAGTTAATTCATAACTTCGTCAAAGTTCTCTAATGTTGAATTATTTTCAATTCTACTTTTTCATCAGTAAGTGTCAATTTTGCAATTCCACCAATTGGAAATGTAAATATGGGATTAACATGGCCAAAATTAACATTGGCAAGGATGGGTAAATCGTCTAATTCTTTCTTAGTTTTTATAATTAGTTTTAATTTTTCTAAATCCATTCCTGAATTTGCTTGAAAATTACCAATTACAATGCCTTTAACTTTATCAAAACCAGGTTGATGAATTATTGATTGTAAATCTCGATCAAAATTAACTACAAACTCATCTTCTCCTCCAACACAATCTTCAACGAATAATATTGTATCTTTTAAATTTGGCATAAATTCTGTCCCATGCAATAATTGAAAAGTGCATAAATTCCCACCCACAATTGTTCCTTCTGCAACCCCTTGATTTAAAACAACATACCCTTCATTTTTTATCAAATTCCTTTTTTCTTGATCCAAATACCACGCATCATCGCTCCACGTCTCAGAAGCTTTTACAATAATCTCGTCATTTTGCATTAAACATTTTTTAAAATATTCTAAATTATATTCAAACTCTTTTTTCATAGCAAAAAGAGAAAATGGCGGCCCCGAATAAGTTACCAATCCTGTTTTAGCAGTTATGGCATTCGTTATTGCTGTTGTATCAGAATATCCACAAATTATTTTCGGATTATTTTTAATCAATTCATAATCTAAATAAGATAATAATTGGTTACAATTAAAACCGCCAATTACTGTCAAAATTGCTTTAACATTATCATCACTAAACGCAGTATGTAAATCTTCTACCCTAGATTTGATTGAAGATGAAATAAATATGTCTGATTCACTACAATGTTGAGAAAAAGTAACCTTGAATCCTAAGGATTCTAATTTTTCTTTAGCTAATTTAATATTTTCTTCAGAAAGAAGAGACAAGCTCCTTGATGGTGCAACAACCCTTATTTCATCACCTGGTTTTAATTTGTTTGGAATAATCATAAAATAAAGAAAAATAAAAGAAATTAATAAATTTATCTGTAAAAAATAAAAAAACTAACTTATCACAACTTTCTCAATAATAACAGCTTCCACAGGTACATCTGAATGGCCTGTTTGTACTTGGCCCAACTTTTCCACTATGTTCATCCCTTCAATAACTTTACCAAATACCGGGTGTTTAGTATCTAAAAAATTGTTATCAACCAAATTGATAAAAAACTGACTCCCACCAGTGTTTGGACCAGAATTCGCCATAGAAATTGTGCCTTTGTTATTACCTACATCACCAAACTCATCTTTTATTTTGTAACCAGGACCACCTGTGCCCCACCGATTCTTGTTAGCATCATCTTTAGATAACGGATCACCACCTTGAATCATAAATCCATCGATTATTCGATGAAATTTTGTCCCATCATAAAACCCTTCCTCAACCAACTTAATAAAATTAGCAGTTGTGATAGGCATTTCTTCAGTAAATAATTCAATTTTAAAATATCCTTGATTAGTTTCAAATGTAGCTATTTTGTTTCCCATATTATTTCCCCCACACGACACCAAAAACAGTGTCGCGATTAGTATTATTATTGTTTGTACTAATTTCATTTACTTTACCTCTTTTTTTTCTCTTTTATTTTTCCTCTAAGGTAACCACGTTTTTTGGTTTTTGATTTTATCTGGTAAATATTTGTCAATAACAAAATTAAGACCATGCTTAGCTAACGCCTGCTGTTCTGCTCTTGACTTCATTTTAGCCATTTGCTGTAACGCTTTCTGCCATGGTTTGTGATGTTTGATGAACGGGTCGTTCTTAACCAAATCTTTAATTTTCTTAATATCAACTTCTTTCAATGGGTGCGTTGGTAACTTATAATCAACAATATCCTGTGGTGTTATCCCGATGAACTGTGCCTGTGGGACACAAAAAAACTCGTTAATATGTGCCGCATTACCAGAACCAACTTTCAAAGTCCTATAAATTGACCCAAACCCATAAGGGTCACCGTCCGTGAATACGTAAACTGGTAACTTATGCTCATCACTTAATTTTCTGATAAACCTTCGACAAGCTCTAGTTGGCACACCACCCATACTAACTAATATACAATTTGCTTTTTTCCAATATTTGTGCTTGTTCAATCGCTCATACATACCACTAGTTTCAATCGCTAATACAAACTTGGCTTTGGTTTCAAATTTTAAATGTTCAACAGAACTTGGCACAGAATATGATCCAGAACCGAACTTGGTACAATCAATTTTTAATTGCTTTTTTGTATCCTGGTCAACATCAATAACTGTTAATTGACCCGCTACTGAACCACCTTTTTCTTCAGGTACAAAACCAATCTGTTCCCTATTAACTTTCATCATTGCTTCAATGTCATCCATTACCGTATCAGATTCTGGCTGTTCTTTAAACCGAGCATCGCCCCAATTTTTACTGACATAATACGCTTCTCTTTTGGTAGCCATATCTTTAGATTTGATAAGATCTTTTGATAACCCCATCATTCGTAAAGTCTGGGCAAAGGTTTTGATAGTGGAAGCTGTCAAAGTTCTAGTTTTAACTTTGTGTAAAAGTTTAAAATAACCCTCTTTGTCATTGTAAGCAACATTACTTAAAGCCCTAATCGGCATTTCTAATTCTGGATTTTTAACTAACTTAATCTTGTTATACACATCTTGTGCAACTTCTTTGATTCTCTCAACCACATTTACTTCTTTCTTAGCCATTTTTTTAATCTAAACAATTTTTGTATTTTATAATTTATTTTATCAAGCTAACTTCTGTTGACCTTTTTTCTTGTCACCAGACTCTTTCTTATCTCCAGATTCACTAGATTCACTTTTCTCTTCCACTTCTTTCTCTTCTTCTTTACCAATCTTGGCCAGTTCAGGATCATAATCAGGATTATCAACTTTAATCTCTTCCAATTTACCTCTAGTATCTTCTAAAATGTCTCCCAAATCGTCTTCAATTTTTTTAGTTTCAATACCGTCCAAACCTAACAACTCTTTAAGTGCCTCAGCAACGTGCGGAATATATTTCTCAATGTAACTTCTTTTTTTACCTTCATCTTTAATTCGTTTCTTTTTCTTAACAAAAGAAGCCAATTTCCTACCGCAATCTTGTAAAGCAAGTTTGATTTCTTTGATAATTTCATTATAATGTGCTAACGCCTCCTTAGATTCAGATGTGAAAGGTACCCAAACAGAAGTCATGTGTACAACTAATGTGCAAGGACCAACCGGGATAGAACTTCTACTTTGTTGTAACCCATAATTTCGCCAAGCAGTGTCCATGATAGATTTGCTGATTGCACAAGCACCCTGTTGATATAGTAAAGGTACCCGATTTGCAAAACGCATAATTCTGATAGTTTTGTCCGCAGGTTGTTCTCCCCCATAAGCAAGTGCGGCCTCAATTATGAATGGATTCCCTCTATAAACTGCTGGAGGTCTTGTTGATGAACAATAAAATTCTGCATTAATTTCTTTTCTTAACCCTTTCTCTAACTCACCCTCACCAATCGGAGAAATACAATCTGTTGGTGGAGCAATAATTTTGGTTTTCTTAATACCTTTAAACATGTTCTCTGCCATGTCGCGATTAATTTTTTTCGGTTTAGTGTTTGGTAATAAAGACGAATTTTGACAAATCTCTTTAGCAGTTCTGGCACTTACTCGAACAAACTCAGTTGTTAAAAATTGTTGAAGTGTTTTTGCATCAGTCATTTCTAACATCTTGATTAACCTGCCTAACTCCACACCATAAGGATGAGGTTTAATCTCCTTAGTTTCAGGTGGAAGTTGTTCAACTACCCGAGGAAATATGAACTGTTCCGCATTAGGATTAGTATAAATCAATGTCAAATGTGGGTTAACAATCGCTGTTTCTTTCAAATATTCATCAACAGATTGTTTCCCTTTATTATAAGAACCTTCCATGTCAATTTCGATTCTTGTCCCATGCTCTTTTTCTTCCCACTCAACTTCTTCCCGAGCCATAATTTTCGGAGCATTGGTTGTAGTATCAATTTTTAGTTTAATTTTGTGCGCAACTTTGCCTTTCCCAATTTTGGAAGTTATCACTGCCGGTCGTCCAGTAGTTAACTGACCATAAAGTAAAGTTGCCGAAATTCCAATCCCCTGCTGACCCCTAGTAGAAGACAATTTGTGAAACTTACTTCCATAAAGTAACTTGGCAAATATTTTTGGGATTTGCTTTTCTACAATTCCTGGTCCGTTATCTTCTACAATCATCCGAAACCGATCGTCAGAGATTTGGATCAATTCAACGTTTATATCTGGTAAAATCCTTGCTTCTTCACAAGCGTCCAAAGCATTATCGACCGCTTCTTTTACCGCAATTAACAATGCTTTACGAGGATTGTCAAACCCTAATAAGTGCCGATTTTTTTCAAAAAATTCACTGATAGAAATTTGTCTAGCTTTCTTTGCTAATTCTTCTGCGCTCTTCTTAACCATGATTTTAAAGAAAAAGAAAGCTTTTATTAAAGTTGTGGTTAAAAAAATTAACCAAATAACCTGTCTTTTTTCTTCTTTTCTAAGAATTTGTAAACTGTCCTGTGCATAGAACCGTCAATCAACATCCCTATTGCCTGTCGTGCTAAAGCTGCCTGAGAAACTTCGCCAATAATACCTACAGTTTTCCCATAAACAGATATGTACGTGTCAGTTAATCGCTCAATTTCTTCTCTTGCTCTCCCACCTTTACCAATGATTCTACTTTTGTACCGAGCCATCTCATTCTTATTTTTTCCAGCAATATCTTTCAATTCCACCATCTCTAATGCATAATCAGGTTTTAAAAGTAATAACGCAGTGTTAGGATTAAACCCACGAGCAACCGCACGAACAATCTCTTTCGCAGTAAAAAGTATTATCCCATCTTCGCCACTAACAGTCACATCACCATCTTTAGTTATGTCAAGCTTACAACCACTCTGGTCTTCAATCTGTTTCTTGGTAGTACCATCTGTACCGATTAATATCGCGATTCGTTCTTCTGGGATCTTAAGTTCATAAGCGAACTCTTGCCCCATTTGCTCTTCTTGTACATCTTGTGTTTGCTCTTGTTTATCCATAACAATAGAATTTCACCTTAGAGTTTTTAAAAGTTTGCACTAGAAATCGGTATGTATTAAGTTGACGACATTATTCCAAACCATCTGTTGCCATACCTTTCAACTCCACCCATAAAAAAACGTGTTAAGTGAGGAACAAAGAGACGAACTTAATACGTTCAGAAATTGGCCCTTGACCGAAATAGAAATATTTATAATACGAAAATATTTTTTATTTAACGCATGAAACATTTGAAACAAATAAAATATAAGTTCCTTAGACACTTATCATCTGTGCCTTTCATTTATGCGCTCATTTTCCCATTAATATTTTTAGATTTAGTTATAGAAATCTACCACTCCATCTGTTTCCCGCTATATGGGTTACAAAAAAACAAAAGATCCGAATACATCAGAATTGATAGACACAAACTTAGTTATTTAAACCCATTCCAAAAAATTAATTGTGCTTATTGCGGTTATGCTAATGGACTACTTAATTACGCAGTTAAAATCGCCGGAGATACAGAACATTACTGGTGCGGAATCCAACATATGAAAGAGGATGGATTCAAAGAACCTAAACATCACCAAGATTTCTTAGAATATGGTAACCACGAACAATTAAAAGAGCAACTAAAATAATTAATTAATATGTTCAAAATAACAAAAACACCTTAACTAAAAAAATCAACTAATAATCTCTTGCACAACATCCGCGACACTTCTCTTGACACCTAACTTCTTAAAAAACTGTAACACATTCTTAACATCTCTTTCTAATAACTCTTGTGCGTTAGGAGTTTTGGTTAATGTGCCCTGAGAAAAATCTATCAAAACCGGTTTTTCGTTATCATTTAAAATGTTGAATGCCGAAAGGTCACCGTGAACTAACCCACCCTTGTACAACTTCTTCATCTGTACAATGATTTCTTGTAAAAACTCTTCAGGATTTTCTGGAACAGCATTTTTTAATTGCGGAGCAGGTTCCTTGTCACCAACTAACTCTTCCACTAAAATGTTATACTTCCAAACAATTGCTTTAGGAACAGTTACACCAAACTTGTCCGCCCGTAGTAAATTTTTGTATTCCCGTTGGGTCCAAGCAAAAATTATTTCTCTCCGTTTGTTTTTCAAAAAATCGTACCGTGGGTCTTGTTTAATATATTGAAACATCCTTTTAAAATCACAATTCTGTAACCGATAAATCTTGACAACTATGGTTTTCTTCCCTTTACTAGCTAAAAAAACATTACTTTCTTTACCAACGAACAACGGACTTGCAATTTCATCATAAACTCCTCGACTCTGTAACTCGAAAAGATTCCGTTGAGTAAATGCGTCAAAAACACCTTTGTCTGTCCGAAACCGTTCCTGGTTTGTTCTTGTGACCATAAAATGAAGAATGTAATGAGTGGTTTAAATAATTATGGTTAAAAAAACGTGTTAAGTGAATACCAAAGGGATGAACTTGATGCGTTCAAAAAATCTGCACCCATCATATATAAATGTAGCACAAGACACGCGGACAACCCCGCGAAATACTTATAAACTAGTCACTTTGTAAAATTACATGGCAAAAAGAGTTGAATCACCATCATCAATAAACACGTTTAAACAGTGTGCAAGAAAATATTATTACCAATATATTGAAAAGTTACCCACTGGCTCTAGTATCCATCTTGTTCGAGGTAATATTGCTCATTCAACATTAGAAGATTTTTATGATATAGATACTACTTCTTTCAACGAAACAAATTATAAACTTAAATTCAAAGAAGCAATCCAAAAACTACTACTTCACCAATGGGGACAATATAAAACAAAATTAGACGAATTAGGCCTCACGCCTGATCAAATGATGTTTTATTTTGAAGAAACTATGCTCATGATTATTAACTGGCATAACCATTTTTTACAAGAATTAGATGTTATAATGAAAAAAAAACATCTTTCTATGACCGAAGCATTTAAACAAATCACGCCAATCAGAGAACTAGAATATCGTTCAGAAAAACATTCTGTGCGTGGATTCATTGATGCGATAAGACACAAAGAAGATAAAGTACACATTATTGATTACAAAACTAATTCTAAATTTGATTTTAAAGATAGTATCAAACTACAATTAGCAATTTATTCTCTTTTATACCACGAAAAACATGGAACATTACCGGACAAAGTAGGGATACATTTTCTTCGTCAAAACTTGAAAATGATACCGGTTGATTATGAAATGGTCAAAATGGCTGCCAGAGAAATTGAATTAATTCATGCCCACACTTCTATCACCGAAAATATGATCGATTACAAAAGAACAATAACCCCACTTTGTAAATGGAGAACTGGACAATGCGACTTCTATGAAACTTGTCAACCACATAAACGGTAAAAGACAACACACAAACAATGAATAAAGCAACATTATATGCCATTGACTCCTGTTTTTCAGACACTAAAACTAATTGGAACATCACACCTCCTGAATTTGGATTAGGGCATTTAGGAATTAAAATGGACGATGTTATTTATGGGTTTAGACCCCACATTACGGAATTACAAACGGATATTGTCGAATGTAAAGTTCGTGAGGATACTAAATTTTTTCAAGAAGCAAAGAAATTTGTTCCGATTTATTCGTTAGATTGTTCAATTACAAAAAAATCAAAAAAAATTATTCTAAATGATTATCAAAAACAAATAATTTTACCATATTGCCTTTTTCCTAATAACAAACAAGCCTATAATTGTGTTTCTTACCTACGTGATAAAGCAGAGTTACATTTTTACCAAAAACTACATCTATCCATAAAATAATTACAAGATTCTAAAAAAAAAGTAAAAGAAAAAAGAAAAAAACGCGTTAATTTCACTTATCACGTTATGCGCCAAACGCAGCCATGCTTGCTCTAATTAAAGTTTCATATATCTGTACATTGTTCAAAACCCAAGTTTCTACTATCCCGCCCAGTAACAAAAACAACAAGGCAAACAATAATAGATACAGATTGAACCCAAAAACTTCAAAGAACCGATCCGAAGCAAATTCTTCTAAAATCACATCTTTGGAAATTACTGCCCCTGATATCGCTGCCAAAATGTAAGACAACGCTTCAATGATCATGTGTGGGAAAACTACTAACATAATTATTCCAAATAAATAAAACTGATTTTCACCAGAAAACATTGCTGCACCTTTAGCAGTAAGACCAAAAATTGAACCCCAAACAGATGCATTCCAAGTGATCAAGAAAATTGCCCCATCTCCCGTCAACAACGCCATGATAAAACAAGCAATCAACACCATGAAATTATTACTTAATAAAGAATTTAATAACCCCATATCAAAACTTAACTTGTCTTTAAGAATACCACTTTTCATCTCTTGTGCACTCAATTGTGTCCCTTCTACTGGTAAATCATTACCAAACCTAATCTCTAACTGTTCACGAAATAAATTGTTAGATTGCATTTGTGGCATAACCATTGTACCCACTGAATACACTAACAAAATTCCTAAAAACAGAAAAACATAAATTTTAATAATCCCAATATCATCTTTCCATAACCTCTTGACCGAAACTTCTTTCTCCATACTTTCCTTTCGTTCCTCAATAGAAAATATTTTGTACAACTCTGGCAATAATAAAAGCGATGTGAATGCCACCGCCACTAATGCGGGATCACCTGGAAATAATACCGATGCGATTAATATCCCAATAAAAGAATAAATTACACCTAATATAAATGCGTAACGTGCTTTTTTTTCCAACCAATCTTCCGGAAATATATGTTCTAAAACCATTTTTAATCTAAACCTCTTTTTTTGTTTTTTTTGTGTAAACGAATAAAATAATACTATAAAGTAAACAATAATTATTTAAATAACTTCCGTTATATGAAAAATATGTTAAAAAATCAAATTAAAACCGTACTTCTACTTGGCGGACTTACCGGTTTGTTCCTTTTCATCGGAGCAATGATTGGTGGGAAATCAGGAATGACTATCGCACTACTTTTTGCTGGTGGGATGAACTTTGTATCATACTGGTGGTCAGATAAAATTGTTCTAAAAATGTATCGGGCTAAAGAAGCAGACCAAAACGAACATTCTGACCTTTATTCAATGGTACAAGAAATTACTCACACAGCAAAAATACCAATGCCAAAATTGTACATTATCGATATGCCTCAATCAAACGCTTTCGCTACCGGCCGAAACAAAAACCATGCCGCCGTAGCAGTTACAACAGGCATTATGCAAATCTTGAACAAAAACGAATTAAAAGGTGTTCTGGCACATGAAATTGCCCACATTAAAAATAAAGATATTTTAATCTCAACCATCGCTGCAACTATCGCAGGAGTGATTTCTTATTTAGCTATGATGGCTAGATGGGCAGCAATTTTCGGTGGATTTGGAGGAAAAGATAATGATAGTGGAGGTGGCATCTTAGAACTTTTGGTACTAGCAATCGTCGCTCCAATTATGGCTATGATCATCCAATTTGCAATTTCCAGAAGTAGAGAATATTTAGCAGATGAAACTGGTGCAAAACTAGTTAGAGACCCTTTTAGTTTAGCGTCCGCTTTAGAGAAAATACACAAAAATGTCACACACCATCCTCTTAAAAAAATGGGCAAAACAGATGCTACAGCACATTTGTTCATCTCTAATCCCTTCAGTGGAAAAAGTTTGTTCAAACTGTTTAGTACGCACCCACCAATGGAAGAAAGAGTTAAGAGATTAAGACATCTGCGGCTTTGATTTTTTACCTAATTTTTACCTAAAGATCTTTCAAACTATTCAACCCTTTAGAAAAATACTTTTTCTTTTCACGTATCGCGGTTGGAGACCCACCACCATGCCAAGTAAATCGTGGCCGCATTTGTACTGGAAATAATCTTTCATTAGCATCATCAAAAAGTACTGCTGCACCTTTTAACCTTGGTAACATGTTAATTTCTTCGTCCATCCCTTTCCGCATATAACTCTGCATCAATAAACCGAGCGCTTCAGTATCCATCTTCGCAGTTAGACGATGTGCAATTACTGTATCGGACTGTGTCATCACATCAGTATGAATTTTCGCTGGCTGTTGAGTGGCTAAAATAAGTGAAATGCCTGGCTGACGACCTTCTCTCAAAATTGTGACTAAAGCATCTGATGCCGCAGTTTTTCCATCGTGCGGAAGAGCTTCGTGTGCTTCATCGATAGCTACCCAAACCAATGGTTCAGTCATTTTTTCTTCTACATCCCTGGAAAAATAGTGCATCGCCGAATCCACAGATTTAAACTCTTCAGTTTTCCTTGCTAACATTCGCTGGTTAAATAATGTCCTGCAAATAAGACCAATTACTAAATTTTTAATTTCCCAACCAGAAGTCATGGTTGCATACGGACTAACATCAAGAACTGTTACTTGCCCGCCAGAAATGACATCTTTCAATGGCGTCCCTTCTTTTGAAAAAATTTCCCAACCCTGAGCTTTCTTAAATTCGTTTATTATAATTCCTCGAGTTACTTTATCACTATCTTGATCATTTTTAACATATTCAAGAATCTCTTCAATGGCATAACTTTCACCTTTCTTGTTTAATTCCTGTGTCGCCCTAGTAATTAATACGCCCTCAGCAGAATTTGTGTTTAATGAAAATGCATTACACCAATCTGTAGCACTAACATCTATCGGACGGATTGAAAATGGGAAATCAGTAGGGATTCCTTGCTCTTTATATTTGTAATAAAACCCAGTAGGTGTGAAAATTTTTACATCTAACCCTTTTGGCTCAAAACCCCACTTTTTAACAAGTTCAGCATCTTGAAAATTTGGATACTTCATGGTCCAATAAATCCCCATTGTATCAAGAAGTACAATCGCAAGATTTTGTTTAATTTCTGTTGGTAAATCAGCTAAACCTTCTGCAATAGAACCCATGGTGTATGAATTATGAACAATAATATCATTTGCAACAAAATTATGTGTTTTAGGAACAGTCAAATCATAAACTTTAAAATTTCCTTTTATTTTCTTTTTATAAATTATCTCGTCCCAATATATATCAGAACTTGCAAGATCGGACAACTTTTTATTTTTTTCAACTTGGGCTATTATTTTTAATTTCCCCCTACTTGGCGAATAACCAATACTACTTCTTGCAGATTTAGGCACCTTATAATTAAGAGCTTTTCCAATTTCTACCCAACTTTTTGGTTTAAAACTTTTCCAAATTTCTTTTGGTATAGTGTCCTTATTTGGATTATTTTTCTTCTTATTAAGTTCTTTAATTGCAATTCTTGACTTTTTTTCTTTAATACTATAAAATCCAATTTCTTCAATAAAATTATTCACATTTAACCCATATAATTGAATTTCATAAGTTACAAATCTATTCACTTTTTTTCTTCTTATTTTTCCAAAAATCCCAAATCTTAACAATAAATGATTTACATCCAAGATTAACTTTTTTGATGAAGAAGCATAACTAATAAACCAATTACCATTAGTTTTATATATTGACCCATCACAAGAGAATAACCTGTTTAAAAATAATTTGATTTTATTTTTTGGAGCTTCAAATATAAGGTTAGGAACAAATCTTTCAATTGATTTTTTATAATATAACCCTTGATTTTCAAGATATGTTCTTAAAGAAGTTTTATGTTCAAATCGGCTTCCTTTCTCAAATTGTCCTTTGACATTTCTTTTTGCTAAATTTGTAATTCTCTTTTTATATTGTACCACTCTTAAAGATTCTTCTGAAGAATGACCATTAACAATTAATGTTTTGTCAAAAAGTTTAATTGATTTCTTAAAATCTTCTAAAATTTTTTTATCCTTATTTGTGAATAAAACAAAACCATTATTCATGTGGCCTTCAGCAATAAGATACGCTAATAATTTTGTTTCATAATTAGTAATTTTATTATTTCCAAAACAATTAATAATTCTTGGTGTTGCTATACGAGTTTTTAACTTAATTTCTTTTATTGGTTTCCAACCATTTATTGTTAATAAAGGATGTTCAGGTGTTAATTTAATTGATTTTCCACTTTTAAGTTTTACTTCTAAAACTTCTTTAACTTCTCTTTTGTAAAAATTTGTTTTTTTATTAGGTTGTATCTTCAAATTTTGATTTAATGAAATCACACCACCATTATTTTTATCTAATTCTTCAATTTTAATTTGTTTTCCAGAATCTAATGTAATTATCGAATCACCAACTAAACATTTCCCCGACCCCCTCTTGCCCACAATAAAAACAACATGCGCACCAGCTACATCTAAATAAACCGGATTAGAAAGAGACGTAGTCTGACCCATCTGGACATACTGTTTACCAATAATTACTGTCCCTCTTTTTCCGAACTTAGCAACATCTTTTTTAGACCTGCCGATAATAACATCAAACGCCATAATGCTAAATTAGATTATCGAAGAATAAAAATGTATCGATTGTTAAAAATATCCTACATAACATCTTTTTTTACTTTTTCCTTCCTTTTATCAGAGATAAAACGAAGTTTATTCGTTTAAAAGATGTTATACGTAATATTTCTTTCTTTTTTTAGTAATCAATTATTATTAGTCTCG
>CAYXEO010000009.1:1103-33230 GCA_964464055.1 uncultured Methanosarcinales archaeon | reverse complement strand
GTTACTGAGCATTCTGCCTGTGCCTCCGAAGAGACCCTCTGACTTGCATGGCTTAATCGAATTCCTATAGCAGCAATCTCCCGCAGGATCAACGGGAATTATCATTATTTTACATCCTTGTTAGAATTAATCGCAATTTTTTGATTTGACTTAAAACTTAATATTTCGAAATTGTCTGGATCACCTTTTTCATACTCAAGCTTAATTGAGCACACATTTTGATACTCTTTGGGAAAACTAGTTGTTTATAAACCTTTCGTTATTCCGCTTATTTTCGTACCCATATTAACACTAAAAACACCTCCAACACTTGTTTTCGACGAAAAAAACAACAAATTTGTAAAAATAAAAATAAAAATGTAAAAAATAAGTAATTAAAATATTTAACTAAACATAACCACTAGATTAATCACAAATAATCCCAAAATTATAATTACTAAATACTATAACAATAATCTTCTAATACAAATTTGTTACTCCTTAACCAAAAATAAATAAAATAAAAATAAACTTAAGATTATTTAAACTTATATTACTTAAATAAAAAAATAATCCGTTAAAAGAAAACATTAAAAAAATGTTTGAAATTATTATATAAATTTTTTAAAAGTTTCAATTATTAACAAGTTCAAAATACACAAAGATACACTTTAATATTATTTAAGTAAAATACAACAAAATAAACTTAAAAAATATTAAAACACTAACATTTAAAAAAGAATAAATTTTAATTATATTATAAAGAATATTTGATTATATTATAAAGGATATACTATGTTAACAAAAAAACAAATCGAATTATTAAGGACAGAACTGGAAACTGCACAAAACCCATTATTCTACTATGATGATGACCCAGACGGAGTTTGTTCATTTATCCTATTATATAAACTGCACAGAGAAGGTAAAGGTGTTATTCTTAAATCTGCACCAAAACTGGACATGGGACTATATCGAAAAGTCGAAGAAAACCACCCCGATAAAATTTTTGTCCTCGATATCCCGATGATTGAACAAGAGTTTATTGATAAAGCTAATCGACCAATGTTTTGGATTGACCACCATGAACCTTTAAAACTTAAAAAAATTAAATACTATAATCCAAGAATTAAGAGACCAGACGCCTATATCCCCACTACAAGAATGGCCTACCAAATCAACAATTCTCCTGAAAATTTGTGGGTCGCTACCATCGGTTGCTTGGCAGATTGGCACATGCCAAACTTCATTGAAGAGTTTATAAAAAAATATCCACACTTGCTATCGGAAAAGAAAGATTTAAACCACGCAGTATACCAACAACCAATTGGTAAATTGATCAGAATATTTTCTTTCTTACTAAAAGGTTCAACTTCAGATGTGAATAAATCAATTAAAATCTTGACTAGAATAAAATCCCCTGACGAAATCCTTAACCAAACAACTTCAGCAGGCAAATATTTGTATAATCGGTTTGAAAAAATCAATAAATACTATAAAGTGCTGATTGAAGATGTTAAAAAGAAAGTAACAAAATCTAAACTCCTGTTATATAACTACTCAGAAAACCAAAACTCGTTCACAGTAGAATTAGCTAACGAACTAACAAACTTGTACCCTAAAAAAGTCATTCTGATCGCCAGAAAAAAAGGTGGTGAAATGAAATGTAGCTTGAGATCAAAGAAAAATATTCGTGACCCACTTAAGAAAGCTCTGGAAGGCGTTGAAGGGTACGGTGGAGGACACGAAAACGCCTGTGGTGCAGTTATAAATGAGAAATCTTGGGACTTGTTTTTAAAAAACTTGAAAAAAGAAATTTGATTTAAAAAGATGATTTGAAAAATGCTATCCGAAACAATAAAACCATTGTTGATGCTACTATTTTCTTTTAGTGGTCTGATTTTCGGTGGAATCTTGCAAATAATAGCGCCTGAAGAACATGAATCTGGAAAAAAACACTTTATTTTATTAAAAAAAATCTTGCTTTTGCTAATTGTTTCGGTTGTTAACGGACATTTCGTTTGGCAACAAGAATGGACATTGATTAACGGAATTATTTTGTTAGTATTTGATATGCTAATTATCAGTTTTTACCTCCTGAAAACTAAAAAAATCGAAATTAAATTATTAAGCTCAAAATACCTAGAACTTGCTAATTTTTTGGCGTTCATAATCCCCTACTTTATACTACAACACCAGTTTCAACTAATTTATTTGACATTAATTTTCCTTTACGGACTACCACTAGGAACATTGTTATTAGAAAAAATCCAAAATAAAAAGTGAACCAGTAAAAAACCAATAGAAAATGACTTCCAAAAAACCTACTAAAAACAAAAAAGAAAAACAAAACAAAAGAGAACAAATTTTTGACCTAGAAAAAACTATTGAAGAAAAAATATCGCCAATGCTAGAAAAAAGTATGGAAGACACATGGGGCATTAGTATCCCAAAAATCGAATCTGATATTACTGACAAACTCAAAAATCCAAAATCTAACATTTACATTTCTACTGAACTAAAATTTAACGAAGCAAAAAAAGAATTTAAAAAAGAATTTTTCAAACAAGAACTTAGACTGCACCAAGGGAACATTTCTGAACTGGCAGAAAACTTGGATCTGGACAGAAGAAGTGTCCATCGAACAGTAAAAAAACTTAACATAGATATGGATCTTATTAGACACCAACCATTATCTGAAGATGAATTTCAAGAAGAACAGATTAACAAAACTATTAAATCCACACTTGACCAATATAAAGAAATTATCCAACCACCAAAAATCGAACAAATGTACAAAGAGATGGAATCACTTTCACGAAACATTGTCAAAATTCTCCCATTATACAAATCCACCTGGAAAAGTGCCGAAACAATGTTTGAAAAAGAATTCTTGACCCACGCATTGAAAAAAACCGATTGGAACATCGAAAAAGCAGCTAAAAATACCGGACTTTGCTTAGAAACAGTTTACCGAAAGATTAAAAAACTGAATTTAGAAAAAAACACATAAATATTTAAAGATTGAATAACTTCTACAAAACATGATAGCTGTAAGAACACAAATAAAAGAAATTCTGAAAGATTCCGAGATAGGGGTCGAGAAAATGTCTGAAGATTTTATGGACAGACTAGATGAACGAGTTAAGAAACTTGTTATTGACGCTGCTAAAAGAGCTAAAGAAAACCAACGAAGAACAGTCATGGGTAGAGATGTGTGAATTCAGCAGTTTGTAAATAAATTGTGTCAAAAACTAGATAATGGACACCCAACATCGAAGTATTTAAATAATTCAATTATATGCAGAATATTAGTTCTTTAAAAAAATAAAAAAAATGTCCATGGAGGTGGAATACATTGGAAATTAAACCGCTTATTAGCGAAGATTTTATCGTGCTTAACGATGAATCAACCCTTTCAAAAATGATTGGGAGACTAAAAGAATCAGAGAAACGTACCGGGCTAGTTTTTAAAAACAAAAAGTACCTTGGCATCGTAGAAAAAAAGAAACTTCTAAAATCAAGACTTGATACTAGCGTAACAAAAATAAAAAACTTTGTACAACAAACACCAATCATAAGTGAACATGCAGATTTGATTGAAACTGCTTACTTAATGCACCAAAGTAACTTACACTATCTACCTGTAAAAAGTAACAAACAAATTATTGGAGTCTTAAACGCAATTAATTTGGCTCAAAAAGCAACAGAACTACCAGAACTAAAAAAAGTTAAAGTTGAAGATTTGAAACTTTTAAAACCAGTTAAAATTAACAAAAATGATCCAGTCGCCACAGTAATGAAAATCATGTACCAAGAACGGATTGACCAATTACCGGTTTTTGACGAAGGCAAATTGTATGGGATAATTAGTTTCCGAGATTTGTTAAGAAAATATTTGAACTGGTCACCAAAAAGAGATAATTCTGCCAAATTTAATGTTATGGCAAGGTCAAGGATTGCTAAAGCAGAAATGCCACAATTAGCACTTTTACCTGTTGAAAATTTTAGTACTAACGACAATTTATTAACAATTAAACCGGGAGAACCACTAATTAAAGCGATTGAACTAATGCACGAAAAGAAAAATTTCGACATTTTGGTTATGGACGATGGAAATTTTGTCGGACTTCTAACTATGAAAAACATTTTACGTAAATTGGGCAGTTTGAAAGTACCAACAAATTTCAATATTCGGTTTATTGGACTTAACAAATTAAAATTACAAGCTTACGAAGTGTACAACATCCGTAAAATCTCTGGTAACGAATCGTTCAAGATCCAACGAAAAATTAAAAACGAGTTTGACTTGTCCATCCACTTGAAAGAGTATGATAAAGAGGGTGGAAAACATAAGTATTCTGTTAATATAAGAGTCGAATACCCCGGACAAATGATTTCTGCAAACCAAGAAGATCGGGATGTAGAAACAGCGTTACGGAAATCTTTTGAAAACATCAAAAACAATTTGGACAATAAACTCCGTTGATGGTTTGTTAGAATGGTTTGTTGATAGTTAAATTATTTTTTCCTTTTTTTCTTTTATTTAGTACCGAATATATTCTTCGCCATTATAATAAAAAAAACCTAAAAGAACCATAAAAAAACAAGGATTCTCCTACCCCATATAAGACTAAGAATGTCACCTCTCTTTTTATTTTTTCTTCTTTTTCTTTTTTGTTTTTGTTTTTGTTTTGGCAAAGTTTTTTAAAGTCGTTACAAAATTATATATCTACATGACCGAATTAATTATCACTGAGAAACCAAGTTCTGCTAAGAAAATTGCTGCTGCATTAGCCGATGGTGTACCTACACAAAAAAAGAATAAACAAAGTTCATATTACGAATTGACACATAATAAAAAACCAATTATTATCACTTCTGCAGTTGGACATTTGTATGGGTTAGTAGAAAAAGATAAAAGTTGGAACTATCCAAGATTCGATATTAAATGGGAAGCATCTTACAAAAGTCAAAAAGGATTACAATATGTTAAAGTCTATATTGACACTATCAAAATGTTAACAAAAAAAGTTAACGAAATAACGATCGCTTGCGATTATGATGTTGAAGGAGAAGTTATCGGGCTAAACGTTATGCGTTACGCCTGTCGAAAAAAGAACGCTAACCGGATGAAATTCTCTACCTTAACAAAAGGTGATTTAGTAAAATCTTACGATACAAAAATGAAACATCTGGACTGGGGCCAAGCTTATGCTGGTGAAACTAGGCACTATCTTGACTGGTACTTCGGAATTAATATGTCCCGAGCACTTACTTCTGCAGTTAAAGCAGCAGGCTCATTCAAAGTTATGTCCGCTGGACGAGTACAAGGGCCAGCTTTAAAACTTCTGGTTGATAGAGAACGAGAAATTAAAGCGTTCGTACCAGAACCTTTCTGGCAAATTCGGTTAAACGGAAGTTATGAACAAACAAGCCCCCTTACTGCGATTGAAGGTTGGCATAAAGCTGACAAAATCTTTGACAAAAAGAAAGCTGAACAAATCATGGCCAACATTAAAGGTCAAAAAGAAGCAAAAGTTACCGATGTTAAAAGAAGTAAACGTAACCAAGCACCACCTTACCCGTTCGATTTAACAACTTTACAATCTGAAGCTTATGCACATTTCAAAATTACTCCGAAAGAAACTTTACAACATGCTCAAAGTTTATATTTGGCAGGTGTAACTTCTTACCCAAGAACAAGTTCGCAACAGTTAGATCCAAAGTTAGGGTTCAAAAAAGTTTTAACGGATTTAAGTAAACAACCACAATATAAAGAGTTGTGCGGACTACTTTTGAAAGAAACTACTCTTAAACCTAATAATGGTAAAAAGAAAGATCCCGCCCATCCAGCAATTTATCCTACTGGAACAGTACCAAAAGAACTAAAAGATCGAGAAAGAAAAATTTACGATTTGATTGTTAAAAGGTTCATGGCAACATTCGGTAAACCAGCAGTGAGAGAGTCAATGAACGTTTCTTTAGATATTAACAAAGAACCATTCGTGACAAAAGGTACTAGAACGGTAGAAGAAAACTGGTTCTTATTCTATAAACCTTATGTGAAATCTAAAGATACAATTTTACCAGACATGAAACTTGGCGAAATTGTTAAAATTAAAAAAATTGAAAAACTGGACAAAGAAACTCAACCACCAAATAGGTTCAACCAATCATCCATAATTAAAGAACTTGAAAAACGTGGATTAGGAACAAAAGCTACCCGAGCAGACATACTTGACAGATTATTTTTAAGAGGATACATTGAAGGTGTGCAAATCACAGTTACCCAATTAGGTATGGAAACTATTGAAGTTTTAGAAAAATATGCATCTAAAATTGTTGACGAAAAATTGACCGCAGAAATTGAAGGAGATATGAAACAAATTCGTGAAGGAAAAAAGGAACAAGCCACAGTATTAAACAAAGCTAAAGATTTCTTAACAAAATTGTTAGGAGATTTCAAGAAAAAGGAAGTCCAGATCGGTAAAGAGATTCTTAAATCTATCCGGGACACCGCAGATGTCGCCAATTTCATGGGCCCATGTCCAAAATGTAAAGAAGGCAAATTAATGATTAGGAGAGGGAAATTCGGCAGATTTGTTGGTTGTGACAAATACCCAGATTGTAAAACCATTCTTAAAATACCAAAAACTGGTGTTGCAAAATACACTAATGTACAGTGTGGAAAATGTAATTACCCTGTTGCTGAAGTTGGTAGCGGTAGAAAGAAACAAATTCTCTGTTTAAACCCAGATTGTCCAAGTAAAGTTGGTGAAAAAGGGTCAAGTTCTGAAACAAAGTATAAAGAAGAAGGTATGACTTGCCCAGAATGTAAAGAAGGAAAAATGGTATTACGAAAAAGTTTCTACGGCGAATTCTTAGGTTGTAACAATTATCCTAAATGTCAAACCATGATGAAAATTATTGAAGGTAAGGTTGATGTTACCCATCCGATAGTTAAAAAAGTTGGCGCTAAAAGCAGTTCTGGTGCTAAGAAAAAGATTATCAAGAAAAAGGCCGTGAGAAAGAAAGCTGTTGGGAAGAAGTAAAAAAAACATCTAACACCACTTATAAAAACTTTCTAAATCACAATCTCAAAACTTCTCCAAGCTCATTTGGTCAACCAACTTTTTAATTTTGATTTTCTTGACCATCTCGTCATCTTTCTCTAAGTACTGTTGAACTTCTTTTGCTCTTTCAACTACACTAATTGGGAGTCCTGCCAATTTCGCTACATGGACACCATGACTTTGATCAGTTCCGCCAGATACAAGTTTATGTAAAAAAATCAGTTCACCACTAGCCTCTTTTACTGCAACATTATAATTCTTAATTCTAGAAAATTTGTCCGCCAGTTTGTTTAGTACATGATAATGAGTTGCGAACATGGTTTTGGCATTGATATGGTTATGAATATGTTCCGCTACACTCCAAGCGATAGAAACCCCATCAAAAGTTGATGTCCCTCTGCCAATTTCGTCCATAATGACCAAACTTTTTTCTGTGGCACTGTTTAATATTGAAGCAGTTTCTAACATCTCAACCATGAAAGTAGATTGACCAGAAGAAAGGTCATCATAAGCACCAACTCTCGTGAAAATTCTGTCAGTGATCCCCAAAATTGCAGATTCAGCTGGGACAAAAGAACCAATTTGTGCCAAAAGAACAATGAGCGCGGTCTGTCGCATAATTGTCGATTTCCCGGATGTGTTCGGTCCAGTGATGATCATTATTTCCCCAGGTGCTAAAATGGTATCATTAGCAATAAATTTGGTTTCTATTTTCTCAACCACTGGATGCCTCCCATTTTTGATATTAAGAATGTTTTCTTCTACAAATTCTGGACAAACATAATTATTTTCTAAAGCCACTTTTGCTAACGAACAAATCACATCGAGAACAGCCAATTTACCAGCAGTTTCTTGAATTTCTACTGTATATTGAGCAATTTGTTTTATGATGCTTTGAAATATGTCATATTCCAAAACTTTAATTTTCTCTTCTGCACCAAGGATTTTTTCCTCTTCAACTTTCAATTCTTCAGTGATATATCTTTCAGCATTAGCAGTTGTTTGTTTTCTAATATAATTGTCTGGCACCAAATGTAAATTCTTTTTAGTAACTTCAATAAAATAACCAAAAACTCTGGTGTAACCAATCCGCAACTTAGTTATTCCTGTCTTTTTTCGTTCTTTTTCTTCTAATTCCTGAAGGTACTTTTTACTATTTATTTTTATGTCATGCAACTCAGCAAGTTCTTGATGATATCCCGGTTTAATAATTCCACCATCACGAATTGTTACCGGTGCCTCATCTTTTATTGTGGAAAGTATGAGTTGGGCGATTTGGTTAGTTGTGTCTAGGTTGGTTAAGTTAATGATGAAACTTGATTCTAAGGAACTTGATTCTAAGGAACTAGATTCCGAGGTACTAGATTCTGAGCCTCCATGTCTTGAATTCAAATTAGCCAATTGTTCTTTCAATTTCGGTAATTGTGACAGTGAATTTCGTAGTGCCAAAAGGTCGCGTGGATTAGCATTCCCATAATTGATTCTGCTGATAAGTCTCTCTAAATCATAAACACCCTTCAATAGTGCAATAATCTCTTCCCTAACAATTACATTTTTGTTAAGTTGTTTTATTGCCGAAAGACGAGTTTCAATTTTTTCTTTATTTAATAATGGTTCTTTTACCCATCTCCTGATTAATCTTGAACCCATTGAAGTAGTTGTTTTGTCAATAACTGATAAAAGTGAACCTCTAGAAGTATTATCTTTTATGTTACTTGTCAATTCCAAGTTTCTTAAGGTACTAGAATCTAAAAGCATCTGATGCTGATTGTTTAATAGCGAAATCCGTTTTATATGTGAAAGAGAATTCTTTTGGGTACTGATAAGGTATTGCATCAACGCACCTGATACAGACAATTGTAAATTCCGAGATTTGTCTTCCAAACCGAACGAGTCAAGAGTTTTAATGTTGAATTGTTCAAGCAGAACAGATTTAGCATTTTCTTTTTTGAAATAGTAATCTTCTTGAGAATTTACAAAACATTTGGTAGCTTTTAATTTACTTATTAGTTCAGTATTGACCATTAAACTCTCAGGAACAACGCATTCACTCGGATTTAACCTGGCCACTTCTGAGAATAGTTGGTTTTGTGTTTCTAATATTCTAGTAGCAAATTCTCCAGTTGAAAGGTCGCAAAATGCCACTGCATATTGATATCCGAACGATGTAAGAGACATAATATAATTATTTTCTTTCTCATTCAACATACTTGCATCAATCACTGTTCCAGGGGTTACTATCCTGGTAAGTCCTCTTTTAACAAGTCCTTTTGCATATTTTGGATCTTCTAACTGCTCAACTATCGCTACCTTATGCCCTTTCTTAACCAATCTTCCCAAATAATTCTCTAAAGCATGATAAGGAACTCCTGCTAATGGTGCCCTTTTCTCACCCTTCCCTCTAGCAGTGAGTGTTATCTCTAATTCTCTGGCCGCGGTAACCGCATCCTCATAAAACATCTCATAAAAATCTCCCATTCTCAACATGACAAGGCAATCCGGATTAGCGATTTTCACTTCCTGGTATTGTCTCATGCCTGGGGTCAATTTAACTGTTGGAATATCTATGATAGAAGAGTTAAATTTGTCGTTACTTTGTATATCTTTTTCTATCGCCACGTTAGAATATTGTTTTGTATAAGTTTTTTTAAATATTATTGTGAAAGAAAACCAAAATATATAAATCAACACATATTATTCATTTTTATGACATTTTTCGTAATTATAAGAGGGCCGTTAGGTTGTGGAAAAACTACTATCTCCAAACTAGTTGCTCAAAAATTGAAAGGTAAATACATTTCCGTAGATGAAGTTCTAGAAAAGCATGATTTAATTCAAGATTGGGAAGACGGATACATAGCTCAAAAAAGTTTCCAAAAAGTAAATGATTTCATAGTCCCAAAAGCAAAAAAGGATCTTGAAAAGGGAACTCCTGTGATTTTTGACGGTAATTTTTATTGGAAATCGCAGATAGAATATTTAATAGGGAAATTAGATCCACCACATTATGTTTTCACATTACAAGCACCATTAAAAGTATGTTTAGAACGTGACCAAAACCGACCAAAAACACTAGGTGCTGATGCCACCAAAGCAGTTTACAAAAAATCAACCGAATTTGATGCAGGAGAGGTTATTGATGTAACAAAACCTGTTAATGAAATTGTTGAAGATATTGTTAAAGTTATTAACAAACAAAAAATGAAAAGAAATAAATTACTGTTCAGAAAAAATTGTGAAGGTTATTTTATTACTAAAGATAAAAAAGTTCTTGCTCAAAATACTGGAAAAGGATATTTAATTTTTCCGGGAGGCGGTATTGATGCTGGTGAATCTCCTGAAACTGCGGTATTGAGAGAAACATTAGAGGAGACAAGTGCAACAATTAAATCATTAAAAAAATTAGAAACAATTAATTTCATCTGGGACAAAAATTGGGCCAAAACAGAAAAACAAAAAAGAAGATACACCCGATTTAAAGGTGAAGAAATGCATTTGTTTTCTGGAACAATTAAGGAGTTTATTAAACCAAATGAAAAACACGAAGATTTATGGGAGGGGGGAAAGTTAATGGCCCTCTCAGAAGCGATTAAATTTATTGAAGAAAGTAAACCTTTCTCTAATAATGTTAAATTATACAGAAAAACACAATTGAAATGGTTGAAAAAGTTATTAAATAACTAATCTATCTTAAATTCTTCATGAACTTTCCAAAAACCATCAACCATTTTTAACAAAGTAACATTATCAAAAAATAAATTATATCTCGGTTGATTTTTATTAACATAATCCCAAATTTCTTGAAAATTTGTTTCATTAACGTCTGTATGTGCCACAGAAGCATGAAAATTAAGTGTATTATCAAACTTTTTCCAAGTCATCCAAGGTATTTGTTTCAGTTCATTAATGAATTGTTGATATACATTAATCATTTCTTTAGAAGGATTTACTTTCATAAAAATGGTAGAATTATCAAAATGTCCAAACCCCTTTAACTGATACTTTGTTCTTTGGTGTGAACTACAAAACTGTTTAATTGTTTTTTCTACCTCTTGAATTTTATCAGTTGATGAAGATTCAATTTCAAAACTATATTTCAAAGTAATATGCGCAGGTGATTTTCTTTCTATCGCACCATTAACACCAAATTTCTGAGCAACGTTCTGTTTCAGTGTTTCATTATAGATCTCAGCGTCGCCTTTGATAAGACAAACGATAAAATATTTCCTTAAAACCATAT
Source organism: uncultured Methanosarcinales archaeon (assembly GCA_964464055.1). GTDB lineage: Archaea > Nanobdellota > Nanobdellia > Woesearchaeales > GW2011-AR9 > CAYXEO01. Next base: position 21,935 of record CAYXEO010000009.1, on the reverse strand, counting down.
TAAAAAATCAAAATACCGAAACTATAATAAAGTTGTGCTTCAAGACACATTACCACATGAAATTAGTAGATGTACATTGTCATTTGAACCATGCTTTGTTTAAAGATAAAGTTGAAGAAGTTGTTGCCCGAGCAAAGAAGGCCGGCGTGCAAAGAATTATCGCTTCTGGAACTAACACAGCAGCAAATCAGCAAGTTCTAGAGTTGGCAAAATTAGACCCAATCATCAAAGTATCTTTAGGTATGCACCCGATAGACGTGCTTGGTTTATCTGAAGGTGAAACTGGTATCCCAAAACAAAAAGAGCCAATTGATTTAGAGAAAGAGTTCGCTTTTATTGAGAAAAATAAAGACAAAATTGTAGCTATCGGTGAAGTTGGACTTGATTACCATTGGGATAAAGAACATCATCAAAAACAACAAGATATTTTTCGCAAGATTATTAGGTTCGCTATAAAAATCAACAAACCATTAGTTATCCATGCTTGGGAAGGTGAAGAAGACGTTCTCAAGATATTGGAAGAAGAAAATAAAGACAATAATAAAGAAGAGAATAAGAGAAACGGTGGCAAAGTACCAATTATCATGCACTGTTTCGGTGGACGAAAATCTCTAGTCACCAAAGCTAAAGAATTAGGATACTATTTCTCAATCCCACCATCAACAGTTAGAACTGGGAATTTTAATACCATGATCCGAAAAGTTCCTTTGACACAATTATTAACAGAAACAGATGCACCTTGGCAAAGTTTGCATAAAGGTGAAATTAATGAACCTGCTAACGTCTTAGAAACTGTTAAAAAAATTGCCGAGATTAAAGGGATTAACGTGGAGGAAGCTACCGAACAAATCTGGAACAATTATGTGAAAGTGTTCGGAGAATGATTGGAAAAATGTCAGGCCACCCGAATTAAGTGTTCATGTCAATTCAGATGCCTGACGCGGTTTGCACGCCAACGCCCGGGCTCCTCACATAAGGGCAGACTGCCCTTATCAACCCTCTAATTAAAAATTAAGAAAAAAGAGCGCCAACGCCCGACACGGCACAGTTTTGGCACACATCCGTAAAATTTTTTAGAATTGGGGGATTCGCGTCAAAAGTGTCCTAGTTCGGGCGCTGGCGCTTTACTCTTCTGACGCACTTCCACAAATACGGATATGCGTCAAAATTTGTCAAGAGCTAACTTCTCAATGCTACAATAATTGGTACCCATAAATACTGGCTGATTAACAGGATTATTAATGCTACTACAATAACCCAAAACCACCATTTTCTGACCATTAATTTCCAATCAACTGAAATTTCTTCAACTTTTTTGATTTTCCTTACTATCCATTCAACAATTCCAGCATACACATAATACTGTAATAACATTGAAGGGATGTCCAATAAATTTCTTGTAAACCCACGTAGCAACAAGGTACCTAATAAACTTCCTTCAGCCCACCTTAATACATTTGTATCAAAAAAAGGCACTTGTGATGCAATACTTATTCCTGCAAATAAAGCCAGAATTGTCCATTTGAATGCTGTTGGTCTTAGGAATTCATTTACTTTGTCAATTAAGCATAATCCACAAGAGATTAAATATGCTGCGATTAACATTCCAACTAGTATATAAACATGCAAGTTTGAGTAAATTCCAGCAGCAAAATCAAAAAATATTACTAGAGCTGGAAGATAAAACAATATCAAAAACAAAATTAGTTTTTCTTTTGTAAAACCAAAAAACTCTTTTAATTCCATTGTTAAACACCTCGTTTTTTATTTAATTTTATTAAATCAACTTATAATGTGAGATTTAATTGTCTATCATTCCTCCCCATTCTACTACTGTGAAACCAATTCTTTCTGGTGTTTTGATGGTAGGTTCTTGAATGTTTATTTTTTCTTCAAGAGGTTTAAAGTAAAACTCAAGTCTGATTAATGTATCTGGCTCTGGAGTTATTAATAACCCTATATTTTGTTTTAAGAATTCTTTTTCAAAAATTTTAAGTTCATAATAATTTGCTTCTGGTAACTTTTCTAACCAATATTCTTTAAATTGAGTTGTTTCTTTTTCATTTAATCCTAACCTTGGAAGGTTATCATCAAACCAGGTATCTAGGTTGTCATACTTAACAACCCAGCCCATTTTTGGCAACTCCAATGAATTTAAATCTGCTTCATAAAAGAGGTAATCATATTGGTGGTTAATTAGTCCTTCTTTTGTTACAAAAACAGACCATTCATCATTATATGTCGGAATAGTTTTAGTTATTATGCCATTTATGTTTAGTTTTACTGAGATGTTAGAATCTTCTTTAGGATATAGGTAAATTGCTGGTTTTTCAAATTTTGCAGTACTTGCAGTAAATATAAAAAGGCTTCCCAACACAACTATTAAAACTCCTAAAACAATAAGGACCCCCATTAAGATTTTATTCATAATAGTATTAATTCTCATTTGTATATAAATGTGGTGATAACTTCAAATAAACTTAAAGCAAAATTAATACGCCTAGACACAACGTTGCACCATTTTGTAACGAATCCCATGCTTTTCAGAAATCTCTCAGGAAGTGCACTGCAATGGTGATGTAGCGGGCGCTGGCGCTTTACTTTTCTGACGCACTTCCACAAACACGGATACGCGTCAAAATTTTAAGCCAGTTTTTTAGGAATAATGATTAATCCCTTTATCGACGACAAACCCTAAAAGCCATACACTTCTGAATCTATGGACTCATTAAACTTTTCGAAATCAGCCATTAAATCTTCTCTTAGCCCATCTTGTAGCCATTTGGGATATTTCCTAATTTTTCGTTCTAGTATTTTACTAAATATTTCTTTGGAAACCATGCTTATTCTGATGCCTAATTTACTTTTAAGGCTGATGTGCACCGCACGCAAAAGAGGCTTATAAGGATGCTAGATCCTCCTTAATTCTACGAAATGCGCATTTCAGTAAGCAAAAACGGGGGTTGAGGCTATGAAATGTAAAATATGCCATAAAATGTCAGAAGCGAAGCTATGCGAAACGTGTGAGGATTTGTTGGGCTGGATTTATCCAGATGAAGAACCAGAAACAATACTTGAGAAATATGATGAGTTAATGGAAGTCCACCAATTCTTACGGAGGAAGAAGAGAAAATGATACTTCTCAAACTTTCGCTAGTTGGAATCTTCTTTACAGCAATCTTCCTTTTTTCAATTGAGGGATGGGTTTTGGTAAGAAGAAAACTCACAGAAAGGCGTTATCATAAGCTAATCAATGAAAAAATGATGATCTTAGCTCAACTGGAGAAAGAAACTCCGACTAAGATTCCTAGCTTATTGGAAAGAACATTTTTTCCAAATTTTGGCTATAACATGGAGGTAAAACAAAATGAATAAATTGGCGCCAATTTTGTTATTGCTACTAATAGTGGCAAGCCCTTTGGTGTTAGCTGAGATCGATTTCGATCAAGGCTTAACACCAGATGAGGAAGACCAGATAGACAGTATTCTAGCACCAGTATTGAAAGTGTATAATTTCATAAAATATGCGGCTACAATAATTGGAGTTTTAGTATTAGTATTTGCTGGAATAACTTTTGTAACATCTGGTGGAGAACAAGGAAAGAAAGACAGAGCCAAATTAGTCCTTATGGACCGATAGCATTAGATTTTGACCTTGGTAACTATCTAACAACAGACTATGGCAATTTTGCTGTTTCAGTTAAGAGAACTCAGGGCATGGCCAGTGCCTATTCTATGGAAGATTTCTTTGACAATACAATCTTGGTTGTCAATTGATTTTTTTTGTTTTTATTTCTTCAGAAATCAAAGAATTTATTAACCAGTTCTTTTTCCTTTAAGTTATGCAAAGGGGTAAGTTTATTGTTATTGAGGGATTAGATGGGTCTGGTAAAGGGGTGCAGACTAATCTATTAATAGAGCGTTTGAGGAAAGAAGGTTACCAAGTTGAAATGGCAGATTTCCCGCAATACGGAAATTGGTCCGCTGCTTTTGTGGAAAGATATCTTAGAGGAGAGTTTGGTTCTGGTAAAACACAAATAGGTCATATTCTTGCAGTAAATGCTCTTAAGGAAGATCCTGATGTTTGTGTGGTTTACTTAGATACTGAAAATACTTTCAGACCAGAAAGGATTACTCAACTTGCTCAAGGTGTTGGAAAGTTTACATACAAATGGTATTAGTCTAGTTGATCCTTCTGAATTAAGTGGTTGTTTAAGAGGAAGAAATAATGTATACAACCATATGGATTTACTGATTAAAGAGGCTAAGAAAAGTGTTAATATTATGACTTCAGATACTGGTTTTATGAGAAAAGTTGAAGGACTACGCCCTACTTTTGAGAAGGCTAAGAAAAGAGGAGTAAAAATTAGAATTTCAGCCCCATTAAACAAAGAAAACCAAAAGTTAGCAACAAGCCTAAAAGGACTAGCAGAAGTTAAACATAATGACAAAATGAAGTCTAGGTTTATAACAGTCGACAGTAGCGATTTGGTTTTTATGATGATGGATGACAAAGAAGTCCATCCTTCATATGACTTAGGAGTTTGGGTAAAAACACCTTACCATGCTACTGCAATGGACCATATGTTTAACAATGTTTGGAACCAAAAATAGGTTTCTTTTTTTCTTATTTATTTCTTAGTTTTTGTCGTAATCTTTATCAATCCTGCCAGAACCCAAAGCTTAACTTTATTTTAGGAGTGATTAATGCACCTCTTGCTCCGTTATTAATCTCTGTACAAAATCTTCTTACTTCAGATGTCTCTACTTCAGCGTTTTATCATATCTGGTCAATTATTCGTTATATGATTAGTTTCTTTTACATATTCTTAATCCTTTACTCGGGCTATGTTTTCTTAACAGCCAACGCGGATCCTATCAGAAGAGCTAATGCAAAAGAACTGTTAAAGAATTTAGTAATCATTATGGTTTTGGTACAAGGTTCTTATTACATTTATGATTTGCTTATTAATATTAGCAGTAATATGAGTGCTTCGATAATCTCTTTTGTAGATCCACATTTCTTTTTACTTACTGCAGACAACATTACAAACATTGGATTAGAATTTATCTTTAGCTTTAGTTATATGTTAACACTGTTTGCTACAGTAATTCTTTTGGTATTCCGTTATATCATGGTAGCAATCGGAGTAATCTTTTTTCCAATTGGAATATTCTGTTACTTCATTCCACCTTTGAAAAGTTATGGGAGATTCATTGTTAATTTGTTTATGATTATGATCTTCATAACTTTCTTTGACTTGTTAATTATCTTAGTTTGCTCACAAGTAGTTGACATTTCAATATTTGAAAATATGAAGATCTTAGTTATGATTACTTGCTTCGGTATTGTCAATTACACACTGTGGTTAACAATGAAATTTGCAATCAAAAGATCAACAGCAGGATCATTGAAAGATGATCTCAATCAAGCTGTAAAATACATTGCATTACTTGCTTAAGATTCCTAAGGAGAAAACTTAGGGCTTGGTACTGGTGGGAGGAGTAACGTCCTCTTTTATTTTCATTACAGAATATTTTATCACTTGAAATTGTTTCCATGAAAGATATGCTTTCTTTTCTTTATCTGGTAACACGCAAATGTTTAAGTGATTGTTAAACAAGTTGATGAAATCATTTCGTTTCATTTTCAGATTTGTATTACAAGAAACAAATTGGTTGAACTTATCGAGGCAAATCCCTCTTTGTTTTTTGCTGAGATAACATTTTCTCAAGCAATGAATCTTTTGATACCAGTTGATGTGATAAAGGATATTTTTGCTTCTGTTCTTGCTTTTAACGTAAGCTAAAACACAATTAATTTCATCATAAGAGATGTTTTTGTTTAATCTTGATTTTATCTCTTTTAGTTTATCATTTTCTGATCTTATTGCAGTAAGGACTAATCTTACTTTTTCTGGCAAGAGTAATTTCCAGACAGAAAGTTGGTTATATTCAATGAGATTAGCAAAGTGATTCCAGATTGTATTAATCTTAACATTTCTTAATTTAGCCATCTCTTCAATGCTTCTTTTCTCTTTGTATAGTTTCAGTGTCTTTTGCACACTGAACTGAAGACTTGCTTCATTACTCTTATTTAAAAAGTTTTGATGTTTAACCAAATTCTGTTTTTGAATTGGCTTACCCAGAGGAAAAAGCTGATTAAACATTTTTACCAAATGTTTTCTGTATTTGAATGTTTTGGCATGGGAAATGTGTGCCAACCAACCCTCAAAAGATTCAACCACTTTTTCTCGGGTAATTTTGTCTTTTTGTAATTCCTTTTTGAATCTGCAAAGTCTATTTTCAAAGCGTTTTATGTTTTTCTTTTTGATTCTTTTATGATGAGAGTAAAGACGAAAACCTAAGAAACCAACACCATTATGCAATTGCAAAATTTTCGATTTATCTGGGTGAAGTTCTAAGTTAAGATCATTCTTACAAAATGGGTCAATCTTTTGTTTGTAATCTTTTAGGATTTTTTTATTATGGTGTAAAATCACAAAGTCATCAACGTATCTAATGTAACATTTTGCTTTCAGTTGGTGTTTTACAAACTGATCTAATTGATTAAGATAAACATTGGCAAAGAATTGAGAAGTAAGGTTGCCTAAAGGCATACCTTTTCCATTTTGTTGTGTTTTATGATTATTGAGGATGGTTCTAATAAGGTTCAGGATATCATTATCAACAATTTTCTTCTTGAGAATTGAACATAATATTTTATGATCAACCGTATCAAAGTAATGTTTAATGTCTGCTTTGAGAATGTAACAAGGATAAGTGAAATTATGGGATGTTTGTCGAGCAAATTGTTCAAACCTCTCAACTGCCTTAAATGTGCCTTTGCCTTTTCTATTAGCAAAAGAATCAGAGATAAAGTTATTCTCAAACAGAGGTTCAATAATGTTGCAAATGGCATGATGAACAACTCGATCTCTAAAATCTGATTTGCTGATCTTTCTGGTTTTAGGATCACGAAGAATAAATGTTTTAAGTGGTTTTGGTTTGTATGTTTTTGATTTTAGTTCTTCATGTAATTTTTTAAGGTTCTCTTCTAGATTATTTTCAAATTCAATTACATATAACTTAAGGGTTTTACCTTTGCGAGCTTTTTTGAAAGCCAATTCCAAATTTTCTTTAGAATAAACTTGGGAGTAGAGATTATGAATCTTGTGACCCCCCCCCGATAGTTACAAATTTGTTATTTGTCATAAGTCCAATTCTCTTAAAATTAAGTGTCCCAGCTGTAAGAGCCTAATTATTCCAACCAAGCGACCATTATTGTTGTCTAGATTATTGTTGCCATTAGCATTAGACCTATTATTGTTGCTAATAGAGCCAACACACAAAAGCCGCCCAGAGTAGCCCATTTACCTTTTTGAGATCACCACCCCTTCAGTGCTAGGCATCAAGTTGAGGTTGTATTTTATAACAGTATAACTGCCATGGTGAACGGGCATGTAGTCCGGCTCTCAAATGCAACTTAATCTTCGCCTAAGCGAGCTGGGACAAGAATGGATAATAAAGAAGAAATATAAAAAGTTAACGAAACTATTATTCGTTATACATTGGAGCTAATCTTTCTCTTACTGCATCCAAAGCTTTTGAACCAAATAACTTCAATTTTGACATTTCTGTCATTACTGCTTCAAGGTCTGGTCTTGTACTATAATCAGAACTCGTGTCGCGTTGCGCTCCGCGCAAAGGTTCTTCAGGCGCGTCCCGCGCTACCCCAACCAAGCGACCAAAACCGCCTAGATAATCGTCGCCATCAGCAAAAGACCTATCAAAGTCGCCAACAGAGCCAACACACAAAAGCCGCAATCCTGCAGTGGAAGGAACGTATAAACCCATTACTTCATTAAAATCAAGACTTAAGCTATCACAAATATCAGCTTCATAATCTTTCATTAAATCCTCATCTCCAAGCGCAAATTTCCAACAATCCCTTCTAATATCTGGAAGAGCATAAGGATTTTCTCTTAACTGCTTTGCTTGGTCTCCAGTTAAAACAAAACCATCATTATCATCATAATGATCTTGAGTAATTGGCATAGCCCCATTTGCTAATTTTGTATCCTTATTTAGAGTTCGCACTAAAGGATGTCTATGAACAAATTTAATTTCATCACCAGAAGGATTAGGAATTACAGCAAGATCTGTGTCCACGTACTTCCCGCGATACTCTTTTTTATCTCCTGCTTTACCATGCAAACGCACAGTAATTAATTGATTTGGAGTAATCAATTCTCTAGGTACATCTATTTGATTACCATCTTTATCTTGTCCAGTAATAAGTCTCTGCATAGATGCTTTATTTGAACCATAAAAATCTTGATATTTTCTTAGTTGAGTTCTGACTACATGAGTAACCATTTCCATTTCTTGTTGATCAGCCATTTTTATATCACCATTATTAGTATTTAATATGTTCATTGGCTGTTCCTTTATAAGTCTTTCGTCACTTTTAAGTGAAACTAAAATGACATACGACATCCCACCACCACTGCAACACAAGGAGAAGATAATCTTCGGATTAACCTTCATTCAGCTAGCTTATGCTTTGCCCAGTTTACTTTTGATACTGTTACTTATTTTTAAATTACCATTACCAATAGAATTCTCTGGAGCAATTAGTATTATTCCACTGTCCTTAGCAGTGTTCTTTATGTTCTTTGATGGCAAGAATAAAACCACGAACTTCATAAAACATCTTAAAACACAAGAAGCGGATGTTGAAAACAACAAATTAAAGGATGTTATCAATATTAAAGAAGTTAAAGAAGAAGTAGTTATACTCCTAAAAACAAACTTGCTGTTTTGGAAGTTATTCCTTTAAACTTAATGATTAGAACAGAAGATGAGCAAGAAGGGATTATTTCTGGATTTCAAAAGTTTCTAAATTCCTTAGACTTCCCAATACAAATTCATATTAGCAGTAGTGTAATTGACTTAAAAGAACATTTTGAAGTATTAAGGAAAAAAACCAAAGACTTCCCTGAATTGTTTGAATCTTATTGCCAGTTTATTACTGGATCAATAACTGAGAATAATATCAAGAATAGAAGGTTCTACATTATTATTAATGAGAAAGATAACTTAGATATTCAAGCAAAAGTTTGTGAAGATAAATTAAAAGGATTAGGATTAAAAGTAAAAAGACTTAACGAAGAGAAATTACTTAGCTTGTTCTTTGATTACATTGCTCAAAAGAAAGAAAAGCCATTAAAAGAAAATCAAGTAATTGAAAACTACACTCACTTTCTTTTATCTCCAGAGAAGATTTCATTTTATCATGACTTTCTTAAGGTAGATGATATGTTCTGTAAGACATTAACTATTGTAGGTTATCCACACTCTGTAGAAATGGGATTCTTGGATAAGATCATTTCGTCAGGAGATAATTATGATATTAGCTTACACATTGATCCGTTCCCAATTGAAACAACAATGATTCAACTAAACAGAGAATTACAGAAACAACAATCTGATCCTTACGCTGACACAAAAAAGGGAATTCTTAATCCGAGCTTAGAGATTAAATACAAATCCACTAGAAGTGTTCTTGAAGATTTACAGAAAGGTAAGCAGAAATTGTTTAATGTTTCTCTGTACATAATGTGTAAAGGAAAAGAGAAGGAAGAAACTAATCTGCTAACGAAAAAAGTTAAAGCAGACTTAGATGGGTTAATGATTCAAAGCAATACGCCTTTATTCCAATCAAAGGAATCTTATGAATCAGTGCTTCCTTTAGGTAAAGATACTTTAAAGGTTAAAAGAAATATTCACACCACTGGTTTAAGTGCGTTCTTTCCCTTTAGTTCTCCTTTCTTAGATGTTGAGAATAATGGAATTTTATTGGGATTAAATAAAAATAAAATACCTTACATTAAAGATATTTTTAACTTAACAAATGCAAATGGACTAATCTTAGCAACATCAGGGGCAGGCAAGTCTTATTTTACTAAGTTAATGATCTCCAGACAGTTTCTTAACGGAAGTGATATCATTATCATTGATCCACAAGGGGAATATTTAGCAATTACAGATCATTACAAAGGAGAAACTATTACTATCTCTAAAAATTCCGAGACTATCATTAATCCTTTAGATTTGATGGGACATGACTACTTAGAAAAGAGATTGTCTTTAATGGATTTATTTAAGATTATGTTTGGTGAGATTACAGAAATCCAAAAAGCAATTTTAGACAAAGCAGTAGATTTAACTTATGGCAAGAAAGGAATTAATAGAGATAGTTATCAAGGAAAGAAACCACCAATAATACAAGATCTATATCAAACTTTAAAGAGTTTAGAAAAGAAAGCAGTTCAACAGGAAAGGGTTACTTACAGAGCTTTGTTAAACAGATTAGGAATGTACACAGAGAACGGCGTATTCTCTTTCCTTAATAGAGATACTAATATTAACTTTAGTAATAAGTTTGTTTGTTTTAATATTGGCTCAATGCCAAAGCAAGTTAAGCCTGTTGTGATGTATTTAGTTTTAGATTATGTTTACAATAGGATGAAGGGTTCTTTGCGTAGAAAGGTTTTAGTGATTGACGAAGCTTGGTCAATGTTACAAACAGCGGAAGAATCTTCTTATATTTTTGAAATCATTAAGACTTGTCGTAAGTTTAATCTTGGGCTTTTGATGATCACACAAGATGTGGCTGATTTAATTGGTTCTCGTGCAGGTCATGCAGTGTTAGCTAATACTTCATATACGTTTTTATTACGCCAGAAACCCGCTGTAATAAGCAATGTTGCTAAGACATTTAACTTATCTACCTCTGAAAAAGAATACCTTATAACCGCAGAAAAAGGGCAAGGAATACTTCTTTTAGAGAATGAACATCAAGAGCTACAAGTAATTTCTTCTAAGCAAGAACATGAGTTAATAACAACTAATCCTGATGAAATGATTAAGAACTCTGAAAAAAAGAAAGGTAAGAAAAATCAGCAAGAAAATATTAACATTGAGTTGGATATTGAAAAAGATGTTTATCCTACAGACAAGTTAAGTATTGAAGAACAAAATTTTCTTGTTAACAATGGGTATGTAGTAGGAAATTTTCATAATCTTACTGACAAACGCCATAAAAAACATTACGTAAAAAAGAGACTTCCAGAAAGTCCTTTAAGGATACCTTTTTTCTTCCAGTTTTTATACTTTTTTTCGTGTTGCCAGGGGTCGATTTTCATGATTTTACTCAATGCGTAGCATGTTATAAACCTTGTGTGTTTGCGAGTAACTTTGTCGACGTACAGTTGCGCAAAAACGCAACTAGGCAGGACATAACGCAACAGAAATGACGCGAATCCGTAATTCAAGAAGTGAGTCAAAAGTATAAAGCGCCAACGCCCGGATTTGAACCGGGAATTCCCGGAGGAACTGGTTTTCAAGACCAGCGCAATACCGGATTATGCGACGTTGGCATGAATGTTAATGAGTGCCATAAGGGGCAGTTAAGTATAAGATTTATTGTTTAAATCTTATGCTTTGATGCGACATTGACAAACAAAAAATATAGAGACTACTTAATTTATAAAAGTTTAGGTTTATTTATGAGAATCTAACATTTCAAATGCTTGATATTCACGAGTACCACGTCCATAATTTTGTCCCATACTCAGCCCATTATTTAAGTTTGAGAGTTTAACTTGTTCCCAAACATTTCCATTTCTTTTATAAGATCCAAATAAATAATTATTCCGAAACTCTTTTTCTAAAAAAAGTCTACCATCATCAATTGTATCAACTTTAATCGCAACATAAAGATCTAATAATGACAAGTACACACATGGCCCTAAAGCACCACTCCTAATCTCCAAATTCATTTGTTCTTCTAACATTTCGAAAAAAAAGAAATAAAAAAGAAGTTTTTAAAGTTATCGAATCCGAATTGTTTCCAGGTTCTTTGGAGCATTAGTTTCTATCCGGAACTGTTTATGGATCGAACTTGCCAAATCTAAACATCTTGAACTTTCCCCGTGCATAGTTATGACTTTTCTCGGTTGAGGATTACACCTTTTAACATAGTCCATTAATTGTTTCCGATCTGAATGGTTAGTGATTTCCACCTTATGAATTTCCATCTTAATTTTCAACAAATGACTTTTATTATTATCTCTGGTCATAATCTCTGTTGCTCCGCCCCTAATTCGGTGTCCTAAACTTCCAGGAGGTTGGTAACAAGAGAAAATCAACGAATGTTTTTTACCTTCGGCCAAATGTTTCAAATATTCCACAGACGGACCACCATGAAGCATCCCTGAAGTTGCCAAAATTAAACAAGGCCCTTCCTCTTTAATAATTTCCATTCGTTCCTTATGTGACCCAACACGTTTGAAAATGTCTGATAAGAAAGGATTATTCTCTTTATGGAATATCTGTTGTCTAATGTTTCGGTTCAAAAATTCTGGATAAGCAGTATGAATCGCGGTAATGTCCCACAACATACCATCCAAATAAACTGGCGCGTTAGGAATTTTCTTTTCTCGAATTAACCGTTCAACAATAATCATTACTTCCTGAGCTCTCCCTGACCCTAATACTGGCATCAAAACTTTCCCACCACGTTTAAAAGTGTTCTTGATAACGTCAATCATGTAATTGTCAGCATCTTGTTCAGCCATAACATTGTCACGACCACCATAAGTTGATTCCACGACCAAAGTTTCAACCCGTGGAAACTGAGTGTTAGCTGCCTCTAAGACATTAGTTTTCCCATACTTTAAATCGCCAGTGAAAACAAGATTGTGTAACCCATTACCAATGTTCAAATGAATTAAAGAACTTCCTAAAATATGTCCAGAATTGTATAATGTTAATCGTATGTCAGGGGTAACATCTGTAACTTCATCAAAATCTAAAGTGATAGTGTGTAATACTGTCTGTTTAACTTCTTCACTAGTAAAGATTGGTTCTTGCCCTTCGTTACGCTGAATTTTAATCATGTCTAATTGTAACAATGACATAACATCTCTTGTCGGAGCAGTACAATAAACCGGCCCTCTATACCCATACTTGAAAAGGTACGGAATTAGTCCGGAATGGTCCAAATGTGAATGAGAAATTATCACCGCATCAATTTCACCAATATTAAATTCTGGAGCTTCTAAATATGGATAACTCTCTGAACCATCTTCACTCGGATCAATACCACAATCTAAAATTATTCGTGATTCTGGTGTTTGTAATAACATGCACGCTCTTCCTACTTGTCTAGCTGCACCTAAGAAACTTAACCTTACCCATTCATGTTTTTTCTCTCTTAACCAACCATCATATACTCTATGCCCAGTTGTATCTAAGAACTTTTTACGATATTCGGCATTTTCATATAATACTGACCGAATACTTTCAATCAATTTTGACCTGATTGGTGGCATTCTCTTAATTAACGGCACCCACATTATTTTCTCTTTTAATTCCCTAAGAACTTCTCCGTGTTTACCAATTACCAAACCAGGTTTATCAGCATGAATTACTACTTGTGACCGTGGTGAATCGAAAATTATATCTTGTACACCTGCTTCTTTCGGGATTATTTTCTTGATAAGTTTTTCAGCTTTCTCTTTCTCTAAGCACATCGCTGGATCTGGACGAACTTCTATCCGTTTCTTGAATTCGCTCACTGCTTTCCTAATAGTTCCCTTATTATCTAAGAAATACTCTTTATCGTTAGTGTATAACACAATATTAGCCGCTTCGTATACACCACTGGCAATTTTCCCTCGTGGTAATATCTTAATTATTTCCTTTAAAATGTCTGCCATTTTTGTTTAATTTATCCTCATAGAATGTTTTTCAATTTGATTTGTTACTTTTGATTCTTTTGTTACTTTTATTATTTGTTTTGAATTTAATAAGTTAAAAAAAAAAATTCTTACTTTTTACCAATTTTTACTTTTTACCGGTTTGGTTGATTCTCTAAATCGTAAGTTACTTCTTTTTCCAACTCTCTTCTGATTTCTTTCTCATTAATAATTACAACATCAATCCCGTTACCAGAAGCACTATCTCTTTGTAATGCAGTATTAATCGCTTTAATTGCTAACTTGACACCATCCGCAGTACTCATGTCAGGAGAATATTGTGTTTCTAATACTCCATAAGCGAACACTGAACCAGAACCAGACGAAATAAAGTCTCTCACTTTAGTTACGCTTCCGTCAGGGAAAAGGTCGTATAAATGTAATCCAAGATTATCTTTTCCACCTAATAAAAAGTGGGCAATACCAGGGATCATACTCATTTTTCTAATGTTTGAATATAATAATCCTCCTAATAAATTAGCTGCTTCTTTCGCAGTTGGACTTTTGTTAGTTCGCACTTCTTTCAATTTAAGTTCTGCTTTAATAAGTTTAATCAGTAATTGTGCATCTGAGACTCCACCAGCAATAGTTACTGCAAAATTGTCAGAAATCACATGAACTTTCTCTGCTCGTTTGTCAACAATCATATGTCCTGCTGTAGCTCTTTTATCTGCAGCCAAAACAATTCCATCTTTACACACCAACCCTAAAGTTGTAGTTCCTGTCTTTAATTGATTTTCCATATTTCAAAACACCTTTTTTAATTGTTTAAGTTATTTATTATTCTAATTAAATAATTGCTATTTTTAATCCTTTTTACTTAATTTAAAATTCTCTCCAGAACGGATAACATCTTTTTTAACTCTCTTTACTACTCTTATTATTCAAAATCTCTTTTTCTTATTTAAATGTTTCGTTAGATTCTATTTGTTCTTGTTTCTCATTTGTTTCTTGTTCCACGGGTTCTTGTTCCCTAGGTTCTTGTGTCTCTTCTTGTGTCTCTTCTTGAGTCTCTTCTTGAGTCTCTTCTTGAGTTTCTTCACCCATCTCTTTTTCTATCTTAGCTTTCTCTTCTGCCAACTTTTTCTTAGCACGTTCTATTTTCCGTTTCTTAGCTTCTTCACGTTTAATTTTTCGTTCTTCTTTACCTTTCTGTTTAACTTCTTCTTCTTCCTGTTTCTTTTTTTGTTCCAAGTGCATTTTCCATCTAATGACAGTATAATTTACCGGGTTCTTAAGTTTACGACACAAATTGTTCGGTTGGCAAAGGCCCAAACTTTTATAGTACGACTCATTACTACAATTCGGAGGAAGTTTCTCTCCGGGTTTAAAACTGCTCAGTTGCCCAGCGAAATAGTTCTCTCTTAACGGATCAGGGTTTTTTTCTTTGTTCCATTTTAAGATATAGTGTTCAATTTCTTTTTTGTTCCAGCCAAGTTTGCCCAAGAAATTTGTTAAAATGAACACTGCCCGTTTTTTACCATCTTCCAACCCTTTAATGATTTTAATAATGCAAGGTGGGAAAAATTCTTCCGTTATCGGTGATGTGAAAGTCATCTCTTCCCTAAGTTTATCTTTCTGAGCATCATATTCAGCTTTTTCAATTTTCTGTTTAACTTCATAATCCCAAGCACTCATTAATAATCTTCGACCTGTTTCCCCAGTTATCTCTCTAGGCATGAACTCAAATTCTGGCATAACTAATTTGTCAGGGTTCGCCATAGGTTTTTCAAAGTCCATCATTTTATCGGGATTTAATGGAAGACTGGCCAACCCAGATTTTTCATGCAAACTGTATGGCATCCGGTAAAGGTGCCGAGAAGAGATTAAGACAGTATCAATCTCTAAAAATTTATCAACATCTAACTTGGACACTTGATCACCAAACTCATTAATTTCGTGTCTCACAATATCATCATAAGATAGTTCAACTTTATCTTTAATTTTATCAAAATCGTTATTTTCGTATTCCAAAATTTGTTTACTTAACTCTTCTTTAATTTTCTCTTTAATATAATAAGCAATTCTCTTTGGCGCTTCTGGGAACAAGTTTTTTGTCAGTTGGTTACCGACTTTTTGTGGAAATGCTTCGAACGGAACACCAATATGAAAACCTTTATTCCCCGAAAATTTAACTGAAATATCTTCCACACCACAGTATTTGAGAAATTTGATTATTAGGTTCGCAGAGATTTTACTATAATCTACAAAAGCACAATCTATGTCTAGGATCAAGTCCCAACCACTTCTAATTTCGTCAAGTTCTTTCCTTTTCAAATCGCTACTGATAAAAAGTGGATCTTCCCAAATCTCTTCACTGGAATGGAACGATGTCACACCACGTTTTGCTAACTCTAACACCTCTGAAGGATATATAATTACATCGGGTCTTCGACCAAACCCATCGCCATACCTGACTCCAATTTCTTTATTCCGAGCATGTTTAGCTATCGCTTCCTGAACATCTTTCCGTTTATAGAACCTTAAACAAGTGCCTTTATCCACAACCATGAAGGTGCTAGATGAAAAGAGTTTAAATTCTTTTCTTTAGTGAATAGGGCAGATATTAGAATTTAAAAAAAATATTAAGAAAAAAAATTATAATTTACCAACTAACTTCTGAAACTCTTTAGCTTTCTTTTTTAAAGCTGATAATGCTTCTTTCAAGGCTTTTCTTGGTTCAATACCTTTTGTTTCAATCATGAATTTAGGTACACCAACCAAAGGGTGGTCAATATTATATACAGCGATTTCTACACCTTTAACATTTCGTAATTCTTTCTTTAAAACGTTACAAAAAGTGTGAGTTTCACCAATTAATTCAAAAACAAGTTTTGTTTTACTTTCTTCGATAATTTTTAGTTCCATTTTATTCAATATAAACCCCATTGAGTACTTAACTATTAATTTTGCTCGGTTTGTTTATAAAAGTTTCGCAGGTAGTAGATATTTAAATTAAACATACTTCTATCCTTCTCTTTAACAAAAATAAAACAAAATCTCTTAAAAAAAGACATTTTCTCACAATCTATAACGAAACCTTTAAAATCTTTTAATATATTCTAAATATATGGTTAGTTCTTTACAAAAACAAAAAACAAATTTAAGTTCACATCATAAAGTTAGCCTTGAATACCAAATGTATAAATTGGTGGAAGTGTGGCAACCATTAAAATGGGATAAATTAAAAGAGATATTACCAAGAATACAAGATTCTAAAGACACTTTGGCACCACTTTTTCTTTACCTTTACGAATTCACAAAAAAGAAATATAAAACATACCCACAACGTAAAGATGGTACTGACGCTTTCTGGCACCCCTTAAATTTGGTTTGGAATTTACAAAAAGCAGGTACTAAAGATATAATTACTTTATGTGCGGCACTTATCCATGACATTGTTGAAGAAGATGTTGACGTTTACAAAAGAAAAAATTCAATTAAAGAGAAAGGTTCAGGGATAAAAAAATTAGACAAGTACGAAATTAAGTTGTTTAAAGATTTAGAAACATATCTGGCAAATTTCTGTCAAACAAAAAAAATACCATTAAAAAATGTTAAAGAACTTATTGATGTTGTCAAATTACTTACCAGGCACAAAAGAGATTTTTATTATCGTTCAATTTCATCAATTTTCATAGCCAAAAATAAAAAAGCAAAAACAAGGGCCATACAAGTGAAATTGGCAGATAGAACGCATAATATCCAATGTTTAGATTGTTTCCATGAACAAGGTAAGATATACCAATGTTTCAAAAATCTTTTTATCCTTAACAACACAAAAAATCATCTTCTAAAACTTAAAAAATTATATTATATTAGCAAACTGAGTTTAGCAGGAGGCACAGAATTTGAAACTAACTTAACTATCACTGAAAAACTGTTCAAAAAATGTTGTAAATCAACATATAAAGCGTTTCTAAAAGTGTGTAATACTTCACTTAATAAAGTGGCAAATGAAGTTCAAGCCATATTACAATTAGCATTTAGAAAATATGTCTATGAAAAAAATGGTCTAAAAGGTGTAACAAAATTTGAGGATCAAGAAGTACATCCGATAAGATTGTTCAAAGGCATAGTAAGAAAATATGATTCTCTATTACACCAAGAAAATAAAAAATATGAACAGAAAAAAATGAACGAGATAAATTATTGTCGTAACTTTTTTGCCAAATTTAATTTCACTGATGACCAAATCAATTCTATAATAACATATAAAGATGCCTATGCTTTAAAAGAAGTAATATCCCATTTAATTTACGAAGAGAGTTATGTAATTTCAGGGTTTGGTTGTAACGAATTATGTAAAAGAAACATGATGTGTATGACCGGAAGTAAAGTGTAATTTTATTTTTCTATTTACGTAATTTTATAAAATGTAAAAATAAAGTATTAAAAAATTCAGAAATTCTAGGCATCCAACACAAAAATAATAGAGAAAATATATTTTAAAATTCAGAAAAATATAAGTCAAAAGAGAATCTATTTTTTTATGTTTTCACGCATGCGATAAATCTTATGAGTCCACCATTTCAAGCTCAATGTTCAAGTTCTCCGGGATAGGTACTCTCATAACTAATCTCAAAGTTCTTTCATCGGCACTAACATCCACCAATCTTTTATGAACTCTCATCTCATATCTTTCCCAAGAAGCTTTTCCATCACCACAAGGAGATTTCCGAGTTGTAACTTTAAGTTTCTTTGTTGGCAAAGGCATGGGACCTCTTAAGTCAACACCAGTTTTGGTTGTAATATCTTTAATGTCACTGCATATCTTATTGATCTTTTCAATGTCTGTACTTGCTAATTTTATTCTTGCTCTTTGTGCCATGTTTTTATTTACCTTCATAACAAATATATTATTCATTATGATTATATGGTTTTGATTTGGGTTATTTATAAGTGTTTTGGTTATATCCTCAAAAAATAAAGGATAAAAAAATAAAAAAATAAAAAAATAAAAAAATGTATTTATAACTACATTTCTTTCTTAACTAAGTCAACACACATACCAGCTGCTACAGTAACACCAGAGTCACGAATAGCGAACCGAGACATCTGTGGGATTTCTCCGTTCTTCTCAATTACTAGAGGTTGAACAGGCCGTAATCTTACAATTGCAGCGTCTCCGTTTCTTAAGATGTCTTTGTTTTCTGTAACTTCCTGACCAGTTGCTGGATCAAGTTTCTTAACAATTTCTACAAATTGACAAGCCACTTGTGCAGTGTGGATGTGGAATACAGGTGTGTAACCAACAGTAACAACACTAGGATGGTTCATAATAACAATCTGTGCTGTGAATTCTGAAGCAACAGTAGGTACATTGTCTGCAGGACCTAATACGTCACCACGAGCAATATCTTTTTTACCGATACCTTTAGCGTTGAAACCAACGTTATCACCTGGTTCAGCTTGCTGAACTTGTTCGTGATGCATCTCGATAGTTTTAATTTCTGCAGCTACACCTTTACCTTCTCTACCCGGTACAACCATAACTTTTTGACCAATCTTCATAACTCCTGTTTCAATTCTTCCTACAGGAACTACACCAATACCAGTGATACTATATACATCCTGGATAGGTAATCTTAATGGTAAACTAGTTGGTTTTTCTGGAACATCAAACTTGTCAATTGCAGTAAGTAATGTGTCTCCTGTCCACCAAGCCATGTTTTCTGATTTCTTAACTACATTGTCTCCAACTAAGGAAGCAATAGGTAAGAATCTTAATTTTGCTGGGTCCCATCCTGCCTGAGCAGCATGTTTTTTAACATCTTCTACAACGGTATTATACTTGTCTTCACTCCAGTCTACACCGGAGATATCCATTTTGTTAACAGCAACAATCATTTGTCCAACACCGAAAACTTTTGATAATTTTAAGTGCTCGATAGTTTGTGCATTTACACCATCGTTAGCAGCTACTACTAAAACCGCACAATCTGCTTGGGAAGCTCCTGTGATCATATTCTTAATAAAGTCTCTGTGACCAGGTGCATCAATTATAGTGAAATAATATTTGTCAGTATCGAATCTTTTGTGAGCCAAATCAATAGTTACTCCTCTTTCCTGCTCTTCTTTCAACCCGTCCATTACGAAAGCAAACTCAAAACCAGATTTTCCCAATTCTGCAGCTTTTTCTTTCAATTTTCTCATTGCTTGTTCATCGATGTTACCAGCGTCAAACATTAATCTACCAACTGTAGTAGATTTACCGTGATCTACGTGACCGATGAAAACCAAATTTATGTGTTCTTTTTCTTTTGCCATTTTATTTGTTTCCTCATATGTTATTTTATTTAATATCTACCCCTCTATTAGAGTGTGATAAATTCATTGTTGAAATGTTCTTAATTTGTTTATAAACATTTCGGTAGTATCTCTGAAATATAGGGCAGCTCTAAAAACTGTATATTTTCCGACTTTTCCATATACTCCCATAAAATAACATAAGAAATTGATAAGAAATTAAAAAGAAAAAAAAGAAAAAAAAAAATGCCTAGTTACTTAAGCTCCCAGATTACCTTCAGTCAAACCTTTCCGTTCAACGATATGTTTCCGAACTTTCTCTTGTAATTCCCTTGGTAATAGTTCAAAACTCTGATCAACCAAACTGGAATTACCACGGCCACCAGTTGCACTTCGTAAGTCGTTAGACCAACCAAACAATTCTGCTACAGGCAATTTTGCAGTAACTACAGTTATGTCATCTTCTTGTTGCATGTCTAATAATTGTCCCCTCTTAGAAGATACAATCTTAGATATTTCACCAACATAATCGTTTGGCACTTCAATTCTAGTAGTTTGGATTGGTTCATAAAGTAATGGACCAGCTTGCATCATTGCACCACGGATACCTTCTCTTACCGCTGGGTACATTTGTGCTGGACCTCGGTGAATGTTATCTTCATGCAATTTACAATCCATTAAACTTACCTTTACACCAACACAAGGTTCTTTAGCTAACGGGCCAGCTTTCATGACGCCTGCAAACATGTCTAATAAA
>CAYXEO010000009.1:0-1093 GCA_964464055.1 uncultured Methanosarcinales archaeon | reverse complement strand
TCTCGTTAATGTGTACGATACCTCTGGTTTGGTCAATGAACAAGTTACCATCAAATTCAGCTTTAACACTACCAGCTAATTTTGTATCCCAACCACATTCATCTCTTAAGAAACCAATAACTTCAAGATCTTTCTTTTTGAACCTACCATGTGGCATTTTGTTCTCTTTAATACCTTGTCGGACATTTTCTTCTAACGGTTCAACAATAAAATATAATTTGTTGTGTTTGTTAGGAGATTTTCCTTCAACTTCAGAAGATGTTTTTGTGATAGCTTCACGATAAACAACAATTGGAGGTGATGTTTTTACTTCAACACCTTTTTCCTTAATTATTCTTGCTTCGATAACTTCCAAATGTAATTCACCCATACCATGTAATAAATGTTCACCAGTCTCTTCATTAATTTCAATCTTAATGGTTGGATCTTCTTTCTGGACTTGTCTTAATACTTCGATAAGTTTTGGTAAATCTGCTGGTCGCTTTGCTTCGATTGCTTTAGTTACAACTGGATCAAAGATATGTTTAATTTCTTCGAACGGATCTGCTGGACCACCACTAGTGACAGTTTCACCAGGCATACCTGCTTTCAAACCTGCAACACCAATAATGTTACCTGCTGGAATATTGTCAACAATCTCTTTCTTTGCACCATTATAGATGTACACTTGCTGAACTCTTCCCGGGAAATTTGCCATGTTCAAGAAAACTTCTTCTCCTTTTCTCATTGTGCCACCAAAAAGTCTCCCAGTAGCGATCTCTCCTGCTTGTGGATCAACTACAACTTTAGTAATTACAAAAAAAAGTCTCCCATCAGGATTACAAGCAATAAGATTTTTACCTTCAGTAGATTCTAAATCCCCTTGCCATAATCTTGGAATTCTGTACTCTTGTGCAGATACCGGATCTGGACTGTGATCAATGACCATATCAAGTACAACTTCATGAATTGGTGCTTTTTTAGCTAAGGCAGTGTACTTTTCTTTAATTTCTTCATCAGTACCTTGGTAAGCTTCAATAATTTCTTTAAATGAAACACCTTTTTTCTGCATGTAAGGTAAACTAATTCCCCAATTATGGAAAGCAGAACCAAA
>CAYXEO010000008.1:0-33999 GCA_964464055.1 uncultured Methanosarcinales archaeon | reverse complement strand
AAAAGTAACTTATATAAACCTTAACATAAAAGTAACTTATATAAACCTTAACATTATACTATCTCCCATGAACAAAATAATTATGGCTTTACTTTTGGCTGGGTTTGGTGCTCAGTTGGTCAAAATCATTACGCTTTTTTTCAGGCATAAAACTTTATGTTGGAAAGATTTGATTGTCACAGGAGGGATGCCAAGTTCACATTCTGCTTTTGTGATTTCACTTGCGACCATCATTTATTTGGTAGAAGGTGCATCAACTTCTTTCGCAATAAGTTTAGTATTTGCTATGGTGGTTATCAGAGACGCTTTCGGTGTTAGAAGAACAGCCGGCCAAGAAGGCATTATCATTACCGAGATGATGAAGAGATTAAAAATGAAAAGACAAACTCATTTCGCTATGGGTCACACTCCGTTACAAGTTACAGTTGGATCCATTATCGGATTTGTGGTTAGTATAGGGGTTTATTATTTCTTGTGATTCTTAGGAGTTACATTAGTTTTTAGGGACTTAGTTTAGGGACTACATTTAATTAATTACAAAGTTAATTACATCTTTCTTATTTTACCCTTTCAATCAGATTTTACTTTGTAAAGGGTAAAAAGCATTCTTTTCAATCTCACTGGGTAAATCAATAACTTATCCAATTCGTCAATAGAAATCCATTCATGCAAGTATTGGTTTGTTGCTGTTTGTTTCTCTGCTTCTGGACCGCATAGTTTCAAGTTTCCATTGTAACTTTTGGCTAAGAAATAGTAACCATGTCGTTTTTCACCATTGACAGTTTCGATAATTTCTTCTTTAAAATCATCAAGGACAATATTGAAATTAGTTTCTTCTTTCACTTCTCTTATAGCGGTTTGTTCAGATGTTTCACCTTTCTCAATAGCACCACCTGGTAACACATAATATACTTTGTTTCCTTTGATACGATGAATAAAAAGGATCTTGTTTCCTTTTTTAATAATGACTCTTGCTGCTGTTTTCATTTATATGATTCAATATACTCGAAGATTCCCACCTTGTTGTAAACTCCATAATCTTTTATACAATCCACCTTGCTTGTTTTTTAGTTGTTGATGTGATCCCGTCTCAACAATTTTCCCTTCTTTAATGACCACTATTATATCTGCTTTCATGATTGTAGATAATCTATGGGCAATAACGATACTTGTTCTTCCTTTCATTAACTTTTCTAGGTCTGCTTGGATTTCTTTTTCTGTTTCAGAATCTAAGGCGGAAGTAGCTTCGTCCAAAACCAGAATCTTTTTGTTAGCTAAGATGGCTCTGGCGATACTTACTCTTTGTTTTTCTCCACCTGACAATTTGACGCCTCTTTCTCCAACAATAGTTTTCTCTTTCTTTGGCATTTTAGTGATTAGTTTGTCTAATTGAGCGAACTTGATGGCTTTCCAAATGCTTTCTTTACTTGCTTTAGGGTTGGCATAAGCGATATTGAACCAAATAGTGTTATCAAACAAAATTGGTTCTTGCGGAACGATACTCATACAGTTTCGGAGCGATTCTTGGGTAACTTGGCTGATATCTTTTCCATCGATACTGATTTTCCCTTTGTTAAGATCAAATAATCTGTATAGTAACTTGACCACGGTCGATTTCCCTCCGCCTGATGGACCAACTAATGCAATCTTAGTATTTTTTTTGATGTTTAAATTGAAATTTTTAATCGCGGTTTGTTTCTGTTCTAATTTTTTGTTGGTAGTTTTTTGGTTTGTTTTATCGTCTTGTTCTGGGTAGGAGAAACTAACATTTTCAAACTTAATGTTTCCTTTTTTAACAACTAATTTTTTGGCATCTGAAGTATCTACTACTTCGTTCTTTTCTTTAAATGTTTTAAACAAAGAAGAAACGTCAACATTGTGTCTAACAAATCTTTGGTACCCGTGCATAATCCCAAAAAGGTGAGGAATAAGTTTCCAAATTGAAGCGTAAATTAAAGTGATACTACCCATGGTAATTGTTCCAGCGGCAAAACTTGAAAAACTGAAGTAGATGATTGATGCTATACCTATTGTGATAATAAAGGATTGAATTGCAATGTACCATCCGAAAATGTCCCAGAACTTAATTCTGTTTTCTTTTAGTTTTTGAGCAAGTTTAGTAAAGTAATTACTTGTGTTTTTTTCTTTGGCGAAAAATTTCACAGTTTCAATGTTAGTAAAAATGTCGCTGATGTTTTGTTTAAGTGTGTCTTCACTATAATTTGTTTCACTTTGTGGTTTTCTTTGTTTGTTAGTAATATAAACTCCTGAGATCACAAAAGTTAAAATCATTAAAAATAAAATTAAAGAGGTTACTTTATCAAAATAAGCAATTACCCCAATAGATATAATAATTTTGAATGTGGTGGGGATAAAAGTAAATACTATTGTGTCAATTAGTGCTTCTGTTTTGTTTACTCCTCTGGTCATTTGAGAAATTAAGGATCCTGTTTTTTTGTTTGTGTGGTAACGGTATGAAAGGTTCATGATGTGCCTGAACGAATCGGTTTCAATATCTTTCATTAATTTACCTTCTATCCGGTTGAAAAGGAAAACTCTTCCAAACCATATTAATGAACCTAATACTCCTCTGATAAGAATGTAAAGTCCTAATACTATGATTACGAAATTCATGAACGAATTTTGTGTAACTAGTCCGTCGCTTAACATCATGGCTTTGTCAACAATAAATTTGAACACGAAATTGTCAGAAAATGTAATTATTTCCAAGATGAGAACTAACAGAATTAATAAATATGTTTTCCATTTCTGTTTACTAAGGTAACCACCTATAAAACGGAGGTTATATTTGGTGTCTACTTCATATTTTTTTAAAGCCTGTTGGCTAGCGTCGTTCATCATAACAAATTAAACAAATTCACTTTATATAAATTTATCTTTTTATGCTCGGAAATGTTCCGGATGTCTGATGGAAAACAACAAACTATATTAACCAGAACTTTTTACCATCTCAAGAGAACTTTGAAAAACCCTAATTATTTTTCAAAAAAAGAAAAATCAAGTGTATTTTCAAATTCCTTATCTTTGAACTTTGCTATTTTGCAAAGTTCTCTCAACGATTATGGCAACCAAACAAATGATTATGGTGCAACAAATGCGAGAACTGGAAGATGCAGCGGTAGAGAATGGTGTATCTAAACTAGAGTTGATGGAAAATGCCGGACAACAGTTGTACTTAACAATTTCTAATTCTTACGATTTACAAAATAAACATATCGTAATTTTTGCTGGTGCAGGTAACAATGGAGGTGATGGCTTTGTAGCAGCAAGATATTTTTTTGAAGAATTACAAATTCCTGTTTTAGTTTTATTTTTTGGTCATGAAGGTTGTTTAACAGAAGAATCTGAACGCAACTATAATAAAATTAAAAACACTATCCCTATCATAACAATTCAAAATAAAGAAGATTTACAAAATTTTCATTTTCAGAAAGGTGTAGAATTTATTTTGGTTGATGCATTATTAGGAACTGGTGTAAAAGGTGAAATAAGGGAACCAATTTCTTTGGCAATAGATTTGTTTAATAAACAAAAAGGAATTAAAATAGCAGTAGATCTTCCATCTGGACTTGATCCTGATACAGGTGAAGCACATGATAATGCGTGTAAATGTGATATGATAGTAACTTTTCACGCTTTGAAAACTGGTCTGGAGAAATTGCAAGATAAAGTTGTGATTGTAGATATTGGGATAAATTGATTTTATAGAGGTCTTTGATTAACCCTAATAATTTTTATAAAAAAGTGAAAATGAAGTGTAAATCGAACACTTATCTTTCGGGTTTTGGGGGTTAATCAAAACCCTTTATAATCTAATTATTGTTTCATAATGTTGAAAATCAAACCAATTTTCTTCTTTTAAACCAAAATTAATAAAAACCCTTACTTTACACTAACTAAAATGATAATCGGAATTGTGGGAAAACAATCGGTGGGAAAAAGTACTTTTTTTAAGGCATCTACTTTGGCAGATGTTGATATTGCTAATTATCCGTTCACAACAATCAAGCCAAACCATGCTGTTGGGTTTGTGAAAATTAAAGATGCTGCGCAAGAGGAACAGTTTGGTACAGTAGCTAATCCAAGGATGGGTTATGTACAAAAACAATGGCGGTTTGTTCCAGTGGATTTGATGGACGTGGCTGGGTTAGTTCCTGATGCTCATAAAGGAGAGGGGATGGGCGCTCAGTTTTTGAACGATTTGAATCAAGCGAATGCTTTAGTACATGTAATTGATGTTTCTGGTAGTGTTAATGAGAAAGGTGAAGATGTTGAACCGGGAAGTTATGATCCTGCTAACGATATCAAATTTTTAGAAGTTGAACTTGATTATTGGTATTTAGAACTACTAAAAAGAGGGTGGGAAAAGTTTGCTCGAGTAGTTCAGCAAGAGAAACAAGAGATTTACAAAGCGATTTACAAACAAATGTCGGGAGTAGGAGTTACTGAAGAACAGGCTAAAGATGGTTTGAAAGAGATGGACTTAGAAGAGAAACCGCTCAAAGATTGGACCGAAGAAGAGATTTTAAAATATGCAGGGTTACTGAGAAAGAAAACTAAACCAATGATTATCGCTGCTAATAAATGTGATCATCCAATAAGTGAAGCAAATTATAATCGACTAAAAAAGGAATTTCCAAATTATATTATTATACCTTGTAGTTCTGAATCTGAACTGGCGCTTAAAGAAGCACATAAAAATGAGTTAATTGAATATCTTGCCGGTGAAAAAGATTTTTTTATCACTGAAAAAGGTGAATTTGCCATGAACGAGAAACAAAAGGCAGGATTAAATTTTGTTAAAGAAAATATTTTACAAAAGTATGAAGAAGGAACGGGTGTACAAAGTGTTTTGAACTCTGTGGTTTTTGACATTTTGAAAAGAAAAGCAGTTCATCCAGGTGGTGTTGGTAAATTGGAAGATAGTGATGGTAATGTGTTGCCTGACTGTTTCTTGATGAAGGAGAATTCTACTGCGTTAGATTTTGCTTACAAATTGCACACAGATTTTGGTAAGAATTTTATCAGGGCCATAGATGTACGGACTAAATTACCGATTGGTAAAGATGCTATTCTGAAACATCTTGACATCGTAGAAATCATGGCCGGTCGGTGATTTTTGTGTGGTTGTTAACTTAATACTTACGTAAACTATATTATCTCTTATATAAATTATTATATACTAAACAAGTAGAAATCTTTCTAAGATGTTGTGGTTAAAAAAGATAGGTGAAGTGTTTAATGAGTTCTTGGCACTAGACAATTTCAAAAAAAAAAGACCGAACGTCCCTGTTAAAGTAGGAGACTTACAAAAATGGGTTGTGAATAGGGAAACTCAACTAATTTCTGAACAAGGGTTTGATTCTTTGGCACAAAACCATTTGAACATGATTAAAGAGTGGCGCTGGATATTAGAATGCGATTTGGATGAACGGAAAAAACGGTATAAATCGTCTGGTTATGTTGATCTTTTAGATGACGGGAATAAAGTGTTCCAAGATTTGACTCAGTTTCTTGATTCTCTAAAATGTCCAAAAGAGATCAAATTCAAAGAAGTACAACAATTTAACATTTTGTTCAAAACTAATCTGGAGAAGTTGGTGAAAAAATTTGAAAAAACTAATTTTTCTCACAATTATTCTATGATTTTAACTGATGAAGAAGTTAATGAAGTTAGTTTTTCTATGAATCCGTTATTACAAGAGTTAGTAAACATGGCCGGTAAAATTGAACAGTTTGAAACTGAAACAAGTGCTTACAGTTGGACTTCATTAAACAAATTGAAAGAACAATCTAATTTGATCGCAGAATATCATGATCAAGTAAAAATTCTTCGTGAAGAGTTGAAAAAAAGAGAAATTCGGTTAGGGACAATCCAATCTAAAGTTCGTGAGAAATCAGAATCTATGGGCGATTTAAAAAATGATAAAAAATATCTTGCTGCACACAGGACAAATAAGAAAAAAGAAGAATTACCACAACAAATAAGTAAAATGAATACTGATTTGTTTTTATTTTTTTCT
Source organism: uncultured Methanosarcinales archaeon (assembly GCA_964464055.1). GTDB lineage: Archaea > Nanobdellota > Nanobdellia > Woesearchaeales > GW2011-AR9 > CAYXEO01. The sequence goes on along the minus strand of CAYXEO010000008.1, from coordinate 27,955 downwards.
GAGTTTAAAGGTGTTTTGTCACAGTTTGTATATCTGGACAGTGTTACTGACGAAGATAGGATGTTGGCTCGGCAATATTTAGAAAAGTCCACAGTGATTTTTTATGATGATAAAGGGTTGAAAGTTTTAGATTTGTTTGAGAAATTAGAAGATGCGATAAAAATGCAAACTCTTGATGTTACCCCTAACGAAGCAATCAAACTTTTACAACAGATTAAGAAAGCTAACGAAGGTTATTTGAAAGATTTACAAACTGGTCATGCTGAATTACAAACTGAACTTGATAATTTGGTCGCCGTTAAACAAGACAGCACCCACATTAACAAAATTGAAGAAACTGAGTATCGGTTGAACCATTTCCAGAAACAAACCAAGAAAATGCAAAATAGTATTGATAATGTTAAAGGGGATCTTAACGAGGTAATTACTTTACGGAACAGGGAAGTAGACAATTTTCAACATCTGGTGCTTGTTACTTTACAAGAACCGTTACAGGTTATTTTGCATTAGTGTTATTTTTCTCTGCAACAGTTTTTTAGTTTTTTTCTAATATTTTCAATTTGTTCTTCTGTTAAGTTCTCAATAATCTCTTCTATTTTGAGAACAAAATCTCTTGCGGTTTCTGAATCTTTTTTTAATTTTTTTAAATCTATTTTTTCAGTTACATAATATTGGGTGTCAACTCGTAATTTTTTTGCTAATTTTAATTCTTTGTGAAAATGTTTTTCAATAAGATTATCTTCAACAAAAAGAATGTCCATTAATGAAATTGTGCAATCATGAATCTCTGATTTAATTCCACATTTTTGAAGTAATGCATAGAATACAAAATAACGAGCATAATACGCAGTTGTTGAAATCCAATCCATCTCATTTTTTTCAGTAGCAGATTCTAAGATGTTCAAACTACTTTTTGCTTTTTCGATATAAACATTACAAAGATTTTCATTGGGTTGTTCTATCTTTATACCTCTTTTTTGTTTCCAACACCAAAAAATGTGGCTTTTAGGATTTTTATCTTCTTTCATCGTAATATCTCCATAACTCATTAATGAAAATTTCTGTGTTTTGTAAGATAATGTGGTTTTTAATAACTTCTATAATTAAGGGATTTTTATTTTTAAGTCCAATTTCAAAATTTTTAATTGTTGTTTTTTTAATATTGATTGTTTTCCCATATATTTTGCCTATTTTTTTTAAATTAAGGATATTTTTATCTGTTATCTGACCAATGTGAAAAATATCAATGTCGCTATCTTTTTTGAATGTTTTTTTTGCATAAGAACCAAAAAGAATGATTGTTCCTGGAAGATTTAAGTTAAATATTTCTTTAGTTATTTTTTTGATTAGAAAATTTTGTTCTAAATATGCATTTGTTTTAATTATTTCTGAAATGGTTAAATAGTTTTTTGAAATGATGTTTTGAAAATTCAAAGTGTATTGTTTGTTTTTTCCAATAGTTTTGGATGTAATTATTTTATCTTTTTCTAATTCTTTAAAGTGGGGTAAAAGGGTAACGTGGCTTTTTTTGGTTAATTTAGCAATTTCTCTAACATGGTATTGTGCCAAATAATTAGTTCTAAACAAAGCAATTATTTTAAATTTGTTATTGGTCGTTTTTTCTACCATGTGGTAATTATTTCTATCTATTTATTTAAATGTTTTTGTTTTTTTGAACTGTTTTTCTAAATCTCTTATAACTTTTCTCTAATGCATCTACCCCAGGCATTGGTTTCTGGGCTAAGAATTGTAGGGCTGCACCGCCACCTGTAGAAATGTGGGTAAAATTGTGTGTTAGATGGAACTTGTGTATTGCGGATGCGGTTTCTCCTCCTCCGGCAACTTTAACAGCATCAATATTTTTTAAAAATCGGCCGATTTCTTTTGTCGCAGTAGCGAATTGGTTCCATTCGTAGTGACCAAGTGGTCCGTTCCAGACCACGGTTTTAGCATGTTGTAAATAATGTTGAAAAAGTTTAATTGTTTTTGGCCCGATATCCAGTCCAACTTGGTGAGCAGAGAATTCGTCAAATTTGATAATTTCTGACTTACATCTCGCGGATGGTTTTTCCGTCACTATAAAATCTATCGGGAGAACAAGTTTTTTCGCTGATTTTTGTTTAAGTAGCTCTTTGGCAATTGTAACCGACTTACTATCTACTAAAGAAGTACCCATATTTACGCCTTTTGCTTTCAGGAATGAAAATGCTAGGGCGCCACCAATCAAAATGTGGTTTGCTTTTTTTAGTGCTTGTTGAATTAAATTCACTTTGGTAAGTTTGGCACCACCCATAATCCATACTGCTGGTTTTTTTGGTTTTAAAATTAAGTTAAGGTTAGCAATTTCTTTTTCTATTAAATGTCCGGGTATTGCTGGGATGAAATTAGTTATCGCAGAAACGGATGCGTGGTTTCGATGACAAACACCAAACGCGTCATTGACATAACACTCTGCCAGTTCGGCCAGTGAATGAGCGAAAGCGGAATCGTTTTCTTCCTCTTCCTTATAAAATCGTAAGTTTTCTAATAAAAAAATTGTGTCTTGAGAACTTTTTAGGATTGTTTCTTTTAGTTCTGCACCGATACAATCTGTCAAATGAACAAAATTGTTTTCAGGTACTAATTGTTGCAATTCTTTCATCAATTTTTTGGTTGATAATTCTTTTATTGGTTTTCCTTTTGGTTTTCCTAAATGTGTTGCCAGAATGATTTTGCAATTTTGACTAATTAAATATCTCAGAGTTGGCAAAATGGCTTTTAGCTTAGTATCATCTTTGATTTTATTATTTTTGAACGGGACATTAAAATCTACTCGGGCCAGAACTGTTTTATTTTGCAGTGGGAAATCATCTAACATAAACCTTTTCATGTTCTTTGTTAATTCCTTTTTATATATAAAAGTTGTGTGGTTATTTCCAGTGCGATCGCTGGGTTTGGTGCAATTTTTTGTTCTAGAACTATGTTTTACAAATGACAACATTTAAATACTATTTTTTCTTTCTTTTATTTGATAGACAATTGTTTATCAAAAAGAGGAAAAAGAAAGATGGAAAGAAATGACAAAATAATATATTCTGTTATGTTAATTTTATTGGTTAGCATAGTAGGTTTGAATTGGTATGGTAGTAACCATATTACTGGCGCTGAAGTTGCTGTTGATAACAGCGAAGATGTGATGTTAAGCACACTCGCAGTTGAGCAACAAGTGTTAACTAGAACTTCTGCACCGGACGATTCTATGCTCCAGACAATGAAAGGCTGGCTTTCCTCTTTCGGTCATTTCATAACTGGTGCGATAACTGTTTCTGGTGGTGGACCTCCTTTAGAATCTTTTACTGAAACCTTTAGTGGCGATTTGACAAATTATGAATCTTTAAAAAATCAGCTTGACATGGACATTGTTAATAGTAAATTATACATGAATGGTACCGTTGTAAATTCTAGTAATCATGCAGAACTGACCACCAATGGTGGCATTTCTGGAGAAAGTTTTAATGTAACTGTCTTTGTAAATTCTACTTCAACCCCTCCTGCGAATAATGTTGCTTTGACAATTATCCGGCTTCAAGAAGCGGTAGGTCTTGGATATACTTGGTGTGCTCTTGCGAAAACAGCAGGTGGACCACAAATCATGTTAGCAAATAATAATACGCCTCCTGGTCAAGAGATCAGTTCTCCTGTTTCGGTAACCTATGGTACTTTGAGGATGATTTATGACAATTCTACTCATAATGTAAATTGTACTTTTGATAATGGTGGTAATCCAGTGAATATTAATATGACCTCTGATTCTCTTGGTCCTGGCTATAAAATAGTATTAGCTGGTAAAATGAACTATATGGGCATGGGTGAACCAAGTGGCGATTTCGAAGCGTTCTTTGATGATTGGGAGTATGGTGTTGCTGGTGCAGGTGCAGGTGGTCCTCCTGCAGATGACCTTCCAACTGTGTCTTTGAATCTTCCAATTGATGGTGCCACGCCAGTTAATTCATTCAGTAGTGGACTAAATAATATTTATTATTTAGTTAGTAATTCAATGTCTATTCCTTCGGCAGTACCAGATCGAGTTAAAGATGAATCTGCTTATACTGCTGATTGGGACACAGATGTCAATCATAGTTTTTATATTATGATGAATGAAAGCCAACACAAGATCCAGATGTTTGTAAATAATACTGATGGGGAAAATGCGACTTATGTTATTAATGTTGATGGTAATGGTCTTAGTGGTGATGCTAGTGGCAACGACTTCCAATTTGGAAGAAGCGGCGGAAATGATATTATCAAATGTTGGAATGCCTCTTTAGGCAGTTATACTGAAATTCAAGACGGATCAACAACCAGAACTTGTGGTAATGTGTCTGGTTTCGATTCCAATTTTCTGGGTAATTTTACTGTTTTCTTTAACCAATCTGGTTCAACTTATGAAATTGTATTGGTGACTGATGCAAATGTACCCTGGTTAGATAAGATCATTGCAGTAGGCGATAAACAAACAACTTTTATGAACGAAAAAGTATTCACTGTTGGTGATACTTCTGTGGAAGTTAATTTTAAATGCGGTGTTTTGGACGATGTACAATTGGCTAATGTTTCTTTGTATTTAACAAACTCCACAGACCAATCATTTGCTTTGAATCAAACAACTGCAGTTGGTGGAACTTCTAATGAAACAACTTGGACGCTTAATTTAACTAATGGAAATTATGCTTGGAACTGTCTTGCGGTTGATAATGCATCACAAAGTCAGTTTGCTAATGCAAATTATAGTTTGGTGGTGGATTATTTGTCTGAAGCAGCAGCTGGAACAATCACAGTAACTTATCCTAACGGTAATGAAAATTGGAATAAAGGAGAGTCTTACGATATTACTTGGACTAATACTTCTGGTGTTGGTGATAATGTTAAACTTGAACTTTACAAATATGGAGGCTTGCATGCTAATATAGTTACTACGGTTGCAAATACAAATTCTTATACCTGGGTTGTACCTTCAACAGTGGATGATGATTACGGATACAAAGTAAAAATAAGCGATGTGTCTACACCTTCTACTAACGATTTAAGTGACGGAGATTTTTCTATCGGAGCTGCAGGAAATGTTGATTGTGGTCAATACGGTGGAATAACTAATCAACAAACTGCTTGTGAAGCTGATAGTTGTACATGGCAAACAAGTGTTACAGATTCCTGGTGTCCTTTTGATGCACCTGGTGGATGTTGTTTACAGAAAGAATGTTGGCAGTTTGATGGAAACTCGACTGCTTGTACTAATATGACTTTGAATGGTGGGCTTAATTGTATCTGGGACGAATACGCTTCACATACTGATCCTGACGGAAATACGGTTACTGGACTTTGTTTTAACGATTTCCAAGGTGGTGAAGAATGGGGTGGTATGGCTGATGGTTGTTGGAAAGATGATGCGGACAAAAATACTTGTCAAAGTGCTGAGAACGCTGCTAAATGTTCTTGGAAACCTAATAACTTAAATCAAAATTCTTGGTGCTGGATCAAATCCTTGACAGATGCACAAAATGAAAATTCATTAGCAACAATTGATGATGTTGGTTGTTGTGATATGAAAGGGTGTTTTGATTATAATGGTAATCAAACTAAATGTGAAAATAATGCTGCTTTAAGTGGATTATGTACTTGGTCAAGTAAAGCTACTGACCCTTATTGTCCTGATGATGTTGGTTGTTGTATTAACAAGTGGTGCGGCGATGTTCATGATGAAACTAATTGTACCAAATTAGCGCAAGAGTTGTACATGCCTTGTGAATGGAGCGAGGGACAATGTCAAGATATCGGTGGCAATGGCGGGTTCGCTTTCTTTAACGATACAGATTCTTGTATGAATCAAGGTGGTTGGTACAATTCTGATGGGGAATGTGAAATGCCAAGTGGTAATGGTGCTGGTGGTGGAGCTGCTGGATTCCTTTCTGCTGGTGATGCTCATTGTTGGTTTGCTGATAATCAACCGGGTGTTTGTGGTAACATAACTGGTTGTGCTTATTGTGTAGCTGGAAGTGGTGCAAATGGGGTTGATAATTCTAGTAATGATAATATTTGTAAAGATGTGCAAGTTGGATGGTGTGAAGGGCACGATGATAATGGGCCAACATATGCTAACGCAGATAATACTGTCAATTTGAATTGTACACATATCCAACTTAAAGCGGCTTGTAATTATGGTCCTTTACCAAACTGTGTTTGGAGTAACTCATCAACTATAACTGGTGCTTTCTGTGAACCAGGTACTTCAACTGAAAGAAAAGCTGATCCTCCAGCAAAGTTCTGTGAAGATCCTATCGCAAAGAATAATTATACTATCTGTATGGAATTACAGCAACAGTTCATGATGCCTTGTATTTGGGATAACGAAACATTCCCAGTAAATAATTGTACTTTTAATGGTCAGGCAGTGTTTGGTTCCGGTGGAGAGACAGAGTTTGAAATTATTAATAACGAATTCTCTTGTTCTGCTGCTGGTGGAACCTGGAACACAGAGTATTATTTAGATGGAGACGTTTTAAAACAAGATTCATGGTGTGAAATGACTGGTTTCTTTGACCTTGATCAAGGACAAGGACAAAATAATAAAGCAAATTGTGACACTTCCTGTTGGGCTTGTGAGTTCCAGAATAATGGTACTGCCTGGGCAAGTTCTGCTGCGGCCTCAACTGCTTGTACAAACTCTGCATTAGGAAATTGTCAGTTTGAAACTGATTCAAGTGCTTTTAATGGGTTTGGATGGTGTGATTATCCACAACAGATGGGCACAGGTGGTGTACAAGATTGTGACACTAAATGTGGAAGTTGTAACTTTATGAATAGTCCACAATCTGCTTGTGAAGCAAGTCAAGCAAATGGTGGGACTGGTTGTAAGTGGGTCAGTGAAGGTACAACAAATTTCTGTGTAGATAAAACTAAGAAAACTTGTGATTCAGATTGTTTTACTTGTTTTAACACTGACGCTTGTCAAAATAGTGCTTTAGGTTGTACATGGGACACAACTACTAACTTATGTTCACCAGAAGGTTTTACTGGGGAAGTTTGTTTTGACGGTGTAGATAATGATGCGGATAATATGGTTGACTGTGCCGACCCAGATTGTGGTTTTGATAATTTCTGTGGTGCTGCTGATATTGGTGGCGATTGTTTCGCTCAATCAACAGAAGGTGATTGTACAAGCACTCCTGCTTTTGAAGGTTTGAATTGTAGTTGGATAAATGACACTTGGAACCCTGATGGGTGGTGTGATATGCCTGGTGCAAATTGTTGGGTATATGATAATGATTTAGCAACATGTGGTGCAACTCCTGGGTGTACTAATCAATCGCAGTTCTCTGGTAGTGTTTGTGACATGAACAAAACTGCAATGGACACTGCAAATTGTTGGGAATATTCAGATAATGTCTCTTGTAGTGCCGCGCCCGGTGAATGTTCTTGGGTGGTTGATCCTTATTGTCAAGAGAATCCTGGTGATACTTGGTGTCAAGCTAATCCTAATGCAGGTTTCTGTGAATATACTCCTTTCGCAAGTTGTATGTCTTTAGATGAAACTGCTTGTGATGCTGATGCAACATGCCTTTGGAAATCTGATGAATGGTCAGAAATGAGCGGTGGATGGTGTGATGTAGCTTGTTTTAACCCCGATGTTAATCAGGCTACTTGTGAAGCAATCAATGGTGGTTCATTATGTGAATGGAGGGACATGAGTAACACTTGTCAACCAGAAATGTTTATGATGATGAACATGAAGGGTGCAGGTGGTAAATCTGGTTGTCCTCAATATGATGGTAATTTAACTGGTTGTTTAGCTAACGATGTAACTTGTACATATCAAGAGGATGAATATTCACAAAACAATGTTTCTGTTTCAGAACCGAGTGGTTGGTGTATGGAGAAGGGAGAGTTTAACATGATGGGCGATAGGAATGATTTCGCACCTTTAGCAATGGACCCCGGTAATGCTGGAGGAGTAGCAGAATCGGGTGTTACACCAGTAATTGACATGGACGATTTAATCATGATCTCTACTGATAACACTTACGGGTTCGCTGCTGGTGTATTCCAGATTGAAGATTCCATAATGTGTAACGGATACATGGTAGGTGGTGAATTTGGACAAATACCGGTGACGGGGACTGGAAATGCGACAACTAAATTTTATTACTACTTAGATACTGATGGTAGTGAATCTGGTGGTTGTAGTTCACCTTTAGAAACTGGTTCAACATTGGCAGGGTTTGAGTTTTTAATTAGTTATGTGGCAAGGAATACTAGTTCAGGATTAGTAGAAACTAAACAACTATTAACTTGTGTTGATGGTGGATGGAACCCAACAAATGTAATGGTAACAACGCCTAAAATGCAAAGTTGTGGCTTTACTGAGGTTGGTGTTTCTGTATCTAAACAAGATTTGGAAGGTTTTGATTCATTTGACACAACTGCAAACATGCGGGTTTTAGTAACTAGTGCTGATGATACAGATACAAGAGCAAGTCCGTCTGATAGCGTTGGTCCAGGATATTATACGCAAGGAACAATTAATTTCGGGTTTGTTGATTGTAATAACCCAGATAATGCGCAAGATCCTAAATGTAAGAATTTCCAGAAGTTTGGATTTAACATTTTTGAAGAGTGTAAGAATGGTATTGATGATGATGAGAATGGTTTAGTTGATTGTTTAGATCCGTTCTGTTCATTTATCCCTGACTGTGCTTCCGGTGCTGCGTTCAACTTCGTTGCTGATGTGACTGATAAAACTGCACCAGTAGTAATGTTTAGTGAGACGGAGAAATTGTCAGATTCAGCGTTCATGAAAGTTGATACCAGTGAACCTTCAAACATGAGTGTAGAGTTTTATCTAACTGATTCAAGTTGTACAACCTTAAATACAACTGTTTCAGATGTTGGAGCAAGTGGTTATCAAGAAAATGCTGACTTTAAACCGTTCCATAATGTTGATTTGATGTTGGACACGTTAGGGTACGATTTGACTAACAATACAGCGTATTATTATAAAGTTACGACTTGTGATCCGTCAGGCAATTGTGGTACTTCTGCTTGTGCAAATTTCACTACGAAACCATTAGATGAAGATAAGGTATTCATTTTCAAGATGGATTTACCAGACGGATACACTGTTGACATCCCAGCGTTGAACAAAACGGACTACAACTTTACTGAGGAATTTAATATCAGTGGGACGATGACAACATTTGATGTAGGTATTAAAACTAACACATCGGTAACTAAGGACATGAACATGACGGTGCATTGTGGTGATATGGTAATTGGGTTGTACGGGATTAACATGCTTAAACCAACTAAGATTGACATGACTAACGCTTTTGTTTGTGATGAAAGTGAAGATTTGATTGGTATGAATTCCACATCTAAGAAATGGAACAAATTGGTTGACGATTTACATCTTGGTGGTGCGAGTGATTATATTGAATTAACACTTCCAACAACTTATTCAGCAACTAACACTTTATCGTGGACAGATGATACTGGGGCGAATGGTGAAGATGTAGATGACTATGTTGAATGTTCTGCTGGTGATACTGCGGGAACAACTGCTTGTAAGGTGCCAGTTTCGATGGGTTTCTCTGCTTATACTATAACTACTGCTGATGAAGGTGGTGATGAAGGCGGAGACAGTTCAAGTTCTGGAGGGTCTGGTGGTGGAGGTGGTGCAATACTACCTTCCACAACAGAAACTATTGAAGATGCTGGTGAAGATGTTCCGTCAGAAGACGGAACTGACACAGAAACAGAAGGAACAGGCGCAAGAGAAGATGTTGGTGCTACAGATGTAACAGAGGAAGTTGCTGAGGAAACGGGCAGAGCGGCTTTAGCAGGTATGGCTTGGAGCGATTTCGGACAAGCGATTGCTAGTTTAACTTGGTTATGGGTCGCGATGGCTATTGTGGCGATAATTGTCGGTCTGGTGATTTATATCAAACGTCGAAATTAGTTTTTTTTTCTTTTTTTCTTTTTTATTTTAATATAGAAAATTATATATACTGAATTGGTTTGTTTATGGGTATGGCAAAAGACAAAAAAAAAGAGGAAAAATTTCTTAGTAAATATTCTACCATGAGTACTGGTGAATTGCTTAATGTTTTAGAATCCTATCATGGTGATACCGATGCTGCCAGATTAAAACAGGACGAAGAACATGTTGAACTTTCAGCGTTATCAAGAGAGTTTGATAATGTTGAAGCAAAATATTTGGTGGGGAAACGTGGTGAACATGCAAAATATAAAAGTAATCCAAAAACATACCGGATAACAAATCATGAAGAAGCAGAAGAATTAATTAACCATTTAAGCATAGAGGGAATCAAACATGAATTGGGTGATAAATTTGTAAGTCATTATAAAAGTGATCCAGAACGAATAAAATCATTTTTAGCTTCGAAAGGGATTGATTTTCATAAATTAAAAGAGGATTTATTAAAAAATAAAAGGAACATAAAAAAAAGCGAATTATACGGTCAATTAAAACAGGCTTTAGTTTCTTCTTCTATAGACGACATTGTGGAAAGACAAAATGTACAACGTTATTTGGCAAGTGATACCCGACATTATGATGGATTAGTTGGTGCTACGAATCCTTATTTAAAAAATCATGGTTTACAACTTGAAAAAAACCTTGAACAAGGTAAGATTTTACAACATTATGTTACTGGGGTGTCTGGTAATTTGAATAAAGAGTATATTTCCAATATTGAGGGACATTTCAAGAAATTACCAAAACCAAAGAAGAAGTAACTATTCCGACAAAAGTGTCGCACTTTGTGGCATTAATTTTTTATATTCTTTTAACTTTATGCATAGTACCATGATACAAAAGTCTCAACCGTACACTTTAGAAGTCCATTTGGCAAACGATTCAGGATACGATTTGCCACTATTTGATTCCAAATACCTTGTAAATAAGGATTATGGACAACTTAACTCTTCGTCAGATTATTCTCTTAATCGTATGGGTATGGCGGTGGTAGATGCAGAGACAAAAGATACTAATTTCTATAAGAGCGACAACCAAGAAACTCATGCACAGGAAGCCAAGAACATGGAAGAAACCTTCACAAACTATTTGTCCTCTGAAGAGGGGGAAAATTTTCTTAATTACGTCAGTTCACGAGGGAAAAAGATGATGGATATCAAAGGTGTTGGTGCTGGTGATTTGGGTGAAAATACTGTCGCAGCAATTCTACATAACGGAATTGAAGGGATTATATTAAGCAATTACGAGGGGAAAAGTTTTGGTGAGAGGGTGAGTGGTTTTGCAGATTTGTATGGGATAGATAATAATTCGGCAGAAGAGTACGTTTTGGCGCACGAACTAAGCCATGCTGCAGGACATAACACTGAAGAAAGTGCTGAAGAGTTTCTGGAGGATTATTTCACTGAAATGGCAGAGAAATGTGATGGTGATGATCGTTCCAAATATCAGTCTCTGGCAAAAGTCGCTTGTCAAAGAAAAGAAGAAGCTGGCGCTTATGAGTCCGGGAACGAGTATCGGGAAGCTGCTTAGATGCGTTTTAGTAACTTGTTTATTCTCTTTAACACCATTACTTTTTTAAATAACTCCCCACTAACTACTTCTTATGAAATTTATAAATTATGCTCCTCAAGAGATGGAACCGAAAATTCTTGATTTTTGGCAAAAAGAAAAGGTAGTTGAAAAACTTAGAGAACGGAACAAAGAAGGGAAGAAATTTTATTTTTTACAAGGTCCACCATACACCTCAGGAAGGATTCATTGTGGTCAAGCTTGGAACCATGCTTTGAAAGATATGGTTTTAAGATATAAACGGTCACAAGGGTTTAATGTTTGGGACAGGAACGGTTATGATATGCATGGGTTACCTACTGAACATAAAGTAATGGCCAAACATAACCTTAAAACTAAAGAAGACATTGAAAAATTTGGTTTAGAAAGGTTTGCCAACGAATGTTTGAGTTTTTCTACTGAAATGGCTGGCCACATGGATAATGATCTTAAACGGTTAGGGTACACATTAGATTTCACTGATCCTTATTTACCGGTGACTACTGGATTCATGGAGGGGTGTTGGCATTTAGTTAAAAAAGCAGAAGAAAAAAAGCGACTTTATTTAGGAAAACGAACTTTGTCATGGTGTGCAAGTTGTGAAACTGCGTTAGCTAAACATGAATGTGATTATAAAGAAATTACTGACAATTCTATTTTTGTAAAGTTGCCTTTGAAAGGTAAAGAGGGCGAATTTTTAATTATTTGGACAACGACTCCTTGGACAATAGCTTTCAATTTGGCAGTGATAGTCAATCCTGAACTTGATTATGTGAAAGCAGAAGTTACTGACCCTGATACAGGTAATAAAGAAATTTGGTACTTAGCAAAAGCGTTAGCAGGTGTTGTGGTACAATCTGTTGCAGAGAAAAAATTACAAATCATTGAAGAGTTTAAAGGAGAAACCATGGACGGTTGGGAATATGTGCACCCTTGGGAGAAAGATATCTCTGAATATGCAGAATTGAAAAAAAATCATCCACGAGTACACACCGTTTTAATGAGTAAAGAACATGTTACAACTGATGCCGGTACCGGTTTGGTACATTGTGCGCCGGGTTGTGGTCCTGAAGATTATGAAGTTGGTCATGCAAATAATGTCCCACCTTATAATAATATTGATGGGCAAGGAATGTTCCCGGAAAACATGGGGGTGTTTGCAGGTAAAATTGCTAAAAAAGATGATCCGTTTTTTGTTGAGCAATTGAAAAAGTCTGGCAACTTAATCGCTACCACTCCTGTTGAACACGATTATGCACATTGTCAAAGATGTAATGGTCCAATTGTATTTAGAACAACACCACAATGGTTTTTTAAAGTTGAAGATTTGAAAAAGAAAATGTCTAAAGCGAATGAAGGGGTTAATTGGGGACCACAAACTGCTAAACATGGGTTTGCATCATGGCTAAATAATTTACGGGACAATTCTATCACTAAACAACGGTTTTGGGGGACGCCGATGCCGTTATGGAAATGTCAAAATGAAGATTGTGGTAACTATGAAGTGTTTGGTTCCGTTGCAGAACTAAAAAAACGTGTTGGTACTGAAAGTAAAGTGCCAGAAAATATCCATAAACCTTTCATTGACGAAGTTAAGTTTGGATGTGCTAAATGTCAATCCATGATGGTCAGAGATCCTGATGTACTTGACGTCTGGATTGATGCCGGTACAGCTAGTTGGAATTGTCTTAATTATCCGCATGATCAAAAACTAATCGAGGAATGGTTCCCGGCAGATTTTATTGTGGAAGGGAAAGATCAAATTCGTGGTTGGTTCAATTTGTTGATGGTCGCTTCATTTATTGCGCTTGATAAAGTGCCTTTTAAAAATGTTTACATGCACGGCTTTATTACTGATGTTGACGGAGTAAAAATGAGTAAAAGTTTGGGTAATGTTATTTCTCCGTTTGAAGTTGTTGATAAAGTTGGTGCAGACGGATTAAGATATTACATGTGTCAAAATAATGCTGGTGAAGATATCAATTTTAGTTGGGACGAAGCTGGTTTAAAAAACAGGTACGTGAACATTTTATGGAACTCCCAGAAACTACTAATTAACTTGGCGAAAGAGAATAAAATTAATCCGTACCAATTAGATGAAAAGAAAATTAAAAAGTCTTTGGCGGTGGAAGAGAAATATATTCTTTCAAAATTAAACTCTACCATTAAAACAGTTACGGAACAGATGGATAAATATCAACTTGACGAAATTGTGGCACCGATTGAAGAGTTATTTTTAGAACTTTCACGAACTTATGTACAGATGACTAGGGATAAGTCCTCATTAGGAACACTAGAAGATAAAGAAGTTGTAATTTACACTTTAGGAACTGTGATTTTAGAAACTTTGAAAATGTTCTCACTTTTGGCACCGTTTGCTTGTGAAGCAATTTATCAGAATTTGCAGGAAGAGTTTGGTAGCAAAACAGAAGGTGTTTTAGCAGAAGAAAGTATTTCTCATTATAGTTGGCCGAAAGTAGATACTAAATTAGTAAATCCAGAATTGGAAACTGAGATGGGCATCACTAAAAGTGTTATTCAGGGTGCGCTTAATGCTCGAGAAAAAGCTAAATTAGGGTTACGATGGCCAGTGAAAGAGTTGGTTGTGGTAAGTAAGAAAAAAGAAGTAGTTTCTGCTGTAGAAAAGTTGAAAGAGATCATTAAAACTCAGCTTAACACTAAAGAAGTAAGAGTCACAGAAAGTTTACCGGGTGTAGAATTAACTTTGGAACCAAACTTGGGTAAAATCGGTCCTGTTTATGGTGCGACCATGCCGAAAATTGTTGAGAAACTTAAATCCATCAAACCAGAAACGATTGTTGACGATTTGGCAGAAGATAACATTTACAAATTCAAACTTGATAAGCAAGATATTAGAATAACTAAAGATATGGTTAAAGTGGAAAGAAAAGTTCCTGAGCCATACAAAGATGGAGAAGGTAAATCTGCTTTGGTTTATGTTAATATTGAACGAACAGACGAATTAGAAGCTGAAGGGTATGCTAGAGAAATAATGCGGAACGTTCAACAACTAAGAAAAAAAGCAGGTCTAGAAAAAGTTGACGAAATTATTTTGCATTTGAAAGTTAGTAAAAATATGCGAGACGGATTGGAACCTTTCCAGCAAGATATCAAAGACAAAGTTGGTGCACAGGAATTAAAAGTGGTTTCTATTGATCCGGTCAAGAAGCATGCTCATGGTGAAGAGTTCAAGGTTAAGAAGGAACAATTTAGTGTTTGGTTTACCAAGGTTTAGTTTTTTTTCTTTTTTTGTACTTTTTCTACATAACATTTATAAAGAATTAACTATCGTTAAGTGTGTATGGCTTACACAACTAACACCCCCTCTTACTCAACATCTAACACCTCTTACCAGGTGCTAAGTTACACAGATTCAACTAGTTACGGTGCTACTTATTCGCCAAAGAAACGAGGGGTTTGTACTTGTAACGGAACAGGGTGTCGTGGGACTTGTCGAAGCTAGTGTCTTCAAAATTAATTAAAATATGTGTAAAAATATGTTTAAATCAAAGTAAATAAGATGTTTAATGAGATGCAATCATGGTAAAATTAATTTTTCCGCAGGAAATCGAAGTTTGGTACGTTCTTCCAGCTATTCGGAAGAAGATTGCTCTAAAACTGATGGAGAAAAATATTTCCCAGAAGAAAGTTGCTGAGATGATGAGTGTCACTCCTTCGGCAGTGTGTCAATACAAATCACAGAAACGTGCCAAGGAAGAAATATTTGATGCCGAGATGGAAAAGGAACTTGAAACTTCGGTAATTAACATCGTGGAAGAAAAAACTAGTCTTGCTAGCGAAATAATTCGGTTAAACAATTTAATGAAAAAAAAAGGCGTTGTTTGTAAAATTTATCACAAAATATGTGCTTTAAGCGGAGATAAAAAGAACTGTTTGTATTGCAAATCTCATAAGTAAAAAAGAGAAAAACCAAAAATGAAACCAATATACCTTGACAATGCTGCGACTACTGCTCTTGACCCACGGGTTTTGCGAGAGATGGAGTTCGTACAAAAGAACATTTATGCCAATCCTGGTAGTTTACATCAGCCGGGGCAACAAGCAAAAGAAATCTTGGTGCAAGCGAGAATGAAAGTTGCTCAGTTAATCAATACAGGTTCGCAAGAAATTGTTTTCATCTCTGGTGGTACAGAGTCAATCAACATGGCCATTAAAGGTGTTGCTTTACAAAAAGGTAAAGGGCACATTATAACTAGCAAAATTGAACATCCCGCCGTATTAGAAACCTGCCGTTACTTAGAAACTAAAGGTTTTTCAGTAACTTATTTGGATGTGGATAAGGAAGGCATAATCAACCCAAAAGAAGTCGAGTCTGCAATTAAGAAAGATACTATTTTAGTTTCTATCATGTATGCTAATAACGAGATTGGTACTATTGAACCAATTAACCAAATTTCTAAAATCACAAAAAAACATAAAATTTTATTCCATACTGATGCTTGTCAAGCAGGTGGGGCACTGGAACTAGATGTACAAAAGTTGGGCGTAGATTTGATGACTTTAAATGGAAGCAAAATTCATGGTCCGAAAGGTGTAGGGATTTTGTATGTCAAAAAAGGAACTAAGTTGGAACCACTTTTTCATGGGGGGAACCAAGAGTTTGGTTTACGTTCAGGTACCGAGAATTTAGTCAGTATTGTGGGCTTTACTAAAGCGCTTGACCTTGTTGAAGCAGAGAAAGAAAAAAATAATGCAAAATTAATCAAACTAAGAGATTATTTAATTAAACAAGTAACCAAAACTGTTCCGCGAACTTTCTTGAACGGTCCTAAAACAAAACGATTACCAAACAATGTAAGTATTTCATTTTTAGATGTGGAAGGAGAATCTATTTTGTTGTATCTGAATGAAGCGGGTATTTATGTTTCTACTGGAAGTGCATGTAGTTCTAATAAATTGGAAATTAGCCCTGTATTAGATGCGATTGGTCTTAAACACGATTCTGCTCATGGTACAATTAGGTTTACATTAGGATTAAATACAACTAAGAAAGAGCTTGATTATGTGGTTAAAGAATTGAAAAAGATAATTGGTTCATTAAGACTTTTATCGCCAATACATTTAGGTAAAGAGGATATTAGAAAATGATTAAACAACAAAAAACAAAGCAAGAAACAAAAACAAATCCAGAATCTACTAGTTACGAAGTTAAAGGGTATGGTAACCAGTGTTGGGCTTATTCAAAAAAAGTTAAAGAACACTTTTTACATCCGCAAAATACATTTCATTCCGATGAAGGGGCAGAAAAGTATGAAAAAACTGCTGATGGTATCGGGCAAGTTGGAAGTCCTGCTTGTGGTGACGTGATGAAGATGTTTATCAAAGTTGAAAACAATAAGATTAAGGAATGTAAATGGCGAACTTTCGGTTGTGCAAGTGCGATTGCTTCTACTTCAGTACTTTCTGAGATGGTTATTGGTAAAACATTGGAAGAAGCTAAGAAAATAACTCCACAAGATATTGTTAAAGAGTTGGGCGGGTTACCACCAAGAAAAATTCATTGTTCTGTATTAGGTGATCAGGCTTTAAGAGCTGCGATAAAAGATTTTGAAAAGAGAAAGAAGTAAATAATAAGGAAAGTTTCTTAAATTGTTATTGGTTTTATGTTGGTGATCAAGAGCTGTGAATAAAATCGGATGGTCCCGGATGAGCTTTGTGGCAAACTTTGTAAAAAAGTTTGACATATAATGATGAGCAGAGAAAAGATGCGAATTATTATGTGGGGTTACGCCCACCTTGATTATTTATTTATTTATTTATTTATTAAATTCTTCCAAAATCCTGTTCCCGCTGTGGTTAATTATGGTCGAATTTCCACCTTCGCCAGAGATTTTTTCAGTAGAAATGAATCTACCTTCTTCAAGTTTGTTGATTCGTCTTTTGAAACTTTTGTAACTCATCTCTCCGCCCATGACTGCATAAGCTGCGAAGATGTCTCCTATTTTTTTGCCACTATGGTCTTTAATAATCTCTAAGATTAGTAACAGCTCTTCATCAAGTCCTTCTTTCGGTTTGATATGGAAATTGTCCACTTTTTTAATCGCTTCAGCGACATGTTGTAAAGATATTTTTCTGGCACTTTTTTCTTCGGCTAAATTGCCTGCTTCTTGCATTAAATAAAGTCCGATTCTGACATCTTGTGTTTCAGTACATTTTTCGACAATCTCTTTGAACGCTTCTTCTTCCCAACAATTTTGTACAAAAGAATATTCTCTTCGTTGTAATAGGATCCCGTTAATTTCTCTTTCGTTATATGCTCGGAAATGTAAAAATTCTGGCCCTAACCTGCTTCTGATCCGTTCATCCATATCTGAGTAAGAATCTCTGTAATTAGTTATCAGAAAAATACTTTTTCTATAAATGTCTTCCAAAATTGTGTACAAGAAATCTGTGTCTTCTAATTTGTCAATTTCGTCAAATATGAACACGACCGCTTTTTTGTTCAATCTATCTTTTATTAAATCAAACAGTTCAGCACTTTTTTTGTTTTGGATAAACTGGAACCCTAACTCTTCACAAATTTTGATATAAATTTTGAAAGTAGTATTTTCTTTCCAACAGTTGATATAAATTGTTGCTACATCATCAGTTTCTTCTTCCAACTCCCGTAATACGTGTTTGCAAGCGGTGGTTTTCCCAATCCCTGGGGCACCATAAATGAACAAATTCCTACCGTTATGATCTTGTAGTAATGGTCGAACAGCCACTGCGAATCGTTGTTGTTCATTTTCTCTGTATTTGAGTATTTTAGGTTGGAAATCATAATCCAGAACCACAGTATCACGGAATAATGTTTCTCCACTTCTAAGCATCTCTTTGAACATTGACATACTAATTGGTAAGCGTAAGTTGTTTATATTATTTGTGGGGATTGAAAAGTTAAAAAGAGAAGTTAAATAAAGAAAAAACAAATAAAAAACTATCTTTTGATGATAGTTCCTTTAAAATTGTCCAATTTATCTTCCAGAATTTTTTTCAATTCTGTTTCTCTAGCGATGTAAAGTGTTAATTCTGGATGTTCAGTACCATACTTTGCAGCAGGAGGGTCAAGTGGAGTATTTAGTCCAGGTAACCATTCAGTTCCTACCAATTGACTCATCTGGTCCCATGTTACGGTTGGTAAATCGTCAGCTGCTTTTAACAAATCACCCATCTCTTCTTTACTTTTACCGTACAAATCTAGTGGACTAACATTTTTAACAATTTCAAAATCACTAATTTTGATAATTTTTTCAGCATCATAAGTTTTAGCGAACATCATTGTTACATAATCGGTACTGTTACCTGGTTTCCATCCGCCAGAAAAGTAGATCCTGAAATCTTTTTCCATTTTTTTTGTTGGGTTGTAAAGAACTTCCGGACAAACTTTTTCTATACCTGCTTTTTGAAATCTGTTGATGACATACCTTGCATTTTCTCTGGTCGCTTTAATACCTAACAAATCTTTCCCTTGGGCAATTAAATCTGTGTCCGGTGAGTAAAGTTTCTGTAACATTTCTTCACCATCACCTTGTAACTGTCTTGCTTTTGCTCCACCACCAATAATCACCATAAACTTTTCTGTTGGGTATTGATTGACAAAACCAATCAGTTCATCAATAAATTCGTCATTATACAAGTCAGCTGTTGGGCTAACTTTAGATCCACCATATTTTATAATGTTCATAGAAAAATAAAAAGAAAAGAAGTTGTTTATATTATTTTTGTATGTTGGGGAGATATTAGAAAACAAAATAAAAAATCATTTTTTAGGTTTTATTTCCTTAACACCATTCATGTACGGCCAAAGTGCTTTCGGGATTTTTACTGTTCCTTCTTTAGTTTGGAAATTTTCTAATATTGCGGCGATTGGACGCGTATCAGTTAAAGCAGTGTTGTTAAGAATGTGTACATATTGTTTTGTTCCGTCTGGCAGTTTAACCTTAGTATTCATAGTCACAGCTTGATAATCTAGGCAGTTACTACAAGAAGTTACTTCTCGATAAGTTCCCTTCTTACCATTTTGTCCAGGGAACCAGGCTTCAATGTCATATTGTAAGGATTGTTTGTTACCAATATCTCCAGTGCAAATGTTAACCACTCTGAATGGAAGTCCCAGTTCTTTAAACAATTCTTCTGCGTTAAGTTGTAGTTCTTGAAACATCTCGTTTGAAGCTTCTGGGTTACAATAAACGATTTGTTCTATTTTGTTAAATTGGTGCACTCGAAAAATGCCTTTGTCATCTCGACCATGGGTGCCCAACTCTTTTCTAAAACAAGCACTTACTCCACAAATCTTCAGAGGCAATTCTTTTTCTTCTAGAATCTCGTCTTTCTTTAAGGCAACTAATGGATGTTCAGAAGTTGCGATGAGGTACAAATCTTCATTTTCAATTTTGTAAATTGTGTCTTCAAATTCGGACATGTTAACCCCACCTTCAAGTGCGGCCCGGTTAAGCATATAAGGGGTTTGGATAAGCGTGTAACCTTTAGCGATAATTCTGTCAATAGCAAATCTTTGTAATGCTTGACTTAAAAGTACTGCCTCATTTTTGAGGTAATAAAATCTTGCCCCGGATGTTTTTGCTGCAGTATCCAAATCAATTAAGTCTAATTCTTCAGCAATTTCTATATGATCTTTGATTGGGAAATCAAATTTAGGTATCTTGCCCCATTTTCTAATTTCTACATTTTCCGAATCATCTTTACCAATTGGGACCGAGTTATGTAACACGTTACCAATCAACGCCAATTTTTCATTTCTTTTTTTTAACATCTTGTCAGCTTTTTTTTGCTGATCTTTTATAGTATCAATTACTGTCCGCATTTCTTTAATTTTCTTTTGTGCAGTTTTTTCATCTTTTTTCTTTTTAGCTTTGTTAATTTCTTCAGAAACAGTGTTACGTTTTCGGTTAAAATTTTCTTTTTTTTGTAATTCTGTTTTCCATTTTTTATCTAGTTTGATAACTTCATCAACCACTTTTTCATCGTGACCTCTTTTTTTTTCTGAAGCTTTAACTAACTCAGGATTGTCTCGTAATAATTTTATGTCTATCATGGAGATGGGAGTAATTGTTAATTTATATAAAAGTTACTAATTGTATTGGAGGCAGATAAGGAAAAGTATATAAATGCTAAAAAAATAACTAATGATAGAAAAAGAGGTTTAAAATAGTGATTAAAATAAAAAAAAGTGGCGTTTTATTAATTACAATTTTGTTTTTGTTAGTTTCTGCGCTTTTAGTTTCTGCTGATACAGAAGTAACAAGTACCGATGCCTGTACAATTCTTGGTGTTGACGAACTAACTTGTCCTGCTTTCGGTATTGAAGAATTATGTCTTAATTTGATTCAATCTGACGAGACACTTTATTATTATGATTCCGTAACTGCAAAATGTTATTCGACAGATTTGGTTACTAACACAACTGATACCACTATTGATGCTACAACTGTAACAACTACAGAAACTGCCAACATAGAAGTACACACTCAACTAATTACTGATTTAACTCAGCGGGTAAATTCTCTTGAAGTAGTAGCCGGAACTTTACAACAGAATGTAAATGATATGAACGTTAAGCAAGGTGAATACAGTTCTAAATTCTCCGTTATTGACACAAAATTAGAACAAATAAGTTCTGACTTAAAAACGATTGAAAATTCTTTGAAAGAAGATGTAGGGTGGGTAAGTACAGGATTAGCAGGGTTACAAATTGACCTTAACGAAACTGAAACTACTATTGATACTATTGAAGACAGTTTAGCTGAAGAACAATTTTTCACCAAACTTTTAAAAATAATTTTCTTTGTTTTGTTTACTATCGCGATAGCGTTAGGAATCATTCTTTTTATTAATAAGCGAGGAAATAAACCGACAATTTCAAAAATCACTCCTGAGATTGCTGATTATATCACCCGGATGATTAAGAAAGGTAAAAAGTATTCTGCGATAAAAGCACATTTGATTAGTGCTGGTTGGTCAGAAGAAGATATTAAATGGGCTTACAAAGAAACAATTAAACATAATTATAATAAATACAAGGGTGCTACTTCTCAAGTTGTCAGGAAAACTAAATCTTCTCCTTCTCTTGGTCCGGATAAAAATAAAATATTAATGATTTTTGGAATTTTAGTTTTGTTAATTTTTGGAATTTTGTTTTTATTGAACGGCACCAATGTTGGTCAAGCGTTTCAAATCACTTATGATTCAGAAGATCTTGGTATTGTTGAAATTAATTGTACCGGGGAACACATACTGAACCTTGATGGTGACGGTTGTTGTTTAGATGTTGAGCCTGTAAATGAAATTTGTGATTATTTAGATCGTTATCAAGAAGAACAAAGTGGTTTAGCAGGTAGTGCCGTGGAAACCGGTTTTTGTGTTAATAACATGGACTGTAATTTTGAAGAAATTTGTCTTGATCAAAAGTGTGAAATGATCGCTGACCAATATGAAACAGAAGATTGTGCTAGTTCTTGTTTGCTTTCTAGTGTTAAAGTCTTCACTAGTGACGGAGATAGGTTTGAACTAGTTCCTGGAAGTGGAAGTTATACTGCTGCAGGAGCGATTGAATGGAAAATTTTACCAACACCCCTATTTTGTTCTGGGCAAGAAGAGTTACCTGTATTGTTTAAGATTATCAAGAAAGCACCGAGCGGAATTTTAGGAGAGCAAGTTATTTCTTTAAGTGAACATGAAACTAGTAATGTTATCATTCATCAAAAGATGCCTAAGGTAGCTTTCACGTTAAAAGTTGAAGATGTGAAAACCAGTTGCGGTATTTGAAGTAGTTAATTTTATATATTTTAGTTCTTTACAGTTGATTATGGCTTATATCAGGGTGAAAACAATTAATCGGAACCGTTATGCATATTTGGTAGAAAGTACCATCACTGATCAAGGTCCGCGACAAAAAGTTAAACAGTATCTGGGCCGGATACACGAGTTGGAAACTAAAAAAGAAGTACCAGAGTTTGAATTCGTTTCCAAGAGCATCAAGAAAAACATGTTGGGACTAATTTTGTCAGAACTGGTGGCCAAAGGGTTCAGGGAAAAAGATGGACTTTATGTAAAAAAACCGTTCCAGTTTTCTCCGGCAGATTTCACTTTGTTAAAACGGGCCCGGAATAAACAACTTAAATCAGTGATCATCGCATCTCATGAAGGTTACTTGTGCACTTTCACTTTACAACGTCTTCTAAATTTTAAGAAAAGTAAAGATTTGAAACAAGACGGTTATGATTTAGCAAAATATTTCTTAGAAGCAGGGTTACAAGTATCATCGGAAACGTTTGTCAAGTTTTATCAGTTATTGTGATTGTTTTTGGTTGTTAAGAGGAGTTTCGTTTCTATAACCACAGTCTTTACAGTAACTAACATCAAACATTCCGTCTGCGAATTTATGTTGTCCTTTGTGTAATGATTTACCACATTCTGGGCATTTTTTTTGGATCATGTTAAGTTTGTTTTTTTTAGGTGTTATAAACTTTTAGTAACCTTTATAACTTCTTTTTCTTTTCTTACTATTCATGGACGTAACTGAGAAGAATATTAATCGAGTTTTAGGTAAAATAAAAGAGTTTGTTAATTCTGGTAAGGAGCAATTGGGTCGGAGACACAATATTTTGAAAACTTTTGTTTTGATCGAAGAAGAGTTGTCCATCGCTGTGAAAGGATTACGAAAAAACAAGCGAACCAATTTATTAAATCCTAAACAACTCAAAAGGTACCGGGAAAACATCGCTAAGTTACAAATTGAATTGGGAGATCTTAAGGAACGACAGAAAGGTTTGGAGAACCCATTACAGGGCATTATCTTTTATCTTGAGCTACTTTTACGTAAACTGGAAGGCGAGAAGAAGAAAGTCTCATTCTTTGGCCGGATTAAGGGTTGGATTGGTAGAAGTTAGGTTTTCTCCTTAACTAAAAACACCTTATCTCCAATCCTGATCAGTTCATCAACTTTAACAGAAACAACCTCGCCTTTCTTAACAACCCCAACAACACCAGCATCAGTGTGCATCTCACCAACAACTTGTTCCACATGGCCGGTAGTTGGGCCGCTGAACGCTAACTTATCGCCGACGGATAATTCGGCGCATTCCATTTTAAATTCTGCTACGCCAATTTTGTTATAATAATTAGAAATTTTTCCTAGTTGCACTTTTTTCATGGTCGCTTTTGAACCGTAGATGTCACATCGCTGATGGTGAGGATATTCTACCAGAAACCCGCGGGAGAATCCTTTGTTGTACACTTGCGCTAACTCGTTCATCAACTCTTCAACCAGTTCTGAACTGAACTCTCCTTTTTCAACTGCATCAACAGCTCGGCGATAAACATCTACAACTTTAGCAACATAATCTGGACTTCTGTTCCGCCCTTCAATTTTCAAACAATCAGCGAACTCTAACTTGTCCAACAACGGTAAGGCACACAAATCTTTGGCACTCATCACGAAATTGTTGTCCATGACCATCTCATATCCTTCTTCCGGGTCAATAACTTTCCATTTTCTCCTGCATGGTTGCCAGCATTCTCCACGATTAGCAGATTTGCCGAACAGTTCTTGGCTCATGAAACATCTGCCTGATAATGATATACATCTTGCACCGTGGATAAATAGTTCAACTTCTAACCCGGTTTTTTCTTTAATCAATTTGGCATCTTCCAAACTGCATTCTCTGGCTAAAACAATTCTTTCTACACCTAAATTTTTCCAATACAAAGCTGCTTCAGAGTTGCTTACTGATGCTTGGGTGCTCAGATGCGTTTCGATACCTAACTCTTGACATTTTTTAACAACAGCTAAATCCCAACATATAACTGCATCAATTTTGGCTTCTTTTAGTTTTTGTAGAACTTCGTTTAGTTTTTTTAGTTCTGATTCGTAGATGATGATATTGATTGGGCAATACGCTTTAACATTATTTTCATGGCAATAAGAAACAACTTTACTAATTTCGTCCATTTCAAAATTGTTGGCTGCGACACGCATGTTAAACCCACGGACTCCGAAGTAGACTGCATCTGTTCCTGCTTTAACCGCTGCGGTTAACATTGTCCAATTCCCTACTGGTGCTAGAAGTTCCATTTTTCTCATTTTCAATTCGTAATCATGTTATACTTTTTAACAACAAAGAATAATTTAAATAGGTTTGTTAGATTATCCAACTTTTATAATTTTCCCTTTCCTACCAACATTAACAACTCTGGTTTTACCGATGACTTCTTCTATTCCAGCAGTTTCATGTACATGTCCACAAAGATGTAAATCTGGTTGCAATTCTTGGATTGCTCTACTAACACCTTGACAACCTGGGATAACTCCCAATCCTAAAATACTATTTTCTGGATGAGTGTGGGTTAACATGATTTTTGTTTTAACATTTTTTAATGAGTCGTGGTTTTTTTTTAAAGTTGCAAATACATCTTTTTCGTTCAGTTGGTGCGATCCGATGTTACTATATCCGCAACCGAAGATGCCAACGTCACCTTTTTGCATCACATATCCATGCAAATTCTTGACTCCGTATTGTTCAACTAAGAAATTGATGTCTGCTAAACCCTCATGGTTACCAGGGACAACTCCTACTTCTAATCCTTTTTCTCTGAAAGGACTAACAATTCCACCAATGGTTCCATCCGCAGCAACTAAATCTCCTGCTAAGAGGACAAGGTCTACTTGGTGGTCAATTGCTTTCTGGACCATTTGTTTGACCAATGTTTTGTCCCCATGGACATCGCTTAGGGCAAGGATTTTCATTTTATTCGTTTTCTTCTTGGTAATTGCAAGCAAAGTAATATGATTGATTTTTTTTTGTACCTATAGGTTTATAACCTAAACAAGTTTTGATTTTTGTATTAAGATATTTGCAGGGTATTTTTATTGGTTCTTTTGAATCAAACGGATTATATGATAAATTGCAATGTGGCGTGTTGCCTCTTTTATTAGTGTAGTATTGTTCATTGTTCCAACACTTTTCGATTAATGTTTTTATTTTTTTGTCTATCATTGTGTGTTTGAAACATCAAACCAAGAACTCTTTTTAAGATTATCGACCTTTTAACTTCAAATCTAAAACTAAATCTTCTAATTTTCTTAAATCGTACTTTATACCATCAACTTTTCTTCTAATCTCATTATTTCTGAAATCGAACTTTAATAATTCGCCATATACCATGTCCACTGCGTCTTTTATTTTACTAACTTCTGTAACTTTTCCTTTACCTGCTAAAAATACTGCTTTTCTAACAAGTTCTCCTGGTAAATCTGCTAATCCTAACACATAATGTTCAGCAGTAACTTTTAAATTAACTAACTCTCCTTTTTTAACAAAATTGTAATACAAAACTGCCTCTACATACTCTTGAATTGCTACTTTGTAACTGCCTTCAAATTTCAGTTTAACACTTTTTTTAGCGATCAAATCAATTTTAGTTCGCTCTTTTTCAATTTGTCTAAGTAATTTAGTGGCATTAGAGATTTCATCTCTGTGGATTGCATAAATTAGTAACTTGCTTAATTTGAGAACAACTCTGCTTTGGTTAATTAGTAATTCTTTATCATTATCATAATTCTTGAATTCTTTTTGTAATTTATTGAATTTTATCATTATGGTGTTGCAAACTATACTTTCCTTTATAATTGTTTCTTCTTTATTTATTAAATATTATTTTAACTGAATTATCCAAAACCTTTATATATCATGCACTTTCTTTTAAGAACAAATCATATTATATATGGGGTGTAATAATAAAAATGGAAGAAAATTCAAGACCTTTAGATGCATTGAATGCAGCTAGGCATAAATCAGTAATGGTAGACTTAAAGAACGGAAGACAATATGTTGGAAAACTTAAAGCTTTCGATATTCATATTAACGTAGTGTTAGATGAAGCAGAAGAACATGAAAACGGAGAAATAAAACGAAAATTAGGAACTGTTTTTATCCGTGGTGATACAATCACAATCATTTCTCCTGCATAAATTATCAAATTAAATAAACATAAGGAGTAAATACAATGGGAACAGGAACAGCAGCAATGGGTAAAAAATCTGGTAAAAAGACCCACATTATTTGTCGAAGATGTGGTGGACATTCATACCATGTTAGGAAAGAAAGGTGTGGATCCTGTGGATACGGAGCAACATCTACTACTAGAAAATACAACTGGAACAAGAAAAACTAAATTTTACTTCTTACCTTTTTTTCTTTTCTTTTTGACTTTAAAAAACAAAAAAAGAATTTATTCTTCAACGAAATGTTCTAGACAACTTTCTTTTATCTGGTCAAACCCAATCAATTCACAATACTCTTGGTTCTCGCTCAGTTTAGCAACTTTTAATCTGCAAGCATCTCGGTTAATTCCGCTACTTAACAAATTACAGGTTTCTACATTAACACTTTCTTTAGCGATGGTGAAAATACATCTTTCTTGTTCAACTTCGCCTAAGAACTCGCATAATAATGGTTCTTGTAAAGTAAGTGCAACTTCATTATAACATTCTTTTCGTTGGTTATCGTTACCAACTAAAGCACAGTAACCAGCTTGGTTATTGTTCATACCCAAATGATAATTACAATTGTCTGCCCAGTAAGAATCAGTAATTTGTTCACAGATTTCTGGATTATTAGTTAATTCTGCGATTTGTTCTTGACAGTACCCTTTGGTTAAATTTCCCACAATGAGGTCACAGACAGAAACATCTTCTTGTGTTTTAGCCATTTCAGCTACACAATTGTCTCTTAAAGTTTCTTGTTCAATTTTGCTACATTTGAGAGATTCAAGATAACAGTTATCTTTACTAATTCCTTCTAGGCCTGCACATTCATCGTTAGGGTCAATTTCTGTGCATCCTACTAACATTATTGCTAACGCAATTACCATAATTATAATCATTTGTTTCATTTTGTTGATTAAATAAATTTTCTTTTTTTAAATGTTATGGGAATTAACGTTTTTTCCAAGAGTAACTTTTATAAAAACTTCTCCACTCACAACCAACATGAAATACTTATCTATACAAGAGGCGATGAAGAAGGGTAAAGGGAATGTTGCTATCCGTGGTTGGGTTCATCGGGAAAGAGGTAGTAATAAACTGAAATTTATTGTGCTACGTGATTCTACTAACATTATTCAGTGCGTTCTAAAAAAAGACAATTTAGAAAATCAGTGGGAAAATATTGACCATTTGCAAGTTGAAGCTTCACTAGAATTAGAAGGAGAAATTAAAGTAGATGAAAGGGCACCAACAGGTTACGAATTACAAGTTAACAAACTCAATATCGTTGGCACTAGTGACAATTATCCGATTGGTAAAGATCAAAATCCGGAATTCTTGTTAGATAA
>CAYXEO010000007.1:0-47847 GCA_964464055.1 uncultured Methanosarcinales archaeon | reverse complement strand
CGTAAACATTAAAGTATTAAATACTTTTCCATAACTAAAAACTGTTTTTGCCCTTAATCCTTTTATTTAACGTAGCATTCCGTTCTCTGATATAATCTGCCCCATAGCGACTTTTCGGACGAAATCAGACCCCACTATGTAGGGTCTGAGAGCATAACATCATTATATTCAATTTTTCCATTGCCTTTCAGGTTCTTTCCTTGTCGGAAAACCGAGACTTCTAAACGGGGCTAACTTCGTTAAATCGGGAAAAGAAAAAACTAACATAATTGCTAACGCAACTCTGTCTAACATTGATTTAACGACTACACTTTGTTTCGTCCAAATTTTTTATTACTTTAAAGAGGGGGGACTTAAGAACGGGCGTCTACTTTCATTCCATGTAGACACCTAAAACTGCTTTTTATATTGACTTATCAAAAACTTTAGTGTAGATTTAATATCATTCTTGTGATCAAACTCTTGTAAACACTTATAATATCTTCCACGATTTCTCAAACGAATGTTAATTGGAGGATATTGATGCTGTAACAAAACGTAATTCAACAATAATCTTCCAACTCTCCCATTACCATCTTGAAATGGATGAATTTTCTCAAATTGATTATGCATAACAACAGCAAGAAGTAATGGAGGATATTTCTTTTTGTGTTTTAAATACCATTTACAGAGTTCCTCAAGTAACCCTTTTACTTTATTGATTGGAGCTCCTTGATGAACAACATTCCCTTGACCATCTCTAATAACAACATTTACATCTCTTAATTTACCTGCAAACTTCTTTGTTCCTTTAAAACAAATCAAATGAAGATTCTTGATAAAATCAACAGTAATTTTCTCCTTAGATTTTTTGATAAATTCAACTGCTTTTGCAACATTAAGAGTTTCAATATCATCGGCATCTTGAGGTTCTTCTTTTCCACCCAGCAAATCCTTAACTTCAGAAAGAGCAACAATTGAACCTTCAATTGCATTTGTATTGTAAGTAAAATCTTCGGTAAACCGTTTCCAATTTAATGTTTGTAAATGTTTAACTTCAATATCCTCTTCATACTTTTTGTATTCTTCAATTTCTTTTTTAGTTAGCTCAAATTCAAGAATACTTCTCTCTTTAATTTCTTCAAGAATGTGTTGTTCGGCAACTTTCTTTAATTTTTGTAATGTCTCTTCATTAAGATTAGAACCTAGATAGCGCGAAATCCTCTTAACTTTCTCTTTCTCCCTATAAGTATGAATCAAATAATACTTCTTGCTCTTTCCTCTTTTTCTAATTTCAATAAACATATAATTATATATGGGTGTCTACATATTTAAATATTTCGCTTTTGTAGACACCTAACCTTTCTTTATCTTCAAATACAAAATGGAAAGAGCTAAAAGTAATTATTTTCCTAAACTCTTCAACCATCTCCTAAGAATAAGCAGGACTAATAAAAGCGACAATAGAAATCCCTTCCGGATCTTGCATCGTTGAATCTTTACCTAACTGATAACCAAGATCCTCAATTTGTCCGTGGTATTTGTCCCACAAATCTGTACAGGCTTCTTTTACTAATTTTCTATCTAATGTCATTTTTTACACCAAAGTTGGAACATCCAAGAACTCAACCTCAACACCAAACTGTTCTTTAACTAACTCCATCAATGCCTGAACTCCAAACACTTCTGTTTCATAATGTCCAGCGTAAATAAAGTGCATTTTGTTTTCTTTAGCAACATGGTGCACGTGATGCGCAGATTCACCAGTAATAAACAAATCTGCTTCAACATTGACCGCTTGAAATATATCATTAGCAGCTCCACCAGAAACGATGCAGACCTTTTTGATTAACTCTTTCCCGAATGGTAAAGTGTCTTTTCTCATTCCGTTAGCTACTAGAATATCTTGTACCTCAGTTAAACTTTTTGCTTCCATAAACTCGCCCATGAACCCAATCGGTTTTCCTTTATGGTAACCGAACGGTTTGATCTCTTGTAAATTTAGGCACTTTGCAATTTTGATATTGTTACCATATTTCTCATGCGCATCTAACGGCAAATGAGCAGCGTAAAGTGCCAAATTGTTGTTTACTAAATACTTGACATTCTGGTAAACGTTACCTTTGATATACTTGATACCGTCCCAAATCATCCCGTGATGAACAATTAACATCTGACAACCTTGAGCGACAGCTTTTTCATAAGATTCTCGACAAGCGTCAACAGCAAATCCTACCTTGAGAATCTCTCCTTCGTTCTCCATCTGTAACCCGTTACAAGAAGTATCTTCGAAATCGTTAATGTTAAGTTCGTCATTAAGAAATTTTGTTATTTGTGTTGCTGTTGTCATGATATTAGATAATGAGGAGTTGATTAAATAGTTTATGGTGGTAATTTGCTTAATAAATCAAAAATTTCATTATCAAACTTAGAAAACGCAAACCATTTCTTGCCCAAATCTTTCAAACTTGCACCGAAGTGATAAATTGTATCGTCAATAATTATTAACTCTTTCATGTGAAATGAAATAGAATTAATCGTTTGTATAGTTTGACCGGACTTGTCCGCGTGTCCACTGCTACATTTATATATAATGAATGTAAAAAAATCACATCATCCCAAACACTTTCTGCAAATCAATCTCAAACGCTACAACGGGAACTTGTAATTCCAAATTGTCTAACACTTGCGGATGTAATTCGCCAATAAAACCAATTTTTTGTCCATTAACCAATACTTCCGCTGCACGACCAGGGATTAAAAAAGGTTCCATAGTTTCTTTAGTTTCAAGTTTCAATCCAAGATACTCTACCACCGCGGCAATGATTTGTTTGATACTTGTGAAATCAACTTTATCATCGCATAAAACACTAGCCAATTTCCAAACATTACGCGAACGAACATCAACTTTTGCGTCCGGGATAACTACCATCCCCGCTTCAAAAAGGTTCTGAGGATACTCTTTGTTCCGGTTAGCAACTAATACTTTTAACATCTCTGGCACTAACCAAGTTCGTACCATGCTAATATTTTTGTCTTCTGTATCTGATGCTAACGAAATGTGATCCGGTTCTTCTTCACCAAAATCCATATTTTGATATTGAGATTGTTGATTAGTTAAAGCGAAAGTTTTCACTTCTGTTAATCCTAAACTAGCTAAAAAATTACAAACGTCTTCCACCAACTTGTTCATCGGCAACATTTCCCCAATAGTAAATATGTTCGGCATGGTTGGAATAATGTTGTTGTAACCGTATGCACGAGCTAAATCATCAGCAATATCAACTTCGTGCCAAATATCAGTTCTTATAGAAGGGATGTTTACTAAAAGTTTGTTTTTATCTTCATATTTCTTGGCAACTGTATAACTCATCATTTGTACTAACTCAACAGCTTTCTCAAGAGTTATGTCAATCCCTATTAACTTCTTTACAGCAGATAAACTTATTTCTCTTTCAACATGCACTAATCTCGGACAAACAGTTTTTGTTTCTTTACCATTATCGCCAACATCTTCAATAGTGACAGAATAAATTTTTCCGTTCCAATCGTTAAACATGGTTGCTAAAATGTTCATGATATTATCTAACGCTTCACCACTTGTTCCAGTTGCTTCCACGAATAAATCACTTGAATCTGTACTGATTTTTCCCAAATCGTTAGAATTGATTATCGGCGGCATAGAAAGTACTTGACCTTTTGCATCAATCTGGACCGGGAACTTGTCTAACCCTTCTAATAAATACGCATAATTTCTTCCTGTTGGATGTTTTTGTAAAATCTTCATCGCGCCAAGTTCTTGACTCATTTCTAATGGTACAAATTTGATTTCGCTTGGTTTTTTGGCACAATAAGTTATCGGAAAATTTAATTTTCCTAAATCATAAACACCAATCGCGACCTTTTTTCTTTTTCTACCATAAGTGTCATGAATTTTTTCTTGCACATTCATTAGTTCTTTAATATTGTTACTTGTTAATTTTAAACCTTTGACAACAAATGACCTAGTGAACGGCCGGTACGGTTTAACACTTGCATCAGTCTTGTGAACATAATCTCCTTTCTTAACTTCAATTTCTTGATATGTAGGGGTGAATTTTTTATAACAATTTATTGCCCTGGCAACACCTTCAGGAGTGATTAAATCTGTTCGTTCAGCGGTGATTTCTATCTTGATTTCGTCACCGTCAACTTCGTCCAACTCAAAACCCATATCTGCAAGAGTTTGTTCCAGTTCTTCAATGGTAATATCTCCTTTTAATAGTCCTTGAACTTTCTTAAAACTTGTATCTACAATAACCATTTTACTCATTACCCCCCACTGGCACCTTATCATCTACTGACTTCTTATTACCACTTGATTTTTCTACTCGTTGATGTTTCTTGATCCAATCCAAATCCACTTCTGGTCCTAAGAGGTCCTTCAGTTTTGTTTTCCCTGTTAATAATGCCGCAATTCTGGATGACCCCATCCCCCAGGCAATAACTGATTTTGTTATTCCGTACGGTGCCAAAGCTTCCGGTCGAAAAATTCCTGAATTGATTAATGCATACCATTTGCCCAACTTTTCATTATAATAATGTGCTTCCATGCTCGGTTCTGTATAAGGGTTGAAAGTTGGTTTGAACCTAATTTTGGTAAAACCTAACTTGGCATAAAACTCTTTAATGAACCCCATTAAATCTGCTAATGTTAAATCGTTACCCATGATGAACCCTTCCGCTTGACCAAACTCAGGCAAATGTGTTGCGTCAGTAGCTTCGTTCCTAAAATTGTCAGCAATGTAAAAATATTTGCAATCATGATTAAGTTTTTTCTCATGAAAATATCTGAAAGTTGTCGCAGTACTATGTTGTCGTAAAATTAGTTTCTTAGCTTGATCGGAGTACCACTCTTTTGTGTGTCCTGTTGAACCTGTGTCAAGTCCGTTCTCATGCGCTTCTTTAACTTTCTGTACCAATTCTTTATCAGGCAAATCTCCTTCCCGATTCAAATAAAATGTATCTTGTGCTTCTCGCATTGGATGATCTTGCGCAATCCACATTGAGTCCATCCCCCAGAAAGCTGTTTCCACCCAAGGCCCTTCCATCTCCCGAAACCCCATCTCTAAAAATGTGTTCCTGATAAAATTCATTGATTCATTGTAAGGGTGCCTTCTCCCACCAGTGATTTTAGGCACATTAATCTCCACATCGTAAGCACGAAAATCTTTCTCTTTCCAACTGCCAGACTTAAGCATTGCCGGTGTTAACCTGTTCAAATAATCGCCTTCTAAATTCTGTTGAACTAACTCTTCTCCTAACTCAGTCAATTCAGCAGTGACCTCTTTAGTTTCTTCAACTTTCAAGAACTCTTTTCTTCGTTTAAGTTCATCAAATGCGAACTTGTTAACATCTTTAATATCGGCAAAATCTAACGGGAACTCATTTTTTAAGAACTGTTCTTCCAACGATTCAGATGCTAATAACTTCTTCCCTTGCTCAGTGATTTTTAGTTGTAACATACCGTCTGTTTTTGTTACTTCAATAGCAACTTTCTTTTTTAATAACCCTAAACAAGCGTTCATTTCTTCCCTACTAAGTTTGGATTTCTTGGTAACCACATTCATTCCTTTGAACTCGTCCCCAAGTGCTTGTAAAAAATGTCGTTCTGGTAACCCATGCTTTTTGTATCCTAGTCCATTTTTATCCAAATGCACAAACTTCTTTTTTTCTGTGGTCAGTTTGATAATCTCTTTATTCTCTAACCACTGTAAAGCCCGCATTACTTCAATATCTTGTAACTTAGAATTCTTCACAATAGTTGGATATTCAGTTTCCGTTTTCAGAACTGGTAATACTGTCCTTTCTAACGGATGCAATTTCAATATGATACTCTTTAATTTGTCTTCCATGGTATAAATGTGGTTAATAGATATTTGTTTATAAAATTAATCATAAAAAAAATAAAAAAAATAAAAAAAAAAAGAAATAAAAAATGTGATCACATGTCTCGCTGTACAGTTTGACGGACCATATCTGCAACTTTGTCATCAGTAGATTTAGGTTTCTCTTTCTTCTCAACCGGTGCTTCCTTTGTTTCTTCTGCAACAGGTGCTTCTACTTTCGGTTCTTCCTTTTTCTCCACCTTAGGTTCTTTAGTTACTTTTGGTTCTTTTGTTACTTTAGGTGCTTCTGGTTTCTTTTCTTCTACTACTTCTTTCTTTTCTTCTACTTTAGGAGCATCCTTCTTCTCAACCTGTGCTACTTTTTCTACTTTCGGTTCTTCTTTTTTCTCTGCATCAACTTCTTCTTTCTTAGCAACTGATTTTTTAGCAACTTTCTCTACCTTAGCAACTTTCTTTTTTCTTTGTTTCTTTGGTCTTGCAGCCGGTGATTTACTTTTCTTATCCCAAACTGATAGGCCTAACTTCTCAAAAGCAGATTTGATTTCGTCATGACTTGCTTTGTCTTTAATTTCTAGTACATCGTTCAAAGGTTCTAAATGTTTAACATTAACTTTTTTCCTTCGCACAGCACCGTCAATCATTACATAATTTTTATCCATTACTTCTACAACAACACACTTGTTACCAGCGTCTCGTCCAGCAATTTTCAAACACATCCTTCCTACATTAAAGATACTCATTGTTCTGACCTCGCTTTTTGTTGTAACAGTTTTCTAGTACAAGCAGAACATAATACTCCACCGTACGGTCGTTCTGGTCGTTTAGCTGTTTTTGGCATATTGGCCATCTTTGCTGGCAATTCTCTTGGCACTCCTGCTAATTCTGTTTTACACATTCCACAGATAGCTTTGGAAGGTTTCCGTTGTCTAAACTGTACATTAACCTTTCCACTGGGAGTTTTCACAAATATTTTTCTTAATCTTCCTGATTTAAACATTCCTCTAGGCATTTTATTTTTTCCTCACTTATATTTTATTTAGGAAAGTAATTTAGAACGAATTAATTATAATTCTTCCGAGTTACCTCCAGATCTTATCCCTGTATGGGACTTAATTCATTTAGAAATTGAACACTTTATAAAAGTTATGGTGAAAAATAAGTAAAAAAATGAAAGAAATAAAAAGAAAAAAAACTAACCGCAAGTTGCTGCAGTAGCTGCGCCAACATCATATCCAAAACCAGGTGTATATGTTTCACTACTAACTCCTTCAGCAGATTTACATTCTTCTGGTGCTTCGTTAAAAGCTGCACAGATGGTTGCTAGATAAGCTGCCGGACTTCGTGCTGAACTGACTGATTGTTCATTGATAACTAACCCAGGACTACCTTTGATTGCATATTTGGTGTTCAGTTCTGCATCAACATTGAATAATGGGAATCGGCCACTTAACCAAGTAGATTGATCTTCAAACAATTCAGTAATTTTGTATTCTGCATCTAAACTAGCTACACATGTTGTCAACTTACTTTCATCAACACCAACTTCTGCTAAACATTCTTGACCTTCTGCTTCAGAACCTGATGTAGTACCCAAGAAACAAGCTAAATAATCATGAAATTTATCACCTTGTTCTCTCTTAATACATTCTTGACTCATTTGCTCGTTCAATTCTAATTGGCCATGCATAGCATAATAAACAAACTTAATTTCAAAATCAATTTTATCACCTAACAAGTTTGCCACAGGTAAAATGCCTTTCTCAGCTTGTGTTCCGTACGGACAATGACTCATAACAAACAATTCAACTTTTGGTTTGTCTGACTTTGTTACTTCTGGAACTTCTTGAGTTACCGGTGCACTTGGTACTGTTGCTAAGGGAATTGCTTGTGGGAATAATAATGACCCATCTTTAGTAATATAACTTTCCATTTCTTGACCATTAATTTTTAAATCCATACTATATAATCCTGAAATTTCTGACACTTCTCCCAACTCAGCAGTGGTTTGTCCATTTAATAAATTCGTATTAATAAATTCTAGTGCTTTATCAGTTGCTTCTTCACTTGATAAATCACCGCCAAAATTAAACCCATTAGTGAAAATTGAAACGATTAATAATAACACTAATATTCCTGCTGCCACTTGCCAAGGGTTAATCTTCAAACCACCAAGTAAATCATTTTCTTCTGTGTGATGAACAACTTTTTCTTCTTTTTTGTGATGTTCAACTTTCTTTTCATGATGCTCTTCTTTCTTCTTGTGATGCTCTTCTTTTTCATGAGTTTCTTTTTTCTCATGAGTTTCTTTTTTCTCATGAGTTTCTTTTTTATCGTGTTTTTCTGTCATTTTTTTCTTTTCCCCCTATTTTATCAATTTAGTATATCTTCAAACCTTTCCTCAAACTCATACTGAAAATAATTGAAAGTATAATATATAATCCTAACCAACCTGGTGCCCAACCAAAAATTTCTTGTTTACCTAATGGTTTAAGATTTTTATAATTAATTTGAATTGCCTCAATATCTGAATGGTCATAAGTTTCAATTGCAGGTTCATATTTAACTTCTTTAGTTATCAAAACAACTTTTGTTTGTTCTGTTGTACCTGACCGAACTCCTAAAACATGTTTCCCTTGATCACTTTTTAATTGCCAAGTTGCTTCGTGATCAACAATTTCTTGCTGAACTTCATTTATTACTTCTGTACCACCATCAGCAACTAATTCCACCGGTCCAATAACCGCTTCACTAAATGTTGCAGTAAGTGAATAAGTCTCACCAGGATAAATTGGTTCATAAGCTAAATGTCCAGCCATCCAACCAAAAAGTAAGATGATGGGTAACATGGTGATTAATGTTGGTTTGAAGGACAGTTTCATATATTCCATGTTCGCTTTCATAGCCACTTTTTGAACTTTCATCATTTTTTCAGGTTCACTACGCAACTCTTTCATTTGTTTAGAATATTCTTTCTGTTTTTCTTTCATACTTTTCATTAACACTTGATCAGTCATCAGTTTGTAAACTAAAGTTATTATTGCTGAAACAGAAAATGCTAAAACAACTATTAACCAAAACGGACTAGCGTTAAGTAAAGGTTGCAATATTGGATTTAATACAGGATCTAAAAATGCCATTGTGAAAATATTATTTTAATTAATGGTATATAAACGTTGTGCTGATTCGGTATACA
Source organism: uncultured Methanosarcinales archaeon (assembly GCA_964464055.1). GTDB lineage: Archaea > Nanobdellota > Nanobdellia > Woesearchaeales > GW2011-AR9 > CAYXEO01. The sequence goes on along the minus strand of CAYXEO010000007.1, from coordinate 38,787 downwards.
TGTAAAGAAATTATTCCCCCATAAACTTACGCATTGCAGGATGCATATCTGCCATGTGCTGTTTAGCGATCTCTTCATACAACTTGTAAACAATCATTACTGCTAATAAGATACCTGTTCCTCTGGATAATGCACCAGATAAATCTGCTAAAGATGCCAATAATCCAACCGCCGCACCACCAACAATGGTTAATGGCCAAATGTATCGGCTTAAAATTTTCTCTAAAACTCGTTCATCTCTTCTGAACCCAGGAATTTGTAACCCTGACGCCATAATTTGTTTAGCTTGACTTTTTGCATCCATATTTGCAGTTTGCATCCAAAAGACACTAAATAAAACTGAACCACCAACCATCAATAAAATATAACTTAACGCTTGTCCTAACTGTGAAAAACTAAAACTACCTTTGATAATGTTTTGCACAATGTCTGGCGAACTTATCCAGTAAACCAAACCACTGATTGGTGCGTTACCCGAGAATGTCCCCATGAAAGGATGTCCCCATCGTTCTAGTAATCGGGCAATTAACTGGATATTAGCCATCAATGCTGCGACCAAAATTACAGGGATGTTAGATGTATAAAAGAAATTTAATGGCCATCGCATACCATACCCACGAACTCTACCGAAAGATAATGGTATTTCTACTTTCATTGCTTGACCATAAACACAAATTGCGAATACTATTATTGTGGAAATTACTGCTGCTAATTGTAATGCTGCCGTAATCATGTCTCCACGAGATAAAGATTGGAATAATGCAGGTATTGCTCCTGCAGCAATTTCCGGATTAGTTGGCGATGGTAAAAAGTTGAACGCCCTAATAAATACACTCTGTGAAACACCTGCCGCAATAAACAAACTTATCCCGGAACCAAAACCCCATTTACTGATAACTTCGTCCATAAATAAGATCATTATCCCGCCTAATGTTAACTGGAAAATAAGTAACATCTGGAACTGACCGTATAATGATGTTCCTGCTAATGCGGCGGCCGGTGCTAATCCACCCATCAAAACATAAATTCCTGCTTCAAAAATAACAAATGCGATACCTAATATTTTCTGTAACCCTTGGAACTTTATTCTTCCATCAGCAGAGTTGGTGTCAATGTTCAATAATCCTGTACCGGACAATAATTGTAATACAATAGATGCAGTCACTAAAGGGCCGATCCCTAAAGAAATTATACTTCCGAAAGATGCACCTAAAATGATAGATAAAAATTCAAATTGTTGTAATGCGTTTTCTCCTAACCCAAATAGAGGGATAAGACCCATTACGAAAAAAATAAGTAGAATAGTTAATGTCCACTTCATCTTCTCTTTGAAAGGTAACCGTTTTTGTTTCGGACCCTTTACTTCAGGAAGATGGCTAATTAATACATCTAAAAAAGACATTTAAATTCATTCCTCTTGTTTAACTGCTGGTTTTGTTTCTTTTGTTATTGGTTTCTTAGCTACTTTTGATTTCTTCTCGACTACTTTAATTACAGGAGCAACAATTTCTCCACCAACAGATTTAATTTTCTCTTCCGCTGACGGACTAAACTTCTCAACAGCGATTTTTAATTTTAAACTTGTTTTACCAGTACCTAAAAGTTTATTATAACCTAACTTACCTAAATCAATAGAAAATAATTCACCTTCTTTAACAATTTTACCAGATAATACTAATTTGTTAACTCTTGCAATAGTGAAAAAACTTACATTGATTGGGGTGTCTTGATTACTAACTTTGGAACTGAACCCTTTGTTACCTAATTTGAATCCTTTTAATCCTGCTACTTTTTGACCTGCTCGTTTACCAGAACCTGCATTTCCTCTACCGCCCCGGCTACCAGCACCTCGTCTTTTTTTCCGATGACCACCACCATGAGTGACATGTCCTCTGTACTTAGTAACTTTTTTTCTTTTATTGACAACCATTTTAAAGCATCCTTTCAATTAAATCGTTAATTTTATCTCCCCGGTTACCTAATGCACCGCCAACTTTGAAAGACATCTTGATACCTTTTCGACCAAAACCTTTCCTTGGTGGGTTTAACCTGAAATATTTTTTATAATCTTTACCATTAAATTTTAATGTTGCATAACTATATTTACCTTTAGCATCTGTTGTTCTACCTAAGAAAATTTCTCCCCTTGCTTTAACAAGTTTAGCAAACATCTCTTCAGTAATTTCACCATAAGTAACATAATCTTTAACTTTTTTGATCATTCCTCTATAAACTGCGTTATCTTCAACAACTGCACAGAAATTTTTACGGGTCAACTTTAACATTTTCAAAGTGTCACGAACTGGCTGAGGTAAATCAATGTGGCCCCTAACTAAAACAATCGCAACTTTGGTACCTGCTTTTTTGTTTTCTTTAACAACAGGAGTTGTTTCTACTTTCACTTCTGTCTTCTTTTCCACTTTTTGTTCGTTTTTTTGCTCAACCATTTTTCTAATTCTCTGCTTTAGGAATTTCTACTTCCTTAGTTTGTTTCATTTTACCTGCTACAATACCCAATTTTTGGATGTCGTTAGGTTTAATTTTAATTTCTGATAATTGTTTCAAAGCTGCTACCAAAGCGTTGATCAAGTTAGTTTTAACTTTTGTTTGACCTTTAGTAGTACTCCAAACGTCTTTAATACCTGCCATTTCTAAAATTTTGGCACATTCTTTTTCTACACATAACCCTTTACCTTTCGGAGCAGGTTTTAATGTGATAATTGAAGATCCGCATTTACCAGTTACTGCATAAGGAATTGTGTGCGGTTCACCACATCCACATTCCCAACTACCACAACCTCTACGCACCTTGTTTAATTTTAATTTTGCTTTTCTTAATGATTTGTCTCTTGCTGGTACAGTTTCTCTACTTTTACCAGCGGAAACACCTACATACCCATTCTTATTACCAACAACAGCACAAGTTAAAAAACTTATTTTGTTACCTTCCATAGTTTTTTTCTGTGTTTGACGGAAAATTCTTCTTTGACCACCGCCAAACTTACCTTTCGCTTGACCTACTAAAAGTAATTCATTTTCTAAATCAGGCAATAATGTTTCAACAATTTCTGCTTCCATGATTCTTTCACCAGCATTAAATATGTCTTCAATGTCAGTAATTTCGCCAGCTTTAACTTTTTTACCAAGTTCTGTTACAGGAGCCCATGTCTTAGGTTCTTCAACCGGTCTTCTTCGTTTTTGTGAAAAATCTTTGTTTTTACCGCCGAACGACTTCTTTTTATCGCCGAATGATTTTCTATTATCTCCAAAAGATTTTTTCCCTTCCTGTTTTTCAACTTTCTCGTCAGCCATTTTGTTTCATTACCTTTATCCTAATATTTTAGTTTTAATCTTATTGAATTCATCAACAATTGTTTCTGGGTTAGCTTTGTTTTTCAAATAGCCACTAAACAATTTGTTATAAACTTCTTTGTTTTCTTTAATTTTAATTGCATAATCTTGAATGGTTTTACCACTAATAACTTCTTCTGAAGGGAATGTTTTCTCTTCATTACCACGGATTATGTCAAGACCACCGTCAACTGCTCCCTTTACAAACGCAAAGATCTTGCCTTTTGCCGAAGGTGTTCTAAACCCGGTATCCAAAATTACTTCTTCAAATTTCCCTTCTTGTGCTTTTTTAGCAATTAATAACCCAGTCAAATAAGCTGCTGGGATATTTTTCATTGAATATGTCCAACCTAAACCTTTCAAAGCAGTTGAATCTGCCGCTGCCAAGATTTTATCACCTGTCGAAGCGAAAGAAACTAATTGCGCAGACACTTTCTGGTTAGTTATTCTTACTACTAACCGAACTTTTCTGGAAGTTAGTAACTTTAACCTTTTACCATAATCTGTTTTTTGTTCTCTTTTCCGCCTAAATAAGACGATTTTTGGTTTTTTTGTTGCCATTTTGTTTATTATTTAAAACACAGAAAGTTCACGCGCAACGAATGTGAGCATGAACTTTATTGTTGTCATTTTATTTTTATGAATATAATTTATTGTTTCTCCTCAAACAATTTGTGCTCAGTTAAATATAATTTAATGTGTCTTCTGTTTCTGAAATAACCACCTTTAACTTTTCGGTAAAGTGATCGGTAATTAGTAAGTGTGACTAACTTTTTTTCTCGTAAATCTTTGATGAAATCTCTTTGAGCTCGAACTTTGATCATCCACTTCTCTTTTTTGGTAATTGTGGAATGTTTTGCACCTTTCTTGTGACCTTGGCCACTTTGTCTGCCTTTTCGTTTTTGAATTAAAGATTTTCGTGCTCGTGCCCGTGATTGGTGATTACTTTTATTTTTAGTGATTTTCTTAACTGCGATAAGACCTCGAATATCTGCTCGAGTGATCGCTTTTTTAATCTCTTCTAAAGCATCTACTGCGAAGATTATTTTACTAGGTGATACATTCAAGATATCTCCTGCCAATCGTTTTTTGCTTTTCATTTTTATCGGTTAATTTGTATATTTTTATATTAAATTTGATTATTGTCTTTTAGTGATTGTTTTTTCAACAATCTCTTTCTGTTTCTGCTGTTCTTTTTGCATTTTTTCAGCTTTTTCTTCAATAGAAACCTCTTTCTCTAATTTGGAAGCTTCTTTTTTTTCAGCAGCTTTCTTTTTTTCTTCTGCTTTTTTCTTTTTCTCAGTTTCCTTTTTATTTTTCTTAGCAATTCTGTCTGTTTTAATTTTCTTTTTATCAGTAAGCGCAGATCTGATTTTGTCAACCATTTTTACTACATCGCTTACATTTAAAACCGTAATTTTTTTCTCAGTAGCAACTTTTAAGATTTCTAACTTTTTTCTTTTTCCTACATTAGCGGAAATCATTGCCCCTTGTTTAGCAACTTCGATGTTATCCAAATCTGTTACCTTGAATATTTGTACTGGTTCTAACCCAGAAGGGTGTAATCCTCTGACAGATTTAGGGGATCCAAATCCTAAACTAGGCAATACTGGACGACCTTTATGCATTTGACGAACTTTGGAATGTTTACCGTTAGGAAATCTCCATCTACTCTTTACCCGAGCAGAAAACTTTGACTCTTTAACCACAAAATTAGGTTTATTCTTCTTAATTTGGGTCCGTTTTTCCAATGCTTTTTTTATGTCTGTCATTTTTTTATTTTTTGAATTTGATTATTTGTTTTTATTTGATTGTAACTACATTTCTTTCCCAGCTTTGTTAACTATGTAACATCCGTCTTGGAAAATTCTTATGTCTCTGTTTGTTATTCTGCACAAACTTTCGATTCTAGCTGCCATTTGACCAGCAATTTCTTTCTCCACACTCTCCACAATAATATCTTGACCTTTAACTTCGATTTTTGCCCCTTCTAATACGTCAACTCTTCTTGGTACACTTTCACCAAAAAAGTTTTGGATAACGAATTCTTTACCTTTAACAGCCACATTCATTGGGAAATGTCCTGAACAAATTTTTAATTTATACACAAACCCTTCCTCAGCGCCAAGTGCCATATTGTTAATGTGTGAAAAGTATGATCCAATTAATGTTTTCTCTCTTTTGGTTGCTTTTGAACAGCTTAAAGTGATTTTGTTACCTTCAACAACTAACTTAACTTTTGGATGACGGAAAACTCTTTGTGTTTCTCCTTTAGCACCTTTAATTTTTAATAAAGATCCTTCTAACACAGCGGTTACCCCTTCTTTAAGTTCAATTGTTTTTGTTAAATCTAATTTCATTTTTTATAATTGTTGAATTACTCTAATAACAGTAAGCTACCAACTTGCCCCCTGTTTTCTTTTCTTTAGCTTGTGTGTGAGTTAAAATGCCTAATGGGGTTGTTACCACAATTACTCCGAAATCTTTCGCTGGCAAATACCGCTTTTCCCATTTTTCATAAGTATCATACTTAGTTGAAAATCTTGGTTTTATAACCCCACACTTGTTAACACTACCAATCAAATTAACTATTAAATATCCACCTTTACCATCTTCAATTTCTTCAAAAGTTCCGATAAATTGATGATCATTCATGATATTTAATATTGTCTTAATCATTTTTGAAGCTGGCCTAATAACTACTTCTTTCTTTCCTACTTTTTCTGCATTAAGTATTTTTGTTAATGCTGCTGCCAATGGATCGTTTAACATTTTTTCATGAACCTCATTAATTGTATTTTTTGAACCCCAAACTTAAGGCCATACCTTTAAAGCATTGCCTACACAAATTAAGACCATATTTTCCAATATGACCTCTGTTCCTACCACAATTTTTACATTTTCGTAAAGCCACACCACAAGATCTATCTTTAGGTTTGTTAAACTTGATGTACTTTTGTTTTTTTACTGGTTTAGCATTCAATTGTTTGAACGCTTTTTCGTAATTGCTAGTAGTCATTTTTTTTGTTGTTCCTTTTTTGTTTATTATTTTTATTTAAATTATGATTTTTTACTCAACTTTTATCCCTAAACTTTGTACATATTCAATTGCATCTTCTTTAGTTATTTTGTGAGTTTTACCAAGAGTAGTTGGTCTCATTTTTCTTTTTTTAACTCTGAACCCTGGTCTTTCTAATGATACTGCGACTTCAAACCCGATTATTTTCAAATCTGGATCATATTCAAGACCCTCAATATCGATATACTCATGTATTCCGAACGAAAACATGCCGTTTGGACCGAATGAACTTGCTTTAAATGTGTTCTCTTTAGCAGTTGCCAATTTTTTTAGTAATGCCTCTGTATCTTTTCTGATTGTAACTTTACACCCGATAGCTAACCCAGGACGTAATCCCCAACCGGGAATTCTTTTCTGAGTGATAGTTCTAATTGGTTTTACCGGAGATAATTTTTGTAATAAGACTAGTCCTTTCTTTAACAAATCCTCATTTTTACCTGCACCTACATTTAATGTAAGCTTTTCAATTCTGATTTTCCGTAAAGGATTTTCGTTTTTTTTATCTGCCATTTTGATTATTAATTTTTAATTTCCATCAACGGTGTATCTTTCCCATCCATATATTTATTCACTTTCGTTCATAAAAAATATGAATTTTCCGATGTTGGTCTTTTATATCTGTTCATGTCTTCTTTAATTCTTTATCTCCATCAACGGTGTATCTTTCCCGATAACAAAGATGTATTTCCGTGCGGTTTCAATTTCTTTCTCACCCATAACATAAATTGCATCTTCTGCTTGGAATTCTTTAAAACTTCCCACGTCACCTGCGTGTTTACCTTTAGTTAAAAAGACAGTTGCCCCTTTTGTTAATGGTAATAATTCTTTAATTTTTAAATCTGGTAAACTTAACAAAACAGAGTCACCAACTTTTGCCGGCGTATCTGATAAAATGTTTTTACCATCATGTAAGTTTAATTGTATTTTTCCTTTCGCCAAAACAGTTTTTCCAACAATTTGACAAACTTTAAAGTTAGCTTCCTTTTGATCAATTTCTATGAATAAAATTTTACCTTTCTTGTTAAAAATAACCCGGTAACTTTTGTTGATTTTTGGTATACTAATAACATCGAATAAACCAACAATGTACCGATAATCTTTTCTTCGTTTACCATCAACTAAAATATCATTATTATGTAACACTTTTTTAGCTTCAGCCATAGTTGCTGCTAATTTCAAATCATCTCGTAAAATTACACCCAGTGGTAAACCTGCTTCCATTTTGTGTGCACCCGGTTTTGGTCGAGTTATGTACACGTTCTGTTTTCGGTTAATTATCCAAGTCCGTGGTGATGCGATTCTTTTCAAGTGATTTTTCATTTTTTAAGCGCCTCTGGTTTCTTTTCAGTGTTTTCTGATTGTGATTTAGCAGTATCAACTTTTTTAGTTAATTTAGCTTTTCTTTTTTTATCGTCCAAGTTAAGTTCCACAATCATCAAGTTTGATGGTGGTAATCCGTAAGTCATTTTTGAACCGTCTCTTTTAACTTGTTCAATACCTACAATGTGAACTTTTTCATATTTTAAACTTACTCGATCAACTTTACCTTCTCTTTTAGCAAACCTTCCACGCATAACTTTTACTTTGTCACCTTTCTTAACCATTACTGCTCGAGTTCCATGTTGTGCCCTTAGTTCAGGCGATAAATGTACATGTACAAATTTCTGCCGAGTATGTAAAGGTGCGTTGTACCTGTACTTACGCTGTTTTCTTGGCTGAGTACTTTTGTTCCATGTTGTTGCGAATGCTGTTTTTGCCATTTTTAATTATTATCTCTTATTTGTCATTATTTTTTGATTTTTTTGTTTATGATCACAATACCATCCGAGCAATTTTTGCTACTGCTGGCCATCGTTCTGCTGCTTCTTTAGCGATCGGACCTTTGAAAATTGTTCCTTTTGGGTTACCTTTCATATCTTTCAATACTACTACAGCATTATCTTCAAACTTTACTCTTGTTCCGTCTGCCCGTCTGAACTCTTTCTTTTGTCTTACTATTACTGCGGGGACAACAGTTTTTCTCATTTCTAATTTCCCCTTTTGAACTGCAACCATGATTAAGTCGCCCACACCACCAGTACTAATTCTACCTTTAGTAGTTTTGTGACCTTTTACTGCGATAACTTTTACAACTTTAGCGCCCGAATTATCACAAGTGTTAATTACTGCTTGTAAGGGTAATGCCCGTGTTACGCTACTGCTTAATGGTTTCATTTTAATCTAATTAATTCTCCTTTGGTTGTTCTTTTTTTGAATTTGATTTTTTCTCAGCACTTTTTTTTGTTTCTTTTTTAGTTGAAACAACAGGCCCTAAGATAACATGATTTTTTACTTTACTTAACGGTCTTGTTCGAGCTACTACCACAACATCACCAATTTGTGCATCTACACAAGTAGGATTGTGAACTCTTAATCGAGATTTACTAACTTGATACCGTTCAAATTTAGGAACATAAGTCGTCTTTTCCCATTCAATGGTTGCAGACCTGTTAATATCTTTCTTGATTACTTTACCTCTAAGTAACTCTTTCTTGACATTAATTTCTCCGTGGAATGGACATTTTTTGTCGGTACATTCTTTTTCCGGTGCTTTCACACCAAAGATTTCTTTTCTCATTTTTTATCTTCCTTTTAACCGGTCTTCCGGTCGTTTTGTGATTGATTTTCCGTCAATAACTTCACCGGTTTCAACCAGTTTAAAAGTTATTTGGTTTTTGAGCAAAATTTTGACATTTTGAGTCAAATCTTGCTCAAGTTTAAGTGTCATTTTGGTTTCATCAACAAGTTTCCCTTTCATTCCTACCAGTGTTTCATTTGTTGCAGAAACTATTTCTACAATTTTGCCCACCAGTTCGTAGGGGTAAACTATTATTTTTACCATTTTTGATTTTTGCTTGACCATAATTGAATTTTCGCCAGTTATTTGAGTTCAATGGTTTCATCTGGAAACCCGAATTCTACCAAAACCAGTTTGATTCTTTGTTTATGATCGCCTTGCAACTCTATTTGTCCACCTTTGGCTGTTCCGCCACAAGCAAACTTAGATTTGAGTTTTTTTGCAATTTCATCGATGTTAGCTTCTTTACCAATCCCTCTCACAATCGTGTACCGTTTCCCAAATTTTCGTTTTTCGATACTAACTGTGATTTTTTGTTGTTCACGAGCAATAGATTCGCAAACACAAAGGTCGTTTGGCAAGCCACATTGATTACAAACGTCTACCATGATTTATTTGTTTAATGCCTCTTTTTCTTTAAGCAAAGTTAAGATTCTTGCAATGTTTTTTTTCATTTGTCTCAACTTGCCAGGATTAGTGGTGTTTGAACCACTAGCAACATGAACATTTAATTTAAGGAGTTCTTTTTTAGATTCAATTATCCTTGCATTTAAATCTGCCACAGATAATTCTCTCAATTCTTTTGTTACTTTCATTCTTCTTTCCCCTTAGTTTCTTCTTTTTTTTCCACAACAGGCACTTCTTTTGTTTCTTCTACAACCGCTGTTTCTACTTTTTTCTCTTCCACTTTCTCAGCAACAACTGGGTCCCCTGTTACTTTTGATACTTCTTTTTTCTCAGCAACTACTTCTTTTTTAGGCACTTCCTTCTTTTCAGCAGGTGCTTCTTTCTTAGCCACTTTCTTTTTTGTTACTTTTTTAGTGGTTGATTTTTTTGATTCTGATTTTTTAGTTTCTTCTTTTTTACTTTCTTTTGCTGTGATCTCTTCAGTTACCTGTTCAGGTTCTGCCAAAATTTCAACATTATCAGGTAATACTAATCCAGGCGGCATAATTGCAACTTTGATTCCAATAGTGCCAGTTTTTAATATTGCTGATGCTTGTGCATGCCGTACCCCTACAATGGAAATATCTCCGCACTTTTTTAAGTAACCAACTGCGAATCTCCAACTTCGTGCTCTGGAACTTGGAATTTTACCTGAAATAACCAGTTCAACACCTAATGCGCCAGCGTTCATCACATCCGATAAAGTTTTATGGCCTACACCTTTAAATCGAGCAGATCCAAATCGTTCTAATGAGGACGCGATTCTTTCCGCGACAATGTTTGCATCAAGGAAAATGTTTTTCACTTCGTTAATTTCAATTTGTGGGTTTTCTAATTGGAATTTTTTCTTTAATGTTCGAGTTAATAATTTAATGTTTGAACCTTTTGAACCAACAACTAAACTTGGTCGACTAGTTTCAATGATGATTTTTTCTCCTAATGGAATTTTTTTTAATTTAATTGAAGAGATACCTGCATTTTCTAATTGTGATTGAACATATTTCTTAATATAATGTTCTTTTGATTTTTGACTAATAAATTCTCGTTCAATCATTGTTTTTCACCTTCTGATTTTGTTTCTTCTTTTTTTTCCACAACTGGTGCTTCTTTTGTTTCTTTTGTTTCTTTTGTTTCTTTTGTTTCTTTTGTTTCTTTTGTTTCTTTTGCTTCTTTTGCTTCTTTTGCTTCTTTTGCTTCTTTTGCTTCTTTTGCTTCTTTTGCTTCTTTTTTCTCCACTTTTGGTGTTTCAATCACTTTAGATTCTTCATTCTTAACGACATTTTTTTCTTTTTTAGGAGTGTCTCTTTTTTTAGTGCTCATTTCTTTAACTTCAACTTCTAAATGAGTTCTTTTTGTACCGTACCTATGTCGGCCACCACCCATTGGGATTGCAGCCTTATTAGGCACTAATTTAATAATTTTCAAATTTGATGAGTCCAATCCTCTATCTTGGGCATTAGATTCTACTGATTTTAATAATTTTAAAAACTCTTTTGCTGCTTTTTGAGGGAATCTTCCCGGACCCATACCTTTTTTGTGTCCCGTATCTTTATTGAACCGACCAAAAGGTACTGCCCTTTCTAATTCTGATACTTCTTCCAAAAACGCTTTAGCATATTTCACAGATTTATATCGTAAGGAGTTACTAATCTCCACACTATGCTTAGTTGAAATTGGAAGATTCTTCATACTAGCACAAGCGGTATGTTCATTTCCTTGCGTTTGTTTTTTTGCCATTTTTGTTTAGTTTTTTTGATTAGTTATTATTATTAATTATTTCTTTATCTTGCAGATACCGCCTTACTAGATCTTGTTGCACCAACACCGGCCGAACTATGTGAAACACTTTTTCTTGTATGAGCAAACTCACCCAAAAAGTGACCAACCATTTCTAAAGTGATTGTTACCGGCACGAATACCTTGCCATTATACACTTCGATTGTTTTACCTAAAAAGTGAGGTAAAATTACTAAATCCCGACAATGAGTTTTAATCTTACTTTCATTATTTTCAAATTTCTTTAACAATTTTTGTTGTTGTTCAGTGTAACCTCTCTTCAAACTTCTTCTTTGTCGAGAAGGGATAAGATCTAAGAACTCTTTCAAGTCCATTTGTTTAACTTCTTCTTCAGTTTTCCCGTGCCAGATTAATTCTTTTGCCATTTTAGATTCTCAGTTTATTTCCTCTTACCAGTCCTACTTGGAGCAATTTTTCCTACCTTTCTTCCAGGTGGTGCGTGCCTACTTGACTGGGTTGGTCTTCCTTTATGAGTACTACTTCCCCCCCCAAATGGATGGTCAACAGCGTTCATCGAAATACCACATACCTTAGGATATTTTTTACCCTTAGCTTTCATTTTCATGAATTTTGTTCCCGCCCTCAAGAACGGTTTATCAACTCTGCCAGATCCAGCGATAACCCCTACTACTGCCCGACAGTTTGCTATGAATGATTTTTCTTTACCAGAAGGTAATCTTACTCTAACATGCGTTTCACTTTTTGCTACAACTTTAGCTGAAGAACCACCTGCTCGGACCAATTTACCACCGTCACCAGGGACGATTTCTAAATTATGCACCAAAGCACCTTCCGTGACATCTTTCAAAGCTAAAATGTTACCCATTTTAACTTCATTACCACCAACTGAGATTTCGTCACCAACTTTAATACCACTAGGTGCAAAAGCTAATGTTTTTTCACCAGTTAGATAACTTACTTCCATCAAAGGAGCACTATGACCCGCACAATGAATCAAATCTACTACTACCCCAGTTGTTTCCACAGGATGAAGTCTAACTTTACCTTTAAATTTGTGGCTAGGTGATCTGTAAACGTTTGTTCCACGTCCTCGTCTTTGTTGGATAATTCGTTTTCCCATTTTTTTAGTTTATTTAGTTATTTTTTTGATTTTGATTTTATTTATCCAAATCTATATCAGCCCTAAGTCCGCACTAATGTCGGATGCTAAGTGAGCCGAACTTAATTTCACAGTAGCCTTTTTCTTACCACTAAAAGAGTTTTGGATGTTAATTTTAACAATTTTAACTTTGAAAAGTTCTTCAACTGCTCTTTTTACATCGGCTTTAGTTGCTCTTGGATGAACAATGAAAGTAATTTTGTTATCAAACTCAATTTGTCTGATAGCTTTTTCAGTAGATAAAGGATACTTGATTATTTCATAAGCGTCAAACTCTTCTACTACAGCATTAGCTACAATAGGTGTTTCGGTTGATTCCTTTTTGTTTTCTTTGTCTACCATTTTGAATTTGTTTTATTCGGATTATATGTATAATTTTTCTTTTTCTAAAATATCAATTGCTTTTTCAGTCCATAATACTACTCGGCCAGCCATTGCACCAGGCGCCAATAACTCAGTGTTCAAAGCATTAACTGGAACAACATCAATCCCAGGCAAATTATTCCCTGCTTTTGATAAAGCACACTCTTCACTTACCACGATTAATAAGCTAGTTTTTCGTTTATATTTTCTTCCTCGTAATTTACCCATCCCTGCTCGAACTTTTTTAATTAAACCTCGTTGCAATTCTGCACCGAACCCTAATTCTTGTAAAAACTTCTCAAAATCCGCAGTTTTAATGGTATTTTCTAAAGATGAACCAATTATGAAAGGGTATTCGGTAGGAATTTTGTGTCCACGGGTTGCGACAATGTTTTGATTAACACTGGCAGCCATTGCAGACCTGATAGCTTTCCTATTTTCTTTTTTGTTAATGAATTTCTCTAAAATTTTACTTGATTTAGGTGCGTGCGCTCTTCGTCCACCAACCGTTTGTGGTGAAAAAGTACCTACCCACTGCATCCGTGTTCCTCTTCTGGAATGGATTTTTCGAGCAACTCTAGATATACCAAAACCGTAACAACCACGATATTTTCGTCTCCGTTTACTAATTGTTGAAGAATGCCTCATACCTGCGTCAGGATCTGCCCCGTAAGCTTGTCGTGCCGCACTTTGTAAAGCATGAACCGCTCTTCTAATTAAGTCCGGACGATATTCTTCAGAAAACTGAATTGGTAACTCTTTGTCCCCAGTTTTCTTTTTTCCTGCATCGTATATTGGTATTTTCATTTTTATAATCCTTATTTTTTAATGTTAACAACTTCATAAGAAGATTTTGCTAACTTTTTGCTTGGTCTTCGTGCATTAGACATAAATACGGCTCGTTTTTTAGGACCTACAACCGATCCTTTTACCAAAACATATTCAGTTTTTACTAAACCATAACTGTTAATTCCACCTTTTGGATTAACGTCTTCACCGTTATCTCCAACTTTTAAAACTAATTTGTTAAACTCGATTCTTTGATGATAACCCATTTTACCAGCTTGTGGTACCCGGAAATCAACTCTTTTCGGTGTCCATGCCCCTAAGTTACCAATTCCTCGCTTAACTTTTTCACCTTTATGTTGTCTGATAGGCACTCCGAACCGCTTAACAGTTCCTTGGAAACCTTTTCCTTTAGTTACTCCTTGAATATCAATCAAATTAACATTTTCAAAGACATCTTTAACAGAGATAGTTTTACCGAAATTTTCTTTAACATAATTTAATTTGTCTTCTTTAGAACCACCCAAAGCAATTTCTAATAATTTAGGTTTTTTTGTCCCAATTAATGTTTCTTTAGGATTAGAATGTACCAAAATTCTTAAGTCATCAAATTCTTTAACATCTTCTAAATTCTTGGTGGTTTTTTTTGGTAATTGAATTTTTCTTGCCAAGGCCTTATCTAATTTAGGTACCATAACAGAAATTGATTTTTTTAAGCCGAATAATGATTTTTGATAAAAAGCAGCGCCACAAACAGTCATTAGTGGGCATTCAATAATAGTTGATGGTAAAGCGATTTTTTGATCTTGAGTTGATGATTTAGGCGTATTATCAACAACCTGTAAATGTGTCATCCCAGTTTTGTATCCAATGAACCCTAATGGTTTAACTTTGCCTTCTTCTGCCCATGACCGCACCCTAACTAATGAATGAGTGGTCCGTTTTCTTGGCCAAAATTGCATACTTCCCCGTCTTGGATTATGTGCTTTTCCCATTTGTAAATTTAACTCTCGTATTTATTTTATTTTCATTCAACTCGTAACAGCCTTTTATTCAGATCACATCAAGAACAGAGTTGATGATGGTCACCTTATCAGGCAAATCCATATTGTATCTATTTGTTCCCTCAAGTGAAACAGTGTAAACACAAAATGTGAATGATTTCTTCAATGGGACGTGGGTTGTTTATAAAAGTTTCGGATATCTTAGTAAATTATTGACAACACCTTATAGCATGGTGCTTAAACCAACTTATAACCCTTACTATAGTGGGTTTTGATTAACCCCCAAAACGTGAAAAGTTAGATTGAAAAAACAAATGCATATATCTCTCAGGTTAATTTTTACTTAATAATACTTATTATCTTTTTTTAACCCTAATTTTTTACGCATAACATCATAATATTTGTGGTTTGCTAAATGAATTTCTTTAAATGAGTCATTAACTATCTTAATAACAATGCAACGATTTGAAGAACCAAATTTTCTAATAAATATTCTATTAGAAGGGTTTTTAGGAGGGCGAAGTGGTTGATATTTCCCCTCTTTAAGTAAGGTTAACCATTCGACAAGATTTTCTTCAAGATTTTTTATTTTCAAAGCATATTCGTCAAACTCTTTATTAAATCTAATTTCATTTCCAAAAATGGTTTGAATTTTATGTTTTAACTGTCCGACATTCATTTTTAATATCTCCAAATAAATCAATAAATATTGTTAAATTGCCATGAGGTTCATCCTTAACATCTTGACGAAGTACTTTCAAAAATTTTGACAAGTGATTTTCAGTATATTTTTTTGAATAACTTGTTAAAAAAATTTCTTTAGTTAATTGGTTAATTATTTCTATCTTTTTTTTATCTGTTTTTTTCTTAATCTCGTCTGTTTTTTTAAATAAAGTGAAAGAATCCAAAACAACACCACCAGTTTGTAAATGGTATTCTAAAACTAATTCTCTTAATGCTTTCAAATCTTCTTTATTTAAAATTTCATTAATTACCATTTGATAAAGAATTATTAAATCATCGAAAGAAGGACGTTTAATTATTGGTTTAACGTAATCCAATAAAAAAGTACTTACAGAATATTTGGCTGTTGAAACAAAAATCGGATTTTGAAGGTCTTTTTCGGTTATTTGGATAATGTGGAAATTGTCCCGATGAAAACTTTTTCTTTGTTTTCCCACCACATAAACATCAATATCTTCATAACTTTTTTTGTACAAAAAAGAACCAGAAATAAACGCTTTTTCCCTACCTAATTCTTGAAGATACTTTTTTGCTTTTTTTACCCTACCCGGAACCATAGTTCCCCCAGTAATATAAAATTCTTCTTTAAATAAATTTAATGCATCGATTTTTTTTTTAATATTAGCATAAAAATAAGTTTTTTCAGTACTGCTTAATTTCTCTTTTTGAAAATACTTTCTTATGATCTCAATCTGTCTTGACGTGAATATATATGGGACTAATTCTTTTCTCTTATCAATGATTTGTTTGCAGATATTTTCTACCATATATGCTCAAGAGTATAGTTTTTATTTAAAAGTTGTGGTTTTTGTGGGTTTTTAAGGGTCACTTATCTCTTAAGAACATAAACACCCCTACCACAGAAAACATTAGTATCCCACTGCTCATAAAGGCAGTATTAATAGTATATAAATCTGCAAAATAACCCATAAAAGGTGCACAAATCGCCACTCCTAATTGACCAAGAAAGTTATTTATAGAAACTACTGTTGCCCTTTTACTAGAAGAAACTTCGGCATTAAGTAAATGGTCCAATATCGGATTTCTTAAACCAAAAAATAAAGATGGTAAAATAAATAATAATACTGCAAGAGATTTTGTTGCTAAAGTCGCTAAAATTAACAAAATCGGAGACCCAATTACTGTAAAAATTAATATTTTCTTATTTCCAAACCGTTCAGAAAGTGCACATGAATAATAATGCCCTATCGCTGAAAAACCAAACACTCCTGCGGTTACCCATCCAAACATTTCTATTGATAATTCTTTAAATTTGAAAAATAACGGACCTAATAGATGTATTGTTTCTCCAAAAGACATTAACAAAAATCCACCTATTAATAACAAAATTAATTGTTTATTTTTTAAAATTACTTTTGATGAATCCAACATATGTTTAAACATATTTTTATGTGTCTCTTTTTCGTATTTTGGTTCTTTCAACATCAAAGTTAAAATTAAAGCAAAAAATAAAGGGATTAAACTTAACCCTACCGGAAATGATAGCGAAACTTTTGCTAAATAACCACCCATCACAGAACCAATTGTTGCACCTACTGGCCACAACGCATAAAATCTACCAATAACTAATTTGTAATGATGTTCTTGATTTTCTTCTTTCAACGTATCATATAAAAAAGCATTATATGTACCGCTTGATAATGCCCGTGCTAAAGAATTGAATATTGCAAATAAAACAAACATTAACATGCCCCCTCCAATATAAAGAAATCCCACCCCCTAATAAAACCACTAAATTTGCTAAAACTAATGTTCGTTTTCTTCCAAATAAATCTGCTATTGCACCAGTAGGGACTTCAAATATCACCATTGCTATTGCTTCTACTGCAAAAATTAAAGCTACATTTGTAACAGTGAATAAAGTTTCTTCAAAATAAAGTGCCAAAATTGGAAGGAAAAAAAGCATCCCACCAGCAATTAAAGAAGCATAAACTAAAAATATGTTTCTTGATTTTAATGTTAATTGATCAAAAGCCATCATCTTAGAATATTACCTCGCACTTTATTAATTCTTTCTTGCATTATTTAGTATGAAAAATCATACCGTTATTTAGAATTATCCCATCATCGCCAATAATCCTTCTCAAAAACTTTCTTTATAGTAGAATCCAAGGTAGATTCATCATCTTCCTTCCTTATTATATTGGTATCGTGCCCAGAACCATGAAAATTTGTTTTAAGCCAATTCTTTTTACCACAATCGCATTGCACGATTTTGTAATGATGTTCTTCATGATACTCTTGATCCCATTTAGAAGACCATTGTTTCTCTGTTAAATCGTTACTACAATACACGCATTGATTTCGACCCATAATTCGCCAATTGCTTAGATAAGATTTATATAAGTTCCGTTTTTTTACAACTTTAATGAGATATATATTTACTAATGTTATCGGTACTTTCGTCTTTGACCAAAATATGAATAAAATAGATAGTGTTCTTAATACAACCAAAGAAGTAGCAGACAGAGATGCTATTGAAAAACAATTAATTGAAAAACATGGTGAATTAACTTCTGTTCCACAAGAAATGTGGGCGCAGTTACTTGAAAATTTCAAAGATGAAAAATATTTTTCCATTTTCGTAAAAGAAGATACTAAATTAACACGACAAAACATCAAATTATCCATCTCTGAAGATTTACTTGTTACTCAAACAATTGCTAATTTTAGCGAACTAGACAAAATAATTAATACACTTACTAAACGATTACGAGAATGGTACGGACTTTATTTGCCAGAATTTGAACATATTGACATGAACCAAGAAAAATTTGTTGAACTTGTTTTTGACAAAAACAAAAAAAAACTTTTACAAGAATTCAAAATTGATGAAAAAAGTAGTATGGGTGCAGATTTAGACGAAATCCATGTGCAAGAAATGAAATTTTTAGCTAAAAGGATTATTAGTTTGATTGAATTACGAACAGAACATGAAAAATATTTACAAACAGTTATGAAAAAATATTGCCCAAACCTACTTGAATTAGGCGGAGTTACCATTAGTGCCAAATTACTTGAACTAAGTAAAGGACTAAAACGATTAGCGTTATTACCTGCTTCAACGATACAATTATTAGGTGCAGAAAAAGCACTTTTCAGACATATTAAAACAGGTAGTCGAAGTCCTAAACACGGGATAATTATTCAACATCCTATCGTGCAAAACGCCAGACGAAATTTACGTGGTAAAATGGCACGTAGATTAGCTGACAAATTATCTTTATGCGCCAGATTAGACTATTTCAAAGGCGAATTTAAAGCACCCGAATACAAAGAAGAGTTAGAAAAAGAGTTAGAGAAACAAAAAGCATTAAGAAAACTGAAAGCTAGTAAAAATAACTAAACAAATAACAATTAAAAAATGAAAGATAGCTTTGACAAACTTTACAAAATCTTGCAACAAGACAGAGAACTTTCACCGTGGTCAAAAAACCGAACAATCCAAGAAAGAATCGCTGAACTTAACAAGGAAGTTGCCGAAATAAGTCAAGCACTTGACAATAATGACATGCAAAATTTGCATGAAGAGTTGGGAGACACATTATGGGATGTTTTGTCAGTAATGATCATCGCTGAAGAAAAATACGGTGCAAACACAAAACAAATAATCGAAAACACTATCACAAAATTTAAACATCGGAAACCATGGATCTTTGAAGGTAAAAAACTTACCGAAGAAGAAGAGTTGGAACATTGGGCATTTGCTAAAAAACAAGAAAAAGAGAATAAAACCAAACAAAATCCAACAAATTAACAATAAACAAAATCACAAAACTAAAATGAGCAGAAAAATCAAAGAACACAAATTGTTTGAAATTTATCAAGAAGCTAGAGGTAAAAAGATATTTACTAAATCACTTTTACCAGGTAGAAAACATTTTGAAGAACGTACATCCAGAGATGCAACCGGTGAGTATAGAGAATTTGATCCGACCAGAAGTAAATTGGCAGCTATGATAATGAAAGGTTGTACTAACATAGGAATTAGAAAAAATGACGTGGTACTTTATTTGGGTGCATCACACGGTTACACTTGCTCATTCGTTTCAGATATTGTCGGTGAAAAAGGTATTATTTTCGGAATTGATCCAGCACCAAGAGTTGTCAGAGATTTAGTTTTTTTAGCTGAAGAAAGAAAAAACATTGTACCAATTCTTGCAGATGCTAATCATCCAGAACAGTATGTTGGCCAAGTTTGTACTGCAGACATAATTTTCCAAGATGTTGCTCAAAAAAATCAACAAGAAATGTTCATCAACAACTGTAACTTGTTCCTGAAAAAAGGTGGGTACGGACTTTTATCCATCAAGGCGCGTAGTATAGATGTTAAAAGAAATCCTAAACAAATTTTTGAAGAAATTAGACAAGAGTTGGACAAAGTTTTTACTGTGATTGATTATAAACTACTTTCTC
Organism: uncultured Methanosarcinales archaeon; assembly: GCA_964464055.1. Lineage (GTDB taxonomy): Archaea > Nanobdellota > Nanobdellia > Woesearchaeales > GW2011-AR9 > CAYXEO01. The sequence goes on along the minus strand of CAYXEO010000007.1, from coordinate 18,823 downwards.
CATTCGAAAAAGATCATTGCATGATTATTGTTAAGAAGAAGTAAGTACCCATTATTCTTTTTTAAAATTTAAAAAAACAAATACCAAACAATTAAATACCTAAATACATTACTCCTTTCTATGAGTTTGACAAAAGAAGCAGGTTACATTTATGTTTATTCTAAAGAATTGACCAAAGTGAACAAACAACTTAAACAACTAAGTAAAAAAGCAGAGAAACATGCCCATAAACATGGTAAGACTTCTGATGAAAGAAAAAAACTTAAACATAAAAAGAAACATCTTGATACCACTGACGAAATTAAGAAACTAATGAAACGACATAACGATGTACTTAGTAGTATCAAATATCATTACCGTGCTTATCACCATGCGTTACATAAAGAACATAAAATAAAATAAAAAATCAACCCTCTTCTTTTTCTTCAATCACTTCTTTCTCGCCCATAACCGCTTCTAAAAAACCAACATATAACGGGTGCGGAGCTAATGGTTTGGACAAATATTCCGGATGAAACTGAGTCCCTACAAAAAACGGGTGAACTTCTTTCGGTAACTCCAATATTTGCATGATCTCTCGCCCAGGCGCTTTACCACTGAACACCAAACCTTTCTCTTCTAATTGCGATAAATATTCTGGATTACATTCCCACCTGTGCCGGAACCGTTCTCTCACCAAATTAGAACTATACAAATCCTCGGCAATAGTTCCTTGCTTAATTTCTACATCTTGTCCACCTAACCGCATGTTACCACCTAACGAATCTATCTCTTTCTGTTCAGGTAAAATGTCTATCACTGGAACTTGACAACCACTTACTATTTCAGTACTATTAGCGCCACCTAACCCACAAACGTGCCTAGCAAACTCAAGCACCGCCATTTGAAATCCGTAACATAAACCTAAATAAGGTAACTTATTTTCTCGAGCATATTTGATACAACTTATCTTACCTTCACTTCCACGAGAACCGAAAGCCCCTGGTACAATTATCCCCGCGACATCACTCAACGCTTCCGCCACAGTTCCATCATCCAAATCTGTAGTGTCAATCCATTTCAATTTTACTTTTTTACCCAAATGTGTCCCTGCATGTTCCAAGGCTTTGATAATTGAGGCATAAGAATCTCGTAAAGAAGTGTATTTGCCAGTAATCCCTATAGTCACTTCCGGTACTTCTTCTTGCTCAGACCGCATAATTTTCCGGATATAAGTTTCCCATTTGTCACGCGCAAAATAATCGTTTTTGACACGACTTCGCAACCCTAACAAATCAATCACTTGCTCATCTAACCTAACTTTCTCTAACATCTTAGGAATCAAATAAATACTTTTGGCATCATGCACACTAACAACTCTTTCAAATGGCACATTTGCAGACATGCTAATTTTCTCTCGCACTTTTTTGACCACTTCTGTTTCACACCGACAAGCCACAATATCTGGTTGAATTCCACAAGCCATTAACGATTTTAATCCTAACTGGGCAGCTTTACTTTTTTGTTCACCTAAAAAACCGGGACTAAGTACATAAGTTAAAGCAGTCTGACAAACATTCTCTTTACCTTCCTCATAACTAAGTTCCCGCATCGCTTCAATAAAATAATTATTTTCAATGTCACCAACAGTCCCCCCAATTTCTACAAAAACTACATCCACCTCAGAATTCTTAGCTAAACTTCTGACGAACCGTTTAATTTCTCCAGTAACATGCGGAATAAATTGTACATCACGGCCGAGATAGTTACCTTTCCGTTCTCGGTTAAGGATGTTCCAGAACAATTTCCCGCCAGTCAAATAATTCTGTTCTGTCAACTCCAAATTTAAATACCTTTCATAAGTGCCTAAATCCATATCTGATTCAGTCCCATCGTCAAGAACAAATACTTCACCGTGCCGAAACGGGTTTAGTGTCCCAGCATCAACGTTCAAGTATCCATCAAATTTCATGATGCTAACTTTTAACCCTTTCAATTGTAACAACTTCGCTAAAGAAGAAGCAAAAATCCCCTTCCCTAAACCGGACATAACTGTACCAGTAACCACCACATATTTTGTTTTCCCTTTCACATACCCCTCAGGTATTTGGTTATAATATTCGTTCTCTTCAGTTTTTTGAGAAACATTTTCCAACACTTCATTCATTTTAAGAAACCTCGTTTTTTCTGATAGAAACTAATCGCGTTTAATAACTTTAGGCACAACTTGTAGGGGGTAACCTGGAAAAATAAACCAAAAAATATCAAAATGTTTAAATAGTTTTGTTACTCAAAAGTTATTATGGTGAATTTAGAAACAAAAATTAAACAAACATTTTTACAAAAATTAAGAAATAAAACTACTACTTACATTTTAGGAGCAAGTTTATTAGCATTTAGTTGTGGCGATGTTAATTCCAATAATGCACCCTCTACACAAGGTTGCCAAGCTAACGAAGATTGTAAAGGTGACCGGGTTTGTTACCAAGGAGAATGTGTAAATCCTGAAATTGCGGAAAACAATTATAACCAACCTGATACAAACAACTATAATCATCCAGACACTTCTCAACAAGAATCAATACCTCCAGAACCAACACATAATATTTATGCTGGTTCTAAATATGAATCAACTGACGAAGAATGTTCTGACGGAATAGACAACGATAATAACGGACATTGGGATTGTGGAGATTTTTCATGTACTTTTAATCCATTCATTACTGTTTGTGGGAATTATGAAAATACTAATGATGAATGTTCTGATGGAATAGACAATGACAGTAACGGATACACAGATTGCCACGATTGGCCATGTATGTCGAATCCATTTGTAACAAGTTGTGGAATTGGAGAAAAAACACCAGATACATGTACTGACGGAATTGACAATAATAATAATGGGTATGCAGATTGTGAAGAATATGGTTGTTCAATGAATCCGTATATCGATGAATGTAAATAAAAAGATTTATAGTAGTGTAAACTACACAATTCACCCATGTTCAATAAACAAACTATCAAACAAATAATGTTTTTATTTTTAATTCTCGTTTTCATAATAATTATCACAAAGAACATTTCTAAAATTGAGTTCTCTTTAATATTTATACATTGGCAAATTTCATTAGCAATAATTGGATTGGCGTTTTGTTTTATAGCACTTAAATCGTTCATGTTATATATGGTGGGTAACTTATTCCACATTAACAAAAACTATTTTCATTTTGTGAAAGTGTTTTGTATGTCATGCTTTTTTGAAGTAACCACATTTACCGGTAAAATTGGTGCTGACGGGTTCAAATTCTTTTTCTGGAAAAAAGTGCCTAAAAAAAGAAAAATATCATTATTATTATTCCTTAGAACTGCAGACATGTTTGGATTCACTTGGTTACTAATATTTTTAATGTTACCTTGGAAACTTGCCTTTGTAGGGATGTGTTTGATTACTATTTTTATCTTTACAAACTTAAAACAAAATAAAATTAATTATTTCCCAGACTCATTCAAAAAAACAATTAGACATCATTGGGGAAAATGGGTATTAATTTCATTTATTTCTACAACTGTTTTTTTAATTATGGTTGCCCAATTAAGTGTGGTATTCAATTCATTAGGATTAGATGTTACTAAAAAAACAACCTCCATTTTTTTAACTTCACACGGATTAGGTGTTTTATCTCAGCTACCCTTCGGATTAGGTGTAAAAGATTTTTCTATATTTTATCAACTAAAAGGATATTTAACCCAGTCTACGATTTTGTTAGGACTTATTTGGACTAGATTATTAGGAGAAATGGTGATCGTAGTATTAGGAGGGATCTTTTCCATAAAATATTTAAGAGAGGGGAAAAATAATTTTAAAAAATGAAATTATCAGAAAAAAATTGGGCAAATTTTGGGAGATGGATGATGATAATAGGAGGTATAGTTTGTATTAGTCTTGCGTTTTATAATCAACAAGACATTGTTTCTTGGCTATTAAAAATATGGGGTGTCTCTTTTGGAATTTATTGTATTTATATTGGATTATTTAAGTAAATCATTGTGGTTCTATTTGCCTGTATTTATCACCAACATGTTGATTTATTATATCTGGACGATAATTAAACTAGACATCCCTTTTGATTTGTATCACAAAATTAAAAATAAAAGAATTGTTGGTAATGGGCGAAATATCGCAGGAGTATTCTCTTGGATTTTTATCGCTCTTTTCATTGGAATTTTACAAGAACGAGCAATAGAATCGTTATATTTAGGGATTGGTGCATCAGTAGGGTGCATAACCAGTAGCATCACCAAAAGAAGATTAAACATCAAACGTGGTGAGTATGCTTTTTTTATCGATCAAACAGATTTCATTTTAGGAAGTAGCTTGTTTTATATTACACAATTTAATTTAGAATGGCAAATCTTTTTAGGTGGTATTTTTCTAGCATTAATATTGCATCACTTAATTAATTTGTTAAGAACCAGTTGGGAGAACTTTGTTAAAAAAATGAAAACCACAGAAAATCATTAATTTAAAAGTATATAACTTTTCATCCCTTCTTTGTTTAATATTCTTTGTTTCACATCACTAAAATCCGGGATACACCCTACTGCTTCAATTGAATAACTATAAATTGGCCTTCCAGCAATAGTTTCATTTGTTGTAGAAAAAGTGAAATCCATTAAATTTGTTTGGATTGGTCCTGGTATTTCACCTTCAACTAAAATAAATTTGTGCGTTTTGGAATATTGTTGTTGCGCACAATTAACTCCTTCAACAGTAACAGAAAAAAAATTAACCGGAAGCGAAGTATATTGGTTAAATACACCGCTTAGTAATTGGGGCGAATCCGTTACAAATCTACAAATTGTGACATCGTCTTGTTGATAAATTATATTCTCACAATTGTTTATCACTTCTTCCTGAGTTGGTAACAAATAAACAAAACCTTGTGATCCAGCAGGAACCATTTCTGTCAATTCCGGAACACGATCTAAAGTATAATGATAATACGAACTTGAAAAAGATGAAAAAACTAACAGAACGAATAGACAATACCCTGCAACTATTATCGCCGAAACTAAAAAATCACGCTTACTAAATGTGACATAAATTCCAGTGATAAAAAGGAAAAACACAGCACAAGATAAATAATCTACCAAAACCGGTTTTAACTGAACTCCAAAAACGAACAAAATACTAATTAACAATAATAAACTACCACTTAAAAAAATAATTGACTTTTTAATAAATAAGGTGATTGTTTTATGATGATATAAAACTGCAACTAATACTGATAACCAAACAAAAGTTTCAGGGTTAAGTAACCCCCCATCAAAAGTGTTCTTCATTGATGAAAACGAAGAAATTAAATAAATCACTATGAAAAAAGATTGATGCTTATTTTGTTTCAATTGTTCTTTAAAATTTAATAAAACCAAAAATGAAAGTATCATTAATAATGGTAACGCAAAAAGTCCAAATATCCAAAAAAAAGCAGGAAGATTTTCTGCAAAAAAACGCCCAGCATCATAACCACGATGTAAATTTGGATTAACAAAATCCACCATTTTAGAGAGGGTTGCTTTGTAAGTATGGATATGGGTTATTTGAGTTGAACTTTGCCTTCCTTCATAAATTGTTTTGTAATAACTAGATGAATCTAACCCAAATTCATTGATGAAAACGAAAAAGGAAGCCACCCCAACCAAAAAAACAATCAAAAGAGTAACTAAAAAATAAATTTTCACTGGTTTGTTTTTGATGAACTTCTCAATTCTTTTTGTTTTCCCATTAAAACTTAAAAAAAGTAATAAACTTGATAATGAAAAGTAAATGAAAAAAGTGACGAATTTGAAATCACTCCTCCCACCAGCAAAATTGTTAATAACAAATTTACCCAATACAGTTAATAAAGTGTCTGATTTTAGAACTAACAATAGTATGAAAGAAATTATCGCAACATATAACCACCCCTTTTTTTTCATGGTAAAATGTATTCATTAAAGGTATTTAAACTTTACCTAGGTCAAAACCGATAAATAAATAAATAAATACTAACACATTCAGTTATAAAAAAAGATGGATGTAGAAAAAGGAAAGGTGATTAAAGTAATGGTGTTATCAATACTGATTTTACTATTTTTCATATTCTTTTTCAATTGGTTTGGAGTTAAAACTGTCGGACACGCAACATATTCCGAGATTGAAAATAATTGTTCCCTTTGTAAGGGTCTTGAAGAACCTGGCACCCCTCCTCCTAGTGGAAAACCTGATCCTTGGGATTGTTATTGTGCTAATGCAGAATATTACAGTTCTTCTTGTGGAGGATGGATGGGGGGTAAAAAGGCAGAGCCAATAAAGGAAGAGTGTAATAAATGGAACATCTGGGAGCCTTACTATGCTATGGAAGATTTGTGTAACGCAGACGATGATAACGATGGAATTGTTTATGGTAATATAATAACAGGAGTATGTGATAATTGTCCAGAGAAATATAATCCTAACCAAGGAGACCAAGATAATGATGATATTGGAGATGCTTGTGATAATTGTCCAGATAAACCCAATCCTGACCAAGGAGACCAAGATAATGATGATATTGGAGATGCTTGTGATGATAGCGACAATGATAACTATGTAATTGACGATTACTACAAAAACTGTACTAATAAAGATGATGATGATGATGATAATTTAATTGATTGCCAAGACCCAGATTGTAACGATCAAATTGGGGCAGTGAAAAACCAAGACGGATGCCTCAACAGCGAATGCATCTGCGAGTTTGGTGAAGAAAAAACTTGTGACGATGGGTTTGATAACGATGGTGATGATGACGATGCAAATAACGAAAAATGTGAAAACGATGAGATTTATATAAAAAGCAACATAAAAGTTGGAACTAACCCTATGATCGCACTAGAAGGATGTTGCAAAAAAGGACAACAATGCATTAATTCTGAAGGTGAATGTTTTAACGAAACTAATTATTTAAACGGATATATGTGTTCTAAAGGAAATTGGATTATCCCCGATATTGGGCCTTCTCTCCCTCTTGCACATTATGCAGGAACAGACTGCCATGACTCAGACTGTTACAACACAAACAAAACCGGACCACAAGGAGGAATATGTTGTAACCCGAACCAAGAAGATTCTTGTGTTGCTGGGGCAATTTGTAATGCAGACAAATGGGAATGTGAAGAAGTTAATTGTAAAGATGGGATTGATAATGATGGTTTATTAGGTGCAGATTGTGCAGATCCAACTTGTCAAGGGAAAATTTGTCAAGATGAACCATATAAAATATGTAATAATAATAATACTTGTGTAGATTGGGTTAGACCAGGTAAGGCGCCAGGGGAACAAATTGTAGAAATTCCATTATACACTTACCAAGACGTTATCAAAAGTTTACAAAAATGTGTGGTGATAGAAGGATCAGGTACAGGGAACCAAATCTGTGGTGACAAAATTTGTATCCTGGCCAATGCTGGAAAACTTGCTTGTAACGAAGCAGGGAGTTCTTATGCCACTTGTGGTTGACAACCCACACAACATTTATAAACAAAAAAGGATTAATTATTCCTGTGAAGATTATAGAACTAAAAGAGGTTGGCAAACAGTTTGGTAGACACCGGATTTTGGAAGATGTTAACCTGACGGTACAAGAAGGAGATGTGTTAGGCGTAATTGGACAATCGGGTTGTGGAAAATCCACGCTTCTAAACTTGATAACTGGTTTCTTAGAACCATCCAATGGAGAACTGACTTATTTTCCCGGTGCAACAAGTAACCCACTTGATCTTAACAAACATTTGCACAAAATAAAAAAACATATTGGGTTTACCCCACAACATAACTCTTTTTACCCAAAACTAACAGTGGAAGAAAACTTGCACCACTTCGGAAAACTTTACCAAGTGAAAAAAAACATTTTGCAAGACAATATTAACAACCTTTTAGAAATTACTAAGTTAAAAGGGCACAAAAATAAACTTGCAGAACACCTTTCTGGAGGTATGCAAAAACGACTTGACCTTTCTTGCAGTTTGGTACATAAACCTAAACTACTTGTTTTAGATGAACCAACTGCCGATTTGGACCCCGTTTTACAAAACGAAATGGTTCAGTTTTTGAAAGAAATAAACCAAATGGGTATCACCATTGTTATCGCCTCACATAACTTGGAAGGTTTAGAAAAAATATGTAACAAAATCGCCATTGTCCATAATGGTAAAGTACACAGCCAAGGATTGATTGAAGAAATTAAAAAACCGTTCCTAAAAGACCATTTTACTATTAACATCCACCCCGGAGAAAGTAAAGAGAAACTACTTAAGTACCTAAAAAGTATGCCTATAAAGAAAATTGTTGACCAAGGAACAAAAGTTATAATTTACCCAAAAAATACCGAAATTACAATTAAAAATATCTTAGATGTTATCAAACAAGAAAACCTTTTCCTACACGATATGGACTTTAGGAAACCGACACTTGTTGAAATTTTCGAAAGAACCATCAAAAAATAAAATACCATTACTAAAAAAGAGGAAACAAAAAATGCACACCCTAAGGGCATTGTACCAATTAACAAAAAAGAACTTGAAACTACTTATTCGTTCTAAAAGTTCCGCTCTGATAGTTTTCCTCGCACCATTATTAATCATCCTTATCTTAGGACTTTCTTATAACACCTCTGACCAATACGCAATTAATATCGGTGTTTATGCGGATTCTTTCACCGAAGATGTTAACCAGTTCGCTGACACATTGAAAGAAGAAGAGTTCAAAATAATTAAATACGAATCACTCACTTTGGAAGATTGTAAAAATGATGTTAAATATGGCCTTATCCACGCTTGTATCCATGTTCCAGATAATTTCAAAATTGAAAGTAACGAAGCAAAAAAAATCACATTCAATGTTGATCCTAGTAAAATCAATTTGGTCTGGATGATCCAAGAAACCTTAAACACTAAACTTAACTTACAAGCACAAGTGATTTCGCAAGAACTTACCCAAAACATCTTAACCAAATTAGTTGACACAAAAACTAAAATTAACGAAGAGAGTACCACTATTACTTCAATTAAAAATAAAAGTGCTACTGTAACTTCAACAACTGAAACTGCTAAAACTGGACTCACAAATATTGACTTGACAGCGCCGGTAGCAATTTATGACCTTACCAAGGTGGACACTTTTGAAACTGACCTTTCTGCAGATCTTAACAGTGCCTCGTCAGCAATCACAGACGCAATCTCAGCTATCGACTCCGCTGACATGAACAGTTCTGAAAAAGCGGACATAAAAACAGAATTAGAATCTGCCCAATCAGAAATTGATGCGGCCCTGGCCCAAGTTGAAAATAATTCAACCGATACAACATCTGCATTCACAGAAATTTCTAATTTGGTAAACAACCTTAACGCAGACTTGATTGCTACTAAAGGAAAATTGTCAACCGCTTCCGAGACAGTGACTTCAACAACATCTAATCTGGACCAAATCACAACCACTATCAGCGAAGTGACAACAGCATTAGAAAATTTACAAACTACACTTGACGAAATTAATACAAATTTAGAATCACAAAAAGTTACCGAAGCAAGTACCATCACAAATCCCCTAATTACCAAAATTGAAAAAGTTAGCGAAGAAAGTACCTACTTGAACTACATGTTTTCAACTCTGCTCATTTTGGTAATCATGTTTAGTTCTTTATTATTAGGCACTACACTAGTGATGATGGAAAAACATTCACCAGCGTTCTTAAGAAACTATTTCCTACCGATTAGAAAAGTTGTCTTTGTAACTTCAATTTATTTAACTAACTTGATACTTATCCTGTTGCAAATCTTGGTGATCATGAGTGTTTCACTTTTCTTTATGAAAGATTCATTACCCTCATTCCCAGCAATAGCGTTAATATTGTTTATTACAGCTTCAATTTTCACATTCTTGGGTATGCTAATAGGTTACCTTTTCCATTCGGAAGAAACGGCCACCCTAGCTTCAATTTCACTAGGGAGCATTTTCCTTTTCGTTTCTGGAGTCATCTTACCACTAGAAAGTGTCTCACCATTACTTAGAAGTATTACTTATTTTAACCCTTTTGTTATCGCAGAAAAGTTGGTTAAAGAGATTCTTTTATTCAATACGCAACTGGTAATCGTTTGGAAAGATGTCCTAGTGTTAAGTAGTTACGCAGTGGTTTTGTTCCTAGTCATCTTAATTATGGAATCTTTAATACACCAACATGTAATTGCTAGACACATGCGACACCACCATAAAAAGCACCGACAAAATGATAAGCTTGAGAAATAAAAAAATGTCAGTTATCAGACCTAAACAATTCCCCATTATTTGTATCTCTGGTACGCCAGGTACAGGGAAATCCACTTGGTCAAAAGTGATTGAGAAAAAACTTGGATTCTACCGGTTAGATTTGCACCACCATTATAAACAAGTTGCTACCAAATACGACCGAAGTAAACAATGTTTTGATATTGACTTAAAACTTTTTACTAAACTTGTCAAAGACAAAATTAAATTGGCTAAAAAAGAGGGACATACAGGGATAGTTATTGACACCCACATTTCTCACCTACTTTTACCGAAATTGGTTGATATGTGCGTCATCTTGACTTGTTCCAACCTTAAAAAACTGGAAAAACGACTTCTGGAAAGAAAGTATAGTAAGAAAAAAATTAGAGAAAATTTGGACACAGAAATATTCCAAGTGTGCCTTACCGAAGCTCAGGAATTAGGACACAACATAGTAACTTTTGATACTAGTAAACGAGTGTTACAAAAAGATTTCTTGGAAAAAATCCAATTAACACTTTCTTAAAAGATAATAAACTAACACCTACATTAACACAATAATTATATAAAACACCCCTTCTTTTCTACTTAACATGACAAAACTTAGCGCACCACAAAGATTGCACTTGAAGAAACTAATCAAAGATTTAAAGAGCCAGAAGGCTCTTCATACAGAATTTATTACAGTCTATATCCCGGCTGGGTACGATATTTCTAAAATCATTGGTCATTTGGCAGATGAACAAGGGACAGCTTCAAACATTAAATCTTCCGCAACAAGAAAAAATGTTCAAGCAGGATTAGAAAAAATGATCCAACACTTAAAAAACTTCAAAAAAACTCCGGAAAATGGACTGGCAGTTTTCTCTGGTAACACTGCTTCTGCTGAAGGAAGACAAGATATTAAAGTGTGGAGTTTTGAACCACCAACACCATTAAACATCCGTATTTACCGGTGCGATAAACATTTTATTACCGATGTTCTTGATGAACTATTAGTTGAAAAAGAAGTTTATGGACTAGTGGTTTTGGACAGAAGAGACGCCAACATCGCCTTATTAAAAGGTAAAACAATTATCAACTTACAAAAAACTCATTCCGAAGTGCCAGGAAAGTTCAAGGCAGGGGGTCAATGTCAAGTTTATGGTACATTGGTACAATCTGCAACAGGTAACATTCTTAAAATTGAAAACTGTTCTGGGGCATTAACTGTCCAAGGAATGAATGTAAATGAACGGATAATAGACAATTCACCGGTTAAAGACTTTTGGAAAGTAAAAAAATCAAAGATTTACAAAATTAAAACAAAATATCCTCAATTAATTACTGAAACATCTCAAGACCACATCTTTTTTACAATAAAAAATAACCAGATTATAGAAAAAACCGCTAGTGAACTGACAGCACAAGACACCTTGTTAATGCCGGAAAAAATAAAAATTAAAGGCACCAGACAAAAACTAAACTACCTTAAATATTACAACTCGTTCATCATTAACAAAGAAGGTCAAAAATTACTTAAAAAAAGAAGAATAGAAAATAAATTATTACAAAAAGAATTAGCTAAAAAACTAAATGCAACCCAAACAACCATCTCTTCTTATGAAATTGGAAAAATTAATGCTAACCGAATACCATTAAAAAAAATATGCCAAGAATTAAAAATAAATTTCTCTGAATTTTTAAAAGATTATACGCTACCATCTCACCACCAAGGGACAGAAATATATTTACCAAACGAAATAACTCCCGAATTTGCACAATTTTTAGGGTATTATATGGGTGATGGATGCTCAGAAAAAGATAGAATTACTTTTTTTGAACAACGAGAAGATGTTGTTTTCGCTTACCAAAAAATGCTAAATGATTTTTTTAATATTCAAAGTAGTTGCCGATTTAGAGAAAATAAAAATTATCATCAATTAAGGTTTACTAGTAGACCATTGGTAAGAATGATTAAAGGCGAATTCCCTGAACTTAAAAAAGCACTTGATAGTGAAATCCCAAAAAAAATCCTTGAAGCAGAAAGTATCATGGTAGCAAAATTCTTAAAAGGCATCTTTGATACAGAAGGATATTTGATGGAAAAAGGTGTTGGTATCGGATTAAATAATAAAACCGTTATTGGCCAACTACAATTATTGCTTCTTAGATTCAGTATTATATCTTCAGTTATGAAAGATGATAATAAGAAAAACCCTTATTCAAATAATCCAGTTTTCAAATTACAAATAAATGAGAAAGAATCACTTGAAAACTTTCAAGAACTAATTGATTTCACTGCCAAAGATAAATCTGATAAATTAAAAAAAGTAATCTCTAAAAAAACGTCTAAAAGCCAAGTAAGACAAATCATGGTCTCTGGTTCAAAAATAAGAGAAATGATTGAAATGGAAGGCGGAAAAGTATCTGATTTTTCAAAAGTATCTTCATTTTTTAATAATAAAAGGTTGATGAGTAAAAATACTTTCAAAAGTTCAATCCTTGACAATATAAAAAATAAAAAACTATATAACAAACTGAATAAAATTTACAAACATTCTCTTCTTCCAGTTAAAATTGCAGAAATTGAACAAAGAGAAGAAAATGTAGACATGGTAGACATCTCTGTTAATAACCAAAATTTTATTGCTAACGGAATCATGGTCCATAATTCCGCGCAAAGATTCGCACGGCAAAGAGAAGGTGCTTACAAAGACCATTTTAAGAAAATTGCTGGATACATGAAAGACCAATTCTTGCCGTTAGGTAACAATTTGAAAGGAATCATTATCGGAGGACCAGGAACTACTGTGAACAGTTTCCTTGGCAAAGATTATATCACTGGAGACATTAAAAAGAAAATTATTGGTACTAAAGATTTGTCTTACACAGGAGATTTCGGACTGCAAGAACTTCTTGACAAATCTGGTGACTTGTTAGCTGAAGAAGAAGTTGCCCAAGAAAAAAAAATAATGGAAAAATTTTTTAAACAAATGCTTAACGATATGAAAAAGGTTGCTTACGGAAAAAAAGAAGTCAATAAGGCACTTAACATGGCTGCCGTAGATGTTTTACTTGTTTCTGAAACTATGCCCGAAAATGATATCATTGGATATGAAGAAAAAGCACAAGAAAGTGGTGCAGAACTAAAAATCATTTCTACCGAAACAAGAGAAGGTGTGCAACTGAAAGACCTAGGCAAAATAGCTGCAATTTTAAGGTATCCTATAGAACAGTAGATTAGTAAAAAAATCCATTTGTTACAAATAACAATTTATCATAATGATCTCTTCACCCGACTTAATCCAAGAATCGTTCCAACGGTTATTCCCATACAAAACTTTCACTTACTTTACTGAACTGGAATATAACCGACGATTATCACCTTTTAACGCAAACATAAAATTCTACCAAAACAAAATTTCTATCAACCTAAATTTGGAATGGAAAACTATCGATGATGAAATTAAAATCGGACTCATGCAAACTTTACTTCTGAAAGTATTCAAAAAAAAGTATCAAACAATACATCAAAACAAACAAAATAAAAAACAATTTAACCAAAACACACCAAACATTAAACTCTACCACCACTTCGTTAAAAATATCCCTATCTTGACACCGAAAACTAAAATAGATCCGCAACTTGAAGATGCGTTCCTTCGAGTTAATAGACAATTTTTCTCTAACAAAATGGAAAAACCAAACTTAACATGGGGCACAGATTCACGGAGGAAACTTGCCTCTTACAATTTCCATCAAGATACTGTTACAATCTCAACAATTTTTCAAACGAGCGACCAAATCGTACTTGATTACCTCATGTACCACGAACTGTTACATAAACAACACCAGTTCAAACATAAAAACGGACGAAGTTTTTATCATACACCTCAATTCAAATTTGACGAACGACAATTCCCTAACCAAAAAGAGATCGAAACAAAAATAAACCACATTATCAGAAATTCAAAAAGAAATAACAGGAAGAAACCAACAACAAAATATACCCCTAACAAAAAAGTTAACAATTTTCTTAAAAATCTCAAATTGGACAACTTTTTCTGAAATTTGTTAAAATTTCTTTCAATTTGCCCTAAAAACACCCCTTATCCTCCTTCATCCAACCATAACCTTTAAAAAAGGTCGCCGTTTATTCTCTCTTATGAATAAAAAGAGGTTTCTATCGCATAACGCAATGGATAAGATGATGCGTGAAGCTGGTGCTTTAAGAGTTTCCGATGATGCTAAAGATGCTTTGGCAGAAGTTTTGGAAAAAATTGCCCTGGACATTTCCGCAGAAGCAAAACGATTTGCCGAACACGCAGGTAGAAAAACTGTTACAGAGAAAGATATTCGTCTCTCAGCAGAAAAATAAAAATAAATAGAATTTAATGGTGGTTTGAACAATGTATGAAAAAAAATTAGTTAGTGTAGGAAGTCTGAAAAAAGGCGACACAATTATTATTGATGGACACGCAAGCAAAATTACTGATATGTCAACATCTCGTCCTGGTAAACATGGACACGCGAAAGTTAATTTGATGGCTGTTGGAATGATTGACGGTAAAAAACGTAACTTAGTAATGCCTGGTCACGACAAAGTTGAAGCACCAATCATTGAAAAAAAGAATGGACAAGTTCTTTCCGTCTCTGGAAATCACGCCAATATCATGGATTCAGAATCATACGAAACATTCGATATTGAAATCCCAGAAGAACTTAAAGAAGAAGTTAAAGAAGGGGTAGATGTCCTCTACTGGATCATGATGGGTATGAAAATCATGAAACAAATTAAAAATAATTAGGAGATTATAATAATATGGGAAAATTCGAAGAAGCAATCGCGAGAAAACAAAAGAACATTTTCATTTGTCGTTCTTGTAAATCTAAAACTAGAACACCGAGCTTAAAAGTTGCTCAAGGTAAAGCAAGTTGTCGAAAGTGTAGTGCAAAAAAACTTCGCCCTAAAAGGAAGAAGTAAAAATTACCCTTGATAATCCTGTTTAAGAAATTGGCATTTAACTTTGCCATTTTTTAATTATGGTATTACCAAAGTAAAATACTAAAAAGAGTCATGATAGATGTTTAACACAATACTTTCGTTTGCTGTACAATATAAATACATTTTTCTATTTTATTTAGTAATTATTTTACTTCTCTATATTAAAAGAAGCAAACTTGTTACGCAAGGAAAAGTTATTATTCTCTACCGAATGAAGTTCGGACTAAAGTTTATCGAAAAAATTTCTCAAAAGTATCGTGAATTTGTGATTTTGCTTGGATATATTGGTGTTGGTGCTGGTTATGTCGGTTTAATTTTTATCTCTTACATGATGATTAGTAACTTGTACAAATTAATAACTGTCCCTGCTGCAACTTCAGGGGTCGCTTTAGTACTCCCTGGCATAAACATTCCTGGCGTGGGAATTCTACCATTCTGGGATTGGATCCTAGCAATTTTCATTATCGCAACTATCCACGAATTTGGACACGGTGTTGTTGCCCGAGCACACAATTTGAAAGTTAAAAATACAGGATTAGTTTTTTTAGGGCCAATCATCGGTGCCTTCGTTGAACCTGACGAAAAACAAGTTGAGAAACAAAAAGATATTGTACAATACTCTGTTTTCGCTGCCGGCCCGTTCATGAACATATTATTGGCCCTGGTCGCACTACTACTACTAAGCACAGTTTTCACACCATTACAACAAGGTATGGTTGAACCAACAGGATTTACTTTCGGCGAATATGTTGCTGTTGCTACAGAAATGAATGAGTCTTACCCTGCTGAATCTGCTGGAATCCCACTCAACACACCAATAACAAAAGTTAATGGACAACCAATAAGTAAATTTGAAGAAATGGCCGAAGAATTGTATTGCCACTCACCGGGTGATAAGATACAACTATCTACCGCAAATCAAACATTCCCACTTATTTTAGCTAATAACCCTGATAACGAAGGAAAAAGTTTCTTGGGCATCCAACAGATTAAAAACCAGTACAATATTAAAGAAAAGTACGCTTCAGGAATTAGTAAATGGGCTTACTTTTTTGTTGCTTGGTTCACCGGATTCTTACGATGGCTATTCCTGCTTAGTTTAGGTATCGGACTGTTTAATTTACTCCCACTACCTATCGTTGATGGCGGAAGAATGATGCAAATTACTATGCACAAATTGAAAGGTAAAGAGAAAGGAGAAAAAAGTTTCCGAAACATTAGTTTCTTCTTCTTGATAGTGTTAGTTCTAAGTTTAGTTTACCCATGGATAAGTGGGTTACTTTGGTGATGAAAAGTAAGTTAATAGTATAAAAAAATAAGAAAAATGATGACAAATTATCGCATCTCATTACGAAATAAAAAATGAATGAAAATAGTTATTTACTTTTTATGTTGATCCAAAAACTTCTTGACTCGCTTCTCACCTTTAGGGTCAGCAGCAGTACCTAATTCATAATAAGTCTTCTCGACAGAATTGCCCCACGAATATTCACCCTTCTCTTGTTTAATTTCATGTACAACGATTTCTTTGGTCTGGACGCCTTTCCGTAAATGGTAATAAATGCTTCGTTGCGTAACAGGAGCAAATACCTCATTATAAATTCTACTTACCCTGTAACCGTAACTCTTGCCTAAATAGAAAAGTATCTCAATAATGTTCTGCCTGATTTGACTACCTATCGGACGACCCCTTACCATATTAATTTGTAAATAGAAGAAGTTTATATTTGTTTTTATTTGATAATATAAGAAACATTTATATAATGGTGTTCATTTTTTTAACCAAGTGGTAAATTAATTGACCAAATGGAACAAATATTCAAAAACAAAACTTACCAAGTATTAGAATTGTTTATTCAATTCCCTAATAAAGAACATTCCATTAGAGGTATTGCTCGAACATTGAATTTTAGCCATGGCACTATTATTAATATAATTAAAGAACTACTTAAAAAACAACTAATTAAGAAAAAAAAAGAAACATTATACCCCACATATTATGCAAATACAGAAGATGAGAATTATAAATTACATAAAAAAAATTATCTTACCCATCGAATAATAAACTCAAAAATAATCAAATATATTCAAGAAAAAACATTACCCAATACAATTATTTTGTTTGGAAGCGGTGCAAAAGCAACATTTACAGAAAAAAGTGACATTGATATTTTCGTAGAAACGACAGAAACAAAAATTAACCTTTCAAAATTTGAAAATAAACTAAAACATAAAATTAATCTTCTTTTCGAACCAAACATTAATAACTTATCAAAGGAATTAAGAAATAACATTATCAACGGAATCACACTTTATGGGTTTGTTAAAGTGAAATAATTTAATCAAAAAATGGCAGAAATGAATTGGAAAGAATGTTTTGATCAAAGTATTATTACTAAAACAACACCTGATGAAGAAAGAGCTACCCAAATGTTAAACATGGCTAATTTACGTTTAGAATTTTGGAAATCTCAAACAGAAGATAAATATACTTCTCTAAAAGTGGAAGCGTACTATGACATTATTAAAGAACTCATCTTTGCTCATTTATATAAAAATGGATACAATTGTACAAATCATTTATGTCTATTAGCATATTTGAAAGAAAAATTCCAGGATTTCGATTTTGAAATTCAAAAAATTGATGAATTAAGAAAAGTAAGAAATGAAATAAATTATAGAGGGTTCAATGTTCAAAAAGATTACCTTAACCGAAACGAATTAGAATTTAAAAACATCATCACAAAAATAAAGGAGAGATTATAATGGCAAAACCAGCAATCCCTAAAAAGAAACAGAAAGATATCGCTAGAGAACGGATTAAAGAACTCTTCCAACAGGCAGGAAAAGTTTTTGATAGTGATAAATCCTTAGCAAACAGATATGTTACTCTGGCACGAAAATTGGCCATGAAAACAAAAATTAGAATCCCACTCGAACTAAAAAGACAGTTCTGTAAACATTGTTACAAATTCCTAATGCCAGGTATTAACGCCCGTATTCGTACCAGAGATGGGAAAGTGATCATTTCTTGTTTAGAATGTCACAAATTTATCAGAATTCCTGTTGTGAAGAACAAATAATTTTTAAATAAGTGTTTTTCCAAAAATGGAAAGAAAAAACCAAATAAAGAATAAAAGACCCAAATAAGAAATATATAAACCATAAAAGGAAAAGTTTAAATAAGATAAAAAAAGAGAAATTAAGATAAAATGAATCTATTTACACAGTTAGTAGATCAAAAAATCATCAAAATACTTACTGTGCTACTCAATTCTCCGCAAGAACATTTTCATATCCAAAAATTGGCAACGAAATCAAAGGTGCCGTTATCTTCTACACACAGGATTGTGAACAGATTAGTAAAAATTGAAATTATTGAAGTAATCAAAATTAACAAATTTAAGATTTATATCCTCAACGAAAAAAAGAGAGAAGAATTGAACAAGATGGTAGGTAAATTAAAATGAACAAGAAGGGACAAATAACACTGTTCATCATTTTAGGACTTTTTATTCTTTTAATGGCAATCT
>CAYXEO010000006.1:1292-52242 GCA_964464055.1 uncultured Methanosarcinales archaeon | reverse complement strand
TACCAGAAGCGGGACAAGTAAAAGAGTTGATAGATAGTTGCCTAGAGAAAAGCACTAAGAGAGGATTGTTGGAGATTAGTTCAAAAGGGGGTTATTTTAACATCCCGCCAACCATTAATTATAGAAATAGAAGTGTTTAGTTTATTGATCAAATAAATGTTCAACCTACTTTAGAAGAAATTAAAATACGGTTAGAACAATTTATTGAACAAGATATTACTCCTTGTTTAAATTATTCTACCCTTGAAGAACAAGGGTTTAAAATTATCACTAATAAACACAAATCAGAGATACTATTTGGTGGTGCTAGAGTAATCTCAAACCTAAATTATACACTCAAATTTAGTAAAGATGAAAAGATTAAAGAGTTTGATACTTTTTCAATTAATCTTAATTTTCCCTTCAAAAAAATGTTTGAAACTGCTTCTACTATTATCAACCTGCAACAACAAACAGATTTTGAACGATTAATACCATTAAAAGGATTCAATTCTACTTTATTTACTATACAATATTCTTTCCCTGATGATGAACATCTCATCTATTCTATCATTGAAAAGGAATCTCACCTGAAAGAAAAAATATCCCTTGAATTTTCTAGTGAATTTGGTAAATCTTATTTGAAAAAGACGATTGAATTAGCACCAAACAGTAACACTGTCCCTACTAACTTACCTTTATTCTTAAGTTCCATTGATAAAATGTTAAAACTATCCCTCATGCCTGGAACAACTATTAATCTCAGAGGTGCAGCAATACCTAACTTAACCATCCAACAAGTATACATTGGTAATGCCACTAAAATTAATGTCCCTCACTCAGAAGAACTAGACAATTCAATTATTTATGGGAACGATAGTTGGAACTTAACTTATCCAGTTTATGAGTTAGGACCGTCACCGATACGTTTTAATGAACCGCAAATATTAATTCTTCACTGGGATGAAGATGAAAATCCTGCTAATGGAGAGATGGGTTTACTTTATGAGGATGAAGATGGGTGGCGACCACTTCCCGTAGAAACAGATTATAAAAATAATAATATTTGGACAACTATCCCTGGATGGGGTTTAGGAGAAGAATTTAAAGCTCAAAAAAATCAAGATAATCTTGCTGGTTCAGCTATTGAAGGAGCAATTACTGTTAGTTTTAAAGAACAAATAAATCCCATTGATACTGTTAAAGTAACCCCTGTTTCTTGTAAAAACCAAAGTTTTAAAAGTAAAAGTATCTCTTCTATAATAGACCCAGACGCTGGATGTATTGGCAGATTAATAGGTATGATCATAGCGTTGATTATAGCTGCAATAATTATTGTAGCTACATTAGGGATTGGTACAGGTTCGGTAACAGGCTTCTTATCCTGGTTAGTTAATCTTGGAAGCCCAGTACTAGTCCTTCTTAAATCTACCTTAATAGTCATAATAGGTGGGATTGCTGCAGGAGCAATTATCAATGGGGCAATCAGTTTTGGTGCTGGTCCAGACTATATTGCCTTCCCAGTAACTTGTGATCAAACCGTTGAAGTAACCAAGACATCTCATGGTGGGAAAGGGGTTTGTATGATTAATTACCGTCCAGAAACTTCCTTGGAAGTAAAGGGTGGCAGAAAAGTTACAGTAAGTTCACAAATGCCCAAGTGTAGTTTTTGGCGAGCGATGTGGTGCCAAAAATGTTCAGTTAAATGTATAGCAGAGTACAAATGAAAGTAGAAAATAAAAAAATAACAATAGTACTTTCAGCAATTGTTTTAATAATTCTAGTTAGTTTACTGATTATTGTTAATCGTAGTAATACTGTTGGAGAAGTTGCCTACGCTAATGTAGGTTGTTGTGATCTAATTTGTCAAGAAACTTCAAAAAATGATTGCCCAAACCAATTTAATCCCGGGGTTCAATGTAATGAAATACCTCAATGTAATGTTGGTTGTTGTATTGATTATGAAGGTTATTGCTATGATAATTATTTACAAAGTAACTGTCAAGATAAAGGAGAATTTAAGGCAATTGGCTGTACAAATCATCCAAAATGTACAACGGCTTTAGAACAAGAAAGTTTAATTGCTACCACTGGGTTCCCAATACTTTATGAGGGGAAAGAATTTTTGTATTCAGAACCGTTAGTAGGAAAAATCGACAGTCCTTTTTTAATAAAAGCATTACTTTTTGAAAATGAAAATAAAAATAATGTAGAAGTAAATATTACATCTGAAAATTATTCTAAACAGATTCTGTTATTTAATGATGGGCTCCATGGTGATGGGAATGCTAATGATATGCTGTTCTCTGGTAAATGGGACACCTCTGGATTTCCTACTATTTCATCAATCACAAAAGTAAAATATGAGATGTCAAATGAACAAGAAAATTACTTATTACTAACCCCTACACAATGTTACCCCATTACAAATTATGTTGATAAAGATTATGGGTTAAATTCACAAGAAAATGTTATCTTTCTTAATTCATTTACTCCAGGGAACAATAGTTTATTTGATTTTAATGTTATGAAAAGTTACAATTTTCTTTTAACTAAAAACATGAATATTGAAACATTAGAAAATAAAAGTGCAGAAGAGATTGTAGGGTCATTACTAAATAACAAAGGATTTAATTATTATTCCATACCACTGACCTTTGATTTATCAACTCAACATACTGAAAAATTAAAATTAAAATTTTTGGAAAAAAATTGTCCTTTCCTTTACCCTAAGACAGAACAAAACCAAACAGATTTAACTAATCAAACAGAAACCACAACAAATTATATCATTAATATTGGTGACACCATTGATGATTGTAAACAAGTAGGTAGATTTATTGAGATTAATCATGAATTTATGTTTAATGAAGATTCTTCTAAACAAAATGTAACCATGAATAACATCTTAGAAGATTTTTGTAAATATACTATGACGATTGATGCAATTCAAAAAGAAGCGATGGCCAAAGAGATCCCTCCAATGATAAAAATTATTCACTTTGATGATAACGGACAGGATGTGTCCAATGTTAACCTTTCTTTTATCATTTATGATAACAAAAATGAATCAATCAATTACACAATCTATGCTGACCTTGACCATCCTATCATGTACCTACACCAGAATACGACTTTTAATGGTAGCAAAATAGACCTCAGCTTAAATGTACCAGATGGTAAACATATCATTCAAATAGAAGCAAAAGATAGTGATAACAATCTAGCCATCTCTAAAACTCTTAAAGTAGAAAAAAGAGTCAATGATTTTGTGATCCAAATTACTTCCTTGGATAAAATTGCTCACCCAACTTCCCCAGATGTAACGTTTCAGATTATTCACAAAAATGATGATCAAAGCATTAAATATGAGGTTCATGATTCAGATTCAATTTTAGCAAGTGGGTCTGTTAAACCGCTTGTTACTAAAACCATCCCCACTGATTTAACTATGGGTCCACATACAATTTATATTACTGCGGAAGATAACCAAAAAAATAATGCCACTTCCTGGCCATATTATCTTGAAGTAGGAAATAATAAAGAACCGGAGATGTATTCAGCAGGAGTGGAATGGTATGAGGAATAAAAATTAGAAAAAATATGAAAAGAACTAACTTTAAAAAAAGCATTCCTGTAATTATTCTTATATCCCTTTCCTTACTTATCTTGCCTTATTTTGTCCAAGCAGAAGAGTTATATTCTTTAAAATTAGTTAATACAGATAAGGGTTTAGCTTATTCATCAACAAAAATTGTTGTGGGAGAATTACCAATACCGGAGATAGAAGGTACACACACTGCTGAAATAAAGGATTTCTCTGGCAAAACAATATACCAAACAAAATTCACTCCTAAATTTTATCAACCTTTTGATTTGTTCTTACCATATTATCAAAATGGACAAAGTGTTATTCTTCAAGATCCTAAACAAGCTATACCTCTTAGTATTTCCGTGACCCATTTCGCAGATACTTGTGGTAACAATTTATGTGAACCACAAGAGAATAATTATGAATGTCCTTCTGACTGCCAATCTGGTCAGAAAGATGATTATTGTGATAAAATGGATGATAACCTTTGTGATCCAGACTGTCAAAATGATGAAGATCAAGATTGTCTTAAAACTCCAGGATTAATTGATGAAACAGAACCTACCCCTTTAAAAGAGATAGAAAAAAAAACAATAACAAAAAAATCAGAAAAAGAACCCAGTAAATTTCCCTGGTGGGTCATCTTCTTAATATTACTATTAATATTTATAATAATAATTGTAATCATAATAATCTATGATAAGAAAAAACATCAACAAAAAAAGATTAATGAGATCATCAATTATATAACTCAATATCAACAAGCAGGATATAACTCAGAACAGATCAAGTCTGCTCTTTTAAAGTATGGGTATCAAGAAAAAGATATTAGCAAAGCTTATCAAAAAATCACTACTAAATAATCTTAATAAATTAAAGAATAAGATAAACTAAAAAGTAACTATTTCTTTCGTTCCCTTTCAGCATCTAATAACAATTTCTTCTCAGTTTTTGCTACGGTATGCCTTATTTCATCTACCGCATCAACATTCGCAGAGATACTATTGATACCACGATGAACCAAAAACTCAGCCATCTCCGGACGACTACCTGCCTGCCCACAGATGGAACTGGTAACTTTATATTTGTTACAAACATCGATAACTTTAGCTAACTCTCCTAAGACAGCAGGGTGCATCTCATCAAAAAGATGTGCTATCCGTTCATTATTTCTGTCAATCCCTAAAGTTAATTGTGTCAAATCATTTGTTCCAAAGGAAACGAAGGAGATCCCCTCTTGACACAATTCTTCAATGATCCAACAAGAAGCCGGAGTTTCAATCATCACCCCAAAATCAACATCTTGACAAGGTTCTAATCCCATCTCACGCATAACTTCTTTCGCTTTCTTGACCTCTTCAACCCTTATCACAAACGGTAACATTACACCCACATTATCAAACCCTTCTTCATGCAACTCCTTAATAGCTTGAAATTCTGCTTTCAATATTCTTGGTTCATCCAGTAACCTTCGGATAGCGTGCCAACCAATCATTGGGTCAGATTCATGTGATTCCTGTTCACCACCTTGCAAGTTCCGGTATTCATCACTACGCATGTCTGAACATCTAACCCAGACAGGTTTATGTGCAAAAGCTTGCGCAATTTTTCTAATTCCAGTTTTTAATAAATTAACGTAATCAGCATCTTTATCCTGCCTAATATATTCCGCTGGATGAATCCCACCATTAGCAATCATGATTTCTAACCGCACTAACCCAACACCATCAGCACCAGTTTGAGCAGCTCGTTGAGCCATGTCCGGTAAATCCATAATTACTTTAACTTCTGTAGCAGTAATTATATCTTCGTGAACAACAGGTTCTTTTTGTGTTTCTTCTACTACTTCTGTAACTCCTGATTCACGTTTCTTTCCAGTGCCTAAAAAACCCTCATACACAATACCATTAGTTGCATCCACTGTAACTTCTTGCCCATCTTGCAAACTTTCAGTTGCAGTCCGGGTACCAACAATACAAGGAGTTCCCATTTCTCGACTTACGATTGCTGCATGACAAGTCATCCCGCCTTCATTAGTGATTATAGCACCTGCTTTTTGCATCGCCGGGACCATGTCCGGAGTTGTCATCTTGGTAACTAATACATCACCATCAACAATTTTACTTAATTCAGAGGGATCATTCACTAATTTTACTTTCCCACCATAAACGCCACGAGAAGCAGTTTCACCTTTTAAGATGATGTTGTGCGTTTTAGGTTCTGTAAATTCGTTTGTTCCACTAGGAACATTTGGTTCATTTGTTTCTTGTGTTCCTTGTGCACCATTTATTTCACTTTTTACTTCTTCTCCTGCTTCTTCTTCTTTATGGAAAGTTGTTACTGCCCGAGCTTGCACAATGTAAATTTTTTCTTTCTCCATCGCCCATTCAATATCTTGCGGACGACCATAATGATCTTCAATCTTTTTCCCTAACCGGGCTAACTCTTTGATGTCCAAATCAGAAACAATTTGTTGTTCTTGTTCGCCGTCTGGCACATCTTGTTTTTCATTTTCCCCCTTTTCGTTCCTGAATAAACCAATCTCTTGTTTTCTTACTTCGGTTTTAGTTATTTCTTTAGTTGTTTTGTTAATCACATACATGTCAGGATTAACTTCTCCACCAACAATCATTTCTCCCAACCCGTAAACAGCTTCAATAACAATTTCATCTTCTTTGTTTGTTGCCGGATTAATGGTAAACATGATTCCAGACTTATCAGAATTTACCATCCGTTGTACAACGGCACAAATTAACACTTTACTATGATCAAACCCATTTTTTTCACGATAATAAATTGCCCGTGCAGTGTATAATGAGGCCCAACAAGAACGAACTGCATTAATTACCTCCTGTTTACCTTTGACGTTCAAAAAAGTTGCTTGCTGACCAGCAAATGAGGCACTCGGCAAATCTTCTGCCGTGGCACTACTCCGTACAGCAACAAAAACGTCTTTTGATTCAACCAAATCGTGTGCATCTTTTCCCGCACCTAACAATTCATAACTGTCCAGGATATCTTCTGCCATTTCTCCAGGAATTTCTGTATAATTTATGATATTCTGAATTTTTTTTGCCACTTCTTGTAATTTCTCAGTATCGTTAATGTCAAGACCTTTCAGTTTATCTTCAATTTTTTCTTTGATTTGGGTCCGTTCAATAAACTCTTTATAAGTCTGTGCAGTAACACAAAATCCTGGTGGAACAGGTAACCCTAAATTGTACATTTCTCCTAAATTTGCCCCTTTACCACCTGCAACAGGGATAGAATCTTTATTCAAATCTTTAAACCACGCAATATAATTCATCTTTTAACACCTCTTTTTTTTGTTATTTAATAAATATAATTAATGATACTATCTACCACCATCTACCAATATACAAAATAAAAGAATTAAATTATTTAAAACTATCCTTATTTAAAAAAAAAATAAAGTAACTTACCTAATCTTCATCATCTAGATCTGCACCAAAATCGTCAGTCTCATCATATTGACTATCTTCTTCTACTTCTTGCGGAGCATGAAATTCGTCAGCTGAAAGTGTTGCAAACTTTGATTGTCTTACTGGTTTTTCTAACTTTTCTACTAATGTTGCAAAACCAGAATTTTTTAATACTTTGGTAATCTTAATATTTACAAAATCACCTTTCTTTACACCAGATACAAACAGGACAAACCCTTTTACTTTGGCAATACCATCACCTTTTGCACCTACTGCATTAATATATACTTTATGTTCTTCTCCTTCTTTTACAGGAGCTTCTTGTTCACTCATTTATTTCCCTCCATAGTTTTGTTTCTAGTTTATCATTTAATTTGTCATTATTACATCTAAAAAACTAACTAGAAACAGTTTGTTTATTTTATTATTTACTTGCTTATTTATTCGAATCATAACTATAAAACCCACATACACCCAGAATTATATAAATGTTATGTGAAAAAGGCTTTGAGATTAGTGAAACTAACCACTTTCCAGTTTATCCAATAACTTAATTGACTTTTTATCATATTTAGTAAAACCAAACCATTTCTTACCCAGATCCTTCAAACTTGCACCGAAATGATAAACTTCACCGTCAATTATTAAGAAACGGTCGTGTGCTTTTTTGAATTCTTTAATTTCAATTTTAGAATATTGTGAGTTGTACTTTTCTAAATCTAATTTTAGTTGTTTCAAAATGTGTTTTGTGTAAATTATTACTTTAACTTCTTTATTTCGTTTGCTAAACAAAGTTAAAACAGTGTCATCGATGTAATTGTCAACCAAAACAATTGAGCTCTTCGCACTTCTTACCAAATCTGAAACAAAAGTGTAAGCATCAAACACTTGGCCATCATAAAATATTCCTTTCTTTGGTGGGGTTGTTTCTAATGCAGAAAAAATCTCTTTAAATTTAACATCATGTTCTAAAAGTTTCTGCTCGGTTCGATCAATTCTCTGAAATAATTCGGCATTTTTTGAAATAAATTTCCGCATTTGCACAAAAACCCTTATTATTTGGATATTTATTTTAATTGCTCTTTTACTTTTTAATAAACCTGATAAAATTGCAATTCCTTGTTCAGTAAAAACATTAACATTAGGTGCATGCTTTATTTTAGGACTTATCACAATTTGTGATAAGTTTAATATTTCACTTCTTGTCAAGGAAATCATAAAGTCATCAGGAAACCTTTCTTTATTTCTCTTAATTGCTTGATTAAGAACTCTTGTTTCAACACCATACAATTCTGCCAAGTCCCTGTCTAACATAACTTGTTGTCCACGAATAGTATGAATTTTATTTTTGATACCATCATCTAATGTAATCATTTTCATCATAAACACCTCTCTTAAAATCTAGAAAAAAGAAAAAAAGAAAAAATCAACCCTAAGCAATATCTCTTAACCCTTGCTCCAGAACTTCAAAACAACATTCTCCATCAGGTAATGCCGGCGCATCGATTAGTTTCGCTACCCGGCTACCTTTCTTACCTTTCCGCAAATAGATTCTGAAAGTTGAAGCGTGTGCCACGATATGCCCACCGATTGATGCTGTCGGATCACCAAAAAACTGGTCAGGTTTAGACATAACTTGGTTAGTAACATAAACACAAACATTGTTCATGGACGCAATTTTTGCTAACATATGCATGTGCCGGTTAAGTTTCTGTTGCCGTTCCGCTAATGTGCCCCGGCCAACAAACTCTGCTCGGAAATGAGATGTTAATGAATCAATAACAACCAATTTGACATCTTTACCTTGCTCTTTAATTAACCCGTCAACATTTTCTGTTAATAACATCTGGTGATCAGAATTGTAAGCTCTGGCAACCATGATTCTACTTAACGCTTCATCGGGGTCAATACCTGCGCCTTCAGCTAATTGTTTAATCCGTTCAGGGCGAAAAGTGTTTTCGGAATCAATATATACCGCAACAGATTCAGGGAACTCTTTCAAAACATTGACACACAATAAATGGCCAACTTGCGTTTTCCCAGACCCAAACTCACCAAAACATTCGGTGATTGCACCTGTTTCAAATCCACCACCCATTAGTTCATTAAACACTTCTGAACCAGTACTGATTTTATTAATGAAATCTCGTTTCTTTAATACTTCGGTGCCACTTTCAAAACCCATTTTCATACCGTCACGAGCAGCATTGACCATTTTTCTGGCCACAGCTTCCGAGACGCCAGCAGATTCAGTTAATTCCCCTAAAGTTGCTACGGCAACAGACATTAGATCTCGATATCCTGCACTTTCTAATTTCTCTGCTGTTGCAGCACCGACACCAGGTAAATCTTGGATTGTTAATTCATCACTCATTTTTTAATTACCTCATTTATTATTACTTATTCTCTTTCTTAAATAATTCTTGTTTACTGAAAACTACATGTTCGTATGCTTTTTCTAAAACCAGTTTAGCTTTTGGCAAATCGTTAGTCCGTAAGGAATTCGTAGTGTGCCAATTGCCTTCTTGATCAGTATAATTCCGATCGATAGAAATCGTTTTGTACTCGGCTTCTTCGCCATCTGACCTAGTTGTCTTGTTTGACCAAACTGTTGCCGAGATAGCCCCTGCCCGGAACTTAATCTCTGGAAAATTTCCTAGAGATTCTTTGGTTCCACTTGGACTTTTGTTTCCGTTAGTTGCGTTATTCTTCTTAGATACTTCTACATCTTTTTGTGCCTTAGACACTAATTCATTTTCTTTATTCATTTTTTAATTCCTCTTGCTTTCGCATTTTATTTCAACCACCAACGATTTTGTTGATGGCGAGGTGTGGCTCGGTTTTGAGCAACAGATTCTATAAGGCATAGGTAGTTTATATAGTTTGTCCGGACCTGTCCAGTGGACGTTTTTGAAGAAGTTAGAACCTTGTAACGGGAGAATTTTGAAACTAGAAACACTGTGACACTGGACAGACGGTTGGCTAAATCAGACAAACACGCTATTAAATTTAGAAATTAACAAATGCACAAAACTAACCCATAAAAAATCACAAGAATTCTTTCAAAATCAAAATTGCTAAACCAATCAAAACTAACCACTCACCTATGCTACCTACTTTGATTGGACCTTTGATACGCATCTTAGAAATAGGATAAAACAATTTTATCCCTGCCGGTGTTAAACCATCACCTACTAAATGCGCTGTCACCCCTAATAAAAGTCCAAACCCATAATAACTACCAAAAAAAAAACTTGCTACTGCGAAACTAAAAAACATAAAAAAAACAGAATGTAAAATCCCACGATGCTTAACAAAATAACCCACGATGATACCAATTAACCCGCTCCAACGATGAATTTTACTCCTGTTTTGGTCAAGGTCTGGTAAAACGCTACCTAAAAGAACTAATGCTAAAAATAAAACTTCGTTCCCACCACTGAAAAAAATTCTAAAAACGATAAAGAAAAAAAGTCCAAATAATAAGTGAGTATGAAAAAGCATAAAAAAAATAAAAAGTAAAGATTAATAAAACTTCGTAGATAATTCTTCTGCCGCCTTAGGAAATTTATCTTGTAATTTTTGATAACTTGCTTTTAACATATCCATCCCAACATCACAGAAATTATAATTACCACAAAGGGCATTGTCAATCCACAGATATTATAATTCACCAACTTTTAAAGCTTCTTCAGAAGTTTTAATTGTGTCTGTAATAGAATATACTTGTGCATCACAACCCAATAAGTCAGTTAAAGTTTTGTTCATTACTTCAATATTTACCATAATGTAACCAAATAAAAAAGAATTTATAAACTTTTTGCTATTTGAAAGTGAATAATCCTAATTCCGCTTTTTTAACATCTTCAATAAAATGTAATTTTGTTAGTTCTAATTAATTTATTGGTTCTGTTTTTGGTTCATCCGTGACGTTTGTTTCTTCTATGACAGGTTCATCTGCGACTGATTCTCCTGCAACTACTTCTTTTTTCTCTGTTACACTTTCCAACTTATTAATTTCTTCCTTAGCTTTGGCTTTCTCAACTATCTGCACATTAAATTCTAACCTATCAAACATTTCGTTCCGTTTAATTCTTCCCAATAACTTAAATAAACTACCCAACAAATCAGTTTTAACTTCTTCAAATGGTGACAAGCCCTCTTTAAATTTGCCCATATCATTTTCTGTTTTGTCTAGTAAATGGTTAATTTGGTTTTTCCAAAATACGCACCTGATATTACCTGTGCCATCGTCAACAACCAAATTAAGTACATAAGAAAGTGCTGGAGTGACTTCACCGTGCTCAACACATTGGTATTTGCCTTCCGTTTCGTTAGCCCGTTTGTTACATTCTGGACAGATATGAAAAAATCTTGGATCATAAATTTGTACAACTGTGCCCAATACCTCTACGCCGGCATCCCCATCTTGTAATTCTTCAATTTTTCTCCGTTCATAAGTTGTACCTTGTCGAACATCGCTAATTTCTATATCTTTCGGATTAATTTCAACTTCTCCACGATCACCTAAATGAATCTCTTTGTTGTTATTGTTACTGTTTTTATTTTCTTTAGCATAAACTTCTTTCAGGGCCAAAATGTCTCCATCTTTAACTCCTGTAAGTTGTTCTACTTGTTCATTCCAAAAAACCACCCTAATTGTGCCTGTTTCATCACCTAAAATTATAGAACATACTTTTCCTGTAGAATCACCCTTTGCAAATTCGTTCACATCAAATTTACGTACAACTTTTCCCACCGTGGAAATGTTTCGCATCCCTGCATAAACTTCTTTAATTTTTAAATGCTTTTGTTCAGAACTAACCAACTCAATATTTAGTTCGTTAGCTACAATATGTGCTGCACCTTCTTCACTGATTAACCCGGACAATTCGCTAACTTTTGATTTGATTTTCGCATCTAACTCTTCAGAACTCATCTTCCCAGAAGACACTATTTTTTCTTTTATTTCGTTTAATGGAACTTTATACATCTTAATTTTTCACCCCTGTTTAGATTAATGATATAAAAAAAGAATTATAAAAAAGGTATATAAGTATTTGTATAATTAAATAGATACTAAATCGGTAGTTAGTAAGAGATTTATGTGGTAATTGATGGGGTTGTTTGGTTAGTGAAATCTAGTGCGAAGGTATAATGTACTATTTCTTTCTGTCCAGAAGAAGCTAATAAATGCACATTGTAAGGGCTTTCCGCACAAAATTTAACTTGCCGAGCTTGTTCATAATAACTTTCAGATTGACAAGATCTGTATTTCCAACTGCTAGGTTTATTTTCATCGAGACAAATTTTCAAAGTTGTGGAATTTGTTGCATTATTACAAGCGTTAACTAATTTTGTAGCCTTGCCAAACAAAGAATCATAATCTTCCAGTTTATAAAATATCCAAACCCCAAACCCATCATTAAAAGTATAGGTGTTATCACTTTCTATAATCATATTATCGTCACCTTTACCAGAAACAAAATTGTTATTAATAACAATGTTCCAAAATTGTTTATCAGAATTTTCTTGAATATTTTTGCTCATTGCCAAATTAAATATGTTATTTGCGTTTGGAAAACAGGGAGTATTACCATTGTTCCATAAATTTGCCCCCTGATATTTTCCACAGTCGGAAGAAATGTTCTCTGAATAACCACCGTATTCAGCCAATTCCCAAAACGTTTCTTGAGCAGTTTTTTTAGCTACAATATTATTTTCTAAAAGCATCTTTTTTGCAGGGATATAATTTTTCATCAAAAAATCTGTGGACCATTCTCCTTTCACGCTTACATTAAGCACCTCTTTATTATTATACATGAAAAATACCGCTAACGCTATTAAAACTATAAAAAATATCCAGTGAAATAACGTTCCTTTTTTATTCATTTTTTAACCAACCATTATCGCAGGATTACCATAATAACAAAATGAACTTGCCCAATTACAAAACCCTCCACCTTTCCCCATCGGGTCGCTTTCGCAATCTTTTTCAGTAGTATAATCAGTACAACTTGTAATTACTTTCCCGTTCCATAAATTACTTTTAGAGATGGATGAATCAATTTTATCAATATTTACTTCTGTAAGATAATTTTGTAATAATAAATTGTTTATCGCCGCATCTTTAATCTTAAAATCAGCAACATTTTCTGCACTTGTTTCATGTGAACTATTTACCGAACCATTGAATACTAACGAAATAAAAAACAATAAGAAAAAAAGAGAGACGGTAGTAAATATGAAATCAAAAAAATCGTCCATCATCCCTTTTTTATTCCACTTCTTCATTGTTCGTACCCTTTAATTTTTTCTTGTACATAAATTGCCAATGTATCTTTCTCTAAACCATTCTCATATTTTACTAACACTTCCTTAAAAATAGTTGAATCTGTTACATCAGCACTATAATAATTATCTGTTAATAATTTCAAATTTGTATTTTGTAATTCTAACCTAAAATTGAGGGTTTTAATCCCACCTATCCCTTCGGTAGAATAACATCTCTCTAAAGTTGTTTTGTTAAATTTTTCTAAATCGATTATCCCTGGGAAAACTACTTTGCTAACATTATCTTGGTAAGCGAAACATTCTGGAGAATTTGTAAATCGTAACGAGATCAATTCTGCTTTAACGTCTAAAGGGACACTCATCAAGTTAGCTTTATGACCTCCCAAGATTAAAGCGAAAACAAATATGACTATGGTAATCATAACCCCCGCCAACATCCAAAATATTGTTTTCCGAGCTACGTCGAATTGTCCTTTTTTGGAGATCTGAAGTTTCCGCAACGAATGTGAGGAAAACGAAGATGGTCCTTTTTTGGAGATCTGAAGTTTCCGCAACGAATGTGAGGAAAACAAAGATGGTCCTTTTTTATTTATTCCCTTTAATAATTCTGTCATCTTAACAAGACACCATTTTTATCATTACTTTCGTTTGCAACCTTTCTTTCTCTAAACAAAAAGTTGTTTCGTTTCTTGATATACCTTTGGCATCAAAACCAGCAGGTAAAAAAAAATTTCTAGTGACCCATTTACCGCTACTTTCTTCTTCACCAACCTTAAAAACTGCAATTGTACCTTTTTCCAATTTCAAATTGTAACCTGAAACATTATGAGGGAATTGAACTTTTGCTTCCCCGGGTATCCCTGCTAACGTGTCCACCATCATCCTTATTTCTTCCGCGGTATTAACTTTGAAAACCGTATCAGAACTGCCATAAACAAGTCCCACGGTAATCATCATGTAAGCTATCGCTAATAAGGTCAACACTTCAAAAATTATCATTATTGTACTGTTAGCTTTTTTATTCATTTTTTATCCTTTGTATAGGTGTTTTTCCGGCGTTTCAGGAATATCACAATTACCTGCTTCACAAACATAAACTTTGTTACCTTCTTTTACCATACTCATGGTTGTTCTTCGTGAATCGTCACCAAACCGACACCAATCTCTCCAACTTAATCCATAAATATAATAATTGTCTGGTACAGAAATACAAGCTATTTTTGTTGGCGTTATTTCATTCACTCTTTTTTCAGAACCACAATTAGAACTTTTCCTGTCTGTTTCTGTGACACTAAGCTCTTTTATCAAACAAATACAATCTTTCCCTTGGCATGATTTGCCTACTCCGAGCCACGTTTCTTCTACTTGACCAGAAGAACAACGAGTATATCTTTCATGATAATCGGAACCAGACCACAAATTAGCAATACATGTATTTTTATCTTTAATCAACACGAAACTACTTTGTTCACCCTGTTGACCATAATTACCCAGTTTGTCTATCTTTTCTACGAATTCAGCAAAATTGTCATTCGCTTGTGCACTGAGCCGAAAAAATTTAGAAGAAACCATACAAGCAGGTGCAAAAATAACTATCGCTAACAAAATCGTCGTTAAAAATTTTAACATTATCCCTTTTTTGTTTACCATTTTGAAAAAAAATTAAAAAAAATAAAATCATTGCCTTTTGATCCAGTTCAAATTGTTACAAACGTAATAATCGTTACCAACAACAACTAACTCATCATTACTACTTTTACTGCACCAATACCATGCGTTATTGTAACAGATCACGTCACCGTCTGTTTGTGCAGCTGCATTTCTTTTTTGAACACCAGTATACGCATCAACTTCTCCTTGTACATTTGTTAGAGAAAGTTTAACGGACTTATCAGCGTGTAATATGAACCCCTCTTGAACTTCACCAGAACCTAAATCTTCCATACCACCATCGTCATCAACAGCAAAAATAACACAATTATTCCCAGAAGCAGAGTCTGGATATGCGCCATGATGGGCACCCCATTTTTTGTAAAATTTATTTTTGGCTTGACTAATAGTGCATTTCTGACAGAAATTATCATACTCATCATTATCGCCATTATTACCTACTACAAACTCTAACTGGTACCAAGTTAGACTCATTTTTGGATTATGTATTTGATCTGTGTATTTAAACACAAAACTGATTTCATTATCCGTTTTATCTATATCTTTAATGCCGTAAATCTTTAATTTAACCAAACAGTCATGGTCACCAAGACCATCACAATAATCGCCATTATACCCTATCTGAACAAACTTATTTTCTCCATCAGACTCATTCACATCCAATCCATTAACACTATAAACCGGGATTGGCGTCCCGGTTGGGGCTCCATGCGAATCTGTGCCAGAAGAATCGTACAAATTTTTCCTTTTACATTTAGTGCCGGCAGAATTACACACCTGAACTTCAACGTTAAATGTATTTGCAACTTTGATATTACCTGTGTTACTAATATTAGGTTTTATTTGAATCCAATTAAAATGGCCACCTTTATGTGACCAAGAAGTAGAAGGACCTTGTGCACGTTCAAA
Source organism: uncultured Methanosarcinales archaeon (assembly GCA_964464055.1). GTDB lineage: Archaea > Nanobdellota > Nanobdellia > Woesearchaeales > GW2011-AR9 > CAYXEO01. The sequence continues at coordinate 36,354 of CAYXEO010000006.1, read as the reverse complement.
AAATAAATCTGAATTTAACCAATTTGGGTTATCCCATTTGTTTACTGTTAAGGATTCCAACGCAACATTAGTATTAATTGTCACGGCATCTTCATCGGCTTGTTCTATCGTAGGCAATTCAATCGCTGTTTCTCCTACATGGCCACATCTGGTTTTATAAACACCTTCTACACCGCCAACTCCAGCACAACCACTTTCGTTATCTTCACCGCAACTTTCTACCGGATCTTTTTCAGGGTCTTCCAAATTAGTAATAAACCAGTTACATGTTTGTTGATCCCAATTAGATTTATTTACGCTGGTCCCCTTAGGGCATCCACGCAAATCTTCCGATTCATCAGAGAGAGTGGTTATGCAAGGACATTTATCAAAATAATTTTGTACTTTATCTTTATCACAGTCACCGAAATCTGCTAGTTCTGTCGCACTAGAAACCATCGGGTTAAATTTGGGAAATAAGGCAATCCCAATTATCACTAAAACAATTAACGGGATAATCATCTTCACTAACGTGCTCATGGCCATCCCTTTTTTATCATTAAACATTTTCGTCATACCTCTTTTTTTATAATTATAAATTTATTCTCCCGCTAGGTCTCCAGACCCACATTTTTGTTGACCAACTTCTAAAAAACTAACAAAAACAGAACTTACATCTCTTTCAGACGCATCAAAAAATTTGTTAACCATTTCCATGTAACTCTTTGTACCCACGTACCCTGCCGCAAGACCTCCTGCAACAGTAATACCAATTGCCAAAGATGAACCTGTCATAACTGCGCCTGTCGCTGCTAAAGCTGCTCCTGCAGGACCAAGTACGGCAGCACAAGCACCCGCAGTTGCCACAACACAGGCCACACCACCTACGACAGCTATAACTACTGCGGCGCCCACAATAAATTTTCCAAGTGAATTCCAGAAACTACCCGTCTTTTGTGCCAATTTAGGCACGATAGAAATTGAATAAGATTCTCTGGGAGCTATTACGGGCATAGTAAAAACCATCCTTCCAGGGCCACCATAACTTTGAATATAATCTAAATAACTTAACCCTTTTATTTGTCTATGATCTTTTTCAACCATATATTTTTGAATATCTTCAGGGCCAATGTTACCTCCTTCTATCTCATCTTGATCAACTAAAAGAGTATAACAATTAAAACATTTATTATCATAATGATCAACATTAAATATACTTGGTAAAACTGTGATAGATTCTCCTGTAGTACGTAACAAATCTTCATATCTCCCCTCGCCAAACATCCACCAACATCTAGCAGAAGCATAAGCAATTTGTTCCAATAATTCTTCCCGATTACCTGTTATTTTCAAATCTATCGTTTTACACATTGGTGGAATTAATTTTAAATTTCCTTCAACTAATCCGGAATTTACTTGGATAGAACTTTGAACCCGCATGTTAATACTATTATAACACATGATTTCTGCTTCTTTCGGTTCTGCTTTAGACATAAATCTAGAAACAGTTCCAGCAATCAACACAAAAGCAACTAGAACAATTATAATCATTACCAGCTGTCCAGCAGCCAACCCTTTTTTATTCACCTTTCTTAACATTTTTTTAATGGTCCATTGTTTATACGATAAGGAACACTTGTTTTTTCTGTTGTATCAATTAGACAATCATCATCTAAACCTTCAGAACCATCTCCATCACAACCTGCATTTCCATCTTCTGTTGGAAAAAAACAAATGTGGGTGTTATCCGGAGTAAACAGCCATGTATGTCCTTCAAAATCAATTGGCCCACTACCATCATAATCAATTCTGTTTTCATTCCAGTTATCAAAATCGTATTTTATAGTTATTGAATTTACAAACTTATAATAATTAGATACATCATCACCTTCGATAAATTTTTCATAAAAATTACTCGCAATATTTCCAGTAGCAATTACACAAGGACGCATGTTAGGAAAAAATTCTCGTAAATCTGTAATAATCTGTTTTCCTCCTACACCACCATTAACAGTTAATTGTGTGCCATTCACTCCATTGTATGCTAAACTGATAGTTACTGCCCCATCGTCTTCTCCGAGATCTGTAAATCCACCATAATTATTAAAACAGTCAGAACTTGATTTTGAACTATTCAGCATGTCATTAATAATTCGAACCATATTAGTAATTTCTTGTCGATGAATAGAAGCTACCTCTGGTGTTCCACCCATTAATGCTTTATCTCCAATAGATATATTTGGCACAATTTCTTTTGCACCTTCCAATGCCCCTTTACCTTTCTCAAACGCCCCACTGGGAGAATAAAGTACCGCAGCAAAAATTCCTGCGAACATTATCACAATAATGAATGTTACTAATTTGTTCATCGCTACCATTTTACATAAAATCTAACATTTTCCCCATCATGTCTCCTAATCCACCCCTACCTTCTGCAAGGTAACCGTACCAAACCATCAAAAAAATTAACAAAATTACAACCAAAATGAACACAATCAATTTGCTCATCTCTATCGTCGCTTTTTTAGATTTCATATTGCTAACCTCGCTTTCATTGACCAAACATAATAAAGTAAAGAAACGCCCAAGATAATAGCTAATATAATTATCACCAACATACTTGGACTCATCCAGTCAACACCTTTTTTTGAACGAAACATGGTTTATTTGTTGAGGTTAGTTGTTTTAGCATCCTTAAAACAACAAATATTTCCAGTTATTGATTGGGTACCTGTATCAGTTGGACAATCAAACGCCCTAGATATTGTCGCCTCAACATCTTTTGTATCTTTACATTCATTTACAGCCAGACATTCACCTCCTTTACCTGCACAATCCATAAGTCCAATTTCTAATTTGTTGCTTTTACCAGTGAACAACATCATCAAAACTATCATGACCACTAACGCCACAACAGCGCCGATGATGATCCACCACATGTTTGCGGAACCTTTTTTGTTAAGTTTCATTTTTAATTCCAAACACATCCAGAGTCTTCACAAACACCTTTATCATCACTCATTTGTTTACAATTAGCAATTTCTTCTTAGAATAAAGCTTTTGCGTATGCTTTTTCTTCGGTTGTTTCTGCTTTACTAAGTTCTAAATCAAACCCTGCTTCAGGAACTGCACCTGGATGACAAGATCCATAATTAACTCGCATCTTTACCAATTCTGCTTTACCTTCGTTACTTATACCTTCTTGGAAATTTCCCATTCGCCCAGTAAAAACCATTATTAGAACTACCAAAACTATCAGTGCTAACGCCGCTACAATAACAACATTCAACGACATACCTTGACCTTTTTTATTATTAAACATTTTTTATCTTACCTCATTTTTTTTATTAACTATAATATAAAGTAAAGGAAGAAAAAATACTATATAAATCTTACGTTGGTAAGGTTGATTTATTTAACACAAATACAACTCATTTTCTACTAAACCACTACCTGTGTGTATAGGGAATAATCCTGACCCATCACGATCTTTCCATTTCGGACAACCATTACCACCTTTAATATAATCAAAAAGTTTAACTACATTTTCTGTGTCTGGAATAATTAGTTTAGAAGTGAAAATGTAATCCTTACCCCAAACACCTAATGTTTCATTTAACTGTTCTGTGATAAACTGTTGTAAAAACTCACAAGTATGTAACCCACGACAATTATAAATCGAATCACTCACGCCAGACGGATTATTGGCGCAATCTTCTATTAACTCCTTTCCTAACCTTGGGCTTTGACTACCAATATATCCTGGTGAACACTGCGAATCATTAATCGAAACTTTCATGAACCCCCCCATAGCACTGTAAGCTAAACCTTTTCTGGTAAATATCTTTTTCTTCCCGTCATCCTTCATTGCAAACTGTGCCATGAATAACATCCCAAGCGTAATAAGTATAACTATGACAACTAATCCGGCCATTTCCATTTGTGCTCGTTTATTCCCTTTTTTAAATTTCATTTCTACAACCACTTATCAAGTATAAATCCCCACTTCTAAATATCCAAACCTATAATCTGCTTCCACCAAATTGCTTGCTTCATCTTTCAAGGTGACGATGAAAAATGTCGGACGATATTCCATTGAAGTATTAATTCTTTGTCTGTCATAAAGTACCCAATTATTGTTACCTGGATAAGTTTCATATACCACTATCTTGGCATAACCAAACAAATTAAAATAGTAATCAAAATATTGAAAAGTGTTATTCACATGTCTAACTTTCATCATGTCAACACAATTATCTTCCGGTTCTGCCTTACCCCTAGTACACATTAGTTCTGGTAAAAATAAAGTTCTTAAAGTCATATCTATAGCTCGTTCATCAACTAATCTTTCTTCTTTCTCAACCATCGCTATTTGTGAATATTTATAATAAAACATTATCCCGAACAAAACTAAAACAAAGAAAATAAACATTACTGCTACTGACTCTGATAATCTAGCTTGACCTTTTTTATTTCTCCTTCCTTTGTTTTTGTTTTTACCCATTTTATTGTTTTTTGTGCTCAATATAAAGTTAAACAATCTCTATTCAGATCTTCGTTCAATTTTTTTATTGCCACCGCACTTTCTACAGCTTTTAAACAACTAGATTCCTGTGAAATCATGCATGAAAGTGTGTTTACTTGATGATCTCCTAACGCATACTTCAGATTATCATCGAACAATTCCAAATGTCCAATACATAACGGTTTAGTGGATTTTAATGGTTCGTAAATCTCTATTAATTCTAATAATTTATTACCTGGTTGATAATTACTAATTTCACTACCACCATAAACCTCATTAAGTACTTCTAACCGCTGAAATGCCTTTTTCATATTACAATTATACATTTCTCCATCAGCAGAAAAAATTGCGGCATACTTTGCAGCGTCCCTTTCCCCACCTAAAGAAACGACACGTACATCTTCATCATTAGTTTTCTTCCATTGAGTTCCTTCTTTTTGGAAATATGTGACTTTGTTAAACAAAGTTCCGGAAAAAGAAACCGCAGTAACTTTATCGTCCGGCAAATCCCATAAAGAACTTGGTACGCCACAATTTTCACAAATGTTAGTGGTACTATCAAAATCGATGAACCTCACTTGATAACTATTACCTATTTCAATTAAATTATAATCTTCAATTTTTCCGAACATTTTCACATTCCCAAAATCTTCTGTGGCATTAATAAACTCACCAACAAATCCATTGCCATCACCGGCAATATAATAGATTGTGTTATCAGAAGTTACAAAAAGAAAATCAATTATTTTATAAGGTAATTTGTAAGGCAAACTCCAGGTGATAATTTTATTTGTTTTTAATTCGTAAGGTGAAAAAATTGGATGGATTAATTCTTGCATCCGCATCTCTTGGTCTTTTATCCCAAACTCACTCACACCACCATAACAATCGAAATATAAAGTGTAATCTTTCAAGCTACTGGTACTAATAAAGTTCTTAGTCTTCTCAGAAACACCTGCACCAGTAAAAATAGATTTCATGGTCGTTACTACATTAATAACTAAATTCTTTTCAGAAGAGGCTTGTTGTTTTACTACAATACCGACAAAAAACATCAAAATCACCGCCCCAGCTATAGCAATGTATATCCAGTTAAATGTTATGGCGATTTGTGCTTTCTTTTGAGTCATCTTTTTTGCTTTTACGTTTATACAAGTTAATTAATAAAACATATAACATTTATAAAACACAAACGAAACGAATGTGGCTATTTATTCATTAGCGACCTTTGGAACATTTGATAACATTGTTCGATCGCCCTTACCCTCTAATACTAATGAAAATTTACCAGCTTTAATATCTTCGCATAAATATCCTTTTGTACCAATTTCCTCGCCATCTTCATCAAGTTCCATCACACTTAATCGATGAACTTTTAATTTAACATCTCCAGAAGGTGTTAAAAATACGTTTTCATCAATAGTGTTGTATCCTTTAATGGTTTCTCCATTAATTTCTCTTTCTTCTTGCGCACTTTCCCAAGCGATACAAGCCGCTTGATTTTCTGCACATAACTCCTCTAACTCTCCAGATTCTGGTTCTGCGTCCAAATCAACAAAACAAATTTGGGTGTATTTCATCGGGGGAAAATACTCTTTCACTCGCACAGCACCATATTCACTATAAATTTTCTTAACAGAAGTTTCTAAATCTGTTTTAAATTGTACAAAAGCAACATTTTCGCCACTAGCCATAAAATCGTTTATTGCTTTGTACCCAAAAATCATAATTAATGCGAATGTTAACGCCGCTACTAAAAACATAAATACTTGCCCTATCGCCATAGCTTTTTTATTCATCTTATCTCACCGTCCTTAAAAATATCAATACAAGGCGCAACGAATGTGAGCATTGTGTTGATGGTCATGGCTTTTTTACCCATCTTTTTTTATTCATCTTACATTTACCATCTCTTAAATCACTCAATTCTCTTTTCGTTTATTACTAATACCTTTTAATTTCGCGAAAATATCTTTCGCCTCAGTTTTACTTACTACTGTTCCAACTTTCTTCTCTTTAGTTTGTTTAGATATTTGTTCCAACCGATTAAACAAACTCTTCTCACCATGTTTTAATCCTGGTTTAATTTCTTCTTTATGTTCTGTATAATGGTCCGCCATAACTTTTACTTTCTCTTGGTGTGGTCTGTCCATCCTTAACACTTTTTTCAAATGCGGGATTTCTGTTGAGTCTTTACCAAAAGTACCAAATAAACTTTTTCTTTTATGTGTTTTTAATTTGTCTGTGTGACTGGTACGTAGTTGATTTATTCTTTCTTTCCAAGATACACTTGGTTTCTTAACAACCGGCTTTTGCCCCACAACACTTGTTGGTCTTTTAACTCCACTAACTCCAACTGGCCTAACTGTAACACCCAAAGCACTCTTCTTTCCTTCAGGAGTGTACATATAATAATAAACTAAATAACCACTTCCACCTAACATCATAAAGAACCCTAACAAGAATAAAATCCAAGCCAAAATAGTGGCACTACCATCTCCAGTTGGTTCATAAGGTGTATCGGTAGTATCTGGTCCACCTGGTTCGTCAGTCGGTTCTAACGATTCATTTCCTTTAATTGGTGCATCAGCTAAACAAGGATTATAACCTGAAATATATTCCTCATAATTATTATATCCATCACCATCAAAATCTTCTAAATCATCAGTAACACCATTATCGTCAGAATCTATTGCCATATAATTTAATAAACAACCTTCTTGACTGTTTATTTTTTCCCAAATGTCCGGCAAACTATCTCCGTCAGTATCCTTTTGACTTTCTGCCACAGAAACTTGCCCATCTGCACAACCATCTGGGCCAGCAATTTTTCCCGCAGGAGTATCAGGACAATCATCACAACTATCCATAAACCCATCATTATCTTGGTCAATAAAATTAATCATCTCTTTGCCTGTTTTATTTGTCCCAAATGTATCTTCCAAATAATAACAAACCCATCCCGCCTTATCAAATATTAAGGATGTACCACCATAACTGGTATTTGTACCGCACGAACCAGAATCTGCATGAACACCATAATTAAACTCTCCCACACCTAATTTTGTTTGTGCTTTCATAACCACATTAATATGTGTACAAGAATTATTTTTAGTAAAAATAACTCCTAAATTTTCATCAATTTCACATTCTGCAAAATCATCGTCAACAATTAAAAAACCATCACTAGCGACAAATTCTCCCCAATTACCTGCCGAATCTCCTGCCCGCACTTTCACTAAATATTTATGGGTATCGGATAAATCGGTCAATGGAACCTCTAAAGGTGTTTCTGGTCCAAGTGTTCCAGTTGAAACGAGGGTCTCTACTCCTGTTGTTACTGCATCTTCTACAGACACGATGGGTGTTGAAACTGATGGACTACTTTCTGTTTCATCTGTTGAACTACCATAACCCCAATCATAATAATTGCTTGTGTAATCTGCTGTTGAACTACTTTCTTCTTCTTCCCCTTCTGCCTCTGTTTCAGAGGAATTTTTTACCGCTGCCAACTGCTCAACTTCACCCAAATCATAAATCTCATATTCATAACCACCAATACTTTCTTCGTCTGTATAAACCATTACTTTGATTTTATTAGTGCCACAAGAATACCCACCATCATCCACGCCAGTTATAGTTGGTGAAGTTGTATCAACAGTAAACTTAATTTCACTTTCTACTTTATGTCCACTTAGATCGCACTTAATAGGATAAATATATTCTTTCTCTACTAACCCACTTAATTGAGCAGTATGAAGTTTTCCACCAGTGCCAACCATACTGGTATAAACACCTTCTAACTTGTAAAGGCAAACTGCATTTTTATTAGTTTCAACGGTTAAAGTTACATTCGTATCAGGGATATACCCCTCTGGACTAACACTCAAAATGCCACCTAAAGCAGAAAAATCAACATTAAAAGTTAACTCTTTTATCTCTGAAATGTCGCCCGCACCATTACTACACATAGTATTCAAAGAATAATCTTTTTTGAATATACCAGGTGCAAGTGCGATCGCAAAAATTTCTTGATGGGTTAAATTCATAATTTTTCCATCATATCCAGGAAATGTGCCTTCCATAATTTGATAATCTGCACTTCCTTGACCCTCAGAATTATCACTATATTTACATAAGGTTTTATCATCAGTAATTACATTTAATTCTGTTTCTACATCATCCAAAATATTTACAGGGTTAGCGTATGCATTTTCTATTTTTGGTGCTGACGGATCAAATTCCAAATTAATTTTCTGTTCTGGTCCCAATTCACCTAAGAGGTCTTTACATTTGATATAAATCGCTTTACTACTACCACTTTCCGAAAATTCAGTATAAACACTTTCCGGAAAATTTGTGAAAACATATTTATAATCTGCATCTGGCAACTTCATTTTATAATCAGGCAATGAATCATAATTAAACCCAGGTACAAAATCAAATTTACATTCACTGGTTTCAACTTTGGTAGAAAAGACAAAATTAAAGTTTGGTTGGTTACTTACACCCCACTGTTCATCTTGATAATAGTGTAACGTTGGAGATTCTAAAAATATTCCGTATCCTTCCACAAATAAAGTACCACATAAAGGGTAAGTGGGATTATCACTAACATCCTTAGAATAATAACAGATTTGGGTTGTTTCTTCAACCACTAACGGTTCACTGAACAAAATGTAACCTGTTCCAGCCACTGCCGGACAACTGTCACCTAAACAATAATAACTTTCTGCACATGCTACCCCTTCTTCAATACATTCAAATGTAACATTTACAGAATCTACAAAATATTCTTCCCAACCATGGTTAGGTAACCCATTATTTTTTTGTGGTGCAATGATTTCACTCCTTGCACCTTCTTCCAAATATAATGTGGTATCTGGACCCATAAAATCAACTACAAAATCAAAAAACGCCACATGCTCTTCTTCAGTGTAAAAATCATGACAAATAACTTGATACTCTCCATTATATTCTTTTTGTACAAATCCTGACACCATGGTTGTTTCATGTATTTTTCCAACTTCATCAATAATATTAAAATCTACGACCTTTTCACCATCATCTTTGTTTAATGTACAACTTGCCCCCACAGAAGTTGATACCTTGAAAACAAATTCATTTTCACTAATTGCACCACCCATCGCTGGGTAAATTAATTGAATGTCCTGATCCAAATTTAAAATAATTTTATCAGAAACTAATTGCACATTGTCCCGGTCATCAGTACAAGTAATATTTAATTCATGCTTAACACCTCCAACACCAACAAAAACTACTTCTTTTTCTTCTGCATCCCTACTTAACGAAAGATGTTCAGTATTTCCTGGTGGCATAGTTTGTTCTAAACTAAATTCACAAGACATCATTTCTTCCATCCCAGAAAGATAAATAGTAACATCCGCAATATCACCAGTAATTTCGGTTTCAATTTCATGCTCAAATTCTGGTTTAACATTATCAATAAATACAAATGTTTGCTTCATGTTTTCTTGATTGTAATATTTGTCCAAAGAAAAATATTTTAATTTGTAAGTATCACCTTTGATTATTTTTCCATCTAAATAAGAAGAGTTTATCATCTCAACTTCTAAAAATTCTTCTTGTAATTTTCCTTCATAATCAACATAAGTAAATTTATCTTCACCACTTGTCCCAATACACTCATCAGAATCGGTAGGGGTTAAACAATATCCCACTTGGCCCATTACATTTCGTTGGTTAGAATATTGATGATAATGGTCATCACCATAAAAAGTCACATTCGGATGACCATAAGATAAAATATTAACCCCTTCAGGGAGAACTTTTGATTCCGGTGCAGAGACATCTTTACGACACGCAGTTACATCGCCAGCACTAGTAAATAAAGAACAATCATCAATTTTGTCTGCATTACCATCCTTTACACAACTTCCAACATTACTACCTGGGTTTCCATTCCATAAACATCTGCCCCATTCACACCTATCCTCAGATAAAGAAATTTCTCCCGTAGCAGGACTTTTATAAATACTATTTCCGAATTCACCAGCACATTCCAAAGCAGTACTGTAAGCATAACAATTTACTTCTTTTGTAGGGTGTGTCCCACAAGATTCACAAGCACTTAATGTAAACACTGAAAAACAACCACCTAAGCCTGAACAAACTTCAGGAGTACAATAATAATTCTCAAACAAACTTGAGGGTGGGATATCTGGACCACATAAAGAACATTTGTCGTCTTTCTTGTAATCTTTCTCAACACAATAACCATGACCTGTTTCCGGTGTTACCAGTTCCGGCAAAATCATCCCATAATCTAACATCAAATTGTTCGCAGAACCATTTACCCAATTACATGTATCCCCTAAACAATTATCAATCAAACAAGCATCTTGACTTTGGTAATCAAAACAACTTTCCACTTCATGACAACTTTTACATTCTTGTGCTACAGTATCAGTATTTTCAAAATAACAATAATTTTCTGCATCAGCACTTGTTTGCACATCATTTCCACCATAACAAAGATCTGCAGAATAATAAAGACCAAATGGTGTTCCAAATTGTTTACAACCACCAGTATCTTTACAACCAGCTTCTAAACTGTTTATAACGGAACAATAATAAGATTCACCTTCGCCGTCCATCTCTGCACAATTTTTTATCGGCACTAAAGTGTTCTCATTGTTACATGTCCATGTAGATTTTCGTTCAAATTGTTCTGTTTCGCTATTTTCAGCAATACAAAATGATTCCCAACCTGTTTCAGCGTGATATTTATCTTCGCATTCTTCATCACCAACTGTTATCGGACCATAAGTTACAATTTCAGAACTACTATCATCATAATTTGTAATTATTTCATAAGTGTAAGATTTGCCCCACTCCACTTCATCATCAAGATGATTTATTTGATCACTTGATATTGAAAAAGAATAATTATCCCCCTCATTGTCTGTTTTCGTCACCAAATACCCTACAACTTCCAGACAAGGTTTTCGCCATTTTAAATTTAATTCAGCCTTACCTAAAACATGTGAAACGGAAAATTCTTCGACTGGCTTTTCATCGCCAACTTCACTACATTCACCCACGTACCTTGTTAATAATAAAGCCATAATTGTTGATTGACCAGCAGAAATTGTAAACTCTTCTTCTGCAAATTCGTAATCCATGTAAATCGCTGAAATTGTGTGTGTTTCCGATTCATCTGCTTCTTCATCAACAGTAATTTCAAACTCATAATTTCCTGGTTCTGGTGTTGGTTTTGAAACACCCTTGAACATCCCGTCAATGTAAATTTTAACCCCATAAACTGCTTCGCCAGTGCCACCACCTTCAAAATCAACAAAAGTTTGTCCAGAGATTCCTACAAAAGCAGTTTCAGATAATGTGAAATCAACAATAAATATTTCCGCTGCTAATGTTACATTTTGTTCTGCACTTTGATAACCGCTCTTACTTGCTTTAATTGTATAATTTCCGAATGGTAAATCTGTGAGGGTGTATCCACCGGTATCATTTGTAAATGTGAAATCGCTCATGACACCTGCGATAGAAACTTTGGCATTTGCTAGTAATGTTCCATCCTCTCCTGTTATTGTTCCTTGTAATTCCACTTGCCCCTCTGCTTCCAAAAGTGTAAATGGATGAGATATTGTTTCTCCTTCTTCAACCAAAATTGTTACTGTTTGAGTGAAATAACCCTCAGAACTAACTTCCACATTATAAGAACCGGCAACTAAGTTACTAAAAGAAACTGTCCCATCTACACTTGTAATGTCGCTTTTCCCATAACCTACTAATTCCACATTTACTCCTTGAATTACTACACCCGTTTCATCTTTAACAGAGATATTCAACCCAGAAGTTGCACCCTCACCACCACAATGAGTTTGAGTACAATCACTAGAGGTCATCCCCGCGGGATTAATAAAATCCCAACCACTATCAGAACCTAAAAAATTTATTGCAGTTTGTTGACATTCAAATCTCTTGCTAACAAAACCACAAAAAGGCGCCTGTTCAATAATACAACACCCCGGATTACACCACAAATCATAATCTTCATCATTAATTTCTTCTCCACCTAATTGAGTACATTTTCCAACTGTTGAACTAAAAGAACAATCAGCATTACACAAAATAGCATCACAAATGTCCATCTCACTACAATCTAGTCCGGCACTAAAATACTGATCAACTTCACAACCATCATAATCTGCACAATCTGCGCTTGCTTCAGAATAAAGTGTGTCGCTGATACAATAATAATCTTCACTCGCTTCAGGGTAATAATAACACCCTCCGACACTAATTGCACCATCTTCGTCTTCAGAAATTATGGACCCCGAAAATAAAACTAATAAAAATACTAAAAGAACTACTGAAAACAAACCTCTTTTTTTTAATGCCATTTATACTTATAAAAGTATAATATTAGCATATATAAATGTTGCGTCGAACAGAAGAAAAGATTACTTCTTTTTTGTGATTATTTTTTTTAATTTAGAAACCGCAGAGATGTTTGCTTCTGCTTCTTTCTTTTTTTGTATTTGTTCTGCTTCATTTTTTCTTTCTTTCCTAGTTTTAACGGGCACTTTTATTTTTAATTTGGTAATTGCGCCAAACTTCTTCTTTTTATGTTCACGAACCAATTCTTTCAATTGATGAATTTCTTTTTTAGTGACTTTACTCATTTCCACTGGCAAACCGCCAAAAGTGGTTAAGAATTCTTTTTTCTTTTGTTCTTTAACATGCTCTTGATGCTGTTTTTTTAGTTTCTTAATTCGTTCTTGCACTTGCGGATGAAACCTTAATTCGTGTAAAAATGTTTTCTTCGTTTTTACTTCTTTTTCTTCTGTTTCTGGCAATTTTAAACCTTGGCCAAATACTTTTGAAACAGCAACATTTTTTCTAAACCAATAAACCCCTATCACCAACAAAATAAAACCCAACAACACCCACGGTGTAACGCCTCCTTTTTCAGTTGGTACCACTTGATTTCCGCCACCCATCAAAGTGCCTAAATTTGAAAGTACTTCTTGCTGTTTTGGTCGTGATTTAGGAATGTTTTTTTGTGGTGCAAACGGTTTTTCTAATTCTTGGTTTTCTGCTAAAAACTTTTTCCGACCATCTTCAGCAAAACAAAAATTTTCACAAGTGTTTTTGTCCAATAAATTAAACGAAAAACCATCAGTATCTTTATTTACTGCTGCAATTTCGCATAACCACTTATTTTCTTCATAATTACAATAAAATGAGTTGTAATAAATAAATCGGCAACACCCTGCAGAACACCATTCTGCCTCCTCTCCTTCAGGAACTTCACCTGCAGAACATTTCCCAAAATATTCGTAATCACAACTACTTTTACAAAATACTTTTTTACAAATTGGTAAAGAAGTACAAAGTTCGCCAACATAATAATGTAGCCCTAATTGACAATCAGCAAAAAAAGAACATTCCTCTTGCGCAGTTGTTGAAGTTATTTCTTGACAATATTGTCCACTGTCAGAATATGTAAAACAACCGGTGTCAGCTGTTGCTGATGTTGCTATAAGTATGGTGGAGGTTAAAAGTAGTAAAATTAGTTTTGTTGGTTTAATTGTTGTTTTCATTTTTTAATTATTTTAAGAGCACTTCCCAACCACTCCTTTAGATGGACAATTACCACCCCTACAATTACATTCACTACACTCATTAGCTTCATACATGCTACCTTTATCATTACAAATAAATCTTGCCTTATTCAAATCCCAATTATCCAACCAAGAATCACTGTAATATTCTGAACTATTTATTTCCTCCATTAATTCAGGAGACACATCTGAATAACAGACTTTTGTACCGGGCGTACAAACTTGCAGAATACAATTACCGCCACCACAATAATACCCATCTGGACAATCTTCATCAAATACGTATTCCGTACCAATTAAATTACATTTTTCAATTTTAAAATCTCCAGAACATCTTTTATGGTCCGGTGCACATAGTGCCACCGTACATTTCCCACTTGCACAAACTTCTTTAAAATGACCATCAAAAGTTGTCGAACATGGTCGCCCATCATAACCATTACAACTAAAACCAAATTCAAAATTCTCCAAAAAAGATTTAATATCATTATGAGAAGACCATAAGTTTTCTGCTTTTTGATTTATATATTGAAGTGAAAAAAATGTTTGCGTACCATCCCCAAGATAAACAACTGTATCTTCTAAAGAACTACAACCAAGATAACCACCACAAACGCCATCATTTTCCCCATCATCATCTTCATCCACATAACTAAAAGCTAGTTCCCCTTGACATTTATCCGCAACACTAAAACATCCTGGTTGACTATTATTGCCACAAATTAATGTGTTATTTTTAAGTTCATAACCAAATTCACCATTACAAGTATTTCCCCTTGTCCCATTACAATATCGCACTTCTTTTTCTAATATTTGTGTTCCAGGTACCACTTCCCCATAACAGCCAGGTTCAGGATTTTCAAAACAAACAGTATCTTTCGATTTTAAACCCCAAATTTTCGGATTATTTTCATTAATAGAACAACAACTATGTGTGGCATTAAGTGAATTACTTTCATCATCTTCCCCTAAAAAATCACTAAAATTCGTTTTTCCATCTGTGGTTAAACCGAATTTGTAACCATGTTGTGGAAATGCGAAAGGTCGTTCAGGGTTATAATGAGGAATACATTCCCTTACTCCAATTTCAACTTCTTTATAATTGCCCTGTACATTCCCGCCACAATAAGTTGCATCAAAAGAAATGTTTAAAATACCTTTACCTATTTGATTGAAATGATTATGTTCGTCAGAAATTAATTTATTTTTCCAACCATCTATTTCATCTTTATAATCTTCTAACTCGCAATTAGCAGATTGCAACCATGGAAATCCAACGCAACCAGTTGCAATATCTAATCTCAATTCACCACTAGGTGAAGTAGTATCAACAGGTAAAACGTATGTGAAATTTTCAGTATTACCTTTTGCACCACTATAATTTAAAGTGGCAACAGGAGATACAGAAACTTCTGATTCTTCTGGAGTCACAATACTTACAAAAACTGGGTCTTCTGTTGAAACTTGGTAAGTGTTGTTGTCAAACAATTCTGCATAAGAAATTGTGCCGGTACTTGTTTCGAACTGATAAGGTATATTAATGTTAACATCAACTTTTAATGGCCGGTCAACAAGAATCCGCACCACTTGCCAATCCATTAAACCGTGATCATCTTTAGCTAAAACAGACATATTATATCTTCCAATAATAGGGCCATTATGTAAATAATTAGATAGAGATAATATATTTCCTGGGTCACCATATCTTTCAATACCAATATTGACACCATCCTCGTCGGGATCTTTTGCAAAAGCAGTGATATTTATTATTCCTAATTCTCCGGGTTCATCTTTAATAACTAAATAATCATAACCCCCACCACTTTCTCCAACGCATTGTGAACGGTTAATATAATCTAATGCAGGTGGGCGGTTCTGTCTGACAATCTGGAACACATAAGGTTCTGGACGATTAACTATTGAATATAATGATGGTTTAAAAATAAAAATATCGTCGCCAAAATCATTGATTTTCTCTTTAACCATCTCAATCCCCAACCCTGTATATTTATCCAGATGTGTGCTACGATTACAAAGATAAAAATACTTTTCATACCCCTCTGCAGTTAAATTATAAGGGTTACAACTTGAATAACTAATGGGATTACCATATTGAAAAACACTTTTATTTAAAGTACTTTTGTTATAAGCGAAATCCACATACTTTTGGTCTTGTTCTAATGGAAATGTTACTGCCGCATCTAATAACTCATTAAATCGTGTTAAATAAAAAAAATCAAAGTTCGACAAATGGAAAAACTCTTCACCACCAATTTTGAATTTGAAAGGGTACGTTACTTTCACATCAATTCCAGAATCCAAAATTTCTAATTTTAATTCCATGGTGGTTGTTTCTACTTCAGCTTTACTAGAAATGTTACTTTTAGTAAATGATTCTACGCACCAAATGGTTCGGTCAATTAAACGTCTTCGTAAGTCGCTTATAATAGTCCCTTTTTTCAAATTCAGTTTCCCAAATCCTAACTTCGTGTTTGGATATTGGTACTGACAAAAATGTGGCGCAGTAGACTCATTATCACAGGGATAAGTATTATTATGGTGAAAATATTCTTCATTAGAAATCCCATAATAAACTCGTTCCGCGCCGGTGGCAGATTCATAAGTCACCCCTGTTAAACCCTCACTGAAATCTTTTACGCCTCCTGGTTGATCTGACCAAATCCTTCCTTGTTTACCAATTGTAATTAACGCTTCTTCTAAATGGTCATAAAGACAATCTTCCACAAAAATTCGCATCGCTTCTTTTTTAAACGCTTTAGAATAAATTGATTCTTTAGCATCTGCTAATTGAGCTTCTTGAAGGTTAGAATTTAATTGAATTAGAAATACAAAAACAAATAATAACATTAACCCCACAATCATAAAAATGGTTATCTGTGCTTTCTTGTTTAATCTAACTAAACCCCTATTCTCTTTTTTTACCATGGTTAATAAGAATAATAAAATAAAAGAAGTATATAAAAGTAATCACTTTTCTTAATTGAAAAAAAGGCCAACTAATCTAACTCGCCAACCCTTAATTGCCCTGTTAATTTCGGCCAGAAGAAATCGAGTGCACCAACTAGTTCAATTTTCTGTGTTTCATTATTACAAGCTAATTTATTCATGTTAGATTGTTTTTCTAAATCTTCAGATTCTATGTCTTCTGGTAAAGTCATTTTATTGACATAATCACAGACATTGGTTTCAAACCCTTCAAATTCGCCAATTAACATCTCTTTAACACCCGGATAAACTTCTCTCATTACCCTTACTTTTTTATTGTCCTTGTTTAAAATATACAATTCTCGGAAATTCTGTGCTGAACTAACAAAATTAGTTTCATCAGATAACTCACTGGCACCACCAAATAATCCACTAAACCACTGACCTATTTTGTCCGTCCAACTACCGCCAGTACTAATCCCATCTTTAGAATAGATTATACCTTGTGTTTCGTTAATATAATATAAATCTCCTTCAATATCTAATCCACCCAAATCACATTTAACAAAAGAAGTACTAGATCCGCCACTACAAATTCCTGCGATATCTTCAGCAGATAACCCTTCTCCTAATGATAATAAGAACGAATTCACATCATCAATCGGTTTATTTAGTGTTGTCGCTAAAGCGGTCTTGAATTTACCACCTTGTTTATATCTTAACACACACATATTATTTATACAAGAGTTATCTTTATCATTTACTAACCTTTGCCCTTCAGGGTCAGTTATGTCTGCAAAACAAGTTTGAATAATTTCATCAGTAATTTGACCACTCGTTGCTTCACTTAAACTTTGTTCATCATTATTTGTTTGTGATATTCCACCACCGAGATAATTATCTTGTCCTTGTGATAATTCCACTAAATTGTCACGATAATTTGTACAATATAATATATGATCTTTACTACCAGCAACTTCTAACAACTTTGTGGCCAAAACTTTTGTCCGCGAAGTCCATTTACCCGCATCACAATAATTATCAAAAATGTATTCACTATTATTGACACAAGTTGGGTATTCGCCATCATAAAATGTTTCAAAAGTATTTTCTGCAAAGGCATTATTTTTATCACGTAATACAAAACATTGACTTTCTTCGCTACAAAAACCCCATTTGCCAGCGTTCCAATCCCATTGAACAGGTAAAGGTGTCCATTCACCAGCAATGCAACGATAATATCTTCCCTCCTCTACACGTTCCACCATATTAGTTGTTTCTTCCATCGGTTCAACACAATGGTGTCCGTTCCAACAATAATTTTCAGGACAACATGCTGCAGCTGCCCGATTTTGATAAATGTTATCATAACTGTAACTACCTCCTCCTAAATCATCAACTAATTGTAACATCGGATATTCAACATCACCAAAAGTGAATTCTAAAATAAGATAAACCGCTGTGTTGGTGTTAATTGTTAAATTATTAGTACCGGTTATTGTATTAACAAAAGTACCGTCTTTATCTACTAAAAAAATAGTTATATCAGCAGATTTGTTCTGGGTAAAGTGTAGAGTGCGATTATTTTCTACAGCGACTAGTTCGGAACGTAAAATTTCGCCAGAACCTAAAGTGATAGTGGAATAGTTCCCTTCACCACCTAAAAAACTATGCTCGTCTTTAACTCTTAAATCGTCTTTTATTATTTCCCAATGGGATAAACCTAATGTACTAGTTTCAAATTCGGCATTAGATAAAAAGTTCCTAGCGGGAACAACACTTGACGAATGGTTTCTTTTTGTTGCAGAGAAAGTACTTGATTTCAATTCCCAGAAATAATTATTATAAAAAAGGTCAATATCTTCTTCTGTAACTTCTGGCATTGGCATATAACCAACTTGACTAATTCCAATATCTGACCAAGAATTGACAGTAGTATATTGTTCTCGATTTCCAACTTCATCATGGACAGTTGAATAAGAACAGAAATGTGTTCCTTGAATAGAACAGTATCCCTCGTCACTAGTGGTTTCATTTAAAAAAGAAGGTGCATTACATCCATAAAAACCTCTCGTATCAACATCTTGATTAAGATAAAGTATTTGTTGTGACACTTTTCTAGCTCTGATGTTCCCATATTCATCTGTTTCGAATGTGCCAGTGATAAGTTGATCATCTTCCGGGTTATTAGTAGAAACAAAATAAAGTTCGTAAGAATTTGGGTGATTATTTGTTATTTCGTAAGGTGGTTGCCCAGGTAACGGATAAAGGCACTCTTCTTCTGCACAAGGGTAGGTTAAGTTAGTGGTATTTTTTTCACTTGTTTTTGTTGTTTCAATTGCATAAGCGTTCAACTTGGCCATGATTAATAAATTCACTTCTCTTTTTGAAATAGTTGAAACATCATCATCATAAGCTTTTCCTGTGATGGGGTCATAGAAAAAAACATCATAAGCAGTATTTCCACTTTTTTTTTCTAATGTAATCTCTCCTTGTAATTCTGGTTTCTCTGTTAAAGGGTTTACAAAATCATCTCTATGAAGTGTAACATTCCCTATAACTACTAAAGGTTGAGATATATTTAACGTACCAGAAAAGTTCTTTTCAGGTTCTTCCGAACTATTTAATAAATAATGCCCTTTAAACTCGCCCGTTTTAACATTAATATACCCCTCGGTAATATCAATCAAATTAACGGTGGCAAACTCGGTAATTTCTAACGATGTAGTTCCAATACAAATGCTATTCTCGTCATTTATAGTATAACATTTCTCCTCTTGGGTATCACAAAATTCTTTGTTCGTATGATTACAACCCAATGGATTAGAACATGTAGTGTTCCCCGTCTTCTTAACTGTATTTGTACAATTTTTATTCAGAGAATTACAAAAACCGCCATTAATAACTTCAGAAGTAGAATTACAAACAAAATCAAAAATTGAATAACTTACCCTACCGACGCTAATTGTTTTCTGATTTAATTTAGCGCCAACATCAATATTTTTATTATTGACAGTTATACCTTTCTCTTGATATCTTACTTCGAATTCAACATTCATAATGGTATTATCGTTTGCCACAGGTTGAGAATTCCAACAACCATAAAGTGTTTCACCTTCATATTCTTCTTCAGTAGGGGTTTCGTCCCATCCGCTTAACTCGTCTGAACTATCTGTGTCCTCGAAATCGTCAACAGGAGAAGGGTCTTCTGTGTCTTCTGGTTCATCACTTGTGGGTTCAGGTGTTTCATCATTACTCATATCATCGCCTTCTTCTTCTGCGATTACAAACAAACTAAAAACTAACAAAATCAACATCAATAGTACCAGCACACTCTTTTTTTTGTTCATCTTATTAATTATCTACAAATCTTCCTAAATAATATTCCCCTTCATCGTCACCACAACAATTGTTTTCACCGGTAACATATTGGTCATCACTACCCATCCACGCATTTAATCCATAATGTGCAACACACATCTCTTGAGCGTTAACGTACCCTTGTGCATCTCCGTCATCAAAAGAAGCTAACCAAGAACTACGTGAAATGTCATCAACCCCAGAACAGATTGGTGGGTTTGGAATACTACTTTTACTCAAATACATGTTTTTTAATTTAACTTCATTTTTAGTTAATTCGCCAACATTAAATTTTAAAAATGAAACCGCATATAAATTGTCAGGTATCGGGAACTTAATATGTGTCCAAGCACCTTCTAAAAACATATTTGGATTTACTGCATAACCTAATACACTTTGATCAACCAAAACATTTTCACTCAACAATTCTTTGTAAGGTCCATGTAATTGCAACATTAAATCGAACGGTTTTTTGATATCTGTCGGGTTTAATTTTTCTCCACTATCATCAACAAACTGGACAAAAAAATCTAAAGTATCATACCCACTAAAATCATAACTTGGTTTTTTGTCCAAATCTTTAAGAGTATAAAAATCCATATATTTTCCACTTTCAGATGTTATTTTTGTATCTGTCACAGTTATCGAACCATCTTCTGAATTTAATGCACCATCCAAATAAATAGAATACAAACTATCTCCTGCTAAACGCCCTTTTAAGTTTGGATTATATGAATAATCTCCACCACCATAACATTCTGCCCAACTCCAATGTTGGCCTTCTTGATAACAATAAAAGTGGTTGACCATTTTTTCTTCAACATCAATATGAACTGAATTATTTTCATCATGCATCGGCCCTTCTGTCCCATTACAAGCACGCCAAGAAACACTATCAGAAACAACATCATAAGGTTGCTCACCGGGTTTTTTAATAGTCATTATTCTAAATGGGGTATCTGCGGTTGCTGCATCTACCCAACACCAATCATCACACCCCAACTCATTAGTACCCCATTCTGGTAAATTTTCAAAACCTAACAAATGGTCATTTTTATTCAAACAGATTTTTTCAGAGCCTTCATTTTGCCCTTTAACAATTTTGCCCAAATCATTTATACCACCATAACCGCAACAATATCCATCATTGTCCATGTCAACCCAATCATATTTTTCATTATTAAAATTTAAATGGGTCAGAGTATACTCTTCTTCTAAAAAATCATCTTCTTCTAAAGATTCATCTTCTTCGCCCAATTCTTCAAAACTTCTCTGTTCACAACCTGCTTGGAATTTGTGGCAATCATCGTTTGTATCATCGTCTAAATCATTCTCATAAAATTCAGATGCTGAATTATCACAATCATTATTAATTCCGTCACCACATGTTTCTGGTGCACCTGGTCCAATACATATCGCGCATCGAGAATCTCTTGGAAAACTACATAATTCTGGATGACCATGTGGTGGACAATCCACGGTTTGTAAATCTTTATTAAAAGGATTGTTAGCGCAATCTCCTTCTCCTTTAGTGTACCCGTCACCGTCCGCATCAATGTCTATTGGTTGCCATTCTGGTCTTTCTTCATCATCTTTTGCACAAACAAAAAGTACTTCTCCTTCGGTATTTACGGTAGATAGGTCTCCCTCTACAAAACTGGGATTTATTATCCAAATCATTGAACCCTGACCATTGGCCCCTTCCTCAAGAGAACAAATATACCACCAATTATCAGATGCACAAATGTAGGCGTTACCATCTTCGGTTGATACCTTTGTACTCTCAATCACTTCCTGTGCACCACTAGTGCCATCATCAGAATTAACCATATAGTCCTTTAATTTTTTCCCATATGGGTACAATTGATACCCTGTTAGAATCTTTTCTTCATGTGTGTCGCCGTCAGAGGAACCATCATCTTCTTCTACCTTACCCCAACAACCACTATTAAAATCTGTGCCATAAACGTCTAGGGTTTCATCAGATTCCCCTGTTAAGTCCTCTAATGTTATAGCACTATCGTCTGATTCTAAATCCGCCTTACCGAAATTCAATAAACTGAATTTGTTTGTGTTAAGGTTCAACTCTTCTAAAGATATTACTGAAGAAACAACTAATAAAAACAAAACCAAATATAACGCCCCTTTTTTTTTTATCATACTAATAAATTATAATAAATCTTTTTTCTTTATAAAAGTTATTATTTAAGGAGAATAATATTAACAAAAAAAATTAAACGAAATCTAAATCCAGACTTTCCGTACTAAATATCCTTCATTATTTTGTGGTAACTGACCAAGAACTTTACCTTTGGAACTAATTATTTGTGAAACGCCAGTATTGGTGGACCGTATTAATGGTAAATTTGTTTCTGCCGCTCGGTGAACAGAAAAAAAACCTGCTAAATCTAACCCTTTCGGAACATGTTGATTGTTAGAAGTTACCACTAATAATTCTGCACCGGAAGAACGCATCTGAGAAGATATTTTGTTATAAAATTCTTCATAACAAAGGATGGAACCAACAGAAACATTTTTCCCACCCATTTCAAGATTGAACAATTCAATTTTGTGCCCGGGAACAATTTTAGTAGAAAAAAATGAAAGCCAACTAGAAACATAATTCCCTACTACCTCTCCTTCAGAATTAACATAAACTATTGTATGGGATGTTTCTTCAACATCGGTCATTGACCCAATTGCTAAATTGATACTATTTTCTTTTGCAAAATATCTTATTTTTTTCAAAAAATCTTTTCGATGATTTAAAATATCAAAAGGTACCGAAGATTCTGGCCAGACAACTATTTGGGCTCCATCTTTAACTGCTTTTTTTGTTAGTTCAAAATTTTTTGGTAACAATTCCGATTCCGTATGACCTTTACGCCAACTAAAACTTTGATTAAAGTTTGGTTGAATTAAACCAACTTTAATTTCTGTTTTACCTTCATGATTGTCAAAAAGTTGAACCACGCTATTGGAATTTACTAAAATGAAAATTAATACCATTGTTACCAAAACAATTTTGTTAAAATGTTTACTTAACTTGAACATTTTTTTTAAACCAAACCACTCAAAATATTTTTTGTGATACACCGAATTTAGTAAATGTAATGCCAATAACGACCCAAATAAAATCACCAAAATAGAAATGCCTTCTAAACCAAATATTTGTGAAACCCACCCCGTATTATTAACAAAAAGACCATATTTAAATAAAAAATCCCCATCAATATTTTTCCAAGCGATGAACCTTACCAAAACGAACCAGATTGAAGGTATTAATACCACCATCAAAAATTCCAAGACATATTTTTTGAATCCTAACTTCTTCAATCCTCTTAAATAAAAAAGTAATCTAAAAATTAAATTAAAAACTGTTGTCAAAATTAAAAAAAATGAAATTATCACTGCACAAATGATTAAAAAAGTACTCATTTTATGCCCTAATGCCCACTGAAAACCAAACCACGAAATAAATAACCCATATAAGAGACTATATTTGAAACATTTTCTTAAATAATTATGATAATACATTAAAATAATAAAATAAAGTACAAATGCCACCCAAACAATTGAATTAAATCCCATGAATAATAAGTAAATCGGTAATACAGAAAAAACTGTTAAAACATAAAAAAACCATTCCGGATCTAACACTTTTAATCGTTCGAATAATTTACCAACATCTATCTTCATAAATTAAATTAATTAATAAAAGTATATAAATTTTTGTTTTGTAAGAATGTATTAAACTCATCTAAATTTAATTCATACTTTTTGGACAAACCAAAAAATTTATCAAGTATTGGTACGAATTATATATCTCAACACACTCAGTTTCACTAGGACAAGCATAATCTTCTCCATCTCCATAACAATGTCTTGTTATCACGCACTGACAAGAACCAAATTCATCATAACAAGAATCCATTTCGGACATACATTCATGCAAGTTATGTGCGTCTTCAGGCATTAAACAACTACCTTTACAAGTACCATCAATATAAGAATAACATTTATCCATACAATCATCACCACAACCACTAACGCCATAACTTCCTAATGCTAATCCAACACACGAAACAAACCCTTAACATCTGTTACGGAACGCATTTTCATTTCCGTAACTGTTTTTCAATTTGTACAATTACCTTATCAAAATCTGATAAATTTTCTGTTAAGAATAAATAAACAATTTTATCATTTATTTTCCCATATTTATGTGCCAAAATATTTCTGAACCCTTTCATTTCTTTGATTTTCTGTTTAATTCTTGTTTTACTCATAACATGACCTCTTCTTTGTTTTTAGAAATGTAAAAATCATAAACTGGTTTAAAATCTTCATATTGTTGAATCAATTCGATCGCTCTTTGAACGGTTTTTTTTTGTTACGACAAAATAAAATTTTTCCACCTAACACTTCTTTTTGAACATAAATTGGAAGATCTTCAAATATTTGTATGTCATACTTATCAGATAACTTACTAAGAATTTTTATTCTTTGTCTAAACCTTTCTTTTTGATTTAAAGATAAAGAGATACAAATATCTATATCAGAAGATGGTTTTTAAGTGCATTTACTCACCGAACCATATAAAATTATAAACTCCACACTAGCAAAAATATTTAATCTTTTCAGTACGGTCACTATTTCGGATTTAATTTCCATCAATAATAAATAAACAAAAAGAACTTTATAATTCTTTCTTCCGAAACACGCCACCTAACACACGAAACAAACTCTGGACATCTGCCACAGAACGCATCTCGTTACCGTCTTTCACAAAACTACTTAACACAACCTCAACACCATACTTCTTACACAGTTTAATGTTGAACATCATCCGGCCTAACAACTTTGCTCGATCCCGTGATTCTAAAATATCACCGAATGCAAATCCTATCTTTTTACCTTTCTCTTTAGCTATCTTACAAACTATCTGATCCAAACCGCCTCGTACAAAATGGACAGAATCTTTATAATTTAGTTTTTCTGAACCAACCACAATGCCAACTTCTGTCTTTTCCAAAGCGAACCGTAACATTTCTTCCGAAACAGGTTGGTAAACAATAATTAACTTCTTTTTTCGTGCCAGACGAACTTCTTTCAATAACTCCTTTTTACTAACAGATCGCAAATGGACAAAATCCCTATCTAAAAACAAAGTCCGTTCCCAACCTAATGAAACGCTCAGTTGCTCAAGTTCTTTATTGTATTTGGTTAAGATGTAGTTGTCCATGTTTTAATTACTCGCTATTTTTTTACTTATTTTTTCTTTAACAATAAAAATCTTTGCTATTAATTCTTGTCCTTGTGTAAATCAAACACCTCGCTTTCAAGTTTTTTTAATCATCCCTTTCCTAAAACAATCATCTAAATCCATTTAACCCTACCTTGAATTATTATCCCGTTCATTATGTTGTTCATCAAATGTTCATTTTGTAAATCTTTTATTTTTTTAACTACAAACAACTGAACCTTACTCTTTAATTTACGTTCATACTTTTTTAATTCGACAATACTTGTTTTTTCAGAAATTATTAACAAATCAATATCACTTATTTCAGTATCTAAACCGTAAGCACAAGAACCAAACAATACTATTGTTGGTTTAAGATAATAATCATTCAAACCTCTTAACAAACCACTTTCTTTGATTTTACGAATATTATAATATATTTTTAAATCTAAATAGGCATCATTATCTAAATTTGCTTTGTAAAGGATCAGATTTCTTTCTTTCCGTTCAATTAACAAACCTTTTTTTGTCATTAGTTTTAAATTCTTACTAGCGGTAGCTGGAGAAATCTTTAACATTCGTGCAAATTCTCTTACATTCACTTCTCGATTTGGTTCTTTAAAAAAAGAATTCATTTCGTTTAATAAATTGAACACGTGTTTAATAAATTGGACACCTGTTTAAAAACTTTTCGTTAATGATGTTAAAAAAATACCAAAACAAACAAAAAAACACAATTTCTGCCCAAAACTTATATATAAAACACAACAAAAATGACAATTAAACTTCTGGCTTATTAGGAGACGGGAGGGAGAAATTAAAATGGGATGCGATAATAGTAATAAATGTACAAATAAAACACAAGATAATACAAAATCAATAACAAAACAAGGCACTACACTAGTTACAGAAGAAACAGAAGAAACACCAATAACTACAATCACGCTTCAACATGGGACACTTTCCCCAGCAGAATTTATCCAGTACTTCGAAAAAAAAGTTCTTAAAACGATTAAAAAATATAAACTCATCAACCGGAACGAGAAACTCTGTGTCGCTGCTAGTGGTGGGAAAGATTCTACCGCGGTATTATACTTAGTAAAAAAATATTTTCTTAAACATGATATTCCTTTAGAAAATCTTTTCGCACTTGTTATTGATGAAGGTATCGAACTGCACCGGAACGAATCGTTAAAAAATTTGGACAAATTTTGTCAAGATGAAAATATTACACTTATCAGAGCTAATGTTAAAGAAAATTTTCAAACTAACATTGACGAATCAGCAGAAAAAATTAGAAAATTGGGAAGGAAACCTTGCATGGTCTGTGGCATTTGGCGAAGATACTTACTAAATAAATATGCTCGGCTAAACGGCGCAAAAAGGTTGGCCACTGGGCATAACATGGACGATGAAGCACAAGCGATCATGATGAACCAATTCAAAGCAAACATTGCTTTGACCGCGAATCTGGGCCCTATCAGCGGGAGACAAGACCATTCACATTTCGTGAGAAGAATTAAACCACTTTACTTTTGTACCAATGACGAAGTTGAAATGTATTGTAAAGTTAAAGGTTGGGAATTAGATTTCTGCGATTGCCTTTATTCACAGGAAGGGTACAGATCACAAATTAAAAAAATGTTGAACGAATTTGAAAACAAGTACCCAGGAACAAAACATGGTATAGTTAAATCATTCCTGAGCATCTTACCGCTTCTGAAAGAGAAAGCTAAAACTGAAATTGGCGAAATTCAAAAATGTGAAAAGTGCGGTGAACCTGCTAATAATAAAGTCTGTAAGGCGTGCGAATTACAAAAAGATATACTTGAAAAATAAGTGCCTAAAAAATAAACTACTCTTTTTTAATTAACAAACTTTTTTAATTCTTTTTTTATTTCAACATCAGAAAAAGCAATCAACGGACGGAACAATAATTTATCACTATCACCAACAACATCTAACTCTTGATAATTATCATAATTTTGCCCAGAGACAACTGCGAACCCCGATAACTTGGCAACATCAGTAACAGAAGATACAACTTGTAACTCTAATTTCGCCGGCGAATAATTTTGTAATAAAGAAATGTCAATATTACTCCCTTCTGCGCCAACAATAACTGGTGCTACATCGCTACCACGTTTCATGAACATTAACCCCGCTAAGATACTAGCATCAAAACTTGATTTCGAACTATTATCAATTAACAAAACAACTTTACCTTCCACTCCTGTTGGTAACCCACCATGGCAAGTTACTACACCAGTGAAAATGTAAATCCCATTAGTATTAATTTCCACATTTAACAAAAACTCTGGGGCTTTGAAAGACAATTCTAGTTCTGGGTGTGATTGTTGTAAATGAATCCCTATTTTCTGGTTAAGTTCCGGAGATTTGATGGAAAAACTTTTGTCAGATCGTTTGGTTTCAACTTTGAACTTGACTTGAGAATTGGAATCGGAAGAACTGGTATCAAAAGTGCTTAATTTATCTGCTACTAATTCATTTGCAACTTTCTTAATTTGTTCTAACACCCGCTCAACATCTTTGTCACGTTCAATTTTTACCGCACAAGAGTATGAGGTCAACCCAAACACTTGCTTAACTGTTCGATGTTCAGGAAAATAATCTAATAAAAAACGAAATCGTAACCTTTGAACCTCATTCCCGGTGATTTTCTGGATATTACTAACTAATTTATTCTCAAAAATTCGCT
Source organism: uncultured Methanosarcinales archaeon (assembly GCA_964464055.1). Lineage (GTDB taxonomy): Archaea > Nanobdellota > Nanobdellia > Woesearchaeales > GW2011-AR9 > CAYXEO01. The sequence goes on along the minus strand of CAYXEO010000006.1, from coordinate 7,948 downwards.
GATTTTTTCCTTTCAAAAAAATCTCTCCCGGCCGTAATAAAAGGTGTGTATGGTCCATATTTTACTACATCATAAGCCAATTTTAAAAATGTATGTGTCAAAAACTAAAAAACAAACAAAAATTACTCAAAATCACTAAATAACTCCAAAATCATTCAAAATAGAGAATATATGCTTTTCTAAAAAACATCTGTTTATAAAAGGAATGTTTAAATACTAGTTGGTGCCCTTATAAATAAAAACAGAGGTGGAACTATAAATATACTAAAAATGGCAAAAACAAAAAATACTAAAGTTGTAAAAACTAAAATCCCCAAAATACAAAAAGGAAAAAAAGAAATCACCATCGTTAATATTGTTGTTTCTTCTGATTTAAAGAAAGATATTCCCTTAGAAAAAATGGCTGCTACTTTACCAAATACAGAATATAATCCTGAACAATTCCCTGGTTTGGTTTTAAGAATTAAAGAACCAAAAACAAGTGCTTTAATTTTCTCTAGTGGTAAAATTGTTTGTACAGGAGCAAGAACTTTAAGTGATGTTGATTTAAGTATCAAAAGTATTATTAAAAGTTTAAAAAAATTAAACATTACAGTTACTGTTAAACCAGAAATCACTGTCCAAAATATTGTGGCAAGTGGAAGTATCGGAATGGCTTTAAACCTAAATGTATTAGGGATACAATTACCTAACACAGAATATGAACCTGAACAATTCCCTGGTTTGGTACATAAATTAAAAGGTACAAATGCAACATTCCTTTTGTTTAGTAATGGGAAAATTGTTTGTACTGGGACAAAAACAGAAGCACAAGTAAATGAAGCGACAGATCAACTAATTGTAAATTTAGAGAAACTTATTAACAAAAAGAAATAATTCTAATTTCTTATTTTCTTCTTTTTATTTTTTTAAAAAATTATAATGTCTGTAAACTCTATTTTCTAAAAAATATAATAATTTAAATTTCTTATTTTGCTAAAATATATACAATTACATAATCTAGTTAGTAGTCTAAATGATGTAAGAAAAAAAGATATATAAACTATCATCAAAATACCTTTGTGTATGATCGCCAAAAACATCGTTAGATGATTAATAATTTAAATCTTATATACTAAAAAAACAAATGGAAGTCGAACAACAAATAAGGGTATTTCAAGAATTCATTGAAAAGAACTATTACGCAGAATTACTAGAAACTGTTCGGAAAGGTAACTCTCATTTAATCATGGATTTCTCAGAATTAATCAAATTCAACACAGAAATTACTGAAGACATTTTGGAAGAACCAGAAGAACTACTTAAGGCGGCAGAATTGGCCATTAAAGATTTTGATTTACCAAAAAAAGTATCAAAATTTCATGTCAGATTTAATAATTTACCGAACTCACAAAAAATCCTTATCAGTGAAGTCCGTAGTAAACATCTTGAAAAATTTATCTGGACAGAAGGTATTGTTAGGCAAAAATCTGATGTCCGTCCACACATCACAGCAGCAAAATTTGAATGCCCTGCTTGTGGTAATGTTCTTAACGTTATCCAACTTGATAAACAATATAAAGAACCAACAAAATGTGGTTGTGGCCGAAAAGGTAAATTTAAAGAATTGTCAAAAGAACTTGTTGACGGGCAAGGATTAGTTTTAGAAGAAGCGCCTGATGAACTTGACGGTGCCCAACCGAAAAGAATTAACGTTTTTTTGAAAGACGATCTAGTTTCGCCAATCTCGGAAAGAAAAACAAGTCCAGGTTCAAGGGTAAAAGTTTATGGGTGGGTTACAGAAGTACCTATCGCCCTGAGAACTGGTGGTCAAGCTACCAAATATGACCTTATTGTAGAATCTAATTATATTGAACCAACAAAAGATGAAACTATTGCCATGGATATTTCTGATGAAGAAATGGAAGAAATGAAAGAAATTGCGCATTCAGAAAATCCTATTGCTAGATTAGCAAGAAGTTTGGCACCTTCAATTTATGGACATGATAAAATTAAAGAAGCATTGGTCCTACAACTTGCTGGTGGAGTGAAGAAAGTTCGACCCGATGGAGTTATCACCAGAGGAGATATGCATATGCTTTTAATTGGTGACCCTGGTTGTATCGCCGGAGATTCACAAGTTTCTTTGTACCACAAAGGCATGAAACCTATTATCACCTTAGGAAAAAAACACTTGCAACCTTTAAGAGAATGTGTAACTCAAATAAGAAAAAATCCAAAAGAACTACCTTACGACTATACTTCTAATTTCCAAATATATAAAAATCAACCAACACTTAAATTGGTCACTGAAACAGGTAAAGAAATAATTGGAACATTTAACCAACCATTGTTAACCAAATCTGGTTGGAAAAGAATGGACGAACTTGCAGAAGGAGAACAAATCAGAGTTATGCCAAAAATACCTAATTACATTAAAACCCTTAAAAAAACTAATTATAAAAAAATCAGAAAAACTAGTTTACTTGGGAAAGCGCTCAAAAAAAATATTAAAATGCCTAAATTAGTCACTCCAGAATTGGCAGGGTTATACGGGTATATTATCGGTGATGGAAACATTCACTCAAAAGGATACAGGGTTACATGTTATGTTAATGAAGAAGAAAAAGATCTTATTGAAAAACTAAATTTGCTCTGGAAAAACACTTTTAATATCAAACCAGCACTATTAACAAAAAAAAACCACTTAAACCCACAAACAAAAACTATTATTGATAAAAATGGTAAAACGAGAAAGTTCACTTCCCTAATGCCACTTTACATTTTGGAATCTAATAGTAAACAAGTTGCCCAGAATCTTAAACACTTGGCAGAAAAAAGAGTACCACAAATAATTTTTGAAAGTCCATTAGAAGTGATAAGTTCTTTCCTGAGTTGGTTATTTGAAGCTGATAGGTGCACTTTTAGTACCGGACGAGGAAAAACTTCTATTCAACTAAAATCAGTAAATCCAAAACTTCTCAAAGATGTCCAATTACTCTTATTGTACTACGGAATTCAATCACGGATTGTGGAAGATAACTTGGCAATAAGAAGAAGTCGTGATATGAAAATTTTCGCAGAAAAAATTGGATTCCAATCAACTAAAAAGCAACTAAATATTCAAAAAACATTACAAGAGATTAATAAAAAAAATGACCAACAAAAAAGGAAAACACCACAAAGGTACGAAAAAATAAGTTTGTTAGAATTACATGGAGTTATTGATGTTTACGATTTTGAAGTACCTAAAACTAAACGGTTCATTGCTAATGGTATTGTTTGTCATAATTCTGGAAAAAGTCAGTTACTAAAACGATTATCAAAAGTTGCACCGAAAGCAAGGTTTACTAGTGGTAAAGGTGCTACTGGTTCAGGGCTTACCGCAAGTGTTGTTAAAGATGAATTCTTAGGCGGTTGGAGTTTGGAAGCAGGTACACTTGTTTTAGCTAATAAAGGGTTCGCAATTATTGATGAGATGGACAAAATGACTAGAGAAGACCGGTCCGCACTACACGAAGCTTTGGAACAGCAGACAATCAGTATCGCCAAAGCAAATATTCAAGCTACACTTCGTTGTGAAACAACTGTTTTAGCAGCTGCAAACCCTAAATATGGTCGGTTTGACCCTCATGATTTGATTGCTAACCAAATAAATTTGCCACCTGCATTAATTAACCGGTTCGACCTTATTTTCCCAGTAAAAGATTTACCAGAACGAGAAAAAGATGAAAAAACTGCTGCGTTCATTTTAAGTTTGCACAAAGATCCTAAAAAAGCAGTCTCAGAAATTGATACAACTTTGATGAAAAAATATTTCGCGTATATTAGAGAGAAAATTAAACCCATTATGACTAATGAAGCTATTGAAGAGATTAAAGATTATTATGTTACCATGCGAAATTCAGGAATAAGTGATGAAGCAGGGATTAAAAGTATCCCCATTTCGCCTCGGCAACTGGAAGCACTTGTTCGACTTTCAGAAGCTGCCGCGAAATTAAGATTTGGTAAAAAAGTTATTAAAAAAGACGCTTTGAAAGCTATCGAACTGGAAGATTATTGTTTGAACCAAATCGCTAAAGATAAAGATACAGGCAGGATTGATATTGACAGGATTGGTAGTAAAATCACTGCTACGCAAAGAAGTATCATTGGTATTATTAAAGAATTAGTATCCCAACTGGAACAAGAACTTAGTACAAAATTGATCCCGATAGAAAAATTAATCGCTGCTGCGAAAGAAAAAAATATTGATGAAGATAAAGTTGATGAGACCCTTAAAAAATTAAGAAGGTCAGGCGATATCTATGAGCCAAAACGAAACTTTATCCAGAGACTATGATTTGACAAAATGAATCCACCTACAAATTTCTCAAGACAAACCGCAATAAAAATGTCTATAAAAGATATTTTAAATTGTAAATATGTTTCCTCTGAAGAAGATGATACACCTAACTATCTTTTAACAAAAAACGAGATTAAAATATTCAGGGTAAACATCTTAGCGATCATCTTAAAAAAAGAAATACAAGGAACAATCACAAATTTCTTAATTGATGATGGAACCGAGAATATTTTGTTACGTTTTTTTGAAAACGATCCTAAAATTGAAACACTGGAAATTGGTAATAGTGTTTTAGTTATTGGGAAATTGAGAAAATATAACCATGAAAAATATATATCGCCAGAAATATATAAAAAAACATCTGCTGAATGGTTAAAAGTACGTTATTTAGAATTAAATATGCAAAAAGAAAAAGAAATTGCTAAACCTCAAATTGAAGTAATAACCAATAAAACTAATCCTGAACTAGAAACCAAAATTACTCTAAAAAATAAGGTTGATGAAGTAGAAAAAGAAAACATTTCTAAAAAAACAGTTACAAATAAAAAAAAAGAAATATCCTCGACAGAAGAAGACACTAAAACTAATGATAAAGAAAAAGAAGAACAAGAACTTCTTCCGATTCAAAAAATTCTTAATTTAATTAAAGTACTTGACCAAGGAGAAGGAGTGATCATTGAAGAAGTTATTAAACAATCTCCTTTAGAAAATGAAAATACTGAAAAATTAATTAATAAAATGATGCAAAATGGTGACATATTCCAAAACTCACCAGGGAAGGTTAAAGTTTTATAGATTCAACCCAACACCTTTATTTCTTTTGGAAAAAAGTAAGTAAATAGTTGGCAACATTGATAATATGTTTCAGGTCTGACTTTACCCACATTTTATAAAAAACGTAAATTGTTAAATGGAAAAAAATACATTTTTGTTAACATCATATAAAACATGAATATCTAACTATTTACGTACGGAAAAAATATAAATTATCAGAAAAATAAGAATTAAAAAATCAACGGAGTAACATAAACTTCTACTATCGCTGCCACTATTAAAATTCCTAAACTGATTATTATCAAATCTATAGCATCAACTAAAACTTGATCTTCTTTTAAGTTATGCCTTATCATAGCAATAGAGATTATCCCTCCTGCTAACCCAGCAACAAAATAAGCGACCATTTCAAATATACCATGAGTCATGTACCTTAAAAAACTGAACGAAACAGCAGTGAAATAGTTTGCTACACCAGCAAAACCTAATAATGAAGCACCTTTGGCCAACTCTAACTTGAAAAAGTTACCCATCGCCGTAGCAACCACCGAAGCATTCCAAGTTAAAATGAATATTGCCCCTGCCCCATACAAAAACGAGAATACTAAACAAAAAAATAATACTTTCAAATTGTTAGTAAAAATTTTCATTAATAAACCGCTACCTGCCACTTGTCCTTGAACATTATTGTTAACATTGATTATTGCCTGTTCCTGTAAACTAAATATGCTCTCACTAACCTCAGCTGGTAAAAACACATAAGCACCTGCTAAAGCAGTGGTGATCCCTAAAAAAAGAAAAATCATGAAAGTGATAACTTTGAAATGTTCCTGTAAAAGTTTCATTTCCCCATGATAATGTAAATCTAACTCTTCCTCATTCTTAATAGTGGTATACAACATTGGTAATGTGGCCATCACAATTAAAAAAACTGTCAAGATGCCGGAAATTTCTCTGAACACTATATAGGATAACATTAATCCTACTATAGAATATACAAAACCTGCTAAGAACATTTCCCAAGGTTTCTTTTTTACCGTGAACGGATTAAACAAAGCTTCTAACACCATACCTATAATAGTACTTGATATTAATATAAATGTTTTGTTTTGTAAAGAAAAATAAAAAGAGACAAAAAAAATGTTAAGAACAAATAAACTTATTTTTTCTGTGACCCCTACATTTCTTATGGAGATAAGATAATTGAGAAAAAAGTTTTTTGATTTTTGTTTATTATGAGAGAGAATAAGAAAGACCTACGCGTTTAATAACATAATAAAATATAATAAAATATAATAATAATATTATTATTAATAATAATATAAAGAAAATAAAGAAAAAGTAATAAAAGATAAAGAAGTATTAAATTAATTATATCATTTGGATAAAATAAAAAAAATAAAAAAGATATTTGGATCAAGAATTCTGAAAAGAAAAGTTAAATTGTTTTGAAAAAGAAAGTTTTTTGTTATTGTTATTATTATTATTATTTTCAATATAGAAAATATATATATATGTATGTACAATAAATAATATTAATAATTATAATTAATAATAA
>CAYXEO010000006.1:0-1192 GCA_964464055.1 uncultured Methanosarcinales archaeon | reverse complement strand
AATTAATAATAAATAAATTAATAAAAAAAGAAAAAAAAAGAAGAAAAGAGAAGAAAAGAATATAATTTATAATTAATAGTCAATCAATCAATCAAAATAAGTAAGGTATTTTTAATCCTTTTCAATTAATTTTTTTAAGTTCAATAAACATCTTTCATTATATAATAAGTTCCATCTGCAACAAAGGTGTAGTATACTGATTGAGAGATATATTTGAAGTATTATATTTTGTATCTTAAACTAATTTATATAGTACTCTGATTCCTTAAAATCTATTGTTTGATTATTTATTTCATTGTCTTTCAAAAGGAAAGCATTAAATAAATTGTTAATATACTTAATATCAATATAACTAAAAAAACAAAGGAAAACAAAAATTTTAAACTTAAAAAAAGGTTTTCCATAGGAAATTAAGGGGTGTATCTAATGGGTGTGGGTAATTTTTTTGAAAATTTTTTAGATAAAGATTCTTTGTTTCAAAACAAAGATGTACTTTTGTCTTCTTACTTGCCGGAAAATATAATTTATCGGGAAGAACAAATCAATGAAGTGGCAAAGATATTAGCACCTGCGTTGCGGGTGGAAAGACCTTCTAATGTATTTATTTTTGGTAAAACTGGAACTGGTAAAACTTTGGCTGTGAAACATATTTTGAAATCGATGAGAGAAGTTGCGCAGAAGAATGAAATACCGTTAAAAAATATCTATATCAATTGTAAACTGAGAAAAGTTGCTGATACAGAATATCGTCTTTTGGCTCAAATAATCAAAACGTTTGGTAAAGATGTTCCTTCTACAGGATTACCTACTGATGAGATTTATAGTATTTTTTACAAATTGTTAGATTATAAAAAACAAATCATCATTTTGGTACTTGACGAAATAGATCAATTGACCAGAAAAATAGGTGATGACATATTTTATAATTTGACCAGAATCAATTCAGAATTGAAAAATTCACAAATTTGTTTAGTAGGTATTTCTAATAATCTTAACTTTTGTGATAATTTGGATCCACGGATAAAAAGTAGTTTATCACAAGAAGAATTATTGTTTCCACCATATAATGCATTACAAATTCAAGATATTTTGAAGAAAAGGTCAGACATGGCGTTCCAAGAGGGTGTTGTCCAACCAGGAGTGATTGAAAAATGTTCAGCATTCTCTGCAAGAGATCATGGTGACGCTCGTA
>CAYXEO010000005.1:45751-54065 GCA_964464055.1 uncultured Methanosarcinales archaeon | reverse complement strand
ATATAAAATAAAAATGGCAAATTCAACAAGTAGATTTGGAGCAAGGTACGGTAGAAAACCGAAAAAGAAATTCGCAATGATTGAAGATCAACAACGAGCTAAACAGAAGTGCCCATATTGTAGTAAGGATGGGGTAAAAAGAGTAGCAATGGGAATCTGGCAATGTCGTAAATGCGATGTGAAGTTTGCAAGTGCAGCTTATACTATTAACAAATAAATAATTGGTGCTAAAAAAATGTATTATATCTGTTTTGATTGTGGAAAAAAAGTTGATGAAGAATATACTGTTACAAAGATAAGGTGTCCTTATTGTGGTGGTAAGATTTTGTACAAAGATCGTCGTTCAGTAGTAACTGTTCAAGCAAGATAGGTGAATTCAAATGAATTCTAATAATTTCGAACAATTACAATTGATACAACAGAATTTACAGAATGTTCTATTACAAAAGCAACAAATACAAACTCAAATTCTTGAATATAACTCTGCGTTGCAGGAATTAAAAACTACTGAGACAGCTTACAAGATCGTTGGTAAAATCATGTTTGCAGCTTCTAAAGAAGAACTTAATAAAGATTTGAACGAGAAAAAGGAAGTTGCTGAAGTTCGGTTAAAAAATTTTGTTCAACAAGAAGAAAAGTTACAACAAGAAATGGATTCTTTACAGAAAGAAGTCATGGAAGAGTTGAAACAAAGTAAAAATTGAAGAATGGCTCATTATTATATTAACGAAAGAATTGTATTATCTGGATGTTTAATAATTAATAATAAAAAAGAAATTTTATTGTTATACAGGACAGACCATAAGCATTATGAAACACCTGGTGGAAAAGTCAGACTTGATGAATGCGATAATCCGAATGAACTAACTCTTGAGGATTTAGCAAAGACTGCTCAAAGAGAATTGTATGAAGAACTTGGCAAAGATATCAAAATTGAAGAGTTTTATTATTTTGATAAGGTAGAGTTTACAATTCCTGGTGGAAGATTGGCGATTGCTAATAAATTTTTAGTTAAATTAAAGGGGGTTCCAAAGGTGAATGAACCTGAAATATTTTCTAAATTTGATTATTTACCAATTGAGCATTTAGAAGATTATCCCCTCTCTCCAGATTTAAAACTACTTGTTTCTAAACTAAAGGAATATGTAAAACCACATTAAAGTTCTATCGGGGATTATATTGTATAATGAATGAATTTCGTTTTATCACGATAAAAAGGGATTAGTATTTTCTTAGTTTAAATTTAGATTTCATAAACAAAGAGTTTGGTACATACAAAATATCATCGGCGTCAGTTTTGATTTCTGTCTCTAAGTAGCCAATTTTTTCTATCCTGCCGGCAATTTCTTTAACTTCAACTTTTCTACCAACCCGTAAATTGTTTTTTCTTTGGATGTATAACCAACCGATAAAGTTTGGAATGATATCTTTCAAACCGACTAAGAGTGTCAGGATTACCAACATCAAAACTGCTCCTGCGATGATATACATAACTGTTGATTGTAGACCTAATCTTCCTAAGAATATTACAACCGTGAATAAGTAAATTATATAAGACAAAATTGAACTCATTAATTCTTCCAAATCGTAAGTGATTCCTACTCGGTTCATAATTTTGTTCAGTTCTATTTCTTTTAGTATTCTATATAATCCTTTTTTGGCTAAAATACCAATTCCGAAACCGACAAATAAAATCACAATACCAACTACAACAGTATAAATGTATGATTGAGCAATTTCTATTATCCCTTGTGTCATAATTCTCATTATTCGTCTCCTAGTTTATAAAAATTGCGAAAAGGCAGGCTTCGTCCGGAATAACACTTTTTTTGTATACTGGCGCCCTGACGAATGTCGAGGCGCATTTTGTGAAGGAACATCACAAAATCTAAAGAGAACTTTGAATAATTGCATATTTTAATATATTTGCAATGAGATTAATATTTTTTTATTCTTATTCAAAGCACTCTTGTTCTTTAAACCAAAGTGCGGAATGAAATGTAGTACTTTTCGTTCACTTTGCGAAAGATGCAACTCATTTACTTTTTTACAAAAGTAAATTCATAACTTCGTTAAAGTTCTCTAAAGCGCCGTGCCCCAGTATACAAATATATTTAATTCCGGATAAAGCCGAAAAGGTATTAAGTTCGATGTTGATGTTCTATTTTTGCGAAAACTTATAAATCCCCACTTCTAAAGAAGGAATTACATAATAACATGGCAGAAAAATCTAAACGATTACAAGAACTGGAAGCGGAACTTAAAAAGACAAAAGTAAACAAGAAAACAGAAAGTGCAGTTGGTCTTTTGAAAGCAAAAATTGCTAAGTTGAAAGAGAAAGAAGAATCTAGGGTAGCAAAAAAAACAGGTCAATCGGAGTATGGTTATTCAGTAAGAAAATCTGGTGACGGTACAGTGCTTTTGTTAGGTTACCCTTCTGCCGGGAAATCAACTTTACTTAACCGGTTAACAAGTGCTGAATCCGATGTTGGAGCTTATGCATTTACAACTTTGACAGTTGTACCCGGGATGATGGATTATAAACAGGCCAAGATCCAAATTCTTGATGTGCCTGGTATTGTTAGTGGTGCTGCTTCAGGGAAAGGTCGTGGTAAAGAAGTTTTAGCGGTAATTTATACTGCGAATTTAGTTTTGATCGTTATTGATGTTAACACTCCTGAACATTATGAATCAATATTACAAGAAGTTTGGGAATCGCACATTAGAATTAACAAAGTTAAACCGGAAGTTTTTATTAAAAAGAAAACTATTGGAGGGATTAGGATAGGTAAAACTGTACCTTTAAAAATCACTGATGAAACAATTAAAAAAGTTATGCGAGAATTTAAGATTGTTAATGCAGACATTTTGATTAGGAGTCCGATTGATGTTGATGATTTAATTGATTGTATTGAAGGTAACAAAAAGTATGTACCAGCGATAACTTGTGTTACTAAAGCGGATACAGTTGACGCTAAGACGCTTGAGAAAGTTAAGAAACAACTTAACGCAGATTTAGTTATTTCTGTTGATGAAGATTTGAACATCGATAAATTAAAAGATTTTATTTTTGACAGGTTAAATTTTATGCGGATTTTTTTGAAAGAACCACGTAAGGAACCGGACATGAAAGAACCATTAATTATCAAACGAGATTCTTCTGTCCAAGATGTATGTGACAAATTACATAGGGATTTCAAGAAACGGTTCAGGTTCGCACGGGTTTGGGGTAAGTCTGCCAAACACCCGGCTCAGAAAGTCATGCTTAAACATTTTTTAAAAGATGAAGACGTTCTAGAAGTTCATTTGGATTAGGAAGTAATTAAACAAATATTTTTTCATTAAATACTATCCAACCACTCTTTTTTCAATTTAAATCCGTTTTTTAACCGATAAGTTTAAATAATGCATTAAATCAATTTACCACATGGAAAATAAATTTACCACTAACCAACAAAAGATATTGGAGTTATTTTTTAATTTTCCCACTTCCGTGTTTTCTGCAAGAGAAATTGCCAGATTGACTAAAATAACGCACCCCACTGTTCTTAATGCCTTAAAGGCATTTCAAAAGAAAGAGTTTGTAAAAGAGGAAATAGTAAAAGATAGTACAAAAAAAGGTAAAAAAATAGGTTGGAAGGCTAATCAAGAGCATGTTAATTTTAGGAATTTAAAAAAAACAGACAATTTGGCTAAAATTTATTCTTCGAATCTAATTAAGAAACTTGTAAAAGAAACAGCTCCGGATGCAATTGTTTTATTTGGTTCTTATTGTCGTGGTGAAGATGTGGAAGGGAGTGATATGGATATATTTGTACAAAGTACAGAAAGAAAATTAGATTTAAAAAATTATCAGAAAAAATTACATCGTGAAATTAATATTTCTTTTATGAGTAATACAAATAAGTTGAAAGGAGAATTTTTACAAAATATTATAAATGGCATTGTGTTGTATGGTTATCTAGAGGTAAATTAATGGAAATTCGTAAAATTTCTCCAGATCGTCAAAAGGCATTAAGTTTGTTAAAAAGTGCAGAAAGTTTTATTCGTTCTATTGAACCAATTAAGGATAGTGCCGAAGGACCATTTTTAATTAATGTAGAGTATGATATTTTACATTCAATTTGTGGAGCGATTCTTGCAGCAGATGGAGAAAAAATCATGGGCAAGGACCATCATAAATTGTTAATTTCAAGAATTTGTGAGAAATATCAGTTGTCTCAATTACAAACAAGTCTTTTTGATAAAGTGCGTAGGATTAGAAACGATATAAATTATTATGGGCAACAAGAAAAAGAAGTAATTGAAGATTTTTACCAGCGAAATAAAGAAAAAATTTGGAAAATGAGAGAAGATTTGTTAAGCGTGTTAATTGCAAAATGTAAGTGAGTAGTTGATATTTTTTTCATTAAATACTATCCAACCACTCTTTTTTCAATTTAAATCCCTTTCGTTTAGCTATCTTACTAATGGCTTTATCGAAACAACTACCATATTGCGCAGCTTTCTTTTTTCGCCAAGCAAATTCTCCCAAGAATTCTTCGGCAACTTCTCGTAAAATGACTTTTTTCTTTTCATCAACAATTTTCCATTCTTCTGGTAATGTCATTGCGAACCTGATCAGTTCTTGATCCAAGAATGGCGTTTTAATAGTAACTTCTAATGCTTTGGCGAGGTTGAAATCTCTGACCAAATCTCTGCTCCACATTTGTTTTAGACCGTTCCAACATTCATTATTAACGCATTGTCCTTCACATTTTACTTTATCGTGTCTTTCATAGCCAGCAAAGATTTCTTCGCTACCTAATCCCCCCAAGAAGTAGTTGATACCTTGTGTTTTACCTAATTCGGTAGCTGCGAGTACCACAGCGCCGACACCGACATTGACAACATCAGTTTTGTTAACCGGTTTTAAGATTTTGACAGTTTTTTCAATAACTTCTTTCGCTTCTGCGAGGTCGTACCGTTTTACAATTAGTTTAAGTCCTAGTTTCTCAGCAACTTTTTTTGCTTCGATAACATCGGCAGGATCTTTTGTTTCGTGGTCTTGGAATCCGACAACATAACAAACCAAATTTGGACAAAAGATTTTAGCTATGGCGGCGATGAAAGCACTATCAACCCCACCGGAGAAGAAAATCCCTACTTTTTGATTTTTATCTTCTGGTAACCTAGATTTTACAGCAGAAATAAGTTTTTCTCTCAGTAAATGTTTTGCTTCTGTTTTGTCTAAGGTTGTAGGTTCGCCATTTAATTGGTTGATTCTTTGTCCCCAATCTTCTTTTGTTACAAAGTTACCATTAGTTTGCCATAATTCTTCCATAACCCAAATAACGAACTATAATTTTATAAAACTTCGCTTGAATTGTAGTGTGTATGAAATTAGGAGTATTATTTAGTGGTGGGAAAGATTCAGTTTATGCTTTACACAAAGCTGTCCAGGAGCACGAAATAAGTTGTTTATTAGCTATAGATTCAGAGAATCCTCACAGTTACATGTTTCATACTCCGAACATCAAATTAACCCAGTTACAAGCGGAAGCGTTAGGTATTCCTTTATTATTAAAACGAACCAAAGGTGTCAAGGAAGTTGAATTGGAAGATTTGAAAGAGTTAATCAAATCTGCGGTAGATAAGTATCAAATTGAAGGAGTGGTAACTGGCGCCTTAGCTTCTGTGTATCAAGCAACTCGGGTGCAAAAAATTTGTGCCGAACTTGGTTTATGGTGTTTTAATCCGTTATGGCAGATGGACCAAGTGGAATTGTTACATGAATTATTAGAAAACAAGTTTGAAGTGATGATTGTAGGGGTTTTTGGTTATCCGTTAGATGAAACTTGGCTAGGGAAAACTATTGACGTTGAGATGGTTGATAAATTGGTTGCGTTACAAACTAAATACAAATTAAATCCTGCTGGTGAAGGTGGAGAGTTAGAAACATTTGTAACTTATACTCCATTGTTCAAGAAGCGGTTAGTGGTTAAGAAAGCGAAAGTGGAATATGGAAATTATGCTGGGACTTATTTGATTGATGAAGCAGAGTTGGTTGATATTGGCGAATCTATTAATGTTAGTGAGGTGGATGAAGAATGAAATTACTTATTATCAGCACCTGTCAAGAGAAGTTAAGTGAAGTGGAATTTGTTAAACCGATAGTGAAAATAGTTGAGAACGTGAGTGGGAAATTGGAAAGTAAATTAGGCACTTTAGAGTTTGATGTTAGGCACTATTTGGAAGATGTTGATTTTGCTGTTTATGATAAAATAATTATTTGTGGGACCGCTTTATATGATAACAAATTTTTGGAAGAACTGGACAAGTTCAACTGGTTACAAGAAGTCACTGCACCTGTTTTAGGCATTTGTGCTGGGTTTCAAGTTTTAGGGTTACAGTTCGGTGCCAAAGTAGTCAAGAAACAAGAGATTGGTATGGTTAATGTGGTCAATGAAAAAAAGAATAAACTATTTTCTGGCGAATTCTTCGCTTACAATTTGCATGGTAACGGTTTAGATTCTGAGACTCTTGATTCTTTTGAGGTTCTGGCAAAGTCATCTCAGTCTATTCAAGCGATTAAACATAAAGAGAAAGAACTTTATGGCATAATCTTTCATCCGGAAGTACGGAATGAAGAAGTTGTTAGGAAATTTTTGTTGGAGTAAATTCCCCATACTTATTTAAAGAAATACAACTCTCACATAACAATGGAAAACAAACATGTTGGTTACTTAATTGTAGGGATTGCGACTTTAATAGCTTTTATTATCTTCTCGTTCAATCAAGCAATGAAAGAAATAGTTACCACTACCTGTTCTCATGGAACTAGTTGTTCAATGTGGGGCACAATAGATTTACAAACTAATATTAGTTTAGGGGTAATGGTTTTTGTAGCTTTGATAGGTTTTTATTTTATTTTTTTTAGTGATGAAAAAAAACATGTTGTTCATCATCATAAACCGAAGAAAATTAATAAAGAAAATTATCAAAAAGTTATGGCTGAGCTGGGCATGGACGAGAAGTTGATTTTTGAGAAATTGTTAGATGCACAAGGGACAATTTTTCAGTCCGATTTAGTTGAGCAAACCAAACTTACCAAAGTAAAAGTTACCCGTTTACTTGATCGGTTAGAAGGTCAAGGTCTTATTGAAAGGAAACGACGGGGCATGACTAACGTAGTGGTTTTGAAACATTGAATTTGAATAATTTGTTTTTTTACTAATTTTCTGATATGTTTTTATTCTGAAACTAGTTTCATACAACCGCTTATAAGGCGTTTCATTCTTAATCTTAGTGGTGATAACTTATGAAACAAGAAATTATTAACATAAAAGGGATGCACTGTGGCAGTTGCGTTAAGGTAATTGAAATGGAGTTAAATTCGTTACGTGGTGTTGGGTCTATTAAAGTAAACCTTGCTCAAGACATGGCGAATGTGAAATATAATCCGCACGAAATTAGTTTGGATCAAATCAAGTATGAAATTAATCAGTTAGGATATTCAACAGATGGCACAGATGTTTCTAAAAGTAACAAAGGAAGGAATGGAAACAGAAAAGCTCAAAGACCTAAAAAGGAAGGTAACACCTTCCTCCAAGGTCTTATGTATGGGTTAATACCTCACATTGGTTGTATTGCGTTTATCATTGGGTCAATTTTAGGAGTAACTGTATTAATGAATTTTTTTAAACCACTTTTAATGAACAGATACTTTTTTCACGCTTTAGTAGGGGTCTCAATGGGGTTCGCAACATTATCGTCCGCACTTTATTTAAGAAAAAACAGTTTATTATCTTGGTTAGGGGTTAAGAAAAAATGGAAGTACCTTTCTATCATGTATGGTTCAACTATCGGGATTAATTTAGTGTTATTTTTATTAATCTTTCCTTTATTAGCAAATGTATCTTTAGATTCGTCCGCGGTGACTGGTTCGGTTGTGGGTGTAGCAGGTGTTGGGAATGGTATGAATTTGGGATCAAGTACGGGAGTAAATTCATTAACAGCAATTAAAATGAAAGTTGACATACCTTGTCCTGGTCACGCACCTTTAATTAGTAACGAGTTAAAATCTATTAATGGAGTTAGAGATATCAAGTTCAGTTTCCCGAACAATTTTGCGGTAACTTACGATTCTGAGATGACTTCGGTATCTGAGATGTTAGCTTTGGGGGTGTTTAATGAATATCCGGCAGAAATAGTTCATTGATTAGTTAATAATCATTAATTAAATATATCTGGAGAATATAACTTACAAAAAAGATGAAAAAAACAACCAAGAAAACAACCAAGAAAACAACCATAAAAATCAAAGGGATGCATT
>CAYXEO010000005.1:0-45651 GCA_964464055.1 uncultured Methanosarcinales archaeon | reverse complement strand
AAAACAACCAAGAAAACAACCAAGAAAACAACCATAAAAATCAAAGGGATGCATTGTCAAAGTTGTGTGGCGGTATTAGATAAAGCTTTACAGAAAGAGAAAGGTGTTAAGTCAGCTAATGTGAATTTTGCTACTGAAAAAGCGATGATAGAATTTGATCTAAAATCAACTGATGAAAAAAAACTAATAAATACCATAAAAAAGAAAGGGTTTAGGGGGTATGTTGCTCATGAGCATGATCTCAATTTGGAATCAAAAAAGCAAAAAAAAGAGTTACAGAAATTAAAGTTCAAAGTTTTTCTGAGCGCGATTTTTGCTGTACCTGCATTCATTTTAGGAATGTTTTTTATGAAAACTCCTTTGTTTCCAGCTCCAATTCAAGATTATATTATGTGGGCATTAGCGACACCGATCCAATTTTATATTGGAAAATTTTTTTATCAAGGGGCTTTTGCAGCATTAAAAAATAAAACTGCTAACATGGATACTTTGGTAGCCATGGGCACTAGTGCAGCTTACTTTTATTCTGTTTATGTAGTTTTATTTGCTGTGTCTGGGCATCAATATTTTGAAGCAAGTGCGGTACTAATAACTTTAGTTGTTTTCGGTAAATATTTAGAAGCGGTAGCAAAAGGTAAAACCAGTACGGCAATTTCTAAATTGATGAAAATGGGTGCAAAAACTGCGACCGTAATCAAAAATGGCCAAGAAGTAAAAGTTTCCATTGACGAGCTAAAAAAAGAAGACTTAATTTTGGTTAAACCTGGAGAAAAAATCCCTGTTGACGGACAAATTATACAGGGAAATTCTAGTGTTGACGAATCGTTGGTTACTGGGGAAAGTATCCCGGTAGAAAAAAAGAAAGGTGATACAGTAATTGGTTCAACAATTAATAAAGTTGGTAGTTTCAAATTTAAAGCAACAAAAGTTGGTACGGAAACAACATTGTCAAGAATTATCAAATTAATTGAAGATGCACAAACCAAAAAAGCGCCGATTCAAAGGTTTGCAGATAATGTTTCTGCTTATTTTGTACCAATCGTGATTTTTATTGCTCTTTTAACTTTCGTGGTTTGGTTTTCTCTTGTTCATGCCGAGGTAGGGTTTGCTTTAATTGCTGCTGTAGCGGTATTAGTGATTGCTTGTCCTTGTGCATTAGGTTTAGCAACACCAACAGCGATCATGGTGGGTACTGGTAAAGGTGCTAAAGAAGGAATTTTGATCAAGGGCGGTGATGCCTTGGAAACTGCTCACAAATTAAAGTGTGTAGTGTTTGACAAAACCGGGACAATTACTAAAGGGAAACCTGAAGTTACAGATGTGGTGGTAAGTACGGGGTTTGAAATTGGTAAAACAAAAATAACTGAAAATAAATTGTTGGAGTTAGCTGGAAGTATTGAAAAGAATTCTGAACATCCATTGGCGGAAGCGATCGTTAACAAAGCGAAAAAGGAAAATGTTAAATGGAAAAAAGTTAAGGGGTTCAAAGCAATAGTGGGGAAAGGAGTACAGGCAAAATTAGGCACTAGAACATATCATTTAGGAAACCTTAAATTAATGCAGGAACGAAAGGTTACGCTTAGTTATTTAAAAAAACAAATTGAACAATTGGAGACTGAAGGGAAGACAGTAATGGTTTTAGCAGAAGGTAAGAAATGTTTAGGGTTAATCGCTGTTGCTGATGAGATTAAGAAAGATTCACCGTTAGCGATTAAGAAATTACAGCGGATGGGGCTTAAAGTTTACATGATCACTGGTGACAATAAAAGAACTGCGGCGGCCATCGCAAATAAAGTAGGGATAAAGAATTGTTTTGCAGAAGTGTTACCGGCAGAGAAATCTAAGCATGTCAAAAAGTTACAACGATTAGTTAGAAATGGCAAAGTTGCCGCTGTTGGTGATGGAATTAATGATGCACCGATGTTAGCTCAGGCAGATATTGGGATTGCGATGGGTAGTGGGACAGATGTGGCCATGGAATCAGGGAACATAGTTTTAATGCGGGACAGTTTATTAGACATTTCCAAGGCGATAAAATTGAGCAAGTTAACCATGAGCAAAATTAGGCAGAACATGTTTTGGGCTTTGTTTTACAACAGTTTAGGCATTCCTATTGCTGCCGGAGTATTATATCATTGGACGGGTTGGATGTTAAACCCGATGATCGCTGGTGGTGCTATGGCCATGTCTAGTGTCAGTGTAATCACAAATAGTTTGTTGTTGAAAGGAAAGAAGTTGTAAGGCACTTTGTTTAATCTGCTTTATTTCTATTTTTTCTCTTATCTTCTTTTTTCACTTTCTTCTTAACAACTTTCTTCTTATTAATTTTCTTCACTACGTTCTTTCGACCTTTCTTAGCTACAAGATAGCTTTTGAAGATGAAGACATGTTCCCAAACAGCGACCATGAATTCTAGAGCGAAGATGAAGGCCAGGACCAAAAGCCCGATAACATAAAGTTGTCGGAAAAGAAATTCGCTGGTCTGGATGGCGTTTTCTTTGATAATAGAAAGGAAAAAAGTAACCCCTATGACAATTAACCAAGTTAAAATTGTATGTTGGGCGTGTGCTTTAACGAAATGGAAATCTTTTTTTAGTGAATTGTAAGCGCCTTTCTTTTCAAACGTCATCACAGGGAACACGTACAAGAGTCTAATTCCCATGTAAATGAAGTACACCATTGCAAGCGGGATAAAAAACATATTTGCTACAAAACTACCGATTGGTAAAAGGAGAAACAACACAATTCCTAAAAGGATCATTGGTACGAAGATGATTAAATAACTTAAAATGTGGATGCCGACAGTTCTAAAATAATTTTCTTTAGCGAATTTGACTCCGTTACTTAGGCAAGTTTTTTTTTTGAGCAAGATGTCTTTAATTAATCCATACTTCATGGTGATAAAAAAGTTGTCTATGAAAGCGGAAATGAAAAAATAGAGCAGGAAATAAAAGATAAATGTAATGGTAAAAAGAGAATCTGTAAGGGCAACATATTCATTATTTACAAAAGTAGACCACAATCCGCTGATGAGGAGCAGTATCCAAACCAGCAAAATGTTTGTGAACAGGATTAAAGCGTTAGGGACGAATAAGATTTTATTCTTTTTCAAAATTTCCCAACTTTCTTGGAAAAGGGTTTCTCTTTTTTTGATTGCCATTTTATTATTTTATTATATACTTAATATCATTTAATACATTTTATTTATTTATAGTTTTGTCTTGTTTTAAAAGTGGTGAATGTTGTTAGATGTGCAAAAAAGTTAGAAAAAAAAGCACAAACTAGACAAGTTTATATATTATTTAATAATAATGGTTATTATTAAGCAAAAAAATGAAACAAAACAAACAAACAAGAAATACTGAACAACGAAAAGTAATTTATGATTATTTATGTTCGGTTACAAGTCATCCGACTGCTGAGATGGTTTTTCAAGCTGTTAAAAAAAAGTTGCCAAAAATAACTTTAGCAACAGTTTATCGTAATTTGAATTCATTAGCTGAAGCAAATCAGATTTTGAGGTTAGAAATTAATAAAGAATTTCGTTATGATTCTGACATGAGTTACCATCAACACGGTGTTTGTAGGAAATGTTATCATGTGTTTGATTTTTTTCAAAAAGAAATTAGTATTTATGCTTTAGATCAATTAAACAAATCAAATAAACCAATTAAAATGAACAAACTAAATCAAACAAACAGATCAAGCAAATCAGACAAAACTTATTTTCAACCAGAGGCGGTTGATATTATATTCAAAGGAGTATGTAGTTCATGCTCTCGGCGGTAAATTAAAAATGACAAAAACAGAACAAAATTTAAAGGCAGCGTTCGCTGGTGAAAGTCAAGCCAGGAACAAATATCTTTTTTTTGCTAAAGTGGCACGGAAAGAAGGGTACAATTATATTGCGCAAATTTTTGAAGAAACGGCGGCTAATGAAATGCAACATGCTAAGGACGAATTCAAATTATTGAATGGGATAAGTGATACAGCAACAAACCTTAAAGCAGCGATTGAAGGGGAACATTATGAAACAACAGAAATGTATCCGATTTTTGCTGAAGATGCTAAAGAGGAAGGTAATATTGAAGCTGAGAAGTTGTTTAAAGAAATTGCCAAAGTTGAACAGCATCATGAGAACAGGTTTAAGAAATTGTTAGAGATGGTGGAAAACAAATCTGTCTTTAAGCGGGAAAAGATTATCAAATGGAAGTGTGACAAATGCGGTCATATCCACGAAGGTACAGAAGCGCCTGATGAATGTCCGTCTTGTAAACATGAGCAGAAGTATTTCGTCCCGGAAGATGTGTGTGAATTTTAGGGTTAGATTAAAATGGCAGAAATGAATGATGTTCACAAATGCGATATTTGTGGGTTAATAATAGAAACGCTTCATGGTGGTGGTGGAACTTTAGTTTGTTGTGGTCAACCGATGAAGTTAGTGGAAGAGAATACCACTGATGCGGCTCAGGAGAAGCATGTGCCTGTTATCAAGGATGACGAAAAGGGAAAGAGGATCACTGTTGGTGAAGTAGAACATCCGATGACGGAAGAGCACCACATTGAATGGATTGAAGTGATTTTTGCAGATGGCAGGGTTTTGCGTAAGAATTTAAAACCAGGTGATGACCCTTCAATTTATTGTTCTAAAGACCATAGTAGCGATAAGATTAGGGCATATTGCAACTTGCACGGGTTATGGAAAAATTAGTTTTTTTTCTTTTGTTTTTTTTAAATTTCTTTTATTTTTGGTGATACTCGCACCACTTTAACTTCTTCAACAAATAATTGGTAGAATATCCTAGTAATCCAATTCCTAGAAATTTTAATTCTAGTCCGAAGAAAGGTAGTGTAGAGAAGACGGATGCCAAACCGAGATAAGATGCTAAGGTAATTCCACAGGCTGGACAACCTGTGACGATGACACCTAACAAAGATCCAACTGCCGTTGTGCCATTGGCCCGGTGGTCTACGCATTGGCTATATTTTAATTTGTACCAGAGCAGAGACAAGTTAAGACCCAATAAAAGCCCCATGCAAATTTGGGTTATAGTAAGTGTCCACATGTATTTCGTACCCATGTTACCGCGGATTAAAGCAAGATTAGTAAAGTGAAAAAGAATAATGATGAAAAGTACTGAGCCGACGATAGAAATTAACCAACTTTCCTTTTTGTTATAAACTAATTTTAGGTTTTCCCACTTCTCTTTTATATTCATATTATCTGTTGATGGTTTTTGTTATATAAATGTTTAGTAGTGGTTCATTTATGGAGTGGTTTTTGCATTCATCGTATATAAATGTAGCACTGCCCACACTGGACAAGTCCGGTCAAACTATATAAACCCTCAAAGCAATTCTGGTAACATGATAGATTCACTAAACAAAATGTCTCGGTTAAGTTCTAAGAACAAAAAGAAACTTCATGATCAAGAAACGATAGTTCTAGATTCTCTAAACTCATTCAATTTTAATCAGTTATTGGAACTTGATGCTCGGACACTTAACGATCTCATAAAAACTGCTTATGAAAACAAATACCATTTCAAGTATAATGACGATTTGGCCAAGAGTCCACAAATAAGTAAAATTCAAAATGAGATTTTGGATTCTATTAAGAAAAGATGTTTATTAGAAGTTAACAAGAAAAAAACAATTTCTTTTTGTCCAACATTAGATGAGAAGGAGATTGTCAGACGGCAAAAGCAGGTCCAGGAAAGTAAAGATTTTTTTAGCAAACTTTCACCTGAGCAGTTAGAGAGTATCAAACAGCTTTTGATTCAGAAAAAGCAGCCTGTAAAACTCAACCCTCAACAGGATGTGACGTACATGTGTGATGAGGATGAAATTTATTTGGCGTTGAAAGACAAATTACCACCAGAGTTTAAATTAACAATAATTTCACATTTGAATGGGTTACGGAACTATTTGGATTTACCACAAATTCGTTATTTGTATACCACTGATTCAAAATTTGTCTCTGATTTAGAAGCGCATGATAACATTGAAGCTGTGCGTTATGAGAAGGAATTATTTGTCATGTTTCCAGAACTGTTTGTGGCCGAGTTCACTAAAAATCAGGCATTTTTAAAAGCAGTATTAGATTTAACAGAATTCATTTCTCAACCGGAAGAGTTGGTACAAAATATTACGCAAATTTTGGGTGAGCTTGACAAGATAAATTATTCTACGCAGAAAGTTTTCAGTTTAAGTGATTTGGAAGAGTTTGTAGAAATGTGTCAAGTAAAGTTTGAAGAGAAGTTAGCGAATTTGAATATTACAGGAATGGATTTGTTAAAAATATTGAGAACAAATCAGAAGAACACCGTTATTGATCATAAACTTGTGGAGTTAGAATTGGAAGTTCGTAAAACTGACGAGGACAAATCTCGTTTTGTAGATTTTTCTGTTTATCCGTTAGCGTTGAACAAAGAGAAAGTTGAAAGGTTACAGAAAGAGCACCAAACTGAGCAAGAGAAATTGAAATATCAACGGGCAATTTCTTTTTATGAAACTAATAATGAACATTTATCGTTAATTTCTGTTTGTCAAACAATTTTAGAAGATCTTGATTTCAAGTTGGCGTTAGGGCAAAGTTTTTCTCGGCACCAGAAGCCAGTTGTTAAGAAAAGTGGCCGATTCAAATTTACAAAATTAAAAAGTCGGTCTTTCACAGAGAACAATTTGGATGTTGTACCGATAACGTATCACTTGGACACTGCTCAGACAATTTTAAGTGGTGCTAATTCTGGTGGGAAAACTAGTTTACTTAATTTAATCACTGAAACTCATCTTTTAGCAATGATGGGTTTATTTGTGGAAGGGGAAGCGGAAGTTCCATTATATCAAGAGATGTATTATTTCAAAAAGTCTTCTGGGACAGCTGGTAGTGGCGCTTTTGAATCGACTTTGAAAAGTTTTGCCGAAATTAATGCAGATCCAAAATCGCGGACATTAGTTTTAGCTGATGAAATTGAGTCTATCACTGAGCCAGGTGCCGCCAGTAGAATTATTTCTGCGACATTAAGTTGGTTAGCAAAATCTGGTCAGAAAGATATTGTTCTAGTTAGTCATTTAGGAGAAACATTACAGAAAGTTTGTCCTGAAGCACGGGTTGATGGTATTGAAGCGAAGTATTTAGATGATGAGCTGAATTTAGTGGTGGAAAGAAACCCTCGTTTGAATTATCTTGCCAAATCAACCCCTCAATTGATAGTGGAACGGTTAGCGAAGAAAAATAACACCGAATACTTTAATTATTTACATCAACAGTTGGGGGACGTGTGATCAAATTATCACTTAGTTAGTTTAGCTATTTCGGCAACTGCCGCGGAAACCAATTCTGTATCCCAGACAAATTGTTTGAAGAGGAAGATGCAGGTGGCGATGATTAAAATTGTGATGGTTGCTTCCTTAATCATTTCTTTCATTTTTTCAGTTTTTTCCCAGTCATAAACAACCCTGAAAACTCTTACTGGGTGGGGGATTCCTTTAAAATCGTGGTAACCTATCTCAGTAAAATTGATTTCGTTCGGGTTCATGATTCTGGCAAGTGCATCTGAGAAATATATTTGGTTCGGCGGAGTAATCCCTTCAATTCTGGCGGCTAAATTCACAGTTTCACCATAGACACAACCATTATTACGAACTAAAACTTCACCATAATCAATTGCTACCCTAATAAATAATTTGTTTTCTTTTGTTTGATTTAAATTATATCTTTTAAAATTATTTTGTAGTTCAATACTACAAAGAAGGGTGTCGGTTGGCGATTTAAAAGTAATTAAGAAAGCATCACCAATTTTATTAATCATCTCTCCAGAATATTTTTTGGTTATTGGTAAAACTAATTCATCAAATTGATTGTGTAATTCATTAAAATCGCTTCTTTTTAAAGATGAAGTTTTTGTGGTATAACCAACTAAATCAACAAACAGCACAGCTACTGTTTTTGAAACAATTGGGGTAATATCTTTTTTTTGAGGATCTTTTTTTTCTTTGATCATAAATTGAATCACCTATTTAACCAAAATAAAACCCTAATAATTGCATTCTGTAAAGGGTATGGCCTAACCATAAAATCAGGAAAAGGTACCAAAATCCAAAAAATTTATGCAATGGGAAATGTTCTGAAACCCAATGTGTGAACTGGTTATGCCATCTTTTTTTTGTCCAAGTAAGAACATTATAAATAAGACAATCAATCAAAAATAAATACCATAAAATCCCTTCTGCATATATCATAATAAAAAGTAAACAATTAAATTATAAAAGATTAACTGATTTTTAAACAATAATTTAATCATTATCAACCCTTGGTGCTAAAATAAAACTTAATACTAATCTATCAACTATCTTATATTCTAATTTTAAGGGGTAATCTGTGTTAAAATTTAAGGAAACATTATCAGTTAGTTTACCTCCATTAGCCATCTTTTTAAGGTATTCAAGGGAATATTTTGCTTTAAATTTATCCTCTGAATCAGTGGAAATAATTGTACTTTCATCGCCTTTGATCTCAATAAATGCTTTTGATAAATCTCCTTCTGCTTTGACCGATAATTGATTTTTTTCACCTAGGAAAGTTACAGATTCTGAAACCACACTAACATCCTCAATAGCTTCACTTAACATGCTTGCAGGGAAATCAATTTTTATTGGGAAGGTTAAATCAGGAACTTTCTGTTCTTTTTCATCAATTTCAAGTGTTGGAATAGAGAAAGATCGAGTAGTATTACTTTTCATAACAATTTTTAGTTTATTATCTTCGCTAGTTTCAAGTGTTAGCATATCGTCACTTTTTGTTCTTCGTAAGATCTGTTTTAAATTGTTTAAATTGATCGCGATTTCTTCTTCTTCTTCAACGTTACATTCAATAAAACAACTACTAAACATTTTGAAAACAACCATGGCGACATTTGCTGGGTCCATGGCAATCAATTCTAGGCCGTTACTATTAATTTTAAATTTTGCTTCTGTAACTAATTCAGAAATGATGGAAATGCTATCTTTGAAATACCTTGGTTCCGCTAAAACTAATCTCATTTTTTTAATTACCTCTCATATAAACTTTTTTTAATCCTTTTTTTACTACTTTTCTTTATTTTTTAAGCGGTATTTACTTATAAGGTTTGTTGTTATAGAATAGTAGATAATATAAGAAACATTTAAAAAGAAATTATTTATTTGTCATTTTTATGACATACACATTTAACGGATTTGGAAGTCACAGATTTGAAACTTCTGAAGATAAAATAAATAGAAAAGAAGGATATAGACAAAAAGATCGAAATTATGAATTTAAGAAAGAAACCATTTTTTCATATTTAGATGAAAATATTTCTTTAAAAGTGGACCCATTACTAAATGTTAAAAGAACGAATTTCTCAGGTAATGTTGGCGAAGAGGGTTTAACATATTATTCTGTTGAAGAACTAGTGGATTTTAATAAAAAAGTGATTGGTCCAAAATCAAACCGGTTAAATAATGATCTCTTTCGTTGGGCAGATAAAGATAATTATGTTGGAAGAGAGATGTATGTTCGTGAATTAGAAAAACATAAGAAATTAGGTGATATTGTTAATTATTGTAGTTTTAAATTAAATGATGAATGATTTTGTTGTTTAATAATAAAAAATAAAAAAAATAGTTTTTAATTTATTGAATTATACATCTGATTACTCAATAATTCTCCTTTTACCGTCTTCCATCAAGAAGACATTTTTATTTCTTTTATAACCCATTTCTTCGGCCAATTCTGCCAAATTGTTAGCTTTTTCATGTCCTGCGTGTGATGGGA
Source organism: uncultured Methanosarcinales archaeon (assembly GCA_964464055.1). Lineage (GTDB taxonomy): Archaea > Nanobdellota > Nanobdellia > Woesearchaeales > GW2011-AR9 > CAYXEO01. Next base: position 35,852 of record CAYXEO010000005.1, on the reverse strand, counting down.
TGATATTATCTGGTTTAACAAGTTCAATTAGGTCACGATGATCTTCTCTGGCGGCGTGTCCACTCTTATGGATGTCTCGGAAAATTCTGGCACCTTTACTTCTGATGGTACTTTCTAGTTTTTCACGGTTATTTTTGTTCAGTTCTACAGGGATAACTGAGCAACTGAAAATTACCACATCACCTTTATCAAATTTGAAGGGTAGTTCGTGTCTAGCTAATCTGGAAAGTATCGCTCTTGGTTCACCTTGGTGTCCGGTGCAGACTATCAAGTATTTACCTTTACCATCTTTATTGATTCTTTTAAGAGTTTTTTCAAGTTCTCTTCTTCTTTTAACTATAGTAACTTCTTTTTCAAAGTCAATAATATTGATTCTTTGTCCTGCGGAGACATATTTTGCTAAAGAACGGCCACAGAAAACAATTTTTCTGTTAAGCTTTTTACCCATCTCCACGATACTTTTTAGTCTTGCTAAGTGGGATGAAAACGTGGTTACAATTATAGCTTTATCATCTGCTTGTACTCCGAGCATGACATCTTTTAACATCTGTTTTGCTACTGATTCGGAAGGCATTTTTTTTTGTTCATGGGCATAAAGTGATTCTACGATAAGTAGTTTAACTCCAATTTCGCCGATTTGTTTCAGTCGTTCAAAGTTTGGTTTTTTACCTAATGTTGGTTGTCGGTCAAATTTGTAATCGTTAGCATAAACAATTTTTCCGTACGGTGTATGTAAGACAATCATTGCCGCTTGAGGGATTGAATGGGTAATATTAACCAATTCAACTTGCACTTTATTGGACAATTTATATTTTGAGTTAAGGTTAAGTGCCACAAGTTCGTTAGGGATTCTAATTTTTTCATCGGTGAAAATACTTTTTAGAACTTCGGCAGTGTATGGTGAGCAAACAATTGGTGCTTGTGGGAATAGTGGTGCCGAGAAAGGGATTGCTCCGATATGGTCCAGGTGTCCGTGGCTAGGAACGATTCCGATAATTTTGTCTCGCCAATCTTCTATAAGCCCATAGTTTGGTACGGCATTAACATCAAGTAATTCTTGGTAATGCATGGCGCTAATATCTTCATCTTCGGTATAACGGATATAATTCTCCATGTGTAAGCCCATGTCTAGGATAATAACTTCGTCATCAACTTTAATAGCGGTAGAGTTTTTTCCAGTTTCAGAGTATCCACCTATGGTACATATTTCAATTGTCATATTAGAAAGAATATTTATGTTCTACTTAAATGCTTTGTTGTTTTGGTACACGTCCGTTGTTTTGTGTTAGAGGGTTATTTTGTATTTTTGTTATTTTGGATGTTTTGGTCGTGAAGATACATTTCCAACTCTTCCACGGATTCAAACTTGATTTTGTAAGGAGAAGCGTTATTATGGTGTTCACATTCTTCAGCTTTAAATTCATTACAAATATGTGGTTTTGATTTGTGGATCTGGCATCTATTGTCTGGTCCTAATTTCTTACATTTGGTTTTGAATTCAATCATCCAATCATTCTCATGGTCAATATAGACAATGATGTTTTCATGAAGCAAATACCACCTAATATTATCCCAATCTTCAGGTGTATTTGGTTTGTCAATCTCTAAAGAGACATATCTGCAACAGAGCGCAGGGCATCCTTGACACGATTTAATATTTTCTTTAGCCATTTTGAGAAGGAAAAACGAAAATCTTTATAAAGTGACCTTTGTTTTGGTGAGGTATGGAAGCAACAGTAATGCATTTTAGGCAAGGACGACATCATGTATATGATCATCAAATGATTCTTAAGGTAGCTGATACAGCTGAAGACGCTGAAAAAACTATCGGTAAGACAGTAACTTGGACATCACCTGCAGGTAAAGAGTTGAAAGGTAAAATTTCAGCATTACACGGTAAAAATGGTAATGTACGAGCAATTTTCGCTGAAGCAGGATTGCCTGGCCAATCACTTGGTACCAAAGTTAAAGTAGAATAGAGTTTTTTTGTATTTCATTTCTTTTTATAGTGTTTTTTTGGTTGATTTATTATTTGGTTATATTGTTTTTTTTAGATAATTGATTTTAGGTTGTTTTTATATTTATATAGGCTCAGTTAGAATTATATGTTCTATGATCGACAATTATTGCATGGATATTCGTTTCAAATCTTTCTTTATGTTTTTGTTTTAATATTTTATTCATTCCAATAAGTAGTTTATCAATGTTCAAAATAGTGATGGTCCAATATTGGTCAGAGATATCTAATGAGTACTTTATTTTTAACCAGTTCATAACTTTTTTTAACATTTTTTCAAATTGGTTTTGAGATAGCCAACCATGTTCTACTTTAAATTTCCACCAATCTATTGATTCTTGTAAAAATACAGAAAGGTATGAACCCATGTCTGGGACAATTTCTTTTTTTGAGTTAATAAATTCTCTGATTTCTGATGAAGAGAAGGTGTTTCCAACATAAATTGTTCCTTTTCCTTTTTTAGTTACTAGATGTTCCCAACTTAATGTTCTTATATCGTCTCTCTCTTCAAAATCTGAATACATCCCTAATAAATTCATTCCACTAAGGTATGCAGATAAAGCTCTTCGAGGATTTGTAGTTATTGAAATTGAACTATATTCAAAAAACTGTTTTTTAGAGTTATAATCTATATTTCTTCTACCTGAATCAAGCATATAACTTAATTCTAAATCTTCACATAAACTTGCCCTAGGGTTAAATCCTTTAATCATTAAATATGAACTAGCTTTTATTGCTGAAGCAGGACCATACATTCTTATTGCTTTATTTGGGGTGATTTTATTTCTTTTATAAGACCAACAGAAATCAAAAAAACGGTGCATAATCCACATGTTAGGGAATGCGAATTGATATTTTAAGGGGAAGTTTAATTTCATTTCTATTGCATCTAAATTATCGTTTTTATAGAATTTAGAGATTATTTTTGAAAAAAAATTTTTATGGATTTCCACACAATCAGCATCTCCTCCGATTAAAATAAGGTTACCTGTGTGGTTACTTTTTATTTTTAACATAAGTGCAACGTCAGTAATATATTTTCTAATAAGTCCAATAGGGACTCGTGTTTCAAATATTTTGTAAATGTGGAAAACCTTAATATTTGGATTAGTTTTTCTAAATTTTTGAATTTCTAAGAAGGTATTGTCTCTATTTTTATTTTTTGGGTGATTTTCTAGTAAAAATATTGCCACTTTTTGTGACCTTGAACAATTAGCATATTTTTCTAAGGTTTTTTTAATTGATTTTTCTTCTTGATACGTAGGGATAATTAAGGCAGAGTTACATTCTTTGGGGAATTTTTGAAGATGGTTAGTAATGTAGTCAATTTCTGCTAAATATTCTCTAAAATGCGACATCGTAAAATCTTTTGTAGAAATATATTGTTGAAATAAATTCGTGATTTCTGTTGACATACTATAAAAATTTTGGTTATCAAAAAGGGGTGGGCGCGAATATAATCTTTTTTGTTCTTCAGTTGGGTTTAACATACCTGTCTGGTCATAAGTAGGGGGAAATCCATAGAATACGTTTGTAGAGGGTGCATTTACAAAATATGGTTCTGAGTTTTGTGTATCATTTAGTTCTTCAGTTGTTTGAGATGTGGGGTATTCTGGTTTTAATTCCGATAAAGTGTTTTTTAATTTGTGTTCAAATAAATTTGATAAAGTTTCAAGGGATTTAATTAAATGACCACAACCAATTTTAATTTTTTTAACATTTTCTTTTATTATTCTAATTTTTTGGTTCCAGGTAATTTCATGAGAATTTTCAGGAAGATTATTAACAATATTTGTATTATATATTTCAAATAAAAGATAATCAACATAAGAATAAAGTTCTTTAATTTGTTTTTTGTGTTTATTATGTTCCTTTCTTTTAATTTTTCTCAATTCGTATCTGGTAAGTTTAAGGTTTGATTTGATTTTTTTTAATAGATCTAGAATTTTAGTTAATTCTTTTTTTGAATTTTTGTTAAGGTATTTTTCTTCTAATTCTTCTGAAGCTTGTTCAGCGTGGATAAGTGCGCCTTTAATGGCATTAAGATGTTTTTCTTTATTATGATATTTTTTTTCTGTTTTTTTAATAATATTGTCTTTTTTGGTATCTTTTATTTTTTTTGAGATATTTAAACTAAACGGGCCTTGTTGATTTTTTGTTGAAATAATATAATATATTATAACTATTAAAAATAAAAAAATAATTACTGTATAAATTGAACTCATTTTAAATCAAATTAAGGATAACCAGGTCTAATTGGGTAACCAGGTTTATGTCCGGTGGACAGTTCCATTTTATCTTCATCAATAAATTTGTCAATAGAATTAATTAAGTGACCACACATACCTTTGATTTGGTTGGCATGATTTTTTATGTGTGATACTTGGGAATTCCAATTGGTGTCGCTTAATGTTTCGTCAGGGATTTTGTTTTTTATATTATCATTAAACATTTTAATGATGACTTCTGACTGTGTGTATAATTCATGAAGGTATTTTTTTAATTTTTTTGTTTCACTTGATTTTGCTACATAAAGATTTCTTTTAGCGCTTTTAAGGTTATTTTTTATTTTGTTTTCTTGTATTTTAGCATTTCTAACCGCGTGGGCAGTTTTTTTACTTAGTTCGTCATCTTTAAGTTTTTCTGCTGCTTGTTCAACCTTGATAATAAATCCTTTAGCTGGTTCTAATAATTTTCTTCTTTTGGTAATTTTAGCTTTCTCTTTCTCTTCTTCATTCTTTTCTTCTTTTTCTCTTTTAGCTTTTTTTTGTTTTCCTTTAATATAATCAGCTAGGCCACCACCTGTTTTTGCCCAACTATCATCATCACTGCTTTCTTTACTTTTACCTATTAGAAAGAATTTGATAACATACCAGATAATTAATATTACTACTGCTCCCATAGCAAAGTCAACAAATTCAAACACGTTACCTAAAAATGGACTGAGTGACATTTTAATAATAACCTCCTAAACCGCCTAAATGATATTTCATAGCCGTTAATATCCATAAGAGTATAAAACAAATAGCAATTTTAAGTAAAACCGTTCCTCTAGTTTCTTCTCCTTCTCCAGGGATTTTAGTTAGTAAATAACCTAACCCTATAATTGGTCCACCGATAAGAATTAAAGAGATAATGGTTGCCCAGGTTCCTCCTGTTGCCATTAACACATCTGAAGGCATGAAAACAGCAGAAATGGTGGCAATGATTGCAGCTACAACCATAGTTTGTCCTTTAGTAAAATATTTCATCGGAGCAGTGTCTTTGTTCCCTCTGATAACTGCGAAAAAAAGTGTAAACATCAAAAGCCAGATCATTAACCTAACAAATGCAGATACGATAGAACCATCTGACATCTCTAAAAAACTAAGGTTTCCAAGAGAAAGTATTTTCCACCAGACGCTGTACAAAGTATTAGAAATGTCCGCTAATGCAAATGGTATAGCTAACAATGAAATTAATGGGAACAGTAACGCCTTCTTTTTCATGTGCTATAGAATTGTTTTAGGGTTTATATATATTTCGTTGTGTGGATAGTTAGAAAAGAATAAAAAAATAAAAAAGTTAGATGGAATAAATTTTAAGCTGAACCTCCACGATTCTTTGTTTTAGTATTTTTCTCGATTTCTTCAACCATTTTTTCTAACTTTCTAATGTTGGCAACAAAAGCTTTGTCCCATTTAATTGCGTCATCTATAGCTTTCTTCATTTTGTTGAGATGGGCGTTATAGAAATTTGCTATGTTTCCTTCTGGTTTCTTCTTACTTTTTTTCAATAAACCATTTTTGTCAATAGTGTCCAACATGTTATTTGATGCTACATGGAAATTTTGTTCTAACAACACCATCAGTTTTTGAAAATATATCTTATTATTTTCACTTAATTTCTTAGCTTCTTTACTTTGCGGAGTGTCTTTTAATTTTTTAAAACTTCTTAATGACCTTTTCCAAAACCGATTTAACCTCCTAGTGATTCTATTTAGTATTTTTTTTTTCTTGGCTGCTTGATAAATTTGTTTTGGGTCGTTGCTATCTAGTAATTTTTTAGTCTCTATTAATTCTTTATATTCTCTTAAAGCAAATTCTTCTTCTTTTTTAGTTGTTTTAGTTGCTTTTTCTTCTGCCTTTTTTTCTTTTTTAGTATCTTTTTCTTCTTTAATTTTTTCTTCAGGGGTTTTTGGTTCGTCGTCCTTTTTACCACCAAGTCCACTAAACCAACCTTTGACTTTATCTACTGCATCACCACTTGCACCCCAGCTACCACCTGATTCTTTTTTCTCTGTGCCCATAATAGTAAGATATAAGAAGTATATTGCTACACCTGCTAAAACAAAGTGTGCCCATCCTACTACTTCATTAATCATTCCTGTAAAATTTTCTAATGCCATTTTTAATTGTACCTCTTAAATCAGGGAAACTAATGCCCCTTCTGATAATTTTATTGCCCAAGTGTTAATTTGACTTATTAACCACCATAACAATAATATTCCAAATAATTTCATGGCCGCTACACCTCTACTTTCTGTTGGAGTTCCAAATATGAGCCAACCAATTCCTACCATTGGCCCACCAATAATTATTAGTGAAAATAAAACTGCATAAGTTCCTCCGAACCCTGCAAGTACAGAAGCAGGAATAAAAATTGCAGTAATTATCGCCATGATGACAGAAATTGTAATGGCAATATTTTTTGGAACTGATTCTCCGCCGGTAGCATTGTTTACTGCGCCTAAAGCCATATAAAGTATGGAAAAAATCATTATCCCTATTGCGATTCTAATAAATCCGAAAAATTGACTATCAGCAGTACCATCAAAAATCTCTAAACTGCCAATGTTAAGTATTGTGTCCCATGCGCCACTAAGTATCTCTCCAATTCCTGCAGTGACAGAAGAGATCATTAGAAGACTGAGAATAAAAATCATTAATGTTATTCCTTTTTTCATTTTTTAAATTCACCTTTTTTCATTTTTTATTTAAATCAGGGAAACTAATGCCCCGTCTGATAATTTTATTGCCCAAGTGTTAATTTGACTTATTAACCACCATAACAATAATATTCCAAATAATTTCATGGCCGCTACACCTCTACTTTCTGTTGGAGTTCCAAATATGAGCCAACCAATTCCTACCATTGGCCCGCCAATAATAATTAGTGAAAATAAAGTCGCATAAGTTCCACCGAATCCAAACATAACTGAACAAGGGATAAAAATTGCAGTTATAATGGACATAACGGTAGAAATAGTAATGGCAATATTTTTTGGTATAGATTCTCCGCCTGTGGCATTGTTAAGTGCGCCAAGTGCCATGTAAAGTATTGAAAAAATCATGATGGCTAAAGCAATTCTAATAAAACCGCATAATTTACCATCCATTGTATGTCCAAAAAGAAATTCTAAACTTCCAAAGTAAGTGATAAAACCAACAACTTTTCCAAACCAGCTATTATCGCTACCACCAAAATTAATTTTTTCATTTTTGTGCGTTTCTGTTTTTTTTGCTAAATTTTCTTCTCTTTTTTGTTTTCGTTCTTTTTCTTTTTGGAGCGACCATTTATTATTAAGTGCTTCAATAGTGCCGTACCCAAGTTTGCCATCATTAGCGGGTGTAATTGTTTCATAATTAACTCCTGACCGATAATTGTTTATTTCGGATCCATGGTCATTTTGAAATGTTTTCAAACCTGAAGCATCTCCGTCGTAACCCAAAGATTCTAACATCCCCATGGCGGTAGAATAATCTCCGCTACTTTCTTCATGATAATTATCCTTTGTAGAAAAAGGATTATTTAGTTCTGCAAAAACAGAACCAGAAAAAAATAACAAAACAACTAATACAATACTAATTACGCCTATTTTTTTAACATCCATCTTTTAATGATTAATTAATTGTAATATATAAATACTCCCCTTTTGTACACTAAAAATACACCTATTTTCGGGAAACTTTTATAAACAAACTCTCTAAATTGTACTTAAAATGACACATATACTAATTGTAAACCCTAACGAGTTAATCAATAGGGCAGCTGAGAAGCTGAAAAAAGAAAAATTAGTAGAACCTACTGAATGGAGTGAATTTGTTAAAACTGGCCACCATAAAGACCGGTTACCAGATCACGAAGATTGGTGGTACTACAGATCTGCAGCAATTTTAAGATCAGTTGCTAAGTTGGGTCCGATTGGAACACAAAAATTAAGAAATAAATATGGTGGAAAAAAGAACCGTGGCCATAAGCCTGAACGATTCTATAAAGCATCAGGTTCAATTCTAAGAAAAATCTTACAACAACTTGAGAAATCTGAATTGGTTAAACAAGTTGAGAAAGGAGTTCACAAAGGAAGAATCTTAACTCCGAAAGGTGTTTCATTACTTGACAAAATCGCTGTACAGATTGCTAAAGAAGCAACAGTAGAACGTAAGAAGGGGGGTCAATAAAAATGGCTACTAACAAACATCCATCTCGGAAAAAGCGATTAATCAAGTTAGCAGGGCAAACCAAATGGGCGCCATTCTGGACAGTTTTTAAAATTTATGGCAAGGGTAAAAAAGTTCATCCTTCCAGGCATACAGAAGTTAAACGATCCTGGAGACGAGGAAATACTAACGCATAATTGGGGGAAATAAGAAAATGGCTAAGAAAGAAACAAGTATCATTGAAAGAACATATAACGTTCCTCTGCGAAAAGAATTTCGGAAAGTTCCTCGTTGGAGAAAAACTAAGAAAGCGGTTACTACATTAAGAGAGTTTTTAGTTAAACATATGAAATCTGATAATGTTAAGTTAAGTAAAGAACTTAATGAAGAAGTGTGGAAGCACGGTATCAAAAACCCACCACATCATGTTAAAGTAACTGTAACTAAGAACAAAGACGGCGAAGTTAATGCTGACCTTTTTGGCGTTCAGAAAAAAGAAGTTAAAAAGGAAGTTAAGAAAGAAGCTGTTAAGAAAAATTAGTTTTTTATTTTTTTATTTCTAATTATATTTTAGATTTTTTTTAATTAACAATTCTAAATGTTTATTTTTGCATTCATTATATATAAATATAGCACTGGACACGCGGACAAGTCTGGACAAGCTATTTAAACCACTATTCTATTTAGTATTATATGGAAAAGACGAGTCTGGTTAATGGTATCAAGGATAAAATACATAATATTAGAAATCAACAGGTGATATTAGATCGAGATTTGGCAAAGTTGTATGGTGTTGAAACAAGGGTATTAAAACAAGCAGTAAATCGAAATAAGAAGAGATTTCCTTTTGATTTTATGTTCATTTTAACTAAAAATGAGATTGAAATTATGGTGTCACAAAATGTGATACCTTCTAAACAACACCTTGGCGGTTCTTTACCATTTGCATTCACAGAACAAGGAGTTGCAAATCTTTCTAATATTCTTAATAGTGATAAAGCTATTGAGATTAATATTCAAATAATGCGTGCTTTTGTACAAATGCGAAAGTTTATTTCAAAAAATGTAGAATTATTTCAGAGAATTGATAGGACTGAACAGAAACTTTTGGAATACGATAACAAATTTAAGGAAGTTTTTAACGCTTTAGAAACAAAACCGCCTGGTAAGGGAATTTTTTTTAATGGACAAGTATTTGATGCTTACACCTTTGTTTCTGATATAGTTCGTTCTGCTAAAAAATCAATTATTCTTGTAGATAATTACATTGATGATACGATTTTGACTTTGTTTAGTAAGCGAAATAAAGGAGTAAAAGTAACAATTTACACAAAACAGATTACAAAACAAATAAAATTGGACCTAAATAAATATAACTCTCAATATCAAAAAATTGAAATTAAGGAATTTAAAGATGCCCATGATCGATTCTTGATTATTGATGGTGAAGATATTTTTCATATTGGGGCATCATTAAAAGACCTTGGTAAAAAGTGGTTCGCGTTTTCAAAATTTAAACCAGAATCGTTCAACATCATGGAGAAATTAAAATGATTAGGGAATTCACACCAAGGATATATCAACAGACCATTTTAGGCACTATTGTTAAAAACCACACTTTAGTTGTGTTACCTACTGGTTTAGGAAAGACGGCACTGGCGTTTCTTTTAGCTGCTCAACGGTTAAGGTTGTATCCCACAAGTAAGATTTTGATGTTAGCACCGACCAAACCGCTTTGTGAACAGCATGTTGATTCGTTCCGGAAGCATTTAGACATGGATTTTGAAAAGATAGTTCTTTTTACAGGAAGTATCAAACCGGATAAGCGGGCAGAGATGTGGAAAGAAGCACAAATAATCGTTAGTACTCCACAAGGACTTGAGAATGACATAATTAATAAGAGGGTTAATTTGCAAGATGTTTCTGCGCTTGTTTTTGATGAGGCTCATCATGCTACAGGAGAATATTCTTATGTTTGGATTGCTAAACATTATGATGAAAAAGTGACAAATTCTCGGATTTTGGCTCTTACCGCTTCGCCAGGGAGCGATTTAGAGAAAGTGAAAGAAGTGTGTGGTAATTTGAGAATTGAAAAGGTGGAAGTTCGGACAGAAAAAGATCCTGATGTGGCGCCCTATGTTCAAAAAATTAAAAAGAACTGGGTTAAAGTAGAATTTCCAGAGATATTTAAGCAGGTCCAAAAACATCTTCAAACTTGTCGGAAAAGTAAATTGGTTGCAGCACAGTCGTTAGGTTTTTGTAACAGTTCTTCTTTACATAAAGGTCAGTTGTTAAAGTTACAAGGAGAATTGCAACGGAAAGCGTCACATGAGGCGCTTGATTATGATGTTTTAAAATCAATTTCGTTAATTGCGGAGGCGTTAAAAGTTGAGCACGCATTAGAGTTGTTAGAATCACAGGGATTAAAACCGTTACAAATATATTTGGACAAAATTCAGCGAGAATCCGTAACTTCTAAAGTAAAGGCGATTAAGAATTTAGCGATGGACCCAAATTTTAAATCTGCCCAATATTTGACTGATGAGATTGTGGAACAGAAAGTATCTCATCCAAAAATCATCAAATTAAAACAAATTATCAAGGAACAAATTTCGGCTAATGAATCTGCTAAAGTGATAATTTTCACCCAGTTTCGTGACACGGCGGAAGAAATTGTTGCTCAATTGGAGGGTTTTAAAACTCACATTTTTGTTGGGCAAGCCAAAAAGAACGGGTTGGGTTTTTCACAAAAGAAACAGAAAGAAGTTCTGGACCAGTTCCGAGCAGGAGAATTTAATACATTATGTGCGACTAGTGTTCATCCAGAAGAATATGTTATTATAAAAAATCCACGTGGCCAAATAGAGATTGTACAGATTGGTTTTTTTGTAAATCAATTAATTGGTAAAAATTTAGAAGGCTGGCAAGCTTTAACAGGAGATTTGAAAGAGGTACGTTTTTATCCAATAACAAATGTATTCAAACATAAAAGAAGAAGTAAAGTGGCCAATGTAAAATTATGTTCTGGTTTTAATTGTACCATCACTGAAGACCATAGTTTATTTAGTTTTAATGAAAATAAAAAATTAATTTCTGCACCACCTAAAAAAAATTTATTTGTTAATTTTTTATATTCTGTCCCAAAAGAAGAAACAATTAAAGAGATTGATTTAGTTGCCGAATTAAATTATAAATTAACAAAAAAAGAGAAATCATCATTTTTTTGTTTAGTAAAAGGTTTAAACCAATCTAAAATAAGGGTTTTATTTTCCAATTTAAATGTGTTAAAATGTATTTTTTTATCTAAACCGAATTCTAACACAAATATTGCAAAATTATCTGGTCTCGATTTAAGTACAATAACTAATGTAACTAAAAGATTAGTTAAAAAGGGGTTTATTAAATATGATTTTTTTGGTAGTAAGAAAAAACATATTTTAACAACAGTTGGCGAAAAATACTTTATGAGTTTAAAATGGTTATTTGATAACATGTCATATCATAAAGGTAAATATCGAATTAATTTAGACTCGATGGAGTTTAGTCCTGTTTGTTTGAGGGATTTTTTTGATATCGAAGTGGGCATTTGGTATGGTAAACAATCATTGCCTCGATTTTTAAAATTAAATACTTATTTGGCTCATTTTTTAGGTTTTTATGTGTCGGAAGGTCACGCCAGAAGAAATGAAAAAACATCAGAAGTATACCTTGCGGCTCAAGTTAAAAAAATGCAAGAAAAAATGGAAACCTCTATTAAAAAAGGATTATTTCTTTCTCCTTTTGTGAATCACAGGGGTGTAAAAATATCTTCTCAAATGGTTTTTCATTTAGTTAATTCTGTATTAAGGTGTGGTATTGGGTCTTATAACAAAGAAGTGCCAAACATTTTATTTTCTGCAAGTAAAACTGTTAAGTGGGCATTTTTAGAAGCATATTTTTTAGGTGATGGTTATATTAATAAAAAAACAGGAAGAATAGTTTTGACTACTGTTAGTAGAAAACTTGCGACTGGATTAATTTTAATGTTAAGGCAATTAGGAATTAAAAAAATAACATTAAGAAAAGATCGTTGTTATAGGGTAAATATTTATGAATCTCTTCCATTTGCAAAATTTAAAAATAAAATATCTCGTAAAAATTATTATGATTTAGTACCTTTAGCAATGATTAATAAAGAAGGATATTATAATTATGGTAATTTATATCATAATATTAGGAAAGGAGAAAATGCCTGTAGAAAAATTAAAAAAGTGAATCCTCCAACTCATTTTGATTATATAAAAGAAATTAAAGTATTAAAAGAACAACCAGAGTTTGTTTATGATATTGAAGTGAAGAAAAATCAAAAATTTGTAGGGGGGATGGGTTTAATTTCATTGCATAATTCTGTGGCTGAGGAAGGACTTGACATCCCAAAGGTTGACAAAGTTATTTTTTATGAACCAATCCCTAGTGCCATTCGTTCAATCCAGCGACGAGGAAGAACTGGCCGATTAGAAAGTGGCGAAGTGACAATTCTCATGACTGCTGGAACTAGAGATGAAGCTTATCGGTGGAGTGCTCATCACAAAGAAAAACGGATGTATACTAGTTTGGACAAATTGAAAAAGGGGTTAGTTTTAGAGTTGGCTGCTCAGAAAGAAAGTAGAGAAAAAATTGAGCAAGAGAAAAGAAGTCAAAATACTTTGGATCAATATACTGATTCTTCATCTATGTCTTCTTCTGTGATAACTGATTCTACTGTGGCAGTTCTTGCAGATCATCGAGAGAAAAATAATAGTGTGGTCAAGGAACTTATCAATCTTGACATTTCTGTTAAAACTGTTCAACTTGAATCTGCTGATTATTTAGTTTCTGGTAAAGTGGCTGTTGAATTAAAAAAAGTGTCAGATTTTGTGGCCTCGATAGTTGATGGTCGGTTAATTTCGCAGTTGAAAGAGTTACGGAAAAATTTTGAGAGTGCAGTGGTAATTGTTGAAGGGCAGGAGGATATTTATTCAGTACGGAGAGTCCATGCCAATGCGATAAGAGGCATGCTTTCGGCGATAGTATTAGATTTTGGGGTGCCTGTACTTTATACCAAAGACTCAAAAGATACTGCGGCATTATTGGCAGTGATGGCTAAGCGTGAACAGAACAGGGAGTCAAAAACATTTTCTCCACATCAAACCAAACCTCGTTCGTTACGAGAGCAACAAGAGTATTTTGTATCTTCGTTACCCAACATGGGGATTCAGACCGCTCGGCTTCTTTTGGAACATTTTGGTACTGTGAAGAATTTGGCCAATGCTAGTAAGGAAGAGTTATTAGGGTTGAAAGGGGTTGGTAAGAAGACTGTTGAGAATATAATGGGTTTATTTGAAGGTGTTTATGAGAAGAAGGGGGATGAAAAATAAAAAATAAAATTGTGATATTTGAAGATTGGGAAATTAGAAGAACATGGTTTAATGATGAGAGGTATTATTCTGTTATTGATGTGGTAAAAGTATTAACGAATAGTTCAAGAATTAGAAAATATTGATCGGAATTAAAAATGAAATTAATGAAGAAGGTTTTGAAATTAAAAGCAGAAGATGGGAAAATGAGATTAACAGATTGTGCTAATACTCAAACGATGTTAAGATTAATTCAATCAATTCCTTCTAAAAAAGTAGAGTTGTTTGAAAGAACTGTGTTTTCACTTGATATTCCCAATCTGCCAGTCCTTCAATAACTTCCTGGCAGCAGCATCCAAGTTTGGTTTTCCTTTAGAAATTAGTTTATTGAATTTGAAAGCGATCTGTTCCAATATTTCTTCCGGGTCATCGGTTTCTAGATCATAAAATTTTTTTATTTTTTTTGTTTGGTCAGTGATAAGTGTCAAAGCCACAGTTTCGGAATCTTTGATTTTTTCGTAACTTAGTGCCCCTGTTTTACCATGTTTAATTTCGTTTTTTTCTTTATTAGGTAATACTCCTGGGGTGTCCAGAATCATGATTTTGTTATCAACCCGAATTTTTTGCATCCCTTTAGTATATCCACTCTCGGAAGACGTTTTAGCAGCACCTTTACCTGACAAGGCGTTAATTAATGAAGATTTTCCTACGTTAGGGTAACCCACAACACCAACAATGACCGCTTTTCCTCTGGACAATTCCAATATTTTCTTTTTCAAAAGTGTAGTGCCTAAATGGTCTTTACTAGAAATGAAAACGCTCGGTTTTAATCGTTTTTTAATTTGTTCAGCGTGGTTTTGGTCAATAAGGTCGCATTTATTGATTGCGAAAAGAATTTTTTTATTGTGTCTTTCAATTTTTTGTTCCAGTTCTTGGTTTCTGGTATCTTCGATCATTCGGGCATCTAATACTTCGATAATTATTTCTGCTTCTTTAAGTACTTTATTTACGTGTGCCCAAAATCCTGCCATGATAACTTGTTTAGGTGCGAAATATATAAATATTCCTTTAATTTATTTTGTTTTTATGGTAGCAAGATTTAGTAAAACTTTTCCGAAAACTGTCTCTGGGACAAGTTATCCTGTTTGGGAAGAAGTTGTTTTGACCGCGATGGAAGAAAAAGAGGCAGAGGAAGCTTGTCGGCAGGACAATTTACGGTTATTTGATGAATGTTTATTTGATGCGAAGGGGTTAGCGATCAAGCACGGCATTAATCAAGATCATATCCAAAACAAAATTGCTATTGCTTTATTTGAGAAACGTGCATCGCATGTCGTATTTTGGAAAGAAGGCAAAGCACGAGAGAAGTTTGATGGTAAAAGTTTAGGTGAGAAGTGATTTTTGTAAAATAAAGTTAGAAATAAAAAATAAAAGAAATAAAAAGGTTTATCTTCTTCGTTTTTTTGTTACTTTTCCATTAGTTGGTTTTTTCTTTACTGTCTTTTTTTAACAGCTTTTCTTTTGATAACTTTTTTGATTACCGTTTTAGCTTTAATCACTTTTCTTTTAATCGGTCCAGTATGTTTTTTAATAAAATTTTCAAAGTTTTCTAATTCTTTTTTAGTGTTAAAGAAAAGTAAATGTTTTTTACCTTTTTTAGTTAATAAGTAACCCCCCAATAAGAACTTATCAAGTTTATGCCTTTTAATTTGTTTTAAAGGTATTTTATGTTTCTTAACTTTTGTTCTTGTTTTCCGGTGAATTTCCAAATGGGTTGGTAATAAGTGATAATGTTCTTCTACTTTCCTAATTTTATGGATTATGAACGCAATAATATGGTAAAAGCAGATGAATAAAACTGTTGCAATTGCAGATTTACCCCAACTTTGTTCAAAAACAAAGAATGAAAGTAAGAATGTAATTACTGCTAAGACTGATAATGTAAATGATTCGATTTTCATTAGTTTAAATTCTCCCATTGGGAAAATCCAGGATAACTTTTTTTTAGTCGCCATTATATTATAATACCTCTTTTTTAATTTTTAATTATATTTTGGTAATTTAACTGGTGCTTTAGTCATACTAATCAATGATGCAATAAACATAGCAGTAAAAACTGTTAAAAATGCAATTTTATAATTAGTGTTTGTAACCATATAACCGGTGATCAAGAATCCCAACATTGATAAAATCATGAAACTATTTTTTAATGGAACAGCTTTCCATTTCTGTGGTCTCTTTTTTCTTGTTTTAATAATAGACTTTCGTTTAACAGATTTTCTTTTAGCCATAACTACAATCACCTCTTTTATTTTAAAAAGAATATTTTTAGCATATATAAAAGTTGTTATTTGTGTTTTTGGTAAAATTATTTAGTAACTTTCAATTTTAAGTTCTTTAACTCTTGTAAAATGTTTCACATTATTAGTTAAAATACTTTGGTTCCTATTTAATGCAATACCCGAAATTAAACTATCTATTGATTCATAAAACTCAAACATTATACACAAATTTATTGATTTGTTTTTTAGCTTTCTCTCTTCGTTTCTGGTGTTCAGATAAGAAATTGTTTATTTGTTCTATTAAGATGGCTTTCAATTCTCCGCTAAGAAGTTTACCTGCTTTGTAGTCTTTACAGATTTGTTCCAGTTTCTGGTCGTCTTCTTCAAAGTATCTTAACCATTGGTAAGCGATGTCAATGTCGGGGTTACCACCAAGTTTACGATGTTTTTCTACTGTGTCTTGTCCGCCACTAAACGCATATTTATTAATTTTCTTTTTTACTTGTTTAGGTGTATCGGTGGTCAAGATGGCATGGTCGGCATTTGAGCTACTCATTTTCCCGGTAATGCCTGTTATCGGTGGCATCATTTTTGAATGTAGAATTGCCGGTTTTTGGTGTCCCAACTTTTTAACAACATCTCTACTGATCCGGAAATGTGGGTCTTGGTCAACACCTAACGGGATTAAGCAAGGTCGGTTCTCGTTTTTGAGTACGTTCGGTAAAAATACCGGCACGGTTTGCATGGCGGAATAAAAGATACTTCCAATATTGTTTGAGTCTTGGAACCCGAAAGCGGATTTGATAGTTGAAAATGTTATTTTTTTTGCTACTTTGATTGCTTCTGGATACATTATTCCTGCATGTTTTGTATCAATAATAAAATGTGTTTTTTTTGGATCAAACCCTAAAGCGATAACATCCAACATATTTTCGTAAGTCCAAGCTTGAATTTCTTGGTAAGTTTTGTTTTTGAACAGGAACTTTTCATCATCGGTGAATTGGAACCATAACTCGACACCGAACTTGTCTTGTAACCATTTAGTAAATCTCCACGTGCCTAAATGTCCGAGGTGGATTGGTCCGCTTGGTCCACAGCCAGTATAAAGAAAGAACTTGTTGCCTTTGTCATACTCGTCTAAGCACCATTTCAAATCTCGATGAGCGAAAAAGATTTCTCTTCTTAAGTAAGGATGAACTTCTCCAGCGATAGTTTTGATCCGTTTTAAATCTGTGTTGGTAAGTTTCTTGATCCCGAATTCATTAATTAGTTTATCATAATTAATACTCCCTTCCACATCGTACGGGTTGATGGTAGATTCTGATTCTTGTTTTTTTGGTGCCATGTTAAGTTAGTAGTAATTTATTGTTTATAAGTTTTTGTAGGTGAGGGGGTGTAATTTGTTAATGTTTCTTATTTTTTTTGTTTTTAATGTTTTTTTTAGTGTAGCTTAACAACAATTTTATATACTTTTCATATTTTCACAATTAGATTAGGAGGAATAGTGTGTTAAACAGTAAATGAACAAGATAAATACACACTTAATTATAAAAAATGGTAAATGCATTAATATTTAGTTTATTGAACCCTATGACTATCGGGGTCGTGGTACTTGTTTTGGCAAGTTTGAAAGTTGTTAATCAATATGAACGTGGTGTGAAATTCACGTTAGGGAAATATACAGGGATGATGCAACCTGGGTTAAATTTAGTTATTCCGTTAATTCAGAGTTGGGAACGAGTTGATTTAAGAGTTAAGGCGGTAGATGTACCTGATCAAGATTGTATTACTAAGGACAATGTTTCGGTAAGAGTTAATGCAGTTTTATATTTCAAAGTTTCAGATGCGAGCAGGTCAATTTTACAGGTGGAAAATTATTTTTATGCTACATCGCAATTGTCACAAACTACTATGCGGGACATTGTTGGTGAAGTTACTTTAGATGAACTACTTAACAAAAGGGACGCGATTTCTAAGCGGATTCAGACAATTGTTGACAAAGCTTCTGATCCGTGGGGTATCAAAGTTGAATCTGTAGATTTGAAACATGTCGAATTACCTGAGAACATGAAACGAACGATGGCTAAAGAAGCAGAATCAGAACGGGAGAAACGAGCGGTGATTATCAAAGCTGAAGGTGAAGTTCAGGCAGCGAACAACATGGCCAAAGCGGCAACAACACTTGCGAAAGCACCAGGGGCGTTACATTTACGAACTTTACAGAGTATCAATGATATTTCTAGTGACAAAAGTAACACCATAGTTTTCGCTACTCCGTTAGAGATATTGAGTGCTTTCAAGGGGTTTAGTAAGTAGTGAGTTTTTTTCTTTTTTTTTTTTTTTTCTCATAATTTAAGATGGTTAGAAGTTAATTAATAAGGGTTTAGAGATTGGAATATAACTATTTTAAAATGGTGTTTTTTACAAATCTATTGTTAGTTTCTTACTTTTCAAATTAACATTTTTAATTTTTTTAATTTTTTTTAGTTCGGTGGTGATTTTTTTCCATTCTTTATTTTCTTGACGAGAATTTTTGATGAAGTCTAGCAGTTTTTGTAGTGGTTGATATTTTTCGTATATTTTTTCTCCTTTTTGAGTGTTAAGATCAATTTGTTGTTCTTGTTTTATGATTGCTTGTTCTTGATTTTCAACCATTTTTGTTAAAACGTGGATTCGTTTTTCGTAAGGGGAAATAGTTTCGAAAGGGTTAAGTGTATCGATTGCTTCACTGTATGTTTTAGTTGTTTTTGTTTCAGTTTCGTTAACCAATTTGAACGGCGTGATTTGTTTTTCGTAGATGTGTCCTGTTGGATTTTCAACTTGTTTAAGGAACTGTTTAATTGTTTGAGAGATCAGTTTAACTTCTTTCCCAGTAGTTTCAGTTGGCAATTTTTTCTTGTCAATTTCGTTAAGGTGACAAATTTCTTCAGCATACAACCCACCAAGTCCAAGTTCTGTGGCTAATGTTGTTGCCAAGTTCTTTTTTTCACTGTTTTCTATGATTTCTTTAATTTTTTTCTCACTGATTTTTTTCCAATTAACATTTGTTGCTGGGAATTGGTAGGTCTCTTTAACTTTAACGACCCTGTCTTTCCAGCGCTGATGTTCCAGGGTTCCAATGGTATTATATTTAGTATTTGTGAGGACCAAGTTTCCTTTAGAGAATAGTTCTAGGATCAAATAGTATTTTTCTTTTTTTTCTAGTTCAAAAACTACAATTCTTTGTGAATCTTTTTGATAAATGTCGTTAATTGAAGCGTTGCCAAGATATTTTCTTAGTTGCATACAGAAACTCGATGGTTTCAAAACTGTATTTTTTGCTTTACTAAGGCACAAATATTTTCCAGGTAAGATTTTAAGTAATTGTTTGCCTTCGCCTCTGGCATGTAATTGGAAAAGGAGTTCTTTTTTTTCCTGATGGTATATTTGGGATATTTTTCCACCTATTAAAAATTGTAGTTCGTTAACCAACGCGGTTAATTCCAGTGAAGCGATGGAATTTTTTGCCATGTTCTTGTTGTTATTGTTTTTATTTAAATAATTAACTAAATTATATAGATAAAGAATAAAAATATAAATGTGCGCGGATGACTCGTGAACCAAACTTTTTTTAAAAAAGTTTGATCAAAAACTAATAACTGGATAAAAATATAAATGTGCGCGGCAGGGCTCGAACCTGCGTAGACACTAAGTCAATGGATTTTGAGTCCATCCCGTTTGACCACTCCGGCACGCGCACGTTAGATTAAATAAATCTGTTATCGTTTTATAAAACTTTCTTATGAATAAAGTAAAAAAAGAATAAGAAATAAAAAATTATTGGATGGTTCTCAACTGAGTTTCAATATCTTTCAATTGATTTTCTAAATTAGTTAGTTCGTCACCGGTACTTTTTACTGGTTGAACAGATCTTGGTTGAAAAGAAGGTCTTGGTGCTATTGTTTCTTCATGGTGTTCTTCCAAATTTTGATTTTCTTGATGTTCTTCTTCTGTTAAATTTCTCAATTTTCCTTTTGGTAAGAATTTTCTTAGTTTAGTGTTCAATAAGGTATTAATTTCTTTAATTTCTTCTTTCAAATCTGTTATTTTAGCAACTTTTTCTTCTTGAATTTTTTTAAATGTTTCATTGCCTTGCATGAAAATGATTACTTCACGTAATGATTCTAACAAATCTTTTCTAACATTTTTAGGTTCATTTATCTGAACCATGAAATTTGGATTTTTTTCTTTAGTAATTCTTTTTTTAACAACTGTATGTTTTTTACTTGTTGTTTTTTTCTTTTTTCTTTTTGTCATATCAAAACCTCAATATTCTTCTGGTTCGTTTAGTGAATGGTCAATAAAATCAATCTTTTTCTCAACTTCGGAAAGTGAGTTTTGCCACAATTCTAGTTGGTGGTCTTCTTCATTTTTTAGATCGTTGATTTTTAGTAATGTATTTTTAGCATCATCAATTTTGTGTCTAATTGTTTTAATGATATTAAGTACTTCATCATAATCATCAACTTTAACAAATACTGGCATTTTTTCCATTTTTTGTATTACCTCTATTATACTTTAAATAAAATTTTATCAATGTGTAACATGTTATCATGTAGGCCTTTCATTGATCTTTTTAATTTTTCAAAATTTTTTTCTTCATTAAATTCTGAAGTTTCAAGATGTTTTTGTGCGTTACTTACTTTAGTCATTTCGTCTCTTAGTAAGTCTAATTCACCTAAAATCCGTTGATAAACTTCTACTTTAACAAATAAATCATTACTTTCAGTTTGTTGCATCACATTTACTGGTGGCATCGGTTTTGGTCCTGGTGTATTTGGAAATGTTGAAATTTGTGAATCTTCTTTTTCCATTGGTAATACTGGTTCGATACTTTTTTCTTCTTGCAACTCTTTTGGAAATATTGGTGGTTTATCAAATCCTACTGCGGATTTAATTGCACCGGGTTTGATGACTTTGTTTGTAGAAATTTTTTGTGGAAATTGTAATGAATTCTCATCAAAAGGCTTTCCCGCCGGAAGCGGAACTTTTGGTACTTTTTTTTTCTTTCCGAATAACCATCCCATTGTGTTGTATTTAATGATTAGTTAGTTTAAAAAGATTGTTTAGTATTCGATAATAGTGACGACAAGGTTTTTTAAGTGTGGGGTGTTCAAGGAATATATTAAAATGTGTTCAAAAAATATTTTTAGGAAGGTTAATTTTTGGTGTGGTTTATTTTTAGTATTTAGTTTATTATTTTCTTATTTTGTTTTTGCAGAAAATGGAATTGAAAACGAACTCGAAGAAAGTAAATATTTAGTTTTGTCTGAATATCATTTTGATGTTTATGTAGGGGACACTTATACGAAATTGTTTAAAATCAAAATTGAAAACAAATCTCCTTGTAGTCCGAAAGATGAAGTGCAAATGTTTTACAACATTACTAAGTTGGAAACTGGGGAAGTAGTTAATAATAATTTTACAAAAGAAGTAGGGTGTAGTAGCTCGGCATCAACCGGAACTTTTTCTCCACTTGAATCTGGGGCTTATCAAATTTGTGGAACGGTTATTAGTTTATCGTTTAATGAATCGGATTTGGAGGATAATGTGGTTTGTTATAATGTTAGCGTTATTGATTCTTCGCTGACTGAATGTGATTTTGGGATTGATTTAGAAATTAAAGAAGGAAAATTTCATCTTTACCAAGAAGGAGAAAGTATGAAATATCAACCAGAAGTGGTTGAAAAAGAGGGACAAGATTTCCCTTTCCAAATTGAGTATTGGATAGAAGATTTGTTCGGTGAAATTGTTAAGAGCAAACGGAACACTACCAATACCAATCAAAAAACATGGAAAACGAAGTTAGTTAACAATGAGCGAGAACGGATATTTAATGTTAAAATGAATTTGGTACCTTCTTGTGCAGATACTAATTTAAGTGATAATTTTGTTGAGAAAATGTTTTTAGTTATGGAAGGAGTTATTGTTGAAACGAACGTATCTAATGAAACGAACGAAACAAATGAGATGGGTGACGGAGAAGTTAATGGTGATGTTATAACAGAGGCTGGTTCTTCCCTCATTAACATCACTAAAGTGCATGACACTAATATCTCTTTTGGCGATTTGATTAGTTTTGATGTAGAAATTTACAAAAATAACACTGGGAAATATTCCATTTCAACATGGGTAGAAAGGGAAGAAGATGGAAAAGTAAAAACGTTAAGTGAAAAAACAAAGTTTCATTTGAAAACTAAAGAACAAGAATATAAATTAATGTTGCCCGTACAATTAAAATCCAGTTGTAGTTATAATTTAGGCACTGCGAAATTAGTGGTTGAAGGGTTAGGGGTTTTAGAAGAGCAAGAGATAGTGATTTCTGCGTTAGAAAAAGGTTTGTGTGGCGATGACATGGGGACTAGTGGTACTAATAGTGGTTCGTCTGGGACAACTTCTACGATCGTTACAAATAACAAATTGTCTTATCGGGTGGTAGATTTTCCGACTTCTATTTTTGCAGGTGATTTAGTTTCTGTCAAGGTAGAATTGCAAGGTGATCAAAACGAGCATGATTTCAAAGTATGGGCTTATTTGTATCGGGGAAGTAAATGTTATTCTTGTTTAGATGGGGAAAAAGAACGGGATGCAAATATGCAAGAGTTTAGTTTAGGTGTTGAAGAAAAGAAAGAATTAGTTTTTGAATTATTTGCTGATGAAGGGATGGATGCGAAGGATTACAAATTGAAAGTTAAATTAAACAAAGATGGATTAAAAACAGATTATGAATTAATGGAAGAATTTTTCGTGATGGAATCTGTAACAGAACAAGAAAACATTTGTCAATGTGAATCTGAACAGAGTATGAATTCTTTATCTACTAAATCTGATGTTTATAATTTGCCTGTTGGGGTTTCTTTAGATCAACAGCAACAAATTGTTTCTAAACAAGAGGGGTTAGTTTCTGTTATGCCAGATTCCAAACTTATAGTTTATGAATCTAGTTCTGAGAAAGCGTACCAATTAATCCCTTATTTACTTATTATTACTTTTGGGTTATTAAGTGTGGTCTTGGCGTTAAAGAAAAAAGAAACAATTTAGCCCCAACTTAATTCGTTACCATCTTGCATAACATACATTTGGTCATCAAAGTACCAGAATACAAGTGTTTTATCTGCTGGTTTTAGTTTCATTAACGAAGCGATGTTTCTAAGGTTTTGACCGTGTAACATAATATAGTCTGCGCCAGTTTCTTGTTCCACCATGTCATAAAATTGTAAAGTGAAATAGTCTGTGGTAAAATAGGTTGCCATATTAGTTAAAAATATTTGGCCAACTTTTAATTCTGGGTGGGCAGTTTTAATATATTTAACAACATCTTTTGATATTGAACTGAACAAAATTTGGTTGGAAATACCTCTTTTTTGGCAATCTTCCAAAACGAATTCGACTAGTTTTTTATCTTGTTCTAAGTCTCCTTGAGATTTAATTTCAATGTTGATTCTCTTTTTGTCACCGATGATATCCATTACTTCTTCATATAAAGGGACATTGTACCTACTCAATTCTACCAATTCTTCATAAGTAAGATCTTTAACTTTAAACATTTGTTTTTGAAATCTGAACAAACTCAAATCATGAAATACAACAATTTTTCCATCTTTGGTATATTGGATATCATATTCAACAAATTGATACTGGTCATCATTTACAGCTTCAGCAAAAGCATCCAAAGTATTTTCTACAAAATCAATAGAACTACCTCTGTGGGCTCCTTTAATATAGTTAGTTTCTGGATAATCTTCTATTTCCGGTACAGAGAACATACTAACAATAACTACTGTGAAAAGTATCAAAAAGTACAAGGTAGTTAATGGTAAGATTTTTTTCTTCATATTACTACTAAAAGGGTCATTTCTTTATAAATCTTTCTCAAATTAATCACTAATAAGTAGTAAAATGAGAATAGGAAACCTTAAAAACAAGTAATCTTCTTAAAATCGCATGGAAAAAAAAATACTTTTTCGGGCTGTAATTGAGGTTTTAGGTAAGCCTCAGGAGCATGTTGAAAAATCTATCAGAGAATATGTTGAAAAACTTAAAGGGAGTAAAGAATTCGAAGTTGTCAGTGAAGAGTTTGCTGAAATTAAAAAACAAGATAAGGGAGAACTTTGGGCCACTTTCGCAGAGTTAGAAATTAGAACGGATAAAATTGATAATTTAACAGGATTTTGTTTTGATTACATGCCTTCTTTAATTGAAGTAATAGAACCAACCGAAATGAAAGTTAGTGATCAGGAATTTTCTTCTTTTTTGAATGATTTACAAGCGAAATTGCACCAAATAGATATGTTTGCTAAACAGATGAGAGTAGAGAATAGTCATTTAAGGCGAAATATGGGGGGATTATTAAAGAATTATTTGACTGTTTTATTGAGTAAGGGTAATTTGAGTTCTAAGCAATTAGCGGGTTTAACAGGAATAAATGAAGAGAAATTAGGGGACTTTTTGGACCAATTAATTGATTCTGGTAAGGTTGAGCTTAAAGACGGAATTTATTCTTTGAAGAAAGATTAGTTTGTTGTTTTTTTATTTTTTGTTTTTTATTTTTGTTTGCGTTTTATGTTTTTAATTTTCACCACCTTGTTAAAAAAAAGATAATTATTTAAACACTTACTAAATAATATTAACCATGAAAATTAATGAGAAGAGGGTTGAAGCGATTTTATTCGCGGTGGGGAAGGAAATTAGTTCCGAAAGAATTTCTAGTTTGTGTTCTTTAAATGTTAAAAAGGTAGATGAAATCATGGAAGTTTTGTCTGCAAAATATGCCGAGCAAGATAATTCGTTACAAATAGCTAAAAAGGATAATGGTTGGAAATTGACTGTTCTTGATGAATTTGTACCTTTAGTAAGTAATTTAGTTTCTTCAACGGAGTTGGATCGGCCGTTAATGGAGACATTAGCAGTTGTAGCTTGGAGATATCCGATTGTTCAATCAGAAATTATCAAATTACGTGGCGCAGGTGCTTATGATCATATGCGAGCGTTAGTTGAGCAAGGTTTTATTGCCAAAGAGCGATTTGGTCGAACTTATAGGGTGAAATTAACTAAGAAGTTTTTTAATTATTTCGATTTACCAAGTGCGGAAGCTAAAGAAGCATTTTTGAAACAAGTCCCGGCAGCGATATTGGATAATGCGGAAGATGTTAACAAAGAGGCTGATGAGGTTGAACGATTAATTGATTTGGAAGAGAAAGAATCTGCTGCTAAAGACGAAATCAAGAACGCAATGGAAGAAGTTCATAAAGACGAATAGCTTATTTCTTTTTTTACTTTTTCATAACCGCAATCTTTATAAACCTCCAAACTCTTTTTTTAAATGTATTTTATCGTCGATAAAGGTTATTTTGTGATGCTTATTTTTCGGCGATATTATCGAACTTATTAAATTTATGAAAAAATAAAAAAAATGGTAGATATAAACCCTGAAAATATGGAAAATAGTATTGAAAAAGCAGATTTAAATTCTGAAAATATTGAACAAGATGTAGGCCAAGAAGCAGAACAAACTAGTAGCAATCTGGAATTAGGCACTAATGGGGATGAAGATCCTAAAGAACCTGAACATTCTAATAATTCAGATGATGAAAATGGAAATGAAGATGAATGCCTGGTGAATGATAAAATCATTTCAAGGGTTATTGAAGATGAGATGAAATCTGCTTACATAACTTATGCTATGTCTGTAATTGTTGGGCGGGCTTTACCTGATGTCCGAGATGGGTTGAAACCTGTTCATCGAAGAATTCTTTATTCTATGTCTGAAATGGGGCTTTTCCATAACAAATCTTTTAAGAAATGTGCAAGGATTGTTGGAGATGTATTAGGTAAGTTTCATCCGCACGGTGATTCTTCTGTCTATGAAGCATTAGTACGGATGGCTCAAGATTTTTCTTTAAGGTATCCATTAGTTAAGGGACAGGGTAACTTTGGTTCTATTGATGGTGATTCTGCGGCTGCGTATCGATACTGTGTTACTGGTGATACTTTAGTTTTAACTAACAAAGGGATGTTACCAATTGCAGAAATGTCTAGCAAAAAAGAAGGAAAAATCGATTATAAAATCTTAAATTATCAAGGTAAGAAACAAAAAGCGGTTCGTTTTTTTAATTCTGGTAAACATGACATATTACATGTTACAACTTCGCAAGGTTATGAACTTAAAGGGACACTTAATCATCCACTTTTGTTTTGAAGAAAAAATGAGTTTGGGATGCCGAATTTACAATGGAAATTAATGGAAGACATAACTCCGGAAGATCATTTAATTCTTAATCGGAACGCTTATTTATTCGGTGAAAAAAATGTCTCTTTACAAAAATTAGTGCCTAAATCATTACCACGAGAAAAGAAAATAACTTTACCGAAAACAATGAACACTTCATTAGCATTCTTGTTGGGCGCTTTAGTTGCGGAAGGGAGTTTTCATCAGAAAAAGATCATATTTAACAATAGTGACATGACTTATTATAACAAGGTTAAACAAGCAATTTTACAAAATTTTCCGAACACACAATTATATGAACGTGATGTTAAAGGTAATTGTAAAGAATTAGAAATTTATCATCAACGAGTTGTAAGGTTTTTGAGCAATTTAGGATTTAAACAAACTAGGTCAGCTGGGAAAGAAATACCTTTTACGGTTTTACAATCTACTAAACAAGTTGTCAAGTCGTTTTTAATTGGATTATATGAGGGGGACGGTTCTGTTAAAGTAGTATCTGATAAAAGGCACGGTGGGAAATCTGTCCAGTTAACTTATGATTCCAAAAGTAAAAAATTGATTGGCCAACTTAAGACTATTTTACTTAATTTTGGAATTATTACTAATTTACCAAAAGCTGACAAGCGGTCAGATTGTTATCGGATAATTATTCCCGGTGCAAATAATGTTGAACAGTTTAGGAAAGAGATTGGTTTTTATTCTGCGCGAAAAAAAGGAATCTTACAAAAAGTTGAAGGGATGAACAAGTCACGAATGAGCAAAGTTGATTATGTTCCTCATTTAACTTCCTATCTACGAAGTAATTATTCTACTGAATTCATCAAAAAGAATAATTTTGACAGATATAATAATTTAGAAAAAAATCGGGCCCGGTTAGCGAAAACGATTAATAAATCTGAATTACAAATGGTTAATTGGTTACTTTCTAACCATTTCTTTTTTGACAAAGTGTCAAGTATCAAGAAGTTAGCAAAGAAAGAAACAGTATATTCTATCAAAGTTGATAGTGCTTGTCATTCTTTTGTGGCTAATGGATTTATTAATCATAACACAGAAGCAAAATTACAAAAAATTTCTTCTGAATTGTTACAAGATATTGAGAAAAATACTGTTGATTTCAAGGACAATTTTGATGGGAGTATGAAAGAACCAAGTGTATTGCCAAACAAGTTACCGAATTTACTTATCAACGGATCTTCAGGAATCGCTGTTGGGATGGCCACAAATATCCCTCCACACAATGTTAATGAGATTTGTGATGCAGTAATCAAGTTAATTGAAAATTCAGAAACAACTGTGGAAGAGTTAATTGAAATTGTTCCAGGTCCAGATTTCCCAACAGGAGGGGAAGTATCTTGTGGTGGTAATTTAAGGCACGCTTACATGCATGGGAAGGGGAAAGTTGTTATTAAAGCGATTTCAGAAATTGAAGATCATAAAATTATCATTACTGAAATTCCGTACCAAGTAAACAAGGCAGAACTAATAATTCACATCGCCAATTTAGTTAAGGATAAAAAAATTGTTGGTATTAGGAACATTAACGACGAATCTGACCGGGAAGGTATTAGGGTTGTGATTGATTTAAAACGAGATGTTGATCCGCAAGTTATTTTGAACCAGTTGTACAAATATAGTCGGTTAAGAGTGACTTTTGGAATGAACATGTTAGCATTAGTTGATAACAAGCCACGGATGTTAGGGTTGAAAGACATTCTAGAAGAACATATTAAGCATCGGAAAGAAGTTATTACTCGGAGAACTCAGTATGATTTAGAACAAGCACAGAAAAAAATTCATCTTTTAGAAGGTTTATTGGTAGCGATTGATAACATTGATCAAGTAATCCCGGGAATTCGGCAAAGTAAAACTATTGATGAAGCGAAAGAATTTTTGACGGGTAATTACAATTTATCAGAGTTACAGGCGAAAGCGATTTTGGAAATGAAGTTACAGAAGTTAGCTTCACTTGAACAGGAGAAAATCAGGAACGATCATAAGAATTTATTAGAAATGATTACTTATTACGAAAGTGTTTTAGAGGATGTTCAGAAAATTTTGGACATAATTAAAGGTGAGTTAGAAGAAATTAAAAACAATTATGGTGATGGTCGAAGGTCAAGAATTATTGAAGGTGATTATGAAGACGTTGACATGGAAGATTTAATCAAAGAAGAAACTATGGTTGTGACAATGACCAATTCTGGTTATGTGAAACGGATCCCTTTAGACACTTACAAAACTCAGAAGCGTGGTGGGAAAGGTGTCCGGGCCACAGGTATGAAAGAAGAAGATTTTGTAGAAAAGATATATATCACTTCAACTCATGCGTATTTATTATTTTTCACAGATCAGGGGCAGGTCTATTGGCAGAAAGTTTATCATGTTCCTGAAGGTAGTAGGCAAGCGAAAGGTAAGCATGTATCCAATTTATTAGAAATGAAACAGGGTGAAAAAATTAATGCCGTAATTCCTATCAGGAATTTTGAAGATGGTTTCTTGTTCATGGCAACACAGAAAGGTACAGTGAAAAAAACTGAACTTGCAGCATTTTCCAAGCCAAGAAAAGGTGGCATCAGAGCGATCAATTTGGATGAGGACGATGAATTGGTCAAAGTTAAATTTACAACTGGTGATCATGAAATTTTATTGGCAACTCGGGAAGGGTTCGCTAACAGGTTTAATGAAAACACTATCAGGGCGATGGGTAGAACTGCGCGTGGTGTCCGTGGTATTAGGTTAAAATCTGTTGAAGATTATGTGGTGGGCATGTTAGCTGCTGATGAAGGTAAAGAGATCCTTACTTTGACAGAGAAAGGTTATGGAAAACGAACTCCTGTTTCCGAGTATCGGTTATGTAACCGTGGTGGGAAAGGTGTGACAAACATCAAAGTTACTGATAAGAATGGTTCTGTTAATGTGGTTATGTTAGTTGATGGTAGTGAAGAATTAATGATGATGTCTAAGAATGGTATTGCGATCAGGATGAAATGTTCAGATATTTCTACCATTGGAAGAGCAACTCAGGGTGTCAGGGTAATGAGGTTAGGCGAAGACGACCTTTTAGTTGCTGCGGCTAAGATTGATGCTGAGGAAGAAGTTGAAAATAATGAAGAAGAAGTTGCAGGTGGTGTAATGGGTAAAGATATTAGTTCTTTGGAAGACGGTGAAGTGTCTGATGTAGAAGAAGTTGAATTTGAAGTTGCAGAAGAAGTTCAAGAAACAACAGAGACAGAAGAACCAACAGAACAACCAGAAACAACGGAGACAGAAGAACCACAACAGGAGAACACAGAATTAACAGAAGATGACATACAAGATTATCGCGCTTAGTGAAGCAGGTGTTGAGCAATTAGCACAGCAGGAAGTTAAAGAACTTATCAATGTAGATGCACAAGTTAGTGGTCAAGTTCTGGATTTTTCTGTATCTGATTTTAAGCAGTTGTTAAAGTATGTTTATCGAACTCAGGCGGCCAAAAGAGTTGGTTTATTCTTGGCAAAAGTGCCTAAAATAGAGATGTTAGATATTTCTGCCCTTGATTTCGCTTGGAAAAATTATTTTTCTTCTGAGCTAAATTTTAAAGTCGAAGTTTTAGGTGTCAAGGGGCATAAGAACCGGTTAGCGATTTCTAAACATGTTGTTGGGCAGGTGTTCAAAGTGTTTGATACAATCGGTATTTCGCCCCAGATTGAATTAAGGAAACCACAATTAATAATTTTTGTTTATTTTGATGGTGAAAATTACAATTTAGCACTTGATGTATGTGGGGTGGAATTAACTTCTCGGCATTATCGGTTGTTTACTAATTCTGCATCTTTCAAGGGCGATTTAGCATATTATTTTGTCAGGAAAGTTGGGTTTTCTGATGGTAAGTTATTAGTTGGTTTTGTTAAGGATGGCACATTAGCGATTGAAGCAGTTTTGCATACCAATGAGTTACCAGTTTTAAGTAAAAAAGTTTCTCGGTATTCGTTCGGCAAATTCCCCCTCTTATGTGAGTTTGATTTTATTGGGTTTAGATCAGGGTTTAGTGGCCAAGATAAGAAGGTGTTTGCTTTTGATAGTTCCAGGCAGAATGTTACAGCAGCGAACAAGAACGCTTTATTAGCTGGGGTAAAGAATAATGTAGAAGTTATTAAATGTATGCTTGATGAGTTGGATGTCAAATATGAAGAAGGTCAATTTGACAATTTCACATTACAATTAACTCAGAAAGATGAAGACAAATTGAACGAGATATATTATCAGGCAAGTTACGTTTTGAAACAAGGTGGCAAATTGTTACTTATCGGCCGACAGAAGTTTGCACCTACTGTATCTGGCAAGTTCAAGTTAGTTTCTGAAGAAGAGTTTGACAAAGGTGGTAATGTGCACAAGGTTGTGGTGTTGCAAAAGTTGTGAATTGTTTTGTTTTTTTAAAATTAACAAACCGAACGTATTAAGTTCGTCTCTTTATTCCTCACTTAACACGTTTTTTAATAGAATTTGTTAGTGGGTTGGGCAAGAAATTGTTTAAAATGATGTTGTCAACTTAATACATACCACAAACCAACACTTTTATATATTTCTTTAATTACATTATGTTTAAGATGGTGAGTGGTAAGGAGTTAAAAGCTCGGATAAAGGGTCAGTTCGGTTTTAGTAAGCAAGAGTTAATTGGGATTCTAGCTTCTATATTTGTGGTAGCATTTATTTTCTCGTTCCGGGATTGGGGCGAAGAAACTTTCAATTTATCATTAGGCCTTTCTAATTTTGTGACTGTTTTATTTGTTGCTGTGATAACCTTTTTTGCTCGGTTTTCATATCAGAAAATCAAGGGGCTCGAGGAAGGGCACAAACCAACTTTCAATGTTTGGTGGGCAGGACTTTTAGTTTCATTATTTATCGCTTTGATTAGTAACGGCTATGTTCCATTAATTTTTGCTGGGACAATGGTTTCTGCTTTTGTTGTTAAACAGCGATTGGGAGAATTTCGGTACGGACAATCTTATGGTGCTGTGGGCATGATCGCGTTCCATGGTATCATTGCCAATTTGATTTTAGCGACACTATTTTCGGTAGGGGTTTACATTTTCCCAGAAAGTTATTTTTTTCAAAAGGCAGTGATTTTAAATTTAGTGATGGCTTTTTGTTCATTGTTACCTTTACCATGGTTAGATGGAATGGCCATCTTTTTTGGATCAAGGGTATTATATGCCACTATCATTGCGATAACTTTTTTAGTTTCGGCACTATTAATTACTGGGACCCGGGTTGGGTTAATCATGGTGATTTTTTTAGGTGCTTTAGTGGCAATTATTAACACATTAATTAGTTCGGAGAAATAAAAATGGGTGGATTAAATTTAGACAAATGGGATGAAAGTTGGGTAGAGAACATAGTTTTATTAGTATTAACGGTAGGTTTTATTATTGCTTTGTTATCATTTAATCCAATCTGGGGTTATTTTTCTATTTTTTTAGCAGGGGCATTAGCTGGTAGAATTTATTACATCAAACGGCACAAAGAACCAATTTTACCGTTTGTTTTGTTAATTGTTGGATTTTTATTTGGTTTTTTAATTGGTGGGTTTTGGATAAGTCGTTTTTGGTCTTTTGTATTTTTTGGTATTGGATTCGGAGTATCATATTATTTACATCAACAGAAAATTTTAGTAATCTTTAAAAATGAGGACTTCATTAAGTAGAATATGGAAACTTACAAAGTAAAAAGTGTAACCGTAAGCAAGAAACCAGGTAATGATGACGATAGTTATCGGACTGCGTTTATTGGTTTATTTGATGTAAATAATCCACACTTAGAAGCTAAGGTGCCATTCAAAGTATTAAATTTGAGAAACATTGAGAAAGTCAGGGTAAGGGATTTAAGAAATGTTTCTTTTTATTTGGTTGGGAACGATTTGGTTATTAACGATTTGGTAGAATTAAACATTGTTGTTCAAGATCATGTGGCAACTTTATCGGGTAAACAGGATTTATCAAATTAATACTAATTAAAGAGGGTTTATTTATTTATTTATTTATTTATTTTTTATTATAGATATTTTCATTTAGTTTTGTTAAATAATGGTTTAGTTATCTCATCATTTCTGCAAATTTGACACTAACAAGTAATAAATGGCCGAAACATTTATATAAAACACCACTCTTTGGTAAGTATTAACACCTCAAACCACCTCTTTTCCCTGAGTCAATTTAGGTTGGCTTAAGGGTTTTTTTTTCATATTTCCTGTGTAGTTAGTATTATTTTTAGAGAATTTTGCATATTAATAAAATACATTATTTTCATAGCAAATATTTGAAAATATGTAATTATTCGAAGTTCTCTTTAGGCACTTATCTTTTTTCTGTTAATTTATAACGACACATTTATATAAGATGGTATCAAATTATTTTTTTAAGCCCGACACGAGAGTACCTGCGGGAGCTCACGGTTAAACCAAGCAATGAACTTGGGGGTTAGTGACTCGGGCTTCATATTCAAATAACAATTAAAAAAAGACAAAATAGACAATAAACATAATAACAAAAAAAGAAAGAGTTTGTTACTAAAATTATACTTTAATCATCGGTTGAAATTGACAAATCAACCATTTCATTTGCCTTAAAGTTAGGCGTTAAAATAGTAAAAAAGTATTGTCCGCTAAACGAAAGTGGACTTAGTTAAAACAACTCTTTCTATAATTGGCATTGTGCTCACATTCGTTGCGTTCAATACCCAATGCTTAAATGGAGAAATAATAAAAATGGCAAAAATAAGTCAAGTAGCAGCAAAATATATTGTAAATTCAACTATTGATATTGAAGGGGTCGTAGATCGGCCAGATGTTATCGGAGCAATCTTTGGACAAACTGAAGGATTATTGGGTAATGATTTAGAACTAAGGGAGTTACAACGAAGTGGTCGTATTGGTAGGATTGAAGTTAATGTAGCAACTAGTGCTGGAAAAACTAAAGGAGAAATAATAATCCCAAGTAGTTTGGATAAAACTGAGACGGCAATTATTGCAGCAGCATTAGAAATAATCCAGCGAATTGGTCCTTGTAACGCTAAAGTTGAAGTTCAAAAAATTGAAGATATTAGAGTAAGTAAAAGACAGTTTGTAATTGATAGAGCAAAAGATCTTTTGAAAAATTTAACAGAAAGAACATTACCAGATTCACAAGAGTTAGCTGATGAAGTATCACAGTCAGTAAGAATGATGGAAGTTGTTAATTATGGTAAAGAAAGGTTAACAGCAGGTCCAGCAGTGGAAGAAAGTGAAGATATCATTATTGTAGAGGGTCGTGCTGATGTAATCAACTTACTAAAACATGGTTTCAAAAATGCAATTGCAATGAATGGTACTTCTTGTCCGGAATCAATCAAAGAAATTACAAAATTAAAAAATACTACTATATTTGTTGATGGTGACCGTGGTGGGGACTTAATTATTCGAGAATTGTTAAGTGTAGCGGATATAGATTCTGTATGTAAGGCACCGGATGGAAAAGAAGTTGAAGAAATTACTAAGAAAGAAATTCATAAAGCTTTACGTGGTAAAATGACTGCTGAACAAGCTAAATTAGATTTAGGAGTTAATGAAGATGGTTCTTTGAAAGTCCCTACTGAACGGTCTGTAAGAACAAATTTTAACAAGAAACCTTACCAAAAAACTAATCCGCGAAATGATCGGAACAGTCGTGGTAACTCTAACAGAAATCAAAGACAGTTACCTAACAACAATGTTAAACCAAGGGTACCTTCTGGTGGGATAAGTAAGAAAACTTTATCGCCGGAAGAAAAGAAGCGGTTCAAACAAGTATTAGATGATTTATTTGGTACTCGAGGAGCTTGTATTTTTGATGCAAAATTAAACATTTTGGGTAAAGTGCCCTTAAGTGAATTAACAACTACTGTTAAAAGTCTTAATGGTGGGATTTATGCCTTAGTTTTAGATGGTGCGATTGATTTAGATTTAGTTAAAGTTGCAGAAAGATTAAGCATAACACATTTAGTTGGTTCAAATACCAAAGTTAAAAGTTCATCCAGAATTAACATTTGGGTTGACGACCAACTTTAGGGTTTTTTTCTTTTTTTTTCGGTTTAGTCAAAACATAATTCTACTTTTAGCTCAAAAAATTATCACCTCTAACATCGTCCTGTTAGTTTCGTCCGAATACTTGGAGGGATTGATTTTTAGTGCAACGATGCTCGATGAGCAAAAAATCAAAGTTTTTGAGAATGCCGTTTTTATGATTTAGAAATAATATTTTTTGGGTGGAGAAACCTGCAAGGTTTCGTAACCGTTAAATTCCTGTTAGTTTCCCTCGTTAGAGGTTGGATTTTAGTGCAACGTTCGGCGAAGCCGAAAAATCCAAAGTTCAGAAAGAGCAAATGCTATAAGACGAACACAGTGAGCAATAAAGCAAAAGAATCAAGGGCAAACTCAAATTATTCTCTGGTTAAAATGACTAGCTGGTTACATCCTAACTCAAATTTCTTATATTTTTCAATTTTCAGGTTAAATTCATTTGCTAGAATCTCAAATCTTTTTTTATTGTATATTACTATATGATCATCACTTGCATCTTTGCTAAATAAACCAAAGCTGGCACCCAATCTATGAACTACATCATTACCAAATGGGGTTGGTGTAGTAATAATGATTTTGCCATCAGGTTTAAGATACTTTAAGCATTCTTTCAATAAATGCTTTTGATTAAAAATATGCTCTATAACAGCAATCAATAGAATACGATCAAATTTCTCATTAAAATCAAAAGTATCTACATCTAAATCTTTTTGAAAAAATTTTGAACCAGCATGCTTATTATTTAATTTTTTCACTAATTCAGAATCGTATTCTATCCCAACATAAGTATTTATTTTGTTTTTGGAGATTTTTAAATTAGTAGCAGGACCACAACCAATGTCAAGAACATCCCCCCTAACATAAGGACTTACTAGTTTTGTTCGTATATTATGTAACCATTTAGATAATAAACCCATTTTAGTTCCTCTTACTTACAATAATTTTAAATTATTTATAAACTTATTGAAATTTGAGTTTGCCCATTTTCCTAATTTGCTCTTTCTGAATTGAAACTAACATCCGATTTAACCGAAGTTTTCTAGGGCGGTGCAGTTTACGCACAGGCTAGGGAGTTGCAAAGCAAAGGTGAAAATTTGGGTGAAGAAAAATGAGAAGGAAACCTTTAGAGTAGAGGCTCATTTTTCGTAACCTGTTAAATCGTGTTATACGCACCGACCCATACTTGTTATGGGGAGGGGAGCATTCAATTTGCTTGATTTTTAGAGATAATGTAGTTTTTTGGCAAGAGTTTTAGAATTATATAAAACGAATAAGTTAGCAAAAAATTGCGTTTAATCACATTAAACGATTTAACTCGTAAAGAAAATTAAGGAACTCTCAGCAAGGAGAGCAAATTGAATTTTGCGTATAACATCGCGATTATCCGAAGTTGGCGTAGCCAATTTGGGAAAATTCC
>CAYXEO010000004.1:22231-58976 GCA_964464055.1 uncultured Methanosarcinales archaeon | reverse complement strand
CGCAATCCACCAATTTCCTACTTAACCCTAGAATCAAAGCGAAAGCATGCTCTGCAACAGTATTTTCGCCGTATGTAGGCACATTACAAACAGTGATTTTTCTTTTTTTACATGCTTCTAAATCAATGTGTTCAAAACCTGTGCTTCTGGTGGTAACTAACTTAAGTTTCGGCATTTGAGAAATAAGTTTCTCGGTAACTTCGGAATAAATGAAAACGGAAATGGCTTCGAGATTTTTGTATTTCTTGACATTACCTGTGGTCAATTTCCCTTTGGAAAAAAATAGTTGGTCTTTAGGGAATGCTTTCTTTAAAATGTCTTTTTCCCAGTTCTCAATACCGAAAAATCCAATCTTCATTTTCTGTTACCTCTTTTTTGTGGTCTGTTTGGTTATTTGTTTTGTTTTATTTATCTTTTATTCCACATGAACTTTCATAATTTGGGTAGTGGTAACCGCATCAACAAAAGTACACGTTTCTACTTTTTCAAATGTCCAACTAAAAGTGTCACCTGTATCTAACATTTCACTTTTAATTCCTGTACATTGTTGTGCACCGACAACCATAGCCAAATGTAGATTACCTTCTCTGACATTAGTCCAAGTGATAGTGTCTCCAACATTTATGGTGATTTCGTCAGGGTTAAATTCAGTCAAATCAATTTTGACATCATGCGTTGTATTTGGGCAACCAGTGATTAGTTCTGCATCATTATCATCACAATCAAACACATAATCTTCTGCTAAATCTGGGCACATGCTCATTAAAGTGTCTTCGGTCATGTGGCAATCACCATCTAGGTCATAAGCACTATCATAACAAGTGTTGAATTCTTCATCTTCACAAGTTAATTGTGTTTCTTCTATCTCTGGTGTTTCTTCATTATTTTCTCCTTCGATAGAATCTACTGCTACTTCTGTTTCTCCTGTTTCACAAACTTCCCATACTTCAGAGTCATTATCATTACAATCAAACACATAATCTTCTGTTAAATCTGGACACATGCTTATCAAAGTGTCTTCGGTCATGTGGCAATCACCATCTAGGTCATAAGCACTATCATAACATGTATTAAACTCTTTATCTTCACAAGTTAATTGTGTTTCTTCTGTTTCAGTTAGTGTTTCTTCTTCCACTTCTGTTTCAGTAGGGACTTCTTCATCGTCGGCGAACCAACCAGCTATCCTGACAAAAAATGATAAAAACCCCATTTTTATTTTGTTTCCTAATCCCACAGCAGAATAAGTCACTTTGTCTTCATTCAAAGCGTTTCTAAAAGCCGCTAAGGGGCTATTTGAAGTTTTGATTCTAACTATTGTTTCTTGATCAGTTTTAGCATTAATTGTTGGATTTTCAAGTTTTTCTTGTGAAACAGAAACAAATTCTCCCTCTTTTGTGACTATTCCTAGTATGAGATTTCCAATTTCAAGATTAATTCTCTCATCACCAAAGAGAGTTTTACTAAATCCTGGCAATTCTTGCCCTTCTATATTTCCCATATTATCATTTAGTTCATTTAATAGCTCTTCAGAAGCGAAAACACTATTAATTAGCAATAAAATCATCAATCCTATAATTATTGTTTTTTTCATTTGAATTACCTCATTTTTGTGGGTTTAGGCGGTTACTACTCTAAAATACTAAAATAACCGAAACATTTATATATTGGCCATCTCTTGAATGATATAAACATCTATCACCTCTTTTTCCCCATGGAAACTTTCGGGTTTCCTAGGGGTTTTATTATCATTTTTGATTTAGTTTTAGATATATCTTATTTGTATTTAATATTTACTTATTTTTACGAATAAACACCAAATGCGGATATTTTTTGAATAATTTTTCTTTAGTAAACACAATTATTAATGTTAAAATAATCCCTAACGCTAATCCCAACAAAAAGACCATTGATTTACTTTCAAAATCAAACACTTCTCTAATTTGGTTTATGAAATTTTCTTTAATACTAGTTTCTTCAGGGAAATATATTTCTAGATCGCTCATCTCCAAAGCATATTCAAAATAAATTAGTGCGGTGTATGGATTATCTTCTTTAAGGGAATTACCATATTGATAATATGAATAACCTACTAAAGGAAAAATTTGTTCTTGACTATTTTCAAAAATCACTCTTTCCACGGCATTGTTTTTATTAACGAGAAAATCGTCCATGGAATCCTTGTCTAACCCTAACGAACTTAAAATTGCATTAGCTTCAGCTTTGGCTTGGGCAGCTTTGATAAGGCACAATTCTGGGTCTCCCTTACTAAATGAATCTTTAGCCAAATCAATTTTATTTTTGATGTTAATAACTGATCTTAACCCCAGATAGATACTTGCATATTGGTATCTTTCATCTGCCTCAGATATTTTTTGTAAACAAGACCTATCTAGTTCTTGTTTTTCTAATACAAACTTTTTACCATTCATGGAAAAGAATTGCATCCATGAAAGTGCAGAGAAAAATCTTTCTTCTGTATAAGCTAATAAAGAAGCCGCTTCTTGATTTGAAATTAATGTTTTACTTTCATTAAAACTTTCTAATTGCAATTTGACATCACTAAGTCTTTCTTTGGTAATCATAACTGTTTGTAGGTCAGAAATGGTTTCTATTTTTTCTTCATCTATTTTTGTTTCTAACCCTTTAACTTTCACTTCAATCCTCTTGAACAGTTCGGAAATAGTAGAATTGGTCATGTTTTTTTCTTGATAATAATGTGACCGTAATAAAATGTTGTTTCCGAAACAGAAACTTGCCGCCGAATAGTAATCTTCTTGAGCAAGTGCTAATTCAACATTTTTTTCTTTCTCTTGTGATTGGTTAAGAATATCTTCTGAAATCTCATATTCACTACCTAGAATTTGTAACTCTATCTCTTCACTTCTGCTACATAAAACTTGTTGTAACCCTTGCATAATTTTTCGGTACTCATCATCTTCACTAATATTAAACTCTTTATGGTTCAAATCTACTCCTGTTAATTGAAAAACTACGTCATCAAGATTGGCAACTTCAACAACTTCTAAACTCAAATTATTTTTACTATATTCAATAAGATCTAGCCTATTATCACTCTCTGTACTGTTGGTTGTTGTGTTGGTAGAATTAGTTACTGGCGATTCTGTTGATTCATTTGTTTCTTCTGTTTTATTCGATTCAATTGTGTCATTAGTTACAACTGTTACTTTTGTATCTAAAACAGGGTGCATAGACTTTTGTTTACTGGTACCTTGGGCGATTAAAACTTTTTTTAGTCCACTTTTGGAAGCTGCTTCTAATTTCTCTTTAACTCCTCCTACTGGTCCAACAGTACTACCTGAATTAATTGTTCCAGTAATGGTGACATCTTCATCATACTCTAATCCTAGCATTGCAATCGCTGTTAAAGCCGATACCGCTGCTCCTGCACTTGGTCCGCCAATAATGTTTGATTTTGCTTTGATGGTGTAAATAAAATCGTATTGGTCGCAATCAAGTTTGTAATGTTTACAAGCGATTTCTTTAGCAAATCTGGTAGATATTTGAGTGTCCATTTTTGTTAATGGGAATGTGTCTAAAAAAACCCGCCCAGACCCATCTTTTTTTAATTCTAAATAAAGGTCTGCATCACTTCCAGTATAATTTGTTCCAGATTCTTGTACTGCTAATAATTTAAGATGGTATGCATCTTCAAGTTGGGCAGAAACTAAACTGAAAGAAAAAACTAAACAAACTAATAAAATCCAACTAACTATCTTCTTTTTCATGTTTAATAAAAATATGTAAAGATATTTAAATATACCTCTCATATTATTAAAAGCAAATTATATAAACTTTAAAAAAATACTTTTAATTAATGGTGATTAAAAAAAAGAAGGTAACTAAACGAAAACCAAAAAGTAAATTAAAAATTGGTTTGGCATTGGGTGCAGGTGGTGCGAAAGGTTTAGCACACATTGGTGTTCTTAAAATATTACATCAACATAAAATTTATCCAGATTATATTGCTGGAACTTCTATGGGTTCAATTATTGGTGCACTTTATGCGTCAGGTCACACTCCTGAAAATATAGAAGAAATTGCTAAAACAACAGATTGGAAAGAAATCATTGATTTTACCATACCAAAAGAGGGATTATTACAAGGGTTAAAAGCAGAACAAAAAATCCGTAAACTAATTAATCATAAAAAGTTTGCAGAACTAGACACCTCTCTAAAAGTAATTTCTTATAATCTTAACAAAAGGGAGAAAGTAATTTTTTCTGAAGGAGATGTAACAAAAGCAATACGGGCTTCAATGGCAATACCTGGTATATTTACGCCTGTTAAAATTGGTGCACATAGTTATATAGATGGGGCAGTAGCAGATCCTACACCTTACGATGTTGTCAGAGAAATGGGTGCAGATATTGTTATCGCAGTAGATTTGTATGTTAAACAAAAAACAATTTCTGGGCCGATTGTAAAAAAAGACGGACTTTTATCAGAATTAAGAGAACAATTTATTGTCACAGAATTATTAAACTTGAAAAATTATATTTTTCCAAAACGATGGCCAAATTTCATCCGGAAAATTTTAATTTGGGGTTTTGACAAATTATTGTATCCTGCTAAAGTTGTGAAAATTTTAGCTGGAAAAGAAATGCCCGTGATCACTAAAATTATGTATGATGCAAATAATGTACTGACCAACAATTTGGCTCAAGAACGGTTTAATAACGGTGACATTGATATAAAAGTAACTCCTGTTTTTGATAATGTTAACTGGTCAGATTTTCAGATGTCTAATAAAATCATTGGGTTAGGAGAAACCGCGATGAAAAAGCGAGTAAGTCAATTAAAAAAGAAAATAGGTAGAAATTAGTTCTAATTCAATTTATTCTTCTTCCACTTTTTTCATTTGATCCATTTCTTTGTATTTAACATGAATTTTCTGATGATTTTTTTGATGT
The DNA here is from genome assembly GCA_964464055.1 of uncultured Methanosarcinales archaeon. GTDB lineage: Archaea > Nanobdellota > Nanobdellia > Woesearchaeales > GW2011-AR9 > CAYXEO01. Next base: position 54,045 of record CAYXEO010000004.1, on the reverse strand, counting down.
TTGAGCATGATATCTTTACCCATGGCAATAACTTGGTATTTTTCCCCTTGGTATTCTACAGTGTCTTTTTTTCGGAATGGTGCTTCTCTGAAAAGTATTGTTACTCGATAAATTTCCTTTCCATCTTTTCTTCCATAGATGCTAGACGTCATTTTGAAATCACCACCAAACCTGGTTTGTAATAATCTTCCTAATGCTTTAGCTTGGTTAACATCTGCCAAATAGTAATCAACTCCATTCTTAACATCTTCAACTTTTGAAACAAGGATTTTTGCTCTTTTAATTTCTTCTTCTACAAAAGTAACTACTTCTTGTGATACATCTCTTAATTGTACATTCGCCTCAAAATAATTTGGGTGTTTGTCCGTTAAATCTCTTACCATATTTCTTTATACCTTCTTTTTTGCTTTTTTCTTTTTTCCATTTCTTTTTTCCGTCTCACTTAACGGACAGAAAGTTTGGGCGGAACGAATGTGAGCACAAACTGACTTATCCATTAAATCTCTTACCATATTTCTTTATTACCTTCTATTTTTCTTTTTTCTTTCCACTTACTTCCGAAAATAATTTATTTTTTCTTACTTAATTGTACAATCATACTTGGTTCATGTACATTAGTAACTTCATAACCACACAATTCCCCTAACTCACTAGCAAACCCTTGTACTTCTTCCCAGGTTGGCACATTCTCTTCTTTTAATCTTTTTCTAGAGTGTCCTAACCAACTATATCCTTTCGTTTCAATGTGGGTTGGTTGCATTAGTTTCACATGTTGCACAAATTCTGTTGCTTGATCCATGTTAATTTTTTGAATTGCAGTAATTCGTAAAATAGTTTTAGTTTTGTCTTTAATAGTGGACAAGTAACGCATACTTTCTTCAATATTATCCCATAATCTCTTTGCATCTGTCGCATCTCCAACTGGAAAATTGAAACTTTTATAATTTTCTAAATCAGTTGATTCAAGAGAAAGAAAGATATTGGTTGGGAAATGTTTATTTTTTATACCTATTTTTTTTAACATCTCTGAATTAGTTCCGTTAGTAACCAAAAAAACAGTTCTGAAATTATAATCTTCAAAAAAAGAATCTATCATTTGCGGCAATTTTGGGTAAAGTGTTGGTTCACCTGTTAAACTAATCGCGGCGTGGTCAGGGACAAGATAACTTTCAAATTTGAGTTTGTCAACTTTATCAAATCCTTTAAACCCTATTAATAACTTTTTTCTTGCTTCAATACATCCTTTGATAATTTCTTTTGGATCTTCTGCACCACCCTCCCATCCTTTTGAGAATACAGAAGTATCTCTCCAACAATGTAAACATCTTTGGTTACAAGTAATTACAGGACTCATTTCTAGACAATTACCACAATGAACATCGTAAAAATGTTCTTTGTAACAAACTTTATCTTTGTTTCGAACAACTTCTTTGTTCCAAAAACAGATTTTAACAACAGAATGGCTACCTACCATCCGATATTGTTGTTTTTCTAGTTTTTCAATTTGTGTTTTAGTGAGCATGTAGTCTTTTTTTACTTGTTTTTTTATATAATTTTCTTTATTTATTATGGGGATTGGGTAATGAATGCCCAAAACTCTTATAAAATAACTATACTCTTTGGTATGTTATGGCATTAACAAAAAAAGAGAAGGATATAATGAAAATTTTGGTAAAGAAAGAACTTAGTAAAGTTGAGAAGGAAGGAGATAAAATATTTATCAGTAATTCGCCTTTTTTACATAAAGTTGAAAATGACGATTCAGACCTTGACTTTCTTAAAAATAAAGTTGAATACCAGAAATTTTTAGAACTATTATTAAAAAAATTGTAGAGATTTTTATAAAAAATGGCTAACGAAGAACAGATACAACAAAAGTATATAGAATTTCAAGAATTGCAACAGCAAATTGAACAAATAAACCAACACCTAGAATTGTTAACTCAACAAAATGTTGAAATGGACATTTCTATTGGCGCCTTGGAAGAGTTAGAGAAAACTAAAGTTGGTAACGAGATCTTGGCTCCGATAGCTAATGGTATTTTTTTGAAAGCGGAATTGAAAGATAACCAAAAACTAATTGTCAATGTTGGTTCTGATACTACAGTAGAAAAAACAATCCCTGAAGTCATCAAATTATTAGAAGAACAAAAAGTTGAAGGTAACCAAAAAATCATGGAACTTGACCAAATGTTACATAAACTAACCTCACAAGCAACAAAATTGTATCAAGAAGTTGAAAAGGATGCATTACAAAAATAAGGTGTATAAAATGTTTGGCAAATTAAAAGATAAATTGAAAAGTTCATTATCATTATTTTCTAAGAAGGCAGAAGAAGAAGCTGAAGTAAAAGAAGCTGAACGAGAAGTCGTGGTGGAAAAACCTGTAGAAAAGAAACAAGTAGAAGTTAAGAAACAAGAAACTGAATCAAAAGTAGAAGAAAAGAAACAATTAGATACACAAGAACAAAAGGTACAAGAACATGTTGTGGAAAAGAAACAAGAATCAAAACAACATAAACCAGTGGCACAAGAATCAAAGACACCAGAAGAATTAGAAAAACAAGAAGAACAGGAAAAGAAAAGTTTTTTCGGTAAAATTAAACAATCTATTATCACTAAAACAATTTCTGCGAACAAATTTGATGATCTTTTTTGGGATTTAGAGATAGTTTTACTTGAAAATAATGTTTCTATTGAAGTTATTGAGAAAATTAAAGAAGATTTGAAAACAGAACTGGTCAACAAACCGTTACCACGTGATGTTTCAAAGAAAATTAACGAAATTCTAAAACAGACTTTAACAGAAATTCTAACTATTGAAAAAACAGACCTACTAGACCAAATTAAAATTAAACAGAAAGAAAATAAACCTTTCGTGGTAACTTTTTTCGGTATTAACGGGGTGGGGAAAACAACTTCTATCGCTAAATTAACCCATTATTTACAACAACAAGGATTTTCAGTTGTCTTGGCTGCCTGTGATACATTCCGGGCAGCAGCGATTGACCAGTTAGGTGAACATGCTGACAAATTGAAAGTTAAGATGATTAAACATGATTACGGTTCTGATGCTGCGGCAGTAGCATTTGATGCGATTAAGTACGCAGAAAAAAACAAAATTGATGTGGTCATGATTGACACAGCTGGAAGGTTACATTCTAATACTAACTTGATGGGTGAATTGGAAAAAATTATTAGAATAGCTACTCCAGACATGAAACTTTTTGTTGGCGAATCCATCACTGGTAACGATTGTATTGAACAAGCTCGTAAATTTAATGAATTGGTGCAAATGGACGGTGCTATTCTAACCAAAGTTGATGTTGACGATAAAGGTGGTGCACCGCTTTCAATCGCTTATACAATTAAAAAACCGATCCTTTTCTTAGGTATGGGACAAGAGTATAAAGACATTGAACCTTTTGATGCTGAGAAGATAATTGATAGACTTGGATTTTAGAATTTAATTAGTTCCCTTTGTTTTTTCTTTTGTTTCTATTGTATTTTCTATTGTATTTTCTATTTATTGTAATAAAAATCATATAACTTTTTAAATTACTTCAACTCTGAGCAATTTATGCCTACAATATACTTTGAAACAGCCGGTTGTTCAGCTAATTTTGCAGATTCTGAACAAATGGCTGGTTTATTAAAACAAGCTAAGTTCGAGATAGTTAGTAACCTAGAAGATGCAGACGTGGTTATTTTAAACACTTGTACTGTTAAAGGACCGACCGAGACAGCTTTTCATAAGCGGTTAAAAGATTTAAAAGGCCAATACCCTTACAAAATTATTGTAATTGCTGGTTGTATTGCTCAAACTGAACGAGAACAGTTCAAAAGTCATCCAATGGTTGGTACAAAACAGATTCATAATATTGTAGAAGTTGTTGAAGAGGCAGTTAATGAAAATATTGTTCAACTTTTGGAAACTGGTGAAATGCCACCATTAAATTTGCCAAGAGTGAGAAAGAATTCAATAATTTCCATTGTTCCAATTTCCAGAGGTTGTTTAGGTGCTTGTTCATTTTGTAAAACTAAAGCGGCAAGAGGAAATTTAATATCTTATTCAATCGCGGACATTAAAAAAGAAGTAGAAATCGCCGTTAAAGATGGTGCGAAAGAGATTTGGATAACTTCACAAGATACTGGTTGTTACGGATTTGATATTGGGACTAATTTACCATTACTTTTACAAGAACTTATTAGGGTCCCCGGTAAATTCAAAATCCGGTTAGGGATGATGAATCCAGACCACCTTTTAAAAATCAAAGATAATTTACTTAAAATTCTTAGAAGTCCTAAAATATTCAAATTTATCCATTTACCAATTCAGTCTGGAAATAATGAAGTTCTGATTAACATGAGGCGAAAGTATACTAGGGAAGATTTTGTTTCATTAGTTGACGATTTGAGAGAAGCTTTCCCTTTAATCACAATCATGACAGATGTAATTGTTGGTTTTCCAGGAGAAACAGAAGAACAATATTGGGATACACTTAATGTAATGCGGAAAACTTTTCCTGATGCAGTTAATATTTCTCGTTACTGGCCAAGACCAGACACTCCTGCCGCAAAGTTGAAACAAACCCAAGGCCGTATCGTTAAACATCGGTCAAGAGTTTTGACTGACATTTGTCATAATATTTTCAAAATGCAAAATGAACGGTGGGAAGATTGGAAAGGTGCAATCATAATTGATGAAAAAACTAACTCCTCAGAACATCCTAACCAATGGGTTGGCCGTAATGATTCTTACAAACCAATTTTGGTAGAAGGTGATTTTAAAATGGGCCAGGTAGTAAAAGTAACCATCGAAAAAGCTAATACTTTTGATCTAGAGGGCTTTGTTTACATTAAATAGTGTGTCTCTTTTACATCTTTAAGAAAAATGAGGAGATTTACTTTTTATTTTCGTCAACATCCATCTTGATTTTTTTCTTAACCTCTTCTTCCATCGTTTTCTTGATGTCTTCTTCTTTGACAAAAGTTTTCATTTCTATTTTGTAAGAGTTGAAGAAAGTTTTCAATTTGGCATAAATGTAAGCTGTGTCTTGAACTAATTCATCGGTAAAATTATTTTCTAGTGGCATTTTGTAAATGTATTTGTTAATTATTCCTTTCCAAAAGAAAACATTCGCTTTCATGCCCCATCTGTGTTCATGGTCCGTTTCTGACCAAGAGTCAAACACAATTCGCACATTACCTTTTTGGAACATTCGTTTCTCACTATCAATAGTTTCTACTGTTTCGGTGATATTGTCTAAATAAATTTTAATTTTAATCGTTAGGTCAACATAATTTGTTTTACTTTTTTTAGGTCTCAGTTCAAGATAAATTTTCCTACCTTTTTCAGTAACTGTTTCTTCTGATTTTTTTTCGTTTTTAGAATATCCTTTCTCTTTTAGAAGTTTGTTTATAGTGGTGAATAGGTCATCAACTCTAAAGATACCAATGTAAGTAATTTCTCTATTGTTAATAACTAAGTTTTTTTCTGCCATTTGTTTATTTTTCTTTCTTTAATTAAATTATTGTTTGGTATATCTGTAGTTGTTTAAGTATGTTTTTATTCGGTAAAATAAATCATCCACATCACTTTTTAACCAAGTATTGAATTTGTTTAAATGATCTTTGTAAAAATATTTTTCTAGAATTTTTGCAATGAACCAATATAATGGTTTTTCTTTTATTGTCCATTTGTCTTTTCTATCACTAACTATGTAAGCATCAGTAGTGATTTTGATAATCCCTTGGTTAAGTTCTAATTGTTGTCCGGAATGTTCTACTTCTATATCTTTAATATTAATTAAGTGTATTTTCAGTTTAACTTGTGCTTTGTGATAATCACTAACATTTTTCCAAGGGGTTAAAACTAACCTAATTTGTTTTCCCGATGGGGTGATTTGTTCTTCATTTATTTTTTCATGCCATTCCCAACCACGTCCATAGAAATAAGAAGAAATTAAATTATAAAACTCTGAAGCATCAAAAAGCCCTTCATAAGTATATTTCAAACGATTAACAACTAAACTTCTTTCTCCCATTATTTCTTAACCCCTTTTTTTTGATATTTTGTATTTTTTACCGATACTAATTCAATTGGAGAAGTCGTATTTATTCCATGTTTTTCTTCAAGAGAATAATGAAAAACATTTTTTAAATATTTATTCATGAATCTCATTTTCGTCCTTTGCTATCTTGCAAAGTCCTCTCAAATTTCTTTTTTCCATAAAATAACCAGTATAAAACTAAACCCTGTGTAACGATTAAAATAACTATTAATGTACTGTCCATAAAAAAAAGATATTTATTTAACTTATAAACTTTGCTTTTAATGTATACATGTTTTTACTATAATAGTAAAATATATAAACCATAACATATTGTTTTTAGTTATGGCAAAAAGAGGTGTACGGAAAAGTTCTAGTAAATCCATTAAAGAAATACACCGTCCTTCTTTCAAACAAAAATTAACTGTTGGTCAAAAGTCTGCTGATATGATTGCTAAGTTTGGTGGTAGTTGGACTTTTATCATTATGTTTTTTATATTTTTAATTGGTTGGACTAGTATAAATAGTTGGTTATTAGCAACTAAACCTTTTGATCCTTATCCATTTATTCTTTTAAATTTAGCTTTGTCTTGTTTGGCAGCGATACAAGCACCAATAATTTTGATGTCTCAGAATAGACAAACAGAATTGGACAGAATTGATTCTAAATATGATTATAAAGTGAACAGACTGGCAGAACGAGAAATTAAGAACATGCAAGCTGATTTAGATGAAATTAAAATGTTGATTAGGAAGATTAAGTAATAGTAATATTCATCTATGAAAATGAGATAACTTTATAAATTGGTTCTTTTTCTAATACTTTTATTATCCTTATGTGGGGGTAGCAAAGTCTGGTCAAATGCGTAGGACTTAAGATCCTATGATTTAGTATCTTCGAGGGTTCAAATCCCTTCCTCCACACTTTTTTCAAATTTCTTGTTTGTTTGTATGTATGTTTAATTTCAACCAACAACAAAGCACTTATATACTTTACACCTTTCTTTTTAATTATGACTCATCACGAACATCACGATTTAATGGAAGATCATATTCCATGGTATAAAGGGCCATTGAAAATAATTATGGGTTTATTTCTTTTGTTACTGATAGTTATGTGGTTAATTCCTTATCAAGGTATAAAACAGAATCCTGAACCAAACTATCTACCAACTCTGGAAGAACTTAACATCGCTGAATTAGATATCCCTGCTATTGATTCCGATAAAATAACTGTTTATGTACAAACAACTTCAGAGATAAAACAAATTGCGGATAAAATAGTAACTTTGTCTTGTGCAAAAACGCATAAAGTTTGTAATGCGAAAGCAGTTTTCTATTTTGTGCAAAAGAACTTTAACTATCTTAACGACCCATTAGCATTTGAATATTATAAAACCCCTCAAGAATCGTTACAATCTAATAGCGGTGACTGTGATGATGCTTCTATCCTTATTTCTTCTTTACTAAACTCTGTTGGTTACCAAACCAGATTTGTTTTTGTTCCGGGTCATGTATATGTACAAGTGAAAATCCCAGAATCGATTTCTTCATATAAAACTGAAGATGATTGGATTAATTTAGATGCTACTTGTTCCAATTGTGAATTTGGAGAATTCCATCATAGTTATTCTAAAAGCCAGAAAAGTTATCAAAACTAGAATTTTTTAAATTATTATTTTCTTTTACCTAAACTAGGTAACCCTCCTGAAACAATTTTAATGTTTGGGACAATTAAATTTTCAATGGTTTCTTTGTATTCATGTTGTGTTGTTCGGTAATATGCCAGATTTTCTAATGCTTTTTCTTTTAATTCTAATGGGAAACGAGAGAAGACGGTGCCAAAAGTTTTCATATTATTAGGATTATTAATATCTATATGCTCTTTAATTAAACTTTTAATTAAATCCGGTAATTCTTGTTCTGTTTGTTTGGTGACTCGTCTAATTATTTCTTGTTGAATTGTTCCTAAAACTAATTTTTCTAAAGGGATTTTCATAAATCCATACTTACCATTTGTATTAATATCGCATTTTGATGTTTTTGGAGAAAAATGTTTATCATTATATTGGTATAAACTAGAAGATATTTTTGCTGGAACGGTCCTTCCATAACATCTTGTAGAATTATAATTTTTTTCTAAATCTTTGAAATGTCCATAAAAAAATAAGTTTTCTTTATCAAAGTAGAGGGTTGTTTCATCTTGATTTTTTAAGTATTGTATATTTTTATCTATAAAAAATGTGGCACAAATTCCTTTTACTAAGGTTTGTCCATTCTTACCACCCATTCTGATATAACCATGAATTCCTTTATTATAATCTACTGCTTTGACATCTATAGTTTTGTTTCTTTTCGATTTTATTTCATATTTCATTTAGAAAACAATTATTAAATTTATTCTTTTAATAATTTTTCCTAGAAAAAATAAAAAACTGGGCTCCAAGAGGGGTGAGGGTGGTAGAATTCCGGGAGCACCAGTGAATATGATTTGTGAGAACTTTACATAATGGTAGAGTTCGAAGATGAGGAGTTTGAAAACACACTTGATTTTCTTTTTTTGAAAATCATTAGTTTTTTTTTTCCAAAATTCTCTTGTGAGTTGTTTCTAATTATTTGTGATTGTTCTAGTAAAGTGCCACAAATATATAAATGTTACTATTTTGTATACTGAGGTAATAAATATATATTTTGTTACAACTTCTATTTTTCCTTTTATTTGGTAAAATATTATAAAATTGGCCTACTTTTCTTTATTTCATGACTATTTGTAATGAATCAAAATCGTATTATTGTTTGAATGCCTGTTGTTATATTCAGAAAAAACGAGTTTATTCGGATGAAGTAAAACAGATTGGACTAGAAAACATAGTTCGGCAAGGGGATGATTACCTTTTAAAAAACAAAGATTCTTTTGGTGCCTGTGTTTTTTTGAACGAAGAAGAAGGCAAATGTGACATCTATGAAAAGCGACCTTACAATTGTAAAACTTATACTTGTTTTGGGTATTTGGCAATAGAATTGTTTGCACAAGAGATTGCATATTACAGAAAAAAGCAAAAAGCAAATAAGAAATAAAAAAGTTATTGTGTAAAAAATAAAAAAAAATAAAACAAGAATTAATATCCACGACAGTTTTTACAATAGTACCTGTTAGCATTTTCAACTACAATCCTACTACCACATCCTTTACAACACCGTTGGATCTTAAATTTTTTAACTTCCTGAAATACATGTTGTTTACTCAATTTAATCACCTTCTTTTTTTTAAGATTTATTCAAACATCTATCTTTAAATAAATCCGTTTAACATTATAGAATAATTAATAAGTATATAAACTTTTACCCATATCGACGATGAAATACGTTAGATGTATTCTTTTATGTTGTTAAATATTTTACATAATAAACCATAAAACTAATTCCAAAAATTAACATACTTACCCAAATGTATCTGTGCCAATTTAATATTTTTTTACCATCAAAATTTCCGAAAGGTAACATGTTAAACAAACCTAAAAATAAATTAATGTAAATGCCTGTCCCCCAAATCCCTTTCAATGATGGGTTTTGAAAAAATAATCCTAGGAAGACTAATGCAATTGCAAAATTAGCAAGTGGTCCAGCAGCACTAATTATCCCATTTTCTTTTCTGGTAATGTTACCATGAATCATGACTGCCCCTGGTGCTGCAAAAATGAATCCGAGAAATGACATGGCTACTGCTAAAAATAACATTTTGTCCATGGATCGAAATTCTGCTTGACAACTATAATGTTGTGCTGCAAATTTGTGGGCCAGTTCGTGAAGTAAAAATCCAACACCCACAGTAAATGCAGAAATTAACATGATAAATAGGAAACTAATATCGAATCTTAACCCTGTCGAAGCGATACTAAAAGCTAAAGATATTGCAATCCATGCTTTGGTTAAATCGACCAGTTCTGTTTTCGATGTTCTTAATTTCCCAATTTTAATTGTTTTATACATTTTGTTTAATTAATTAGTATAATTTATTTTTCTTCTTTTGTTTCTAATTCTTTTTTTTCATTTTCATTAAGTGCTTCTTCATTAATTAATCCTGCTTTGATTCTTTCCTGAACTATTTTTTTAAGATGTTGAGCTTCTTCTTCAACTTTAACCAAAACACTAAGATCTGAGAAATTATCTTCTGCACATTCTTGACAATAGTAATCTGAAGTATTTTTAATTTTATACTTTGCTTCGTTTTCTTCACAGATAATACACTTTTTAGTCATAACTAATTAGAAGAAGTAGTTATTTAAAAAAGTTATGGGTTTTTTTTAATGCTACACTTACTCTACGCCTAATATGTATGTCTTTAACTCATCAATTTCACGACTGGTAACCGCACAACCATTAGATTTTGTGGCCCAGAGAACTGAATCTAAAAGAATTTCTCTTCCTTTACCAGCGAACCCTTTTGGAATATAACTATCTAACAAACCCATTTTATAGGCAACAGCGACCAATTCAATAGAACGGACAATAGTAATATTTTTCAGTTTGTCACTAAACAAATCAACATTTTCTTGGTTTACCGTGACATCTTTTTTGAACCTGATTTCTAATAACTTCTCCATTTCTTTTCTGTTTTCAATAAACAACCTTAAAGTTCGTTCGTCCATAATGATTGCTTCGGCATTAGTTTGTAATACTGATGCTGCTGCTTCCATTTCTCCAGTTTGGATAATGTCCATATATTTATTTTTGATTTTGAAAGAACTATTGGCAAGATTGATTAATTGGTTAACTTTTTTTTGTGGTACTTGGTCATAAACTTCTAAAACTCCATCCTTTATTAATTTTAATACTTGTAATGCTTCAAATTCGAACCGTTTGATTTTTATTGGTCGACCAACAAGTTCCATTTTTACTGCCGGAGTAATATAAAACCTAGCATTAAATTTTTCTTTCAGTAACGGAAGGATCCAAATTAATCTTGACATTACTAAAGAAATGATTGGCCCAGCATCGAAAAAGAGAACTTTTTCTTTCTGTGGTTCGTTTCCTTTTTGTTGTGATTTGTTTTCTTTAAGATTTTTTAGAATACTTTGCATTCTTTCTCGTGGTGATTTTTTTTCGTAACTTTTTTCGTAAGTGGTAGTTTTCCCGATATATTCTTGCAAATCCCAGTTGGTAAGTCCCATTATCCCAGCAGCTTGTCCGATGGAAAGTCCTTTCCTTAACAATTCTGAACTTTTTTTTATTTTGGCAGCTTGCATAACATCTTGCAGGTGCGTTTTAATTGGAGCATTACAAGTTTTAATAATTTTGAAAAGAATTTTGCTACTTTTATTGTATCTACTGAGATTGTTTGCTTGTAAATGTTTATATGCGGACTTAAGTTCGGTTAAAAAATCTTGATACTTCTCTTCAGGAAGACAATCAATAGTTTTGTAAAGTGAATAAATCAAGACCGTAAAAGAAACTAAATCCATATCTTTGTGTAAGGCAACATCTTCAATAGCGTGGTTACTAAGAACTTTAAGTTTTTCAATATCTTTGGTTTCTTTTGTTTCAAGAATCTTAATTGTTTGTTGAATATCGTAGAGAAGTTCTTTTTTTATTGTTTTTTTCATGAAAGAAATGAATGTTTTGATGATTATAAATGTTACTTTTTGTGGTGATTGTGTGTTTATTTACTTATTTATGTTATTTGTTTATTTACTCAGTAACGACTTCTCCAACCAAACTTCGCAACATATGTTTTTTAATTCTGACACTAATCTTTTCACCAAGAGGTAACCGTTTCTCAACACCTATCACTAATGGATATGTTCCCATCTGTCGGCAGAAAGTTGTTTTCCCATCATACATTTCTGTCCAAACATCGTGCAAAATTGTACCTATTGGAACAACTTTATCTAGCATCGGGAAATCTACCTTTTGACGAATCTCGTTTCTCCATTTCCAATAAAATCTTTTATTTTTCTTCCAGAATTTGTTACCACCATTTTGTTCAATGTAAGTGTCTGGGAGAATTGCCACTTGTCTAACATTAATTCTTCGCAAAAGTAACCCATCTTGCAAAACAGAAGTTAACGCTTCCATATTAAGTTTGTGAGTTTCTTTGTTCTCTCCTAAAAGTCCAAAAATGACGTTTATCCCTGGCAAATATTTTGGCATTCCATTCTCTCCAATCTCTGCCCCGTACTTGTTAATTATTTCAATCGCTTTCCTGGCAATAACCTGTGTCGTGTTTAGTTTGTTAGCTTTGACAACTTTAGGATCAAAACTTTCCACGCCAAAAGCTGCAATGTTTCCCGCGGTACAATATTTAACAATCGCTTTACTGATTTTCCCTTCATCTTTTTGTTCATCTTTAACCACAGAATTAGGATTTACATTATCTATATGCAAAAGTGCTAATTTTGGACACTTTTTTCTAATCTCTTTCAGCATCTCTTCCGGTTCGTCGGAAGCGTAGAAGTCTGCTTGTTTCCCTAACCTAAAATATCTGGCACCTTTTTTGTAATACGCAACAACTTCTTTGACAACTTCTTCTTTTGTCCTGTTCTTAAACCTGTCCTTCAACGGTTCTGTACAAAATGAACATTGACCAACTTTACAACCTCGTCCTGTTTCAATTTCGATAACCCGTTTGTCCGGTATTTGGTCCAAAATCGTTGCACTTTTACCGCTGATTTTGTTAATTTCTGAATAATCAAATTTGTAATTCTTAATTTTGTTAAAAACTGAAATATCTTGTTTTTCTGAAAACTTTCCGCCCTCCAATTGTGTCCCTGTCGTTGCTGGTCCGGTAAGTGTCATTCTAATTTGCCTAATTTCGGACTTGATTTCTTTTAGCATAGGAACAATTTCTTTCAAAGTTCCTGGTTGAGCAGTAAGATATTTCCCAGGCACATGAACTCCTAAAATAACTACTAGTTGCTCAGTTTCAGGGATGACTTGTTCCGCTTGGTTATTAGTTAGATTGTAAACAAAAATGTTAGTTTTCTCATGCGGTTGCGGTTCTTTCTTGACACCTTTCAATTGTTTCCATAATCGCAAATCGTCAATGGTAAGATAAGTAACTTCATGCCCTTCACTTACCAATTTCCCATACAAATATCTTGGATATGTTCCTAAGTAAGGAGGTACACCTAACCCGGATGCTTCATCTGTATAACAATCAAGGATGGTGTATTTCATGTTATATCTGACTATTGATGGTTTATATAAATTTAATGTTGTATATTGGAGAATAACAATCTATAAAAAACAAAATACTTGTTCCTAAAGCAGAGGCACTTATTAGATGGAAAATATTAGGATCGGGATTGTGGGAAATATCGGGGTTGGAAAATCGACCATAGTTGATGCGGCTATCAAAGGAGATTTGGCAGATTTATTATTGAGCTCATTTCCGAACCGAGATGGGACAGAGAAAGTTTACGCTTTCCCAGAAAACTTTAACCCATTGGTACTTGATGCCTTTTATGCGGATCCTGTTTCTAATGCTTTCATGGCACAGATAGAATTCTTTAATGGTAGACTTGAACGACAATACAAAATTGAGAATTCCCGCGGTATAATTTTGGAAGATCGTACTTTGGCAGAAGATTATCACATTTTCGGTTTGGCACAACGAATTTTAGGTAACATGACTGAAGCAGAGTTTCAAGCTTATCAAAGAACTTATGAAATGATGTCTGAAAAAGTTCCTGAACCAGATTTAATGGTTTATCTTAAAGCAGATGTTCCAACTTTGATGCGTAGAATTCAAGAAAGAGGTAGAGAAAGTGAAACTACCATCCCAGAAAATTATATCAAAACTCTTAACGAACTTTATGAACTGTTTGTTATTCGGGAAACAAGTGCACCGGTATTAACCATTGACGCAAATGTTAAATTGGGCGAAGGTGGACTTGAGACATATTTACAAGATACTATTCAAAAAGTAACTGATAAAATTAAAGAACTAGATTTGAGAATAACAACTCCTGGTATTAGTGATTGGGTAACATTACCACAAACAGAAGCAACTTTGAAAGCCATTGAAGCAGAAAAACAACTTGAATCTTATTTACAACAAAACCTAAAACTTATCACTGTCGCTGGTAATGTGGGGTTAGGAAAATCCACTTTGACCGCAGTGATGGAACGGAGCCTTGGTTTAAAAGGTCTTTACGAAAATCCGCTTGATAATCCTTTATTAGAAAAGTTCTTGGGTGATAAAGCAACTCACTGTTACGAATTACAAAAACATTTCTTGGGCATGCGAGCAGAACAACGTTTGAAAGGTAAAAATGGCGATGCAAGTTATGTTAAAGACCGTTCTTTCCCGGAAGATTTGTTAGTTTTCTGTTACCAATTTCATAAAGATGGTTATTTAACAAGTAGTCAACTAGATTCTTTAACTGCAGATTTTAAACGGGTGAGTAACGATCTTCCACCGGCAGATTTAATGGTTGTTTTACAAGGTACTCCTGAACTTTCTTGGAAACGAATCCAACAACGAGGTAGAGAAATGGAAATGGAAGGTGGTTGGAAATATAACGAAATTAAAGCACTTAGCGAATGGTATAAATCGTACCCACAAGATGTTAAGAAGTTTGGTTTCCATGACAGCCCTGTACTAGAAATTAATGCTAACAAATTAGATTTAACTAATCGGATCCATATGGGGTACATTTTTGAGCAGATTTATGAGAAATTGAATGAATAATTGTTTGTGATTTTGTTAGACGAGTATGGATCCATCGGGTATAAAATCCCTCCTCACATTCGTTGCGGATGAATTTTTTTCAATTTAGTATTATATGAAAAGTTAGTTTAAATGGACCCACCGGGAGTTGAACCCGGGTCACGCGGCTGCCAGCCGCGTATAATAGCCGTTATACGATGGGCCCCTAAAATCACTCTTCAAACAACCCTTTAATCTCTTCACTATAAGTTGCTTGTTCTGCCTTTTTATTTTCTCTGAACTTTAAGAATCTGGGGAACCTTAGTGCCAGACCTGAACTACATGTATGATACGGACTTTTAGTAATCTCTGCACCGAAAACTTCTAAGACAAGATTCGGTTCGAACCAAAAATCAGGGATCATTTCTTTTTTTATGGTTAATCTGGCAGGTTTCTTTTTCACTTCATACTTTTTTAACATTTTCGGTAACTCTTCCAGAACTTCATCGGTTAATCCTGTGCCTAATTTGCAAAGTGTTTCAAAAGTATCATTTTTATGATTGTAAGTTGCACATAATAACGCGCCATAACCACTACCACGTTTACCACGACCAGCAAAAGCTCCAACAATGACTAAATCGAAAGTGTCAACCATTTCTTTAACATACTCCTTTTTCCATTTTATCCAGTTCCAACCTCTTGTACCTGCTTGATAAACGGAATCGTCAGCTCGGGACTTAATAATAATACCTTCATACCCAGTTTTGAGCATTTTATGAAAAAATTTATCAACTTCTTTCAAATCAGAAGTAACAATTTTGTCTGTGTGTACCACGACATCATCAGTTTTAATTATTTTTTCTAATATCTCTGAACGTTCACGGTAAGATTTTTCCATTAACGATTCGCCGTTTAAATAAACTAAATCGAACGGTTTCAAATTGATTGGAACTTTTTTTGCATAACTTGCCACATCATGTTTTCTTCTTCGTTGCATAAGAGTTTGGAACGGTAAAGGTTTCCTTTTTTTGTCAATGGCAATAATCTCTCCTTCAATAATGAATGTCTCTGCATCAATGTGTTTTTGTAAATGTTTTACTAAATCTGGGAATTGGCTAGTTGTATCGTCCAGTCGCCGAGAGAAAAGTGTAATTTCGCCTTTTTTATTTTTGTGAGCCTGAACTCGTTCACCATCATATTTTCCTTCCACTGTCCATGGTGCAGGGATTTTTTCTGGTAATTCTTCTAACTCTTTAATTCTTTGCGCCAACATCACTTTGAACGGTCTGCCAAGTTTTAAATTAATTTTTTCAACACTTTCAAGTCCCTTTTTAGCTAATGTTTCAGCAATTTCCCCTACATCTGGGCAAATGTTGTACACTCTTTCCAGTATTTTTTTATTCTTTTTTTCGCTTGTGTAAGCAATAGAAAGCGCATCAAGTATAGTCATGTCACCAACGCCCATTCGTAAAGTTCCCAACGCGATCCTGGTGAGATGTTTGGCACCTTTCCCGTTAGTTTTTTGTAACATTGAAGCTAACAAATTAGTTTTAATATCTTGTGAACCTGAACCGGAAGTGCTAGTAATTTTGTGCAACTTTTCAAACACTTCGTGGACTGTCAAGTTTCCGACAGGGATAAGGGTGAATGGTTTATTTTTCATAATTTGTTCTGCAACTGATCCAACATCACCAGTTTCTGCCATTAGTTTTTTTACTTTAGAAGATTCAACTGCGCCAGCGGTAATTATCGCTTTCAGAACTGATTTTTCTGCCATGCCTAGGACATTGTCTTTTTCATAATCTGATCCAATTTGTCCTAAGGTTAAATAAGCAACCATGGCAATATCTTCATTAGGTACTTTTTTGAAGAATTCTGCTAGAACTTCTCGCATTTTGTTACCTGAAGACGTGTTTTCAAGTTCTTCATAAACTTCAACTAATTTTTTAAAATTCATATTTGTTGAGAATTGTTAAAGGTATTTAAAGGTTGTTGAGATGGGGTAGTATAATATGTGTTTGTTATAAATCATAAATAAAAAAGAAAAATTTATAAACTATAGCGAATTATAATTGAGTAATAATTGAGTATGGCATCGACAACAATTCAAATTAGTCAGGATTTACAACAAGAGTTGAACAAAATGAAACTCTTTGGTAGGGAAACATACGAAGAAGTAATTTGGAACACTATTGAAGATGTAAAAGAGTTATCTGATCAAACTAAAAAAGAAATTCTTAAAGGTAGAAAAGAATTTGTAGAAGGGAAATATGTTACCCTTTCTAATCTTAAAAAGAAGTATAAGTTAAACTAAAAATGTATCAGATAATTTTAGTAAAAAATGCAGAAAAGTTTTTGGATAAACTTGATTCTAAAAATAGAGAACGAATTATTTTAGCTTTAGAAAAATTGAGGTTTCGACCAGAAGCACATTTGAAAAGGTTAGTTGGTGAGAAAGCATACAAATTTCGTGTTGGTGATTATCGATTAATCATTGATTTGAATAAAGAACAATTAATCGTTTTAGTAGTTAAAATAGGACATAGAAAAAACATTTATAATTAGTATACTCACACCAATTTCTTACACATATAAACATCTTCCAAATCATAACCTATTTTACGGTAATAAACTCTTACCCCGACACCCGAAATAACTACCATCTTGTTTTTGTTTTTACTGATAGCAATTTCTTCTGCATTTTGCATTAACCTTTTACCCCATCCACGATGTTGTACCGTTCCTTCTTTGTTACTTTTATTATCATCTTTGCCAATTGCGGTAGCAGTACCATAAACATGTAACTCCCTAATCAAAGCACTTTTGTCTGTAATCTCTGGGCGTAATGGTTTTGCTGGGAACCTCATTCGCACGAATCCTAACAAGATGTCTTGCACAGGGTCTTCGGCAGAGATAAAAAATTCTGTCCCGTCAGAAGCAGGATATTCTATAACTTTAATTTCTATTTTATCCCAATTAATATTTTTTCCTTTCGGTTCTCGGCATCTGATACATTGACAAACCGGTTTATATTTTTGTTCTAAATATTGACGTAAATTTGTCATTTCTACTCCAGCAGCGATTTGGTAAGTCGGGATGTCTCTTTGTACCCTCATAATTCGACAATATTTTGGTACAGATGGTTTAAATTTAGCAATTAATTTAGCTGCTTCATCTGTAGTAAGGGGCTGAAATTTTCCTTCTTTCCATTCTTGAAATAATTTTGTTCCTTTAGTGACCATGCAAGGGTATAATTTAAGCATGTCTGGCTTATAATCTGGGTTTGTAAAAAGTTGTTTCATTCCTGCTAAATCTTTTTCTTTGTCAACACCTGGTAATCCTGGCATGTAATGGCCAGCAACTTTGAATCCTAAATCTCGTAAAGTACGAATTGAATCAATTGTATTTTGGGCACTGTGCCCTCGTTGAATTCTTTCTAATGCTTCATCATAGACAGATTGGATTCCTAACTCTACTCTGGTACAACCTAACTTCAACATTTGGTTTCCATGTTCTAAAAACCCATAATCTGGCCGAGTTTCGATACATAATGCTACACATTTAATTTTAGCAGTTTCATTTTTTGTTTGTTCAGATTTTAATTTTGTTTCTTTTTTTGTCGCTAATATTTTTTCATGAATCTTGGCAACTCGTTCTGGGTTTCCGAAATCTGAAAAAGGTAACTCAAAAAATTCTTTAAATTCAAGGAACTTAAATTCTCCATCATTAGTGTAGAAAAGTTTTGAAAAATTGTTCATCGCTTGGAAAGCGTCAGTGACAAATTCTTCCTGATATTCGCTTGGGAAACTTGGGAAAGTACCACCCATCAAAATAAGTTCTACTTTTTCACAGTTGTGCCCAAGTAAGATGTACTGTTCTAATCGGTTGAATACTTGTAAATAAGCGTCAAATTTATTTCTCATCCCTCGCATGGTTGCTGGTTCTTTTCCTGTGTAACTTTGTGGGACCTCTCCAAACTCGGATTCAACACCACCTGGGCACATGGTACATTTACCATGGGGGCATTTCATTGGTTTAGTCATGATTGCTACTGGTGCAACACCAGAAATTGTCCTGGTTGGTTTAGTAAGTAGTTTTGATTTTAGCACTGACAAATCTTGTTCATCAGCATTCAAAAGAATTGTTATGTTAGTAGGGATATGCTTCAATTTGTGTTTTTGGGCCAATTCTCGTTTAAGTTTAGCTAATTGTTTTCCATTAAAATCTTTTTTCTTCAATTCAGCGATAATTTCTTGGTGAAAGTCCATGGAACTCTTTCCCTTCCGAAATCTTTATAAACATATCTCTAAAATATGCTCAATATGGTAACTAGAACAGGAACTAAACAAAGAAAAACTAGGCATAAGTTTAAAGTACATTATCGTTCAAAAGGTAAAATCTCAATCACTAAATATTTACAAGAATTTACTGATGGTGATTATGTTAACTTAAAAATCAATGGAAGTATTCAAAAAGGAAGATTTTTTCCAAGATTTCATGGTAAAACTGGTGTTGTTAATGGTAAAAAAGGCACATGTTATGGTGTGGCAATTAAAGATGGTGGAAAAAAGAAATTACTTTACGTACATCCAATCCATTTGATTAAACAATAAATTAAAAGAGACTAACTAAAAATGGCAAACCCAAAATTTATCGAACAGGAACCAATTTCTTTGGTTGACACTAAAGCTTTGTTAAAGAAAATTGAGAAGCGTGATGAAGAATTGAACTATTCATCTAATAAAGCTAAAGAGTACTTAGATGCTTTTGCTAAGTTGAGTATGAAAGATAAAGAAGAATTGTCAAAAAAGTTAGTAGAATTAAATTTAACTCGGTTAAAAACAGAACATATAACTAAAATTGTTGACTTTTTACCTAAAGATGTTGAAGAATTGAAGATAATTTTACAAGCGTACCCTTTAAGTATGCCGAAAAAAGATCAAGATGCAATTGTAAAAGTTGTGGATGATTATATCCGAAACTAAACATTCCATTTTTCTTGTTTTTTTATGAACTTATCCAAATAAATACTTTTTATGGTAAGTTTTAATAACTTGAACGATATTCATTACCAAATAACACTTTAAACATAGTAAAAAAATAAAAAATGATGCCAGCAAAACCACCAATCCCGAAAGAAGAGAAAGCTATTGTTTTAGATTACCTAGAGCATGGTTATTCTAGCGAAAGCGGGCAAAACAAAACGGCTATTGCACAAGCATTAGGTCTTAACCATTTAACTTTATTAGAACTAATCCCAAAAAAAGAAGTTCAGTTACAACCACACCAAGAAGTTTACATTGGTGAAGGTAAAAGAGATGAAATTCATCATATTAAAGGACGAATTGAAGGAGACAAATTAACTAGTACTGCAAAGAGCGAGTTAAAACATGTTTTGGAAGAAGTTGTTGATAAAAATGAAGATAAATTTTTAGAATTTTTTAATAAAGCTGGTCCTTTATCAATGCGGATGCACCAGTTAGAATTATTGCCAGGTTTAGGGAAAAAACATATGTGGGAAGTTATCCAAGCTCGGAAATTCCGTCCCTTTGAAAGCTTTGAAGATTTGAAACAAAGAGTCAATTTAATCCCTGATCCGAAAGGCATGGTTGTTAAGAGAATCTTGAAAGAGATTAATGGTAATGAGAAGTATAAAATTTATACTAAATAGTTTTTTGTAATAAAACTACTACCACCCTCTTTTTTCACCGGTAGTTTTTTATTATTTCTTATTTTCTAAATTTTAAAAGATGGTTTACATAGGGATAGATAATGGGCTGGATGGAGGTATTGTGGTATTAGACAAGCACAACAATATACTTCTAAAACAAACGATGCCCACCATTAAAGGTAAAGGTTCTAAACGAGAATATGATATAGTAGAAATTGTTAAAGTTCTAAACCATTGTAAACAACTTGCGGAAGAACATGGTTCTCCAGCAAACGTGGTCTTGGAAAAAGCGTTCGTGATTCCTATTTCTGGTAAAAAAGCCCTATTTACAACCGGTCTTTGTTATGGCATGTTTCAAGGTATTCTTAGTTCTTTAAAGTTACCTTATGAAGTTGTGGCACCAAAATCTTGGCAGAAGGAAATATTCCTTGGCATGATGGGCAAAGACGCTAAACAGAAGAGTATTGTCTGGTGTAAAAGAAAGTTCCCAGAAACTGATTGGCGAGCAACTGAACGGTGCAAGAAAGATCATGATGGTTTATGTGATGCCACTTGCATGGCGTATTATGCTAAGTTGCGTGGCTAATTTTTATTAATTTCATTAAGAAAAATGTAGCCCCACGCGGGTTCGGGAACCAAACTTTTTACACAAAAGTTTGATCAAAAACTAATTGAACAATTAAGAAAAATGTAGCCCCACGCGGGTTCGAACCGCGGTCAATGCCTCCAAAGGGCACTATGATAGTCCACTACACCATGGGGCTATTACTAAAATCGTTTCTTTATTGTTCTTTATAAAGTTTTCTTTACTTTAAGTTTATTAACATAAATAATATAAACCCTCCTCTACTTCTCTGGGTAAATGAGGAACGTAAATAGTTAAGTTCGATATGTTTATAAGTTCAGAAATGTTTTTTTATTTCATGATCGCTTAACTTTTCACGTTTTATTATAAGATATGGGGATAGTTGGACATGAAAAAGGAATCATCACTGTTGTCAACTATTTACTTACGAAATGAGGATTGATTATAATGAAAATACTAACTATACATGCAGATTTTATTGAATTTGAAGCTAAGAAAAAAGCCTTTCCTGGTGCTGAAGAGGGAATTGAAAAAGAGAAAAAACAGGTAGAAGACTGTTTAGTTATTTTTACCGCTGTGGAAAAGAGAGACGAACAAGATGTCTCTGGTAACGTGGAAAAATATGTTCAAGAGATTAAGAACATCGCTCAGCAAGTCAATGCTAAAAATATCGTGCTTTACCCTTATGCACATTTAAGTTCTTCTTTATCAAATCCGAAAGTGGCAGAACAAGTGCTCAAAGATGCTGAGAAACTTTTGACAGACAAATTCCAAGTAACTCGGGCACCGTTCGGTTGGTATAAAGCGTTCAATGTAGCTTGTAAAGGTCATCCATTATCAGAACTAAGCAGAGAATTTAGTGTTGGAGCTGAGATAGAAAAACCTGACGCAGAGAAACCTAGTGCAGTGGCTAAAAAAGTTGAAGAAGATGTTGAACTTGATGATGAAGGTGTTAAGAAATTATTAAAACAAATATCTCGGTCAAGACTTGATACTACAAAATTAAAAGATAATGATCACCGTATAATTGGACAAAATTTAGATTTGTGGAGTTTTAATGAAGTTGCTCCAGGGATGGTATTTTGGCATAATAAAGGTATGATTTTAAAAAATAATTTGGTGGATTATTGGCGAGAAGTTCATCAAAAAAACAAATATCAAGAAATTTCTACTCCGCAAATCATGGATAAAAAGTTGTGGTTATTATCTGGCCATTGGGCAAAATATCATGAAAACATGTTCACTAGTGATTATGAAGAAAGAACTTTCGCAGTTAAACCAATGAATTGTCCAGGTGGTATGTTAGTTTACAAAGCAAATCCAAAATCTTACAAGGAATTACCTTTACGGGTTGGTGAATTAGGTATTGTTCATCGACAAGAATTATCTGGTGTTTTATCTGGTTTGTTTAGGGTAATCCAGTTCACTCAAGATGACGCTCATATTTTTTGTACTGAAGAGCAAGTTGAAGATGAGATTGGTAAAATAATAGATATTATTGATGAAATGTTTGCAGTGTTTGGACTTGATTTGTCACATGTAGAATTATCTACTCGGCCAGAGAAAAGAATTGGTGCAGATAGAGTATGGGATTTAGCTGAAACTGCTCTAGAAAATGTTTTGAAAAAACGTAATTTGACTTACAAAGTTAATGAAGGTGATGGTGCATTCTACGGTCCGAAAATAG
Organism: uncultured Methanosarcinales archaeon; assembly: GCA_964464055.1. Lineage (GTDB taxonomy): Archaea > Nanobdellota > Nanobdellia > Woesearchaeales > GW2011-AR9 > CAYXEO01. Next base: position 31,398 of record CAYXEO010000004.1, on the reverse strand, counting down.
ATTTCCATTTGAAAGATTCTTTAAGTCGAACTTGGCAATGTTCAACAATCCAAATGGACATGGCTTTACCAGAACGATTTGAACTGGAATTTGTTGATAGTGACGGGAAACAAAAACGACCAATAATGTTACATAGAGTGATTTATGGTTCAATTGAAAGATTTATTGGTATTATTACTGAACATCTTAACGGAAATTTCCCATTATGGCTTAACCCTGCTCAAGTGAAAATAGTAACCATCAACGATGATTGTCTTCCTTTTGCAGAGAAAATTGAACAGCAACTGAAAAAAGCAAATGTCAGAATAGAACTAGACTCTCGAGTAGAATCTTTGGGTAAAAAGGTTCGGGAAGCACAGTTACAAAAAGTGAACTATATTGTAACTATTGGTGGTAAAGAAGTTGAGAATGAAACTTTGGCTGTCCGTTCCAGAAAAGGTGGTACTAAGTTTGGTGTTGCTGTGGAAGAGTTTGTTAAACAGTTGAAAGACGAGATAAGTAATAAGGTACTTTAATTTTTTTCTTTTTTTTTTATCAAAACTCTTATAAAAATCAGGGTTTCTGAACTATTTATGGAAGATTTACAAAAAAAGATCAATAAAATACAAAATCATAACCGTGCTAAAAAATTGGAAGAAGTACAAATTTACCTTAACGATAAATTAAGGGAACAAGTTGACAATCCAACCGCGGAAGTGGTTTCCTTATTAATTTATCAAAAAGGTGGAATGAAAGGTTCACGGATTAATTGTTACTTGAACCAAATAAAAGATTCTGAATTATTTAGGGAACTTAATATGTCGACCCAAATACCAGTTCATTATTCTAATACTCTGCCTACCAAAGATGCTTATGCTCATGGTACTTTTGTGCCTATGAAACAAAATGATCAAGATGGGGTTTCTAGTAGATTCAAAAGAAAAATAAGTGACGATTTTCCAGAAAATTGTTATATTGCATTGGGAAGAAATATCTCTGCTGAAGACCTTGGCGATTTGGTAACTTATTCTTATTAACCTTTTTTTTAAATTCTCAAAACACTAATAACAAAAAAAACAACACATAAGACAGAGAATTTCGGCTTTCATTTCTTCATTTTTCATTCACTTCTACCATCTCACTTAGGTACGTATTAAGTTGACAACATCATTTTAGACCATCCTTCGCCAAACCTTTCAACTCTAATCATAAAAAACGTGTTAAGTAAGGAACAAAGAGACGAACTTAATACGTTCTCACTTAGGTAATATTTTTAAACAACTAAATATTAGTTTATTAAAAAGAGTTTATTATTAGCTAGAGGATGTTAGATGGAGAAAAAAGATTATGAAGATTTGTTAGTGAAGTACAAAGAACGAATAAATGAAGAGTTCGGCGAATCATCTACAAAAACGACTACTACTAAATTCAACACTTCTGAATATATTGATTTTAAGAACGAACTTTTCCCAACACATTACTCTTGGTATGAAAAAGCGTGTAACTATTGCGGCAATTTGTTACAAATGTCAGTGAGTGGTAAACAGAAAGAACAATTACAACAAGATCTTGACACTTGCCATCTTAACACCACGCCTTCAGGGGTAGTCTCACTTTCTATTTTGTTACCTGTTTCAATAATGGTTTTTGGTTCGTTAATTGCACTTGCAATTTTTAAAATGATGTTTTTCGTTTTCTTTTTCTTGTTTGCCGGATTATTAATGATCCCTGCATTACAAAAAATTCCCACTTTCATGGCGAATTCATGGCGGATGAAAGCATCCAGTCAAATGGTTCAAGGGATATTTTATCTAGTAACTTATATGCGACACACTTCGAATTTAGAACGAGCCTTGGGGTTCGCTGCTGACCATTTAGATCCTCCGTTATCACTTGATTTTAGAAAACTATTATGGGATGTAGAAACAGAAAAATATTCTAACGTTCGTGATTCAGCAGATACTTTTTTACAAACTTGGAAAGAGTGGGATAAAGAGTTCGTGGAATCGTTTCATTTGGTAGAATCGTCTTTATTTGAATCTATAGAAGATCGAAGACTTACTTTGCTTGACAAATCTCTTGATGTAATTTTGAACGGAACTTATGAAAACATGCTCCATTATGCACATTCTTTAAAATCTCCAATGACGGTTTTGCACATGCTGGGAGTGATTTTGCCAATTTTGGGTTTAGTTATTTTACCTTTAATTGTCAGTTTTATGGGTGGTGAAGAAGGAAGTAATCCACTTGTTACTGCGATTTATATTTCGGTACTTTATAATGTTACTTTGCCAGTTACAGTATTATATCTGGGAAAACAAATCCTTTCTAAACGGCCAGCAGGTTATGGTGCAACAGATATTGCTAAAAATAAAAAAAACAAAAAATTACAAAATGTTAATATTAAATTAGGTAAACAATTTACACTTAGTGTCAATCCTCTTTATTTTTGTGTGATGATTTTTTTAGTAACGATGTTTATTGGGTTTAGTCCGTTGATATTACATTCTTTAGATTCTTCTTTCGAAATTCAAGATGAAGATGGTGATTACAAATTGATGGGTTATGTTTGTCCTCCAAGTACGCCCAATTGTAATGATGAAGATAAATTAGGGCCTTATGGGATAGGGGCTTCAATATTGTCATTGGTAGTAATTGCCGGATTGGGTGGTTCGATAGGGTTGTATTATTCATTACGTTCTAAAGATGTGGTTAAAGTAAGACGACAAACTAAAGAGTTAGAAAACGAATTCTCGTCAGCTATGTTTCAGTTGGGTAACCGGCTAGGTGATGGATTGCCCGCAGAGATAGCCTTTTCAAAAGTTGCTCAAACTATGAGAGGGACAACTTCTGGTGATTTTTTTAATTTGGCAGAACGAAACATTACTAAGTTAGGTATGGGGACAGAACAAGCACTTTTTGATTCTAAAGTAGGTGCGGTGGTCGCTTACCCTTCAAAAGTAATTGAATCTTCTATGAAAGTTTTGGCAGAAAGTGTCAAGAAAGGTCCACGAATTGCTGCTCAAGCACTTTTATCAATGTCAAGATACATCAAAGAAATTCATCGGGTAGAAGAACGATTGAAAGATTTAATGGCCGAAATCATTGCTTCGATGAAAGCGCAAGTGAAATTTTTAACTCCTGCCATTGCAGGGATTGTTATTGGTATTACTTCGATGATCTCTACTGTTCTAACTAAACTAAGTTCGCAAATGGCTGGGTTCGCAGAAGGTAGTCAAGCAGGATCTGCAGGGATGGGCGACATGATGTCTATTTTTGGAATAGGTATTCCCACTTTCCATTTCCAGATTGTGGTAGGGATTTACATTGTCCAAATTGCTTACATTTTAACTGTTTTAGCTAATGGTATTGAGAATGGCGAAGATAAGTTAGGTGAACGGTATGAGTTAGGTAAAAGTTTGATTAGCGGTACAATGTTATATTGTTTTTTGGCCGGTGTGGTGATGTTGCTTTTCAATGCTTTCGCAGGAACAATTTTACAGACAAGTATTGGTGGTTAGTTGAAATAAATTACTAGTACTTAGAAACGAAACAATTAGATAAAAAGAAATATGGGGCTGGTGGGATTTGAACCCACAACACCTAGATCTTCAGTCTAGTGCTCTCCCAGATTGAGCTACAGCCCCAATTTAAAAAATAATTTAAAAGTGAAAGATAACTTTTTCTTTATAAGAGTTTTGGTTAATATAATTATACAAAATAGCAACCTTTATATATGCAAAATAAAAGAATATAGAAAAAGAGAGGGTATTTTATATGACAAAAATTAATCGAATAACTATGCATGGCTTCAAAAGTTTTGCTAATAAAACTGAAGTTCCTTTTGATAACAAATTTAATTGTATCTTGGGACCAAATGGTTCTGGGAAATCTAATGTCGGCGATGCTATTTGTTTCGTTCTTGGAAGATTGTCTGCCAAATCTATGCGAGCAGAGAAAGCTGCAAATTTAATTTTTAATGGTGGGAAAAAGAAAACACCTGCCAGATCTGCTTATGTAGAAATTGCTTTTGATAATGCTAACAAAACATTCCCTGTGGAAGGTAAAGAGATCATCATTAATAGAACAATTACCACAAAAGGAAGTAGTATTTATCGTATTAATGGCAAAAAAAGAACCAGGACAGAAATTCTTGACCTTCTTGCAAATGCTAGAATTAATCCAGAAGGTTACAACATTATTTTGCAAGGTGATATTATGCGGTTTGTGGATATGTCTCCTGTAGAAAGAAGAAAAGTTATTGAGAGTATTAGTGACATTTCTATTTATGAAGAAAAGAAGCATAAAGCTGACCTTGAACTTAACAAAGTTGAAGATAAACTTAACAATGCTACTATCATTTTAAAAGAAAGAAAAACTCATTTACGAGAACTAAAAAAAGATCGTGACCAAGCATTAAAATTCAAATCGTTAAAAGATCAAATTGATTCTAATAAAGCAACACATTTACATTTACAAATAGCTGACCTGGACAAAGTTAAAGCGAAGTATGATAAAGAAATCGCTAAGTACCAAGACAAAATATCTGGTTCTGAAAAGAAAGTTGAACAACTAAAATCTAAAGTTGCTGATAACAAAGCCATCATTGCCGAAATCAATAAAGAAATTGAACAGAAAGGTGAGAAAGAGCAAGTTAAAGTTCATCGGGAAATTGAAGATATGAAAATTAGTTTAACAAAAGATAAAGCACGAGTTTCTACACTAAAAGATGAAATTAATAAAATCCAACAAAGGAAAGACCAGTTCGATATTGAGATGGACGAATTAGAAAATAAAGCTTCTGTTAATGTTGAGAAAAAGAAAGAGTTACAAGAGAAGATTAAACGGAAAGAGCAAGAATTGAAAGAAGTAGAAAAAAACATTTTACAATTTAAGAAAAAACATAAAATTGAATCTTCTGGTGAATTAGAAACAGAACTGGAAGAAAAAGATAAATTGATTGACCAAAAACAAGAAGAAGTACAAACAGTTCGACAGAAACAACAAGAACTTTTGCGTGAGAAAGATAAAATTGAGTATCAACTAGAAACACTTGACGAGAAAATTAAGAAAGTTAAAGAAGTTGAACAAGAAAACAAAAGTCAAATTAAAGAGTTGCAAAAGAAAAAGAACGAATTTAAATCTACCACAGTGAGATTGAACAAATGTCTTGATGAAGATAGTGGGTTTGCTTCACAATTATCTAATGCACGGAAGGGGTTAGTGGGTCTGCAAGAAGAACATGCTAAACTGAACGCAAAAACTGCTTCTATCCAAGCTGGACTTTCTAGTAACCGAGCAGTTGCGAGCATTATTAGTAACAAAAACAAGTTCAAAGGCGTGCACGGGACAGTTTCAGAGTTGGGCCAAGTAAACAAAAAGTTTTCTAAAGCTTTGGAAGCTGCTGCTGGTGCAAGAATGCAGAATTTAGTTGTTGAAGATGACCAAGTTGCTGCTGATTGTATCAAATATTTAAAAAACAATAAATTAGGCTCTGCTTCATTTATTCCACTTAACAAAATTCGTTCAATTTCAATTTCTTGTGATAATAAAAAGTTGCTCGGGAAATCAGGGGTGCACGATTTTGCACTAAATCTAATAAGTTATAAACCACAATTCAAAAAAGCGTTCACTTACGTTTTCGGGAACACTCTTGTCGTGGAAGATATTGACACTGCTCGACGAGTTGGTATTGGGAAAATTAAAATGACTGCTCTTGATGGTAACATTGTTGAAGCAAGCGGTGTTATGCGTGGTGGATTTCAAGCACGAAAAACTGCGATGGGTTTCAAAGAGAAAGATTCATTAGAAAAACTAGACCATGTTGAAGCAGAGATCTCAGAGTTGCAAGGCGTATTGTCTAACATTGAACATAAACGAGAAAGTAACGAACAAGAAATATCTTCATTACGGAATTTTAGGTCTGAACTGGAAGCGGACATTATTAAGTTAGAAAAAATCTTACATCTTGAAGGTGGAGATTTGGACGCAAATTCTGGATTGAAAAAAGAACTTCGAGACAGACTTAAAGAAGTTGATACAGAATTATCTAGTTTCCAAAAACAAATTAACCAAATTAACCAAGAACTAGCAAAACATAAATCTAAAAAAATGATTTTGCGGTCGCAAGTGAATGAACTGCGTAACCCAAGGTTATTGGCACAACTTAGTGCTTATGAAGATGCTCGTCAAGAAGGTAAAAATGATTTGGTGAAACTTAATGCTGAACTGGGTAACATTTCAATGCAAATTGAAGAAATGATTGCTCCGGAACGAAACAAGATCCAAGAAATTCTTCGACAGCACCGGAAAGAAGATGAACAATTCAAGAAAGAAATTAAAACTTTGTCTGAGAAGATTGGTAAGGAAGAAAAAACTCTTAGTGATAAAGAAAAAGCAAGTAAGGCGTTTTACGCGAAATATAAAGAACTGTTTAACAAAAGAGAAAAGTTGTCCGCTGAAGCTAATAAGTATGATATTGAAGTTGAATCAATCAGGGACAGATCTCGGACAAGTGAACGAGAAATTAACGTTCATTCTTTAAAAAATGCTGAAGTGAAAGCTAAGTTGGCTGGATTAAATGAAAGTTTTGCACAATATAAAGGTGTGGAACTTTTGAAAGGGCAAACTATTGATGTTCTGAAGCATGAAATTAATAAGTTCGAAGTTATGTTAGGTCAGATGTCCGCAGTGAACATGAAAGCTCTAGAGATTTATGAAGAAGTCGAGAAAGAGTATAACGATTTAATGGAAAAAAAGAATAATCTTAATGTTGAAAAAACCGATGTGTTAACTTTGATGAACGAAATTGAAACTAAGAAAAAGGACCATTTCATGGAAACTTTCAATAAAGCAAATGAGAATTTTGAAAGGATTTTCGCTAATTTGTTTAGTAAGGGGAATGCGTTTTTGCAATTAGACAATCCTGATAAACCTTTTGAAGATGGTTTAAGTATCAGAGTAAAATTAACTGGTACCAGATACATGGATATTAAATCATTATCAGGTGGAGAGAAAACACTTACTGCTCTGTCTTTCATCTTTGCAATCCAAGAATATCAACCAGCGACATTTTACATCTTGGATGAGATTGATGCCGCATTAGATAAGCATAATTCAGAAAAACTATCTAAACTGATCAGGTCATATTCTGATAAGGCGCAATATATTATCATCTCGCACAATGATTCAATCATCTCTGAAGCAGATAATTTGTATGGTGTGAGTATGAATACACATATAAGTAAAATTACTACTTTAAAAATTTAGGCATTTTTTTATTTTATTTTTTAGGCACTTTTCTAGTTATATCTAAAGTGCCTAATTTGTGATATAAAGTGCCTAAAAACAAAGCAATTATTTTTAGGAACTAGATGTTTCAATATATTCACTGAAATAGTAACATTTATATATTTATAAAATATACTTTCAATATCAAAAAGAGGTATTATAGAATAATGGCTAAGAAAAAAGTAGTTCGGAAACGAGCTAAAAAGAAAATTACAATTAAAAAGAAATCTTCTCCAAAAAAGAAAGTTGTTAGGAAAAAAGTAGCAAAAAAAAGAGTGGTGAAGAAAAAATCGTCTTCAAAACGAAAAGTTGTTAAGAAAAAAGCACCTAAAAGAAAGACAACTAAAAAACGTAAATCAACACCAAAAACTGTTTCTTTAACTGGCGTGTTCAAAACACGAAACAAAATTAAACCAACATCTTTAGGTTTGGCATTAGCAGCGGTAGCAGCTTTAATGACTTTACTTGTTAGTTTGTTAAGCCGGTTCGGTTATATGCAAACCATGGCGAGTAAATTGGCTGAATGTAGGTTCTTTTATTCTCCAAAACTATTAGGGATTTTATTAGGCAGTTTAGAATCAGCAGTTTATGCGTTCTTTATCGGGGCTTTAATTGCTTGGTTATATAATATGTTCGCCAAATAGTAAATTCCTTTTTTCTTTTTTCTTTCTTCTTTCTATATAACTAGAGAAACAACTTGATCTTTACGAGAACATATTTTTGGCAAATAAATAATTCCTGATTTCTCATCAAGTTGAAATTTACTTTTTGTTTTAAATTTTTTTTCAACTTGTTTCTTATTTCCCACATAGAACAAATGTGTTTTTCCGTTCTTGAGATTGGTAACCATTAAAAACAATTGTTTCAGTTTTTGTTTCGGTAACAAGAGTTTCATTTCTTCCAAAATTCTGTCCTTTTGTTTCAGGACTGGCCGAAATTTGCTCACTAGAACTTGCCCGATTCCAATTTTGTAACTGCTTGTTTTTTTCTTTTGTTGTTTTGTTTCTGTTTTATACTCTTTAAAATCTGACAAAATGATCTTTTTCAGTTCGGATTTGGTTTTCGTGTTAGAGAAATCAACACTTCCTGAAATTAGAATTTCTTGCCCGTACTTTTTAACATTGACTTTAGCAATTTTAGCTAATTTCTTGGCCAAAATTCTGTCTTTTTTAGTTGTGCTCGGACTTTTAAGTATTAGTGTGTCGGAAAGAAGTGCCGAAAGTAAAAGTCCGGCGACAGGTTTGGTAATTTTGATATTGAACCACTGATATTTTGCAGCGATAAGTGAAGCTGTTGCACCGCTTGGCTCACTTTCAACCGGGATATTTAAAATTGCGTTTTTTGGTTTCGTTGGGTGGTTGTCAACAATCTCAATTATATTGGCTTTTTTAATATCTTTTACTGCTTGACTCCTTTCGTTGTGGTCTACCAAAATGGCATTTTTGTTTTTAAGAGAAGTTAGTTTGGTTGGCGTTATGGTTTTCCATTTCTTGAGAACATATTTTGTTTCTGGGTTCAATTCGCCTGCTCTGGCCGGGACAATTTTCCCACCATAAATTTTTGAAAGCAAGTGAGCGTAACAAATAGAGGAACAAACAGAATCTGTATCTGGGTGGATGTGTCCAATAACATAAATTGTTTTGTCACTTTTGTTACAATTTGTTTTTTTCATCTAATTGTCTCTGTATTTGGTATGTTTTTGGGGTTTAAATATGTTGCGAAATGGTATCTATTAAGTTAACAATATCATTTTAGACAGACTATTGTCAAACTTTTTAATTCCACTCATAAAAAAACGTGTTAGGTGAGGGATGAATAGACGAACTTACTACGTTCGCGAAAGATGTGTCTTACTGTATATAATTGGCAAAGTTTTTATAAACAACTCCTAATTTGAC
>CAYXEO010000004.1:11809-22131 GCA_964464055.1 uncultured Methanosarcinales archaeon | reverse complement strand
TTGACATTAGATTATCCACAACTGAAAAAATCTTATGGTGCTGTTGGTTGGGCTTTGAAACGGGTAAGGTTATTACAAAAAAGTTACGTTTCTAAAATTATCAAATGTAAAGATCGGAACGAAATTAAAGCTTTATCAAAAGAGTTTTATGGCCGGTTAGCTTCTACATTGAAACAAGTTGACGAAAATTTTGATTATTTAGAAAAGGCGAGAAAACGTATGCGTTCGTTCCCAGACATTAAAGATTTGTTCACAGTTTGTGTTTATGGTTTCCCTAATGCTGGGAAAACAACTTTGCTAAATAAATTGACAGGCGCAAAAGCGGAAGTTGCGGAATATGCTTTCACAACTAAAAGTGTCAATTCTGGTTTTTTTGAAACTGGTGGTAAGAAGATTCAAGTTCTTGATGTCCCTGGTACTTTGGCTCGTAAAGATAAAATGAACGATGTGGAAATGCAAGCTGAACTAGTTTTGGAGGAATTGGCGGACGCAGTAATTTATGTGTTTGATCTGAGCGAATTCTGTGGTTACACTTTGGAAATGCAAGAAGAGTTGTTAAAACATTTGGCTGGAAAAATGAACGTTTTAATTTATTTGAGCAAAACTGATTTGTTTGATTTGAACAATATTGATTTTGCACACGTCCATTATACTGTTGAAGAGTTGAAAGACAAGATAGTAAGTTTATCAGAAGGTTGGGTATCTGCTAAAGAGAAACGAGAAGCTGAGAAATTGGAAGCGGAAAAATCTGGTGCATTGGAACCTGAACCAGAGACGCCTGATGTGGTGTTACGTGAATCTGATAATTTTTCATTTGATAATTAGTTTTTAGTAATTTTATTTGTTATTTTTAATTATATTTTTTATTTTTCTTTTGAGTTTCACACTTGTTCAACTGAACAACTACGCCACTACTCAAACCGGAGGGTTTATATATTTCTCTTTCTTACTTTATAATTAGATGGAGCAAAAAGAGGAGAAACTTAGTAGAGCAATCAGTGCGTATTCTAGAAGGCAGATCCTGAGATTAATTTCAAATCAAGAATTAACTGTCAAAGATATCGCTGAACAAACTAATATGTCCGTCTCATTAGCTTCCCGGCATCTAAAAATGCTTTATGACCTCGGTTTCTTAAACGTGCGTAAGGAATTTCCCCATAAGTTTTATTCTCTGAAAATAAAGGACCTCAAGGGTCTGTTAGATATTTACGACAAGGTGATCAAGAAGATATGAGACTGAAAAAAAGAAATGGCTGGAAGAGGACAAGGAAATTGGGCAGAACTAATTCCAATGGCTTTAATCTAGCTGGTGAGAGGCTCTTCTTAGCTGCAATTATGTTGGTTTCAGTATTCTTATTGGTCGGCGTTCCTATTCAAGACTCTGGCTTCGCAGAGACTTCTGCTTCTGCAACCCTCCGTGCAGAAGGCCAGGGCTTTTTTTCTTTCGGCGGATTAATGGAACAAAGCTGGAACCTGATCACTGGTGCGAGTGTGGCGATTCAGGCCAGCACGTGTGATAGTTGTGCTTCCTGTACGACAGCTGTGCAAAGTGGAAGTAATATTGTGGTGCAGTTAACTGACAATATTGTTACAATTTCTAGTTGTATAACGATGAACACTAATGACAATGTCACCCTAGATTGTCAAGGATATAATATTACTCAAACAAATGACATTGGGGCAGATGAAGAAGGAATTGGCTTAGCTAATGGGGGAGACAATATCACAATAACTAATTGTAATATCTATAATTTTGGGGGAGGTATTGATCACTGGATGAGTGAAAATTCAAAAATATATAATAATACTTTTTATGATAATAGTATAGGTGTTAGGGTTTTTAAATCATTAAATGGTAATATTTCCAATAATTATTTTTACAATAATACTGCAGGAATTCAACTTGGTGGAGATGTGGATATGAACGGACTGATAATTGATAGTAATGTGGTTCAATTGTCAGGTGACGGAATTAACGTAATGGGTATTACTAATGAGCCGGTTGGTAGTGGTTGGAAAATAATCAATAACAATATTATTGATAGTTCCAGTTGGGGTATTGAATTAAATGCTAAAGATGGCAGTGTACAAGTGAACATGAGTAACAATAATATTTCTGGTGTTGGGTCCAGTGGTGAAGGTGGAATATTTTTGGATGATATAAATGCAAGTTATTTCGGAAATAATTTTATTGATTGTGAAAGCGAACCAAGTACTAGTGGAATAGAATTTGATACTGATGTTATTGGAAATGTTTTTGAAAACAATCAATTAATGAATTGTGATGAGGGGATATATATCGCTCAAGATGGAACCACACCAAGAAACGACAACAACAACTTTACGAACGGGGCAATTATCAACATGTCTGGAGACGATGTTTATGTTGAGTATATGGGTGGGTCAAATAATAGATTTACAAATGTAAGTTTTGATAAAACAAATATCTTTTTCCATAGTTCAGATACTACTTCTTACTTCTTTGTAGAATGGTATGTGGATGTAAATGTAAAAGACAGCGATAGTAATAATTTGCAAAATGCAAATGTGTCAATTTATAATGCAACAAGTGATTTAATTTATGCGGGATTAACCGATGGTAATGGGAACATTCCACGACAAACATTAACAGAGGTTTATATTGATGATGATGATGATCCGAGTACGTTTGTTTATCACACACCGCACAACATCTCCGCCAACTTAACCGACTACACAGACAATTCCACGTTGGTAAATCTGACCCAGACAAATAGCACACAAGTTAATCTGGTGCTTGGCGGCGGTCCAAACAATGTCTCGGTAGTTTCTAACCTAGTCCTTAACTCGTCTCTGGGAACAAATTTAACTTCTGAGAATTTAACTGCTTATTGGGATGTAAGTGATGCGGATTCAGATGCCGTTAAGAATATTACTAATTGGTATTTGGATGGCGAATCTATTACCTTACTTAATGTTCCTTTTGAGACTGATGAGATAAACAACATTACAGACTATGCTAACAACGCTACTGGGACAGTTCAAGGTGGGACTTATAACCCAACTGGTGGTCATGATGGGTTTGGTGCATTTGAGTTTGATGGTGGTACAGAAGCAACGGATCAAATTAATTTTAGTAATATTGATTTAAATCATGTCAATTATTCTATTGAAGTTTGGGCTAAATTTAATGATAATACTGGGCGACAACCGATCCTTTCATTAAATACACCTTTTACTTCCGATAGTCTAGTTTTGGGGATTGACAATACTGATTTTGACACAGGAAATATTACTTTTGGAGTATATTCTGGTGGTTGGGAAGATGTGGGTTCTATAACGCTCCCAACCATTGGAAGTTGGTATCACATCGTGGCGGTTCAGAATAACAGCCATAAGTTAATTTATATTAATGGGCAAGAAGAAGGCACACTTGCAGATGTTGCAACACCTATTAAAACAACCTTATCGATTGGAAAAAGAAAGTTCTCAGAAATAAATTTCAACGGTTCAATTGATGATGTGAGAATTTACAATCGTTCTCTTTCGCCAGAACAAATCCAGGCTCTCTATAACAACAGAACTGATCTAATAGTTTCTCAAGAAACCAGTATTGGACAAAACTGGTCCGTATGCGTCACACCTAATGATGGTACGGAAGAGGGTACTGAAGTTTGTAGTGGGAACTTGACAGTGTTGGATGATAGTAATAGCGCACCGGTAGTTTCCAACTTGGTACTTAATTCATCTCTGGGAACTAATTACTCTTCTGAGAATCTTACTGCCTATTGGGATGCTAGTGATGCAGATTCGGATGCTGTCAAGAACATTACTAATTGGTACATCAACGGAACAAGTTGGATGGTCTTAAATATGCCTTTTGAGGGGGGAAGTAATTCTATTTATACAAAAGATTATTCTCCAAATAGTTATGACGGCACTGTTTCTAGTGCTACATATAATTCTACTGGGGGCCATGATGGTTTTGGTGCTTATGAATTTGATGGGATTAATGATGAAATTGAAATAAGTAATTATGCTAATCTCATTCCCGGTACAAACTCATTTAGTTTTGTAGCATGGGTAAATTATACTGAACCTTGCACTGCTTCTTATTGCTCCTATGATCTTATTTTCAGTTCAAGAGACTTTGATGGAGCGGATACTGGTGAAAAAGGTTTGGCAGTTGGTTTGTATCCTTACAAACCTGCAGAAACTCCGAGAACTATCTTAGATGTCCAACTTTGTAGTGGGGGAGACTTATCTAATACCTTACATATAGATGATGGATCTTGGGTAAATACTTGGAAACATATTGTAATTGTGAGAGATACAAATGAAGGTACGCTTAAAGTGTATATAGATGGAGCCTTATCAAAAAATATAACTGATGTTACTGGAAATATTGATGCTTTTGATGGCACACCGGTCATAGGCAATGTTAATAATGGAGGTGCTGGTTCAACTAATAAGTGGCTTAAGGGGTTTATTGATGATATTCAATGGTTTAATCGAGCATTATCCGCAGAACAAATCCAAGCCCTCTATAACAACAGAACTGACTTAATAGTTTCACAAGAAACCAGTGTCGGGCAGAACTGGTCAGTTTGTGTCACACCTAACGATGGTACTGAAGATGGTACAGAGGTTTGTAGTGGGAACTTGACAGTGTTGGGTGATAGTAATAGCCCACCAGTAGTTTCCAACCTAGTCCTTAATTCCACACTCGGAACAAACACAACTTCGGAAAACATTACTGCTTATTGGGCAGCAACAGATGGAGATTCTGATGCTGTTAAGAATATTACTAATTGGTATGTTGATGGAGGTAGTTGGGCTGTGTTGAATATACCCTTCGAAAGAAGTGGAACTCATTATGCCACTGACTATAGTGGTTATGGTAATAATGGAACAGTAAATGGAGCGACTTGGAACGCTAATGGAGGCTATGATGGCTGGGGAGCTTATGATTTTGATGGCAATGGTGATTATATAACTTTATTTAATTCAAACATCTTAAGCCCTGAGAATCATAATTTAACTATAGAAACTTGGGTGAAATCTACTTTAATTGATGCAAATACTCACTGGATCTATAATGATTATGGTTCAAATACTAACGACTTAGTTGTACTTGGTTATACTTCTAGTAAAAAGTTTTACGCTCAGTTTAGAGATGGCGACGGGGATTCTGTTACTGCGACAGGAACAACAACTCCTGTTAATGGAGATTGGTATCATGTTGTTGGTGTGCGTAATGGCACTTCTGTAGGTATTTATGTCAATGGAATTTTAGAAGATACTGTAGTTGATGCTGCTTTAGGTACGATTGCTGTTTCAGATGGTACAAATCCTGTGATCGGCACTTATGGTATTGATCCTGGAAACAACCTCAATTGGAATGGTGCAATTGATGAAGTTCGGATATATAATCGCTCATTATCGCCAGAACAAATCTTAGCTTTATATGAAAATAGAACTGATCTAATAGTTTCTCAAGAAACCAGTATTGGACAAAACTGGTCCGTATGCGTCACACCTAATGATGGTACGGAAGAGGGTACTGAAGTTTGTAGTGGGAACTTGACAGTGTTGGATGATAGTAATAGCGCACCGGTAGTTTCCAACTTGGTACTTAATTCATCTCTGGGAACTAATTACTCTTCTGAGAATCTTACTGCCTATTGGGATGCTAGTGATGCAGATTCGGATGCTGTCAAGAACATTACTAATTGGTACATCAACGGAACAAGTTGGATGGTCTTAAATATGCCTTTTGAGGGGGGAAGTAATTCTATTTATACAAAAGATTATTCTCCAAATAGTTATGACGGCACTGTTTCTAGTGCTACATATAATTCTACTGGGGGCCATGATGGTTTTGGTGCTTATGAATTTGATGGGATTAATGATTATATTAATTTAAGTGATCCCGTGGATAACAGTTTTGATTTCAACCAAGATGTTACTATCGGTGCTTGGATTAAACCAAATGAAGGGGGGGGTTTTATTTTAAATAAATGGGCAAATGGTGCTGAAGATAAAATTTTCAAAGTTAATGCTGATTCAGTTACATTTCAATATTATACTACTATATTTTCTACAATTACAGTTTCCTCCGATACTGGAACAGTTCCACCCGGAGAATGGACCTTTACGGTTTTTACATTTGATGGAACAAATGCAAAAATGTATATCAATGGAGTGGTAAATGGCACTACTGCTGATGACCATAATATCCGTAATTCTGATGGGAATTTGTATATTGGACGTAACCCTGACCGTGATGGCTGGAACAACCCATTTAACGGTTCTATTGATGACATTATAATTTTAGATCGAGCATTATCAGCCGAACAAATCCAAGCTCTCTACAACAACAGAACAGACTTCATTGTCTCACAAGAAACCAGTGTTGGGCAGAACTGGTCTGTATGTGTCACACCTAACGATGGAACAGAAGATGGAACTGAAGTTTGCAGTGAGAATCTGACTGTGTTGGAAGTACCAACGTCTTCCTGCGGAACACTTAATTCTGATCTAACTCTACTCAACAACATCACTTCCTCCGGAACGTGTTTCACAATTAACGCCAGCAACATTGTTTTAGATTGTGCTGGTTATGAAATCAACTATTCCACTGCAGGTACGTTAGGTTATGGAATTAATAATACTGGGTATGACAATGTTACTATTAAGAACTGTAATGTTGTAGAAGGGAATGCTTCGACAAATTATAAACATGGGATTTATTTATCTCAAGCAGCTAATTGTACAATTACAAATAATAATATTAACACCGTTGGAGGATTTTCTGGTTTGTATTTAGATAACTCAAATAGTAATAATATTACAAGCAATATCATTGATGGCCCAGATGCAAATGCCTTGACTATTTATATATCCAATAACAATGTTGTACATAATAATACAATCACAACAGGTGATAATTCTCAAAGAGATGCAATTTATCTTTCTGGATCTGACTTTAATACAATAAGTAATAATCATGCAACTGCAATCGGATATAATTCTCTCGCATTAGTGATTTCTCAATCAAATTCAAATGAGTTTGAAAATAATACCTTAATAACAACGTCGGCAGGACCTTTATCTAGTGGGGTTGAGATCTCTTATTTTTCATCTGAGAATAATACTTTGTTAAATAACAACATTTCAACCTCAATTTCAAGAACAATTAGCGACACAACAGATTCTTCACACTTTAACGCTTTGATATTTAACAATTTTTTTGGAGAACTTAGTTGGAACGCCACTAATTTGACTGTTGATGATTCTGTGACGATTGGCGAGACTATTTACATCGAAAACAACAACCTAGGATTAGCCGACAATGAAAATTTAACCAACCTCAACTCCTCCGCACAACTTATTTTCTACGGACTCAATTCTACAACCCACCAACTTTACAAGAACGGTGTCCGATGCGATGACACTTCTGCATGCAACATCACTTTTGACAGTGGCGGAACGGTTGTTGCTGATGTATCTAGTTTCAGTAACTATACTACGCAGGAATCGTCTGCTGAAGAAACCCCTGTCTTCACTTTTCAAATTAATACTAGTTTGATTCCCGGGACCAACTTCTCTTTTCAAGCGGACAATGCAGATTTAACTGTTTGGTGGAACTCTACTAATTATACGACTCACTCCGGGACTGGTTTAATTTCACACAATTATTCTTCTGAAGGGATTTATAACATCAGTTTGAACGGTAGTGCTTCAAGAATCTCTTTTTATGAAGGTACAGAAGATATGTTGGTAGATGTTTTGAGTAATCTTTCTGTGATTTCGGGGGTTAATAGTGCGAGAAATATGTTCCGTGATGCAGATAGTATTACAAACTTCACTGAAGAACATTGGTTCGATGAGGTTAGTAGTAATGTCACTACTATGAGTGCCATGTTTATGTATAATAGTGGTTTTAATGGTAATATCAGTAACTGGGATACAAGTAGTGTAACTACGATGAATAACATGTTTTATTATGCAGATGCTTTTAATCAAGATATTGACGATTGGAATGTTTCAAGTGTTACTGACATGACTGAAATGTTTAATCATGCAAGTTCATTTAATCAAAATATAAGTGGCTGGGATACAAGTAGTGTAACTAATATGAGGTCTCTATTTTCTGATACTGACATTTTTAATGGTAATATCAGTAACTGGGATACAAGTAGTGTAACTACGATGAATAACATGTTTTATTATGCAGATGCTTTTAATCAAGATATTGACGATTGGAATGTTTCAAGTGTTACTGACATGACTGAAATGTTTAATCATGCAAGTTCATTTAATCAAAATATAAGTGGCTGGGATACAAGTAGTGTAACTACGATGAATAACATGTTTTATTATGCAGATGCTTTTAATCAAGATATTGGCGATTGGAATGTTTCTAATGTAACTGATATGAGTTGGATGTTTCTGGAGGTCCAATTATCTGTTACTAATTATGATGCTTTGCTTAATGGTTGGTCAACACTTGGGACTCTTACTAATGAACTAGATTTCCATGCTGGAGATTCACAATATTGTGCTGGGGAAACTGCTAGGAACGATACTTTGATAGGTGTTTACAATTGGTCCATAACTGATGGGGGAAGAAATTGTACCTTCTCTATGACGTTCACATTAAACATTAGTGATTCTGAAACTTTCCAATTAACAGATAGGGATGAACATACTTTAACATTAAACAATGCTACAAACTCTATTGCAAATATCACTTTTGCTTCAACTCCAACAAATTATACTTTAACAAATGACACCTTACAAAAGATTGACGAAGATGGTAATGGATATTATGATTTAGCAATAAATTTGACAGAGGCAAATGAAGATGAAAATGCTACTTTTATTATAACTAGTATTTATGAAGCAGTTCCAGTAGAAGAAGATCAATCTCCTAGCGGTGGTAGTAGTGGTAGTAGTTCATCTAAAAAAACAGAAGAAGAAATTGAACCTGAAGAACCAACAGAAAATTGTGGTAATGGAATCACTGAAACCGAATTGGGTGAAGTTTGTGATGGTAATACTAAAGAATGTAAAACTAATGAAGAATACGAAGGTAAAAAAACTTGTCAATCAGATTGTGCAGGTTGGAATGATTGTGTCTCTGAAGAATATTCTGGTGATGGTATTATTAATGGTCTAGAACAATGTGATGGGACTGATTTTGGTGGTGAAACTTGTCAAACGCAAGGATTTAACAGTGGTGAAATATCTTGTAATGATGGGTTGTTAGATATTGGTAGTTGTTCAGAAGAAGAAGTGAATTTTGGAGACCAAGCTGAGAAAGTACTTAAGGCATTAACTGGTCGAGCATTTAATTTTGGTGCCGTGGTTACTAACAACGGTTTATACATCATCTCATTTATCTTATTTTTTATATTACTTTTTGTGAGTGTCAAAATGATTCAATTAGTTGCTAGAATCAAAAGAAGGAAACAATACATTTCTGGATTAACATCTCTACCGATTGAACCATTAACAAAACCATTAGAACAAACCAAGAAACTTACTAAGAATCAGTTGAAAACAAAATTAATGTTACGGAACGAGTATGATCAAGTTAACAGAGATTTGGAACAACTTAGAAGAGAAAAAGAAGAACTAGTACCAACACGAAAATTAAAGAAAATCTCTAAAATACCACAATACAATGTTCGTGAGAAAATGTTGGAACAAGAGTTGAAACAAATTAATAATAGGTTGCACGGTTATCCTGCTCGGAAACCAATAGTAATCCCTATCTCTAAACGGAAATTAGAAATTGATCAAGAGTTGAAAGAAGTAGAAAACAAATTGACAAAAGTGGAAACAGTATTCCCAAAAAACACTAAGGTATTGACTAAAATACCCGCTATACTGTCCACCACTAACCAAGACCAATTAAATCAAGAGTTAACTAAATTGGACCGGTTTTTGAAACAAACTCAAAAACGGCCAAACTTGTTAATTAAATCTTTTTTACCAAAACGGAGGAAAAGTAAAAAGAAACGAGCAGAAGAAAGAGAGGCATTAAGAGAAGTGAAAAAAATCGCACATAAACTTGAAAGGCGACACCATCATGTGCCAAATAATGAATTAACAAGTGTTAATACTCAGATTAAACTGTTGAAAAGAGATTTGAAAAAAGATTTTGAGTCAAACGAAACATATCATTCCAGAGACGTTTACATTTTTAAAAAGAAGTTGGAAGAAATTAAACAAGAGAAAACAAAAATCATTCAATTACAAAATAAAGTGAATCAAAGAGTTACCAAGAAACCAAAAGTGTCAAAGAAACCAAAAGTGTCAAAGAAACCAAAAGT
>CAYXEO010000004.1:0-11709 GCA_964464055.1 uncultured Methanosarcinales archaeon | reverse complement strand
AAGAAACCAAAAGTGTCAAAGAAACCAAAAGTGTCAAAGAAACCAAAAGTATCAAAGAAGAAATAGGATAAAAAGAAAAATAATAAAAAAATAAATAAAATAAAGAACTAATCTGTTTTCTCTGCTACTTTCTCAGCCACTTTCTCAACAGTAGAAATCCGACATGAACATGGGAACTTTTTAGCTGCTCTTAACAAAGCTTGTTTTCCTAACCTGATGTTCTTGTCATCAATTCTTAGTTCCATCAATGCTTGTCCTTCTTTAACTCTTGCTGCACAACTGATAGATTTTCCGTAAGACTTCTTCATACCTGTGCTCATCCGGTCCGCACCTGCTCCGCTTGCTAAAGGGTTTTCCCTTAATACATGGAAGGGGTAAATTTTAATCCGTAAATGGTACGCTTTAGTTAAATTCTTTTCTAACATTCTGTTACAAGTCATTCTTGCAGATTCTATAGAATTGTGTCTGACGTGCATACTTGATTTAGAGTTTAACCTCAAAGTTGTTCCGTATTCTTTACGAGGGTTACCCATATCGAACTTGATAACTTTCATGTGCGGGAATCCTCCACGTACAAAATTCTTTTTAGTAAACTTACTTATTCTAGTATAGGGGCGTTCTAATTTTTGATAAGCACCATTTTTTCTTATTTTTGCCATTTTTAATTTCCTCTATTTATCTGTGCACCTATTCTAGATACATCTTTAGTCTCTTAGAATCAAACTTCCAGTTTTCTGGTAACTTGTTTGTTTTTTGGTAGTACTTAATCAAACGCATAATTTTCGCATTTGTTAATTGGAAACCACGTTTAGCAGCCATATCTTGCCGGTTTTTTTCCATGTGTTGTTGAACTGAAATCATTTTCCTGATCAAGTTTAACAAATCTTCTGGAAGTTCTTTAGTGATTTTGTTTTCTACTAAAATTTTACCGATACTTTTACCAGTGACCGCTTTAACACTACCAATGCCGTAAGTGTCTCTTAAAATCATACCAATCTCTGATGTACTTTTATCAGCTTTAGCGTATTTTAAAATTAATTTTTCAGCTTCTTTTTCTTTGTAAGGTGCCCAGGAAGGTACTTTCTTTATAGGTTTAGTACTCCCACTTTTACCTTTATCTCTACTATGCATTCTTGCCATTTTGTTTATTTTACCTCATTTGATGAATAAGTTGGAGAACTAAATTGTTTTTTCCTCCAGTATATACGAGCCATTTGACCTGTATACCCATCGTTATCAACTAAAATCTATTAATCTTTTATAAATATTTTGTTCAGAAGCGACCTATCCTCTAATCGAAACATTTTTAACTTCTTTTTCTTTTCCTTGTATCAGGTGATATTATGACTCAATTAAAATCTATAATGGTGGTTGCTCTTTTATTAGGTATTGTCTTCGGAATAGGAATGGTAATTAGTCCTGATGGTATGACTGGTGGTACTGTTGTAGAACATATCGCTTGTTATGAAGACAAGGATTGTAATGACTTTAGTGAATTAACAGAAGATGTATGTATGAATCCTGGCGAAATTGATGCTGTTTGTTTTAACCGTCCTTTGAAGTAGAAATCAAAGCTAGAATTTTCAAACTTTGCAAAATGATAAAGTTTTCTTAACATATCGGTAAAATAAATTAGAAATAAAAAAGAAAAAAAGAAACTATCAAAGCATGGTTTTGATACTCTCAATGTTCCTAGCGATGTCTTCTCCTTTAGTAGTTAACTCTAACAACTTTAATCGACCTTCTTTTTTGAACTTGATCAATTCTGCTTTTTGCATTTCTTGTAAGATTTTTACCACATGAGAATATGTGCAGTCAATTTGTTTAGCTAGTATAGATGCATAAACATTCGCATTAGCGTTCTTTAATTCTACTAACATCATAGCCGGTTTTTCTCTAAAAAATACGTCAAAGATTGACTTTTCTGTTTTAATCAATTTACTTACCCCCCCAAACTTATGCCTCCTGGAATCTACCAAGAAGTTATCTCTTTATTTGATACTAAAACACATCTGTCATTCCCTTTTATTTGAAGGGTTGAACAGTTGTATTTAAACCTTTATTCACTTTATCCTATGCTTTTGATAATAGATATTTAAACCTTTTGGATAGGTGACAATAGTTTTCATTATCTCCGACAAAAAACATATACTTTTTATGTTTATTTTCGAAATACATTTTAGAAAAGCTACTTGTTTTTAAATCTTGTTGTGTGATGTGGATTGAAAACTCGTGGTTTCAGGTGATATTACATCAACAAAACGAACGTATTAAGTTCGTCACTTTGTTCCTCACTTAACACGTTTTTTTATGGGTGGAGTTGAAAGGTATGGCAAGAGATGGTTAGGAATCTGTTGTCAACTTAATATATACTACAAAACAAGCATTTTTAAACTTTGAATTTTTTCAACTTTTTTAGATGGTTTCTAACTCTAAAACACAATCTTCTCAAGAACTAATGAAAGAACTAGATTATTTCCCTCATCCGACGATAAGAGAGGGGCAAAGGCAGTTAGTAGAAGATATTTTGGTAACATTTAAAGAAAAAAAAGTTTTGTTAGCACATGCACCGACAGGGTTAGGGAAAACTGCTAGTGCTTTAGCAGTAGCATTACAAATTCTAAACAATTCTGAAGCGAGAGAGAAAGAAGACGGTACAACCAGGAAAAAGAAAGTTTTTTTTTTAACTAACCGCCATACACAACACAAAATCGCGGTTGATACTTTAAAAGAAATCAAAAATAAAAGAGGACATAAAATTGTTTGTGTTGATTTAATTGGTAAACGGTGGATGTGTAATCAAGAAATTGCTGGTTTGTTCGGTAACGATTTTAACGAGTTTTGTAAATCTATTGTGGAGAAAGGTGAGTGTGAATTCCTTAACAATGTTAAGAACGGACAAAAGTTAACCATGGAATCAAAATTGTTGTTAAAAAATTTGCAAAATATGAGCCCGTTACATAACGAAGAGTTAATTGTGGAATGTAAAGAGCAACAAATGTGCAGTTATGAAATGTCTATTATGCTCGGTAAAGATGCAGACGTGTTCATTGGTGACTACTATTATTTATTCAATCCTTATGTGATGATTGCTTTGTTTAAAAAGATGGATTTGGAATTGGAAGATGTTATTTTGGTCGTTGATGAGGGGCACAATTTACCGAACCGAGTCATGGACATGCTTAGTAGTAATTTGACAACTAACATGCTCAAGAATGGTCTCATGGAAGCAAAAAAGTTTCATTTTAAAGGTATGATTAACTGGTTACAAGAACTTAACCGGATCTTAATTAACTTAGCAGACTTTAAAGAGGAAGATCGGAACAAAGAGAAACTGGTCACTAAAGATTCTTTCTTATCCGAGGTACAAAAAGTTGTCAATTATGAAGAACTGATTGACGAATTGGAACAAGCTGCGGAAGAAATCAGAAAAAAACAAAAGAAAAGTTATTTAGGTGGGATAAGTACATTTTTAGAAAGTTGGAAGGGTGACGATGAAGGTTATTTACGTTCCGTTTCTGACCGGACAAATAAATACGGTCCATTAATAACTTTGAGTTACTCTTGTTTAGATCCGCGAGTAATTACTACTCCTATTTTTGAGCGGGTACACAGTTCCATAATCATGAGCGGAACATTAAACCCCACCTCTATGTATCGAGATGTGTTAGGAATTAAGAAAGAAAAAGCGGTAGAGAAACATTACCCTTCTCCGTTCCCGGCAGAAAATAAACTTGACTTAATTATCCCGGAAACAACAACTAAATTCACTGCTCGGGGAGATGTGATGTACAAAAAGATTGCTGAGATTTGTACCAAACTAAACAAACTCATTCCTGGTAATACTGCTTTATTTTTCCCTTCCTATTATATGCGTGATCAAATTTGTGCTTTTTTAAATTCTGATAAAAAACTTTTCTGGGAAAAACAAAGCATGAGCAAAGAAGAAAAAGAACAGTTCTTGGAAGGTTTTAAGTTAGAGAAAAATAAAAGACAGGGTGGAATTTTGTTAGGTGTGGCCGGTGCAAACTTCGCTGAAGGTGTAGATTTCCCCGGCGATTTATTGAATGGAGTAATTGTGGTGGGTTTACCACTGGCTAAACCTGACCTAAAAACTAAAGAGATTATCAAATATTACGATAACAAATTCAATCGTGGTTGGGATTATGGATACATTTACCCAGCGATGAACAAATGTTTGCAATCTGCGGGAAGATGTATTAGGTCTGAGACCGATAAAGGTGCCGTAATATATCTGGAAGAAAGATTCGCCTGGCAGAAATATTTAGGTTGTTTCCCCGGTAATTGTCCAAGAGTAACTAAGGACTACTTCATTTTACTTAATGAGTTCTTTCGGTGAGTTGGACGCATTTCTCTTTTAATATATTTTTTATACGCATACATCTTATAGAAACTTTTATAAACAAATAAGCGAAATTAAGCTTAAAATGTTCTACAAAGTAAAAACAAAGGATTTCATCAGAGTTCCACCTACCATGTTTAACATGAGTAAGAAGGAAGCTGTACTAGCTAATGTTAAAGCTAATTACGAGAATTTCGTATCAAAAGAGATGGGTTTCGTGATCAATGTTATCGATGTGAGTGATGTTGAAGACGGAGTAATTGTTCCTGGTGATGGGGCAGCATATTATGATGCAGAATTTGAATTATTAGTTTACAAACCTGAACTTAACGAATTAGTTTATGGTAGTATTAGGGATATCACTGATTTTGGTGCATTCATGGACCTTGGAGGGGTAGAAGGTATGGTACACATTTCTCAAAGTATGGACGATTTTGTATCTTTCAGTTCTGATAAAGTTTTGAACGGTAAAAGTACTGGACAAATTATCAAAATTGGCGATAAGTGTAAAGCGCGAATCATTGCAGTAAGTTATAAAGATCTTAACAATCCTAAAATTGGTTTAACTATGAGACAAGAAGGGTTGGGGAAACTTGAATGGTTAGAAAATCAAAAAGAAGAAGTTAAATCAGTTAAAGCAAGTTCAAAGAAAGGGGAGAAAGCATAAGATGGCAAAGAAAAAAGCTTGTAAGAAATGTAAAGTTTTTGTGGAAGGAGATGTATGTCCGATTTGTAAAGGTACAAATTTCACTAACAACTGGCAAGGAAGAATTTATGTTAAAGATGTAGAACGTTCTATGATTGCTGAAAAAACTAATACTAAAGAAAAAGGCGAATACGCTATTAAAGCAAAATAATTAAACCAACTAAATAAATTATATTTAATGAGGAAAGAAACAATGAAAGTAACAATTAAATCAAAAAATGAAAATCCACTTTTGGGAAGAATGGAAGTTGAAGGTCAGATAACTTTTGAAGGTGTAACGCCAAGTAATGCTCAATTAATAGAAGTTTTAGTTAAAGAAATGAAAACTAAACCTGAACTAGTAATTATCAAAAACATTTATACAAAATTTAGTCAACAGGAATCAGCATTTTCAGCTTTGGTATACAAAAATGCAGAAGCGAAAGATAAAGCAGAAATGAACACAAAATTTTTGAAAAAGAAAGCTGAAGAAGATGCTAAGAAAGTTGCTGAAGCTAAGAAAGCTGAAGCAGAAGAGAAGAAGAAAGCTGAAGAAGATGCTAAAACTGCTGAAGAAGATGCTAAAGCTGCTGAAGAAGCTAAGAAAGCAGAAGCAGAAAAACCTACAGAAGAGAAAAAAGAAGAAGCACCTGCAACAGAAGAAAAAGCAGAATAAATCACCATTATCAAAGCATAATTAGCTGAAGATATAAAAAATCTAAGGAGGCTCATAAAAAAATGGCTAAAAAAAACGATAAAAAAGGTAAAAAACCAGTAGAGAAAGTTAAGAAGGAAGGTAAGAAACTTAGCGCTCTTTACACCATCTCTGGTGACAAAATTGAACGAAAGAACAGATTCTGTCCTAAGTGTGGCCCTGGTATGTTTTTAGCGAAACATAAAAACCGATTAGTGTGTGGCAAATGCAAATATGTGGAAATTATTTCTACTAAAAAAGCAGAAGCACCAACTGAAGAAAAGAAAGAATAATTTTTTTATTTTTTTATTTCTATTTAACCACAACAATTAAATAATTCTTTTTTTCTTACTTATTCTCATGAACCTGACCAACTTGAAACTGACCAACTTGAAACAAGAATATTCTAAATGTGCTAGTTGCCCAGAATTGTGTAACTCACGGACCAAAGTAGTTTTTGGTACCGGTAATCATGATGCAGACATTCTTTTCATCGGCGAAGCTCCTGGTGCTAACGAAGATAAAAACGGGGTACCTTTCTGCGGTATGTCTGGTAACATATTGGATCAGTTACTAGATTCAGTTGGACTGGTCCGGGAAGATATTTTCATAACCAACACAGTCTTGTGCCGACCACCAAAAAATCGTAATCCGAAAAAGCAAGAGATAGAAAATTGTCGAGAACGACTTAACAAACTAATCTATATCATGCAACCGAAAGTCATTGTCACGATTGGCAACTTTGCCACTGAACGAGTTTTGGGTAAAACTGCGATAAAAACTATCCACGGGCAAGTGTTCAGTTTCCAAGGTGACCTTAAAGTTGTCCCGGTAATCCATCCTGCTTCACTTCTTTATTCCGGTAGAAACCCTGAACTTTTACAAGCGATGAAAGACGATTTTGCAGTGATAGTGGATTTATTAACGAAAGATGTATAAGAAAGTAAGATTTATCTTACTTACATTAAAGATGGCAGAAATAGATATGGCTTATATGAGTTCTAAAGAACAAATGGTAATTCCTTCTACAATGAGAAGCGATTATGTTGATGGAGAAAAATTTGTAATTATCAAAGTAGGGAAACAAATAATTCTTAAAACAATTACTGATTTTGGAGAAAATATTAAAAGCGATTTAGAATTTGCAAAGAGAACTGAAAAAGCTTGGAAAAGCTTGGAAAAGTTATGACCGGGAGGAATTTAAATCTTCGTCTGTTAATTATTTTCTTGATGAGTTAGACAAATGTTAATGATAGAACATTCACCTAATTTTATTTCGTTACTTAAAAAAATAAAAAATAAAAAATAAATCTGAGTTGGAACGAATTAAAAAACAAATCCATAAAGTTATTGAGAACCCAGAGGTGGGAAAACTAATGCGATATTCTAGAAAAGGAACAAGGGAAATTTATATTGGTTCTTTTCGTTTATCTTATTTTTATTCTTTAGAAGAAGGGAAGATAATTTTTTTTAGATATTTATCATGAAAATCAACAATAATTTTTCATTTCTCAATATACTCTTTAATTTTTTTAACTGCTTGATCAACATCGTCACTGTTAATAGTTGCTTTAAAATCCATCCTGTTTAGTGTATGTCCATAAAGGGGGTCGTAATATTTTAATAAAAGAATTTCTGCAGCTTTTTCATACTCCTTTTTGTCAATATATTCTAACATTTTTTCTTTATTTTCTTTAGAAATAACTCTTCTTAATCCTTTACTGATTTCTTTTATCTCTTGGGCGATAATTGGGTTAAGAAAATATTCTTTGACCATCGCTTTAAATCGAAGTTGGTTTTCTCGTTCAACTAAAATGTATTCTCCGTTAACCATCGCGGACCAAAGAAATGGTGGCATGATACAATTACCTACTCTGCGACTTTCACCTTCCAAAATTATGTATTGTTGTTCGTTGAGTTCTTCAATTCTGGCCATTAATAAGTTCTCAAACTTTTTCTGGGAATTTGGTTGAAGTCCGATCGCGCCATAAAGACTACCACGATGTTGCGCCAACCCTTCCAAATCTATAAATGGAAGGAATTGTTTCAAAATGTCCGTTTTCCCTGTACAAGTTAATCCATGAACAACATATATTTTTGGTTTAAGTTTGAAATTTTCAATTTTTTCTAAAAGGTGATTTCGAAAATCCTTGTACCCTCCTTTTAATTGGTAAACTTTCATTCCGATAGATTCTAATAATGCGGCGATAATTCTTGAACGCATTCCACCCCTAGCACAATAAATCATTAAAGTTTTGTCTTGGTATTTCTTGACAGTTTTGATGATGTTAGGTATTTTTTTAGCATAATATTCTAATCCTTTCTCAATCGCTTGCTCTTGAGAAATCTGTTTGTAAATTAACCCTACTTCATGCCGTTCTTCATTGTCTAGAATAGGTAAACTAACCGCACCTAAGATGTGGTCATCTTCGTACTCTTTTGGCGATCTGGTATCTAGAAAAACTGTATTTTCTAGTTTGAACGCTTTGTTTACAGACATTTTAGTGACCATGAGTTATTAATCAGAAGTGTTATTTTATAAGGTTGTTGGTAGGAATTAGACCTTCTTTTTTTTTAGGTTATATAATTAGCTTATTGTAGTGGTTAACTTGTTTTAAATTTCTTGAAATCTCTCAAATTAAGCAAAAGATTAGTTAAAATGTAGTGGTTAAAAAATAATTAAATGAGTGATTTATCCGTTAACTATTTAAAATAAAGACTATTAACTCCAAAACATGAAAGCTCACGAATTCAAACAAAAATATTTTGACTTCTTTAAAAATAAGAAGCATGTAGCGATAACTTCAGCTTCTTTAATTCCACTAAACGACCCATCTGTACTATTTAATACTGCAGGGATGCAACCTTTAGTACCTTTTTTACTTGGGCAAAAGCACCCTTCTGGAACAAGACTGGTAAATGTACAAAAGTGTTTACGGACAGTGGATTTTGAGAATATTGGCGATAATACACACCATACTTTTTTTCAGATGCTCGGTAATTGGTCCTTGGGAGATTATTTTAAAGAAGATGCAATTAAATGGAGTTTTGAATTCTTAACAGATAAAAAGTGGTTAGGACTAGATCCAAAAAAATTAGCTTTCACAGTTTATGAAGGTGACAATAAAGTTCCTCGTGATGAAGAAGCGGCAGATGTGTGGAAGAAACTTGGAGTTTCAAAAGAACGAATCGCTTATTTGGGTAAAGACAATTTCTGGTCAGCTGGTGAAACTGGTCCTTGTGGTCCTTCTTCAGAAATGTTTTACTGGACAGGGGATGAAAAAGCTCCAAAAACATTTGATCCGGAAGATGAAACTTGGGTAGAAATTTGGAACGATGTTTTCATGACTTATAATAAACAAAAAGATGGTAGTTTGGTAGAATTAGAAAAAAAGAATGTTGATACAGGGATGGGTTTTGAACGGACACTAGCAGTTTTGTCAGGTGAAAAAAGTGCGTATGAAACTGACCTTTTTTTACCAATGATTAAAGAGGTTGAGAAACTTAGCGGTAAAAAGTATCTAGACTCTCCAGAAACTAAAAGGCAAATGCGAATAATTGTTGACCATGTCAGAGCGGCAGTGTTTTTGCTCGGTGATGAGAATGGGATTGTACCTTCCAACGTTGACCAAGGTTACATTTTGCGAAGATTAATTAGAAAAGCGATAAGATTAGGGAAACAGTTAGATGTCGAGAAATATTTTACTAAACAACTGGCTCAAATTGTGGTCGTTGATTATGGTACTCTTTATCCAGAACTTGAACAAAACAAAACAAAAATATTTGACGAGTTAGAAAAGGAAGAGAAAAAGTTCGCAGTAACATTAGAACATGGGTTGCGCGAATTTTCCAAAATGGCAAAATCAGGTGAAAAGATTTCTGGTAAAAATGCTTTTTTATTATTTCAGTCCTATGGGTTTCCAATAGAAATGACACAAGAGTTGGCTAGTGAACAAGGGATAGAAGTTGATTTTGCTGGGTTTCAGAAAGCTTACGATGAACACCAAAAGTTGAGTAGAATTGGGGCAGAGAAAAAGTTCAAAGGTGGACTTGCTGATGCTGGTGAAGAGACAACTAAATTGCATACCGCGACACACATATTAAATGAAGCATTGCGGCGGAAGGTAGACTCCAAAATATCTCAAAGGGGAAGTAACATCACAACTGAAAGGTTGCGGTTCGACTTCTGTTTTGACAGGAAATTGACTACGGAAGAAAAACAAGCTGTGGAAGATGAAGTTAACAGGGTGATTAGTTTGGGGATAGAAGTTGTCCGAGAAAAAATGACTAAAGAAGAGGCATTTAAAGTTGCGCATGGTGAATTTGGTGCTAAGTATCCAGATAAAGTTTCAGTTTATAGTGTCGGAGATTATAGTAAAGAGATTTGTATGGGTCCGCATGTTAAGAACACTAAAGAGTTAGGCGTGTTCAAAATTAAGAAAGAGCAAAGTAGTTCTGCTGGTGTGCGGCGGATAAAAGCTATCCTCATTAACAATTAGAAAATGAAACAATTATACGATTTGGCAGAAGAAATTAAGAGATGTACTTCTTGTAAGTTATGGAAAAAACGATTATTGGCAGTTCCTGGTCAAGGTCAGGGGGACATCATGTTAATCGGCGATTTCCCTGGTGAAGAAGAAGATCGTCAAGGCACACCTTTTGTTGGTGAGAAATTGGACAAACTACTCTCTCTAGCGAATTTGTCAATGGAAGAAGTTTTTGTAACTTATTGTCTCAAATGTTACCCCATTTCTGGTTTCGGTGCCGAAGAATTAGGTAAATGTCGGAAATGGTTAGATGCACAGATTGAAGTAATCAATCCAAAGTTGATAATTCTGTTTGGCGAAACTGCGATGAACCAGTTTGTATCGGGCGATATGGTAGAGTTACATGGGCAAATGGTGGATGGCAAATATTTCGTAACTTCCTGGGAAACAGGTGTGGAAGATTTTAAGAAATTAAAGGGAAACTTTTAAAAACCGCTTGGATAATGTGTTGTTTGTTAGTATTATACCACCATTCGCAAATTGACTTTCTTTAAGATTAATTTGCTTATTTGTCATGAATGAAACTCACGCCACGATTCACAAATAATTCCTTCTGTGGAATTATTTGCTTATCTGTCACAAATTTTCAATTTGTGCCACGATCGCATAAAATCACAAGATTTAAAAAATAAATCTTGCACTTTATTGCTTACGTGACTTTCGTTACACTCACGCCACGATCGCATAGTCTGGTATTGCGCAGGATTGCTAATCCTGTTCCTTCGGGAATCGCCGGTTCAAATCCGGCTCGTGGCGCTCCTTTTCAATTCTACGTCCGCTTTGTGGTACACAATGGCCTACAAAGTTTATATATGATGCTTTTGTGGAGGAAAACAATGGGAATCCACAACTATGATCGTGGCATAATAACCGCTAAGAACCGAGTTCTTAAGGCCCAAATGCCTGAGAAAAGCAAAGAGCTAATTCTAGCTATGAATGAAGATTTGGTTTTGAAAGGGCTTTCTAAGCCCAGACAAATGAAATACTTAGAAGTTTTGAAAGTAGTTGGCACGAAACTAGACAAACCTTTAGATTTAGCAGAGGAAGCAGATTTGAAGAAGATTGTTTCTGAGATTCAACAAAGTAATTTCTCTCCTTGGACAAAGCAGACTTACAAAGTAATTATTCGTAGATTCTACAAATGGTTACATCAAACGGAAGATTATCCTGCTATTGTAAGATGGATAAACATTAGAATGAATCGTTCTGAAACTAAGTTGCCTTCTGAAGGTGATTTGCTTAATGAGGAAGATATTAAGAAATTGTTGAAAGTAGCGGAACATCCTAGGGATAAAGCTTTTGTTTCTGTGTTATGGGAATTCTGTCGTGGCGCTTTTCTTTTCTTAATAATTTAATTTATTTTTATTAAAATTTATTTAAAATTTTATGATAATTATTTATTTTAGATTATATTTTATTT
>CAYXEO010000003.1:35223-65672 GCA_964464055.1 uncultured Methanosarcinales archaeon | reverse complement strand
ATCAATTCTTCGTTGTGGTGCTACATCAACAGCTTTTGGATATCTTGCTCCACCATACTCAATTGCGATAACTTCTTCACGTGGTGCTGAATTTACTATTGCTCTGACCAAAATCGCGATTGGGTTTTCTTTTAATTTAACTTCACACTTAGCTAATGCTTTCTCAACAGTTTTCAAAGCAATATCTTTTTTCCCAGTGTTATGACCAGAACTCATGTAATGCTTTTTACCTTTATGACCAGTTACCATCAACTTTGTTGCTAACCTTTCCACAATTGAAACAGCAGATTTATGAAATCTGTTACCCGCATATCTTGCACCTGTTTTAGGTGAGATTTTTGGTTCAATAGTAATATAATTTACTAAACCTACATCAGGGATAGTAATTCCTTCTGACCCCCAACGGTTAAAAAATTTTAATTCGCTCATTTTAACTTTACCTTCTTGCTTTCTCTAACTTACCACCTAATAAAGCGTTAAGACTTTGATCGTTAACTTTCAAAACTTGCCATCTTACTCCGGGAATATCTCCTTTTGCACGGCCCATTTTACCACCAATACATTCTACGATAACTTCATCGTGTTCATTGAT
Source organism: uncultured Methanosarcinales archaeon (assembly GCA_964464055.1). Taxonomy (GTDB): domain Archaea; phylum Nanobdellota; class Nanobdellia; order Woesearchaeales; family GW2011-AR9; genus CAYXEO01. The sequence goes on along the minus strand of CAYXEO010000003.1, from coordinate 65,080 downwards.
TAATTTCTGCGCACCATCACCAGGCATGAAAGCTGTTACTTGCTTACCATTCTTGACAAGTTGTACTCTAGCACACTTACGCATAGCTGAATTTGGCTGTTTAGCCTCTATTTGAATTTTTTCTAATACGATAGCTTTTGCTTGTGAAGCTCCTGCTAATGGATCGAACTTAATCCTTTGCACCTTAGATTTTTTATTAATGAAAGATTTTCTTCTTTTTTGCAGTTTTTTCGCCGCCCCTAATCCTCTTGATTTATTAGCCATTTTATCTTTATTTTTCCTTATTTTATTATTTTTATGAATTTTACTCTTGATTTACTCGATTTTGACATCAGTAACGTTAAAAAAACGTTTCACCGCCCGATTAAGTAATTTCAGGTTCTTACCCTGCCTGCCCATTAATAAACCTTTTGTTTTTTTATTACTATCTTTGATAACAATAGACCCATCTTCTCGTTGTTCAATAGATTCAACTTTTAACGGATAAATTACATTTTTAACAAAACCAATCACTGTGTTCCTGTACTCAATGATTTTAACCTTTTTATTGAACCGTTCCTGGATCAGTTTAATATTACTACCACCTTTGCCCAAAGCTTTACCAAGCTGACCATAACTCACCACAAAATAAATGATTTCATCAGCATCATCACGGAAACAATCTTTTACTCTTGCCCCAGTCATTCTTTCAACAATCGTGGAAAATCCAGTTGTTTCCAAATCCAGTTTTAATCTCACCATCTTTTAGTTTGTTTCTAATATAATAAAAAAAATCAAAAAAACTACTCCACAATTCCCATTACAGAAATGAAAAAGTTTTTCTTACAAAGAATACCTAATTCTTCATTGTTCAATTTCAATTCTACAATTGATACCTTGACCATGTTTGCGTAATGTAAAATGTCTTCTTTTGTTTTTGCCGGACAGTTACTTGCTAAAAAAACTTGACTCAAAGCACCACATTTAAGTTGCTTAAGTACCGTTTCTAGACCAATAACTGCTTTATTATCTTGCACTTTTGATTTTAGTAATTTAACTTCTTCGCTTACTTCCTTTTTCTTTGCCATTTTTGTTCTCCTTGATTTTAAATTGCCACCATATTCTTGCCCACATTCATTGTGCATGAATAATAATGGTTTTTTGTTCCCTTGATTTATGTTATTTATTGATTTTTATTCCTTACTTTAAATGTGTTTCTTTAGTTTTTAAAATTTAACACACCTATTTCATCTTAGTAACTAACCCAGGTAACCCAGTACCGATTGGAACTGGCTGGTTAATCATTACATTCTCTACAACAGAAGTTAAATCGTCAACTTCACCTTCCAAAGCAGCGTTAATAAGATGTTTAATAGGTGTCTCGAAACTTGCTCGTGCTAAAACACTTGCTTTCTCACTTACAACACCGTACCGAGTAATACCTTTCACAGTGCCGTTAGCACACATAATATCTGCCACCAACATAATATGTCGGATGTTAATGTTAAGACCTTGTGATTCAATAACTTTGTAAACTTCGTTAATGATCGCTTGTCGAGCAGCTTCCACACCATACACAGCATGAATTTCATGAATATCATTACAATTAGTTCTGTCTGTATCTACTTCAGGAAGTTGTAACACATCTTTCAAATTTGAACCAGCAGTCAAAATTACATACTCGTCTCCCCGTTTAACAGGAAGTACTTGCTCAATTTTCTTCATTCCTTTAACTTTGATACCACGAAGTTTCTCTTTGATGTTATACAAATCTTTCAATTCAGCAGTTTTACTTTTTTGTTTTACAATTATCAAATTTTCGTCAAAACTAAGTTCATAACCTTTCAATTTGGTTTTAATTGTTTTAACAATACCTGCTACTGATAACTCTTCATCATCCAAAAGTTCTTTGTTCATATTAATTTTTAATTCTTGATCAAAAATATTTAATGAAAATTCTGATACAAAATCTCCAAAAGAGGATTCTTTAATTAAAGCTGCCAATTTTCGTACTTTTTCCATATCGGTATTAAATGGTGATTTCAAATAGATTTCCATCATTGGAGTTTTGATCTCTTTCCGAGCATCAAAAATCTCAATAATCCTTGGCAAACCTGTGGTCACTTGTACTTCTGCAACCCCTGCCAAATGGAAAGTGTTCAAAGTCATCTGTGTACCCGGTTCCCCAATAGATTCTGCACTAACCAAACCAACAGATTCACCTGCATGAACTGTTGCGAACTTGTAAGCTTCACCAATTTCTTTCAAAATTTGGACCAACTCCTGTTTAGTTACTTTCTCCGGTAAACTTTCTTTAATATCATCAATTATTGCTGGAGGAAGGCTTCCTTCATTATCTCTTCCATAAGCATCAATCATTTTTTCAAATTCTGCTTTCATTTTGCTTTACCTCCTACAAGAACAGTTTTAATTATTCCTTTAACGTCAATAAGACCGTTTTTAGTTTTGGAAACATCAAGACTATCTTCCCCGTAAGAGAATTGGATTACTTTACCGCTAGCATCTCTAACAGTACCATCGTATTCAACTTTCAAATCTTGCATTGCGTTAGAAAGTCTTCGATAAAGATAACCGGATTTAGGTGTTCGTAAAGCAGTATCCATCAGAGCGTCTCTTCCAGTCATTGCACCGAAAAAGAATTCATGAGGGTCCAATCCACTTTTAAAATTATTTTTAATGAATCCTCTTGCTCGTGGACTTAAGTCAAACTTAGCGAAATATGACATTGTTCGATCATTAAATCCATGACTAATTCTGTTCCCTCTCAAAGCTTGCTGACCAACAATCGCAGTCATTTGTGCAATGTTCAAAGGGTTACCACGAGATCCACAACGTGCCATAACTAATGCGGCACTATCACGTACTTGTTTCATTGCCAAATCTCCTGCTTTGTTCCGAACTTTGTTCAAAGTACCAAGAACTTTTAGTTCCATTGTTTCATCAACACTACGACCAGGTAAAGGTGTTAATCTCCCTTCACGATATGTTTTGATTACTTTAACAGCTTCATCTTCAGCTTTCTGGATTGTATCTCTAATATTTTCTTTAGTTTCTTCTAAAAGGTCCATATCTGCTAAACCGATTGAAAAACCACGTTTTGCTAACACTGCGATACCTAATTTAGAAATACTACCTAACAAATCAGATGTATACCGCGGTCCATATTTTTCATAAATATTTCTCAACATTAATCCACTTTCTTGTCCCAAATTGGACTTGTCCATAAGACCTGATTTTAATACCCCATTAATAATTTTAACTTCGTTACCACCTTTATCTTTACCAATAAAATCAAAATCTTTTGGTAAAAGCATAGAAAAAATTTCTTTACCATCAATTTTATCTTTTTTAGATAATCTAGAAAAGTCGGTCACTCCACAACTATAAAGTAAATCCATTGCTTCTTCTCTGGACAAAATTAATTCTTTAGTAAGTAAATAATTACCTGTGATTGCGTCATGAATACCACCTACAACACTTAATCCGTAACGAGGACTGATAATTTGTGTCTCTACCAACATTAAAACTTTAGCTTCAACTCTTGCTTCTTCAGTTTGTGGAATGTGTAAATTCATCTCGTCACCATCAAAATCTGCGTTGTACGGGTTACATACAGCAGGATTTAATCTGAACGTTTTACCTGACAAAACTTTTACCATGTGACACATCATACTCATTCTGTGTAAAGATGGTTGCCGATTAAACAAAGCTACATCACCGTTAATCAAGTGCCTCTCAATAATGTAACCTGGTTCAAGTTCTTCCAAAATTTCTTCTTTAGAATCTGCAATGATCGCTTTTCTTCGACCATCAGCTTTAATAATATAATTTGCCCCAGGATAAGTTTTTGGACCATTCTCAATGTATCTTTTTAAGAAATCAATGTTCCATTCAGTAACTCGTTCTGGTACAGTAAGGTGCATAGCAATTTTCATTGGTACACCAACATCGTTCAATCCAATTAATGGATCTGGACTAATAACTGTCCGAGCAGAAAAGTCTGTTCGTTTACCTGCCAAATTATGCCTAATTCTTCCTTCTTTACTTTTGATTCTTTCAGTAAGTGTTTTTAGTGGTTGACCACCCCTATGACGTGCAGGTGGTAATTGTGCTACCGCATTATCAAAGAAAGTAGTTACATGATATTGTAATAAATCCCATAAATCTTCAATAATAACTTCTGGAGCTCCAGCGTTAATATTTTCAAAAAGTCTTTGGTTAATCCTTACAATGTCCCCCAATTTGTGTGTTAAATCGTCTTCACTACGTTCACCAGACTCCAAAGTAATACTTGGACGCATGGTTACAGGAGGGATTGCTAAAATTGTTAAGATCATCCATTCTGGTCGGAACCCTTTTGCATAACCGAACAATTCAAGTTCTCCATCAGGGATTTTTTCTAACCGAGCTCGAACTTCAATCGGACTTAATTTAATTTCATTCTCAACATATTGATAAGGTTTTTCTAACTTGATTTTCTCTTGTTTTTTATCACAATGTGGGCACTGATTTTTTAATTTGTATTTAGCAACAATTTTTTTAATTGCTCTTCTACGTGCTTCAAACCCTTCTTCTTCACCAACTTGTGTAATATGTTCAACATGCCTTTTTAATACATCTTCAAGGACTAACATATGCCCACAATATTTACAAGTTGTTTTTAACAAATCAAAAATTTGTCGAACAAACTTAATATGTACAGATGGACGTGCTAATTCAATGTAACCAAAATGACCAGGACACTCTTTCAATTTCTGTCCACAAGTTTTACACCTTAAACCAGGATCAATAACGCCTAATCTAATGTCCATTAATCCACCATCTACAGGATAACCTTCTCGGTCATAAAGTTCTGGAGTAACAACTTTTGCAGCTGCTAAATTCATGATTTGCTGAGGTGAAAATATGCCAAATGCGACATTTTCAACTTTTTTATGTACTTGACGATTCATTTTGATATCCTCTATATTATGTTTTAGTTAATTTAACTCCTAAATTAGTATTTATTTACCAAGGTAAGTTTTGGATAAACTCCTAATCCTCTGATTTCATCCAACAATAATTTGAACGCATAACTCATTTCAATGTAACTGACGTCTACATCTTCGCCACACATTAAACAATAAGTCCTATTTTTGTACTGATCTTCAACTGCCACCATGCCACACTTCTCACAAACCGGTAAAACAATTTTATCAGAATCAAACCTTTCCTTAAGCAAGAGAGAAGCGCCGTGAGCAATGAATGTATCCTTCTCCATCTCTCCTAATCGTAAACCACCTTCCTTAGCCTTACCTTCGGTTGGTTGTCTAGTTAAAAGTTGGATAGGCCCTCTTGCCCGAGATTGCATTTTGTTAGCAACCATATGTCGTAATCTTAAATAGTACATGTTACCAACATAAATTTTTGCTAACATCTGTTTCCCTGTTCGACCATCATAAAATGTTTCAGTACCGTCTTCTCGGAACCCGTTAGATAATAATTCACTTCGTAAATCTTTTTCTGTTTCTGATTCAAACAAAGTAGCATCAACATAACGACCTGCTAAAGCAGCAACTTTACCACCGATAATTTCTAACAGATGAGATATTGTCATCCGTGAAGAAATACCATGAGGTGTAAAAATTAGATCTGGTGAAATCCCAGAAGTTGAATAAGGCATATCTGTTGGAGGTACTAAAAGTCCAGTGACACCTTTCTGTCCGTGACGAGATGTAAACTTATCACCAATCTCTGGTTTTCTTTCTTCTCTTAACCGAACTTGTACTAATCTGTTACCTTCTTCGTTTTCAGTGATAACTACAAAATCTGCAATACCACGTTCACCGTGTTTCAAAGCAACTGAACTTTCTCTTCTAATCGCTGCTGTTAAATTGTATTCGTCTAAACTGCTCAAGAATCTTGGTGGACTTGTTCGACCGATAACAACATCGCCCTCATTAACTTTTGCTTCTGGATGAATTACACCGTCACCTTCTAAAAACCCGTACTCTTTTTCACTCCGATAACCTTTAACTTCTTTATCAGGGATAGAAATTTCGTCCATTAAACCACCAGAGTATCGTAATTCTTCTGTACCGACAGGTCGGAAATAAGTGCTTCGTGCTAATCCACGTTCAACAGAACCTTTGTTTAGAATGACACCATCTTCCATATTATATCCATCATAACACATAATTGCTACTACAAAATTTTGTCCAGAAGGGTGCTCATGATAATTTGTTACATCGTGAATTTTAGTTTTTACTAATGGGAACTGAGGATAATGTAACAAGTTAGCATCCATGTCCATTCGTAAATGATAATTTGCAGCATAAAAACCAAGTGATTGTTTCTGGTTCTTACTACCGATAATAAGACGAGATGATTGATTGTATGTTCCAAAAGGTACCATTGCAGTTGCCAAACCGCTAATAGATCCTTTAGTGATTTCCATATGTGTATGTTCAAGAGTTAATTCAGTGTCATCATAACCAACTAAAGCATTTTCTTCTTCACCAGCATCAAGGTATTCGATTACTCCTTGTCTAATTAAATCTGACCAAACAATTTCACCATCTTCTAACTGGCTAATATGTTTCTCAGTCAAAAGTGATTTTCCTTCTTTAACAAGAATTAATGGTCTTCGAGTTCTACCCTCATCAGTTCTAATATGAACTTCTTTTGCAGATCTGTCATAAAAGACATTTATATCAGAATGAAGTGCACCTTTTCTTCTTTGATCTTTAATATTATCAATAAAAAGTACAGGATCTTCAACAATACCAATAAAGTTTGAATTTAAATATGCGTCTGTCATTTTCACAATTACTCCTTTAAGCCAAGCGACTTGACTTTTTCTAAAATATCAGTAGTATCAACATTTTGAGTTATAGAACATAACATGGCAAGATTTTTTCTTAAACCAATATTAGTTCCCTCAGGGGTTTCAATCGGACATAACCTACCAATATGAGTACAATGTAATGCCCGAGCATTAAAGTTTTCTTGCGAACTTGTCAAAGGACTTACAACTCTTTGTAAATGTGAAACCATATCTAAATAGTTTGTCCGACTCATTCTTTGTGAAATTCCTTGTCTTCCACCAACCCAATTGCCTGTTGCCATTGCCGAGTATAACCGAGAGGTTAACAATTTCTCCCTGATGATTACTCTAATAGAAGGTAATTTACCTCGTTTAATTATTCTTTGGAAGTTGTACAAAATGTCACCAACCAAAATTTTAAAGTTAGCTCTAAAAAGGTCAATCATTAAATCTCCACTTAACCTCAATCTTTTATTCATGTAATGGTCTTTATCATCAGCAACCCTATTGCCATTATCTACATCAATAAACTTCTTTAACATCTTACATAAGTTCAATGCTTTAATTGGTAATTTTTCTTTACCAGGGCCAATGTTAGGGAACAAAAATTTATCAAAAATTTCTTTTGTTCTTTCAATTCTTATTTCTTTTACTTGCCCAGGACTAATTCTTTTAGCAATATAATCAATTGCATCTTCTTGAGTTTTAATATCAACAAAATCAAACAAATTCAAAATAACTTCTTCATAAGTTTCATCTTCAGAAATTGCTCTGATAATCTCTTCATCTTTAATCATACCTAATGCTTTAATTACAATAATTACTGGCATATCTTTTATCCTAGTAAAAGAAGTTGCGTAAGTTCCATCTTTTTTCCGTTCAAAAGTGATAGGAATTTTATAAGAACCTTTAGCAGCAAAAAAACGACCTTTTGTTCCTTTATTAACATCTTTTTCGACCATAAACATGTTCGGAGCCAAATCTTCAACATTAACAATTACTCTTTCAGTACCGTTAATAATAAAATATCCACCGGGATCAGTTGGGTCTTCTCCATGTTTCATTAAATCTTCTCTGTTTAATTCGTTTAAATTACAATATTTACTTTTTAACATAATTGGCATTTTACCAATAGTTGTTACAAAATTCTCTCTTTGAATATCGTTAATGTAAGTACTAACCTCTAAAAAAATAGGAGCATAATAAGAAATTTTTCTTAACCGAGCTTCAATAGGGAAAATTGGCCGCTCACTACCGTCAGCTTCAGTAATAACAGGTTTACCAACAGTGATCCTACCAAATTTGATTTTAAATTTTTCAATGTTGTGCGGAATAATTGCCGGTTCTGCTTCTTTGTTTTCGTCGATAACGAGTTGTAAACCTTTATCGATAAAATGGTTAAAAGATTGAATATTGCTCTCTACAAAATTAATCTCTTCAAAATGTTTTTTTATTAAAATTGATTGATCCATTTGAAATTTGCCTCGTTTGAATGTGATTTTGTTTAAATTTTAGTGTTTAGTATAAGTAACTTGGAATTATCCTTCAATTACTGCCCTGTAATATACGGTTAAACCTGCTGTGTCACTATCCCTTTCAATTTTGATTATATCACCAACTTTTACCTTTAAATTTAGTAAAGCTGGATCATTAATGAGAATTTTCGGTAATGTTTTAATTTCAACGTGTTTTGTTTCAAATAATTCTTTTTTTTCAGAATTGCTTAAAATAGAATGTTCTGGAACTAAACTGTGCCCCTGTGTTTCGCTAGTCATTTTGTGTTGTATTCCCCCGATAAAGTTGTTAATGCAGTTTGTATGTGGTGTTTGAGTTGAGTGGTGTTTGAGTTGAGTGGTGTTTGAGTTGAGTTTTACTCCTGCCCAACTTATTTTCCATATTTACATTAATTCAAGTAAATATAAATGGCGGGCTGGAAGGGATTTGAACCCTCGACCGCCTGATTAAAAGTCAGGCGCTCTACCAAGCTAAGCTACCAGCCCAAATACCCCACCCATAAAATATTAATTTTACGAACAGGTTCAAATACGCCCTGGCCGGGATTTGAACCCGAGTCGTTGCCTCGACAGGGCAACATGCTAGGCCGAGCTACACTACCAGGGCATCAAATTGAACATATTACCATCTATACAATGATTTTTTTGTGTATAGAAAATTTGCTGCCATTTAGGTTGTAGAAAAACGACCCCTTTATAAAAGTTTCTGATAATTGTAAATGAATAGTTGACAACAGCGATAATTTCCGCCTTATATCCATGTTAAATAATAAAATTTCCAACATTTTACGCACTAAATGTAAAGTTCTATTTTTGGATATTATCGAAAGATCACATAAAAAAACAAAGAAAAAATGTCCCGGTCCCAAATGGTTACGCGCATTTGATACGCAACAGCGCATTAGAAAAACTAATGCACTAAATTAAAAAAACAAAGAAAAAATGTCCCTCCTCCCGGATTTGAACCGGGGACCTCTCGGTAACGGCTGACACCTTTTCATTTTAAGCCGAAATCGACAACATCTAAGGTGTATCTACAGCCGAGCGTTCTAGCCGCTGAACTAAGGAGGGGAAAGTGCGAGAGCTGGGACTTGAACCCAGGTCACAGCGTTGGCAACGCCGTATACTAACCACTATACTACTCCCGCAAGTATAGTGCTTGAAAAATCCACCCATTAATAAAGTTTGTGCCAATGAGAATATAGTATGTTCAAAAAACAGGATCTATTTTATGAGCGAAGGAGAAGTATAGTACGCCAAAAGAACACCATGCATCTCCTAAATGTAAATAGATGTAATAAATAAAAAAATATAGTACGCCCGAAGGGCACCATGTTATTTTTGAACGTATGTGAGAAAATAATATGGTCCTACCGGGACTTTCAAGCAAACACCCTCATAGTGCCTAACTTTTGAACCCGGAACCTCTGCTTAGCTTCTGATACTTCCATTTGTTTGAAACGTACCCATATAAGAGCAGCGCTCCATTCCCCAAATAATTAATCATTCGGACAATCATTTGCCAGGGTAAGCTATAGGACCACATATGAAAAGGTTATCACTACTCTTTAAAAGATTTTCTTTATGATTTTTAAATTCTCTACCTAAAAATTACTACACAAATATATAAATACAAAAATTAGTTTTTCATATATAAAATCATAATTATAGTAAACGCAATAACTTATAGAACCAATTTATTGTGATTTACCAGTACTAAGATATTAAATTATTCGAAAATTTAATGCTGTAAGTATATAAAAAATAGGTAACAAAAAAAATGAATTTCAACCAACTCAAAAAATTAATGGAAAGAAAAAAAACATCACATAAAGGTGAAAATGGTACTGCCTTAATTATAGGCGGATCTGAAGAGTATGCAGGCGCGGTTGCTTTAGCAGGATTAGCAGCACTAAGAGCAGGTTGTGATTCAGTCACTATCGCTGCACCAGAAAAAGTTGCTTGGTCCGTTAACTGTTACACACCAGATTTAATCACCCACAAAATCCCAGGATCAAACTTCAACATTAAAAATGCTAAAGACATGTATAAATTTGCCGATATTTTTGATGCGGTCTGTATTGGAAATGGAATAACTAGAAAAGCCGACAAATTTTGTCAATATTTCATCAAAAAATACGAATTACCAAAAGTAGTCGATGCAGATGCACTTAAATCAATGGCCTTCAAAGATTTCCATAATTCCATTATAACCCCCCATAATGCCGAATTAGAAATGATGTTAATTAATAGCGGGAAAGAATTCTTGTTACCAAAACTAAGAGAAGCAGATCCAAAAGAAAAAGCAGAGATTTTGCAAGGTAATTTGAGATACTTCTTACATAATAATAATGTGCTTTTGTTAAAAGGACCAACAGACATCATAATTTCTCGGAAAAAAATAGCATACAATAAAACTGGAAACCAAGGAATGACCAAAGCAGGAACAGGAGACGTCCTTGCTGGACTAGCTGTAGGATTCCTAGCTAAAACTCAAGATTTATTCAAAAGTGCAGTTGCTGCTGCATATATTAATGGGCTTGTTGGAGACCAATTACTAAAACAAAAACAAGGTTATGTTTTCATCGCATCCGATATATTAGAAGATTTAGAAAAAATCAAAAAAGCAGTTGATAAAGAACAAAAAGAAACAGAAAAATTAACTAAAAAAACAATTAAAAAACCAAAACAGGTTGTGAAAAAAACAGTTGCCAAGAAAAAAGTAATTAAAAAAAAGAAACCAATTATAAAAAAACCTGCTAAGAAAAAAACAGTAACCAAGAAAAAAGTAATTAAAAAAAAGAAACCAATTATAAAAAAACCTGCTAAGAAAAAAACAGTTGCCAAGAAAAAAGTAATTAAAAAAAAGAAACCGGTTACTAAAAAAAAAATAACTAAAAATAAACCCACTAAAAAAAAAACAATAAAGAAAAAAACAACTAAAAAACGAAAAAGATAATTCTGATTTATTTACTCAAATGGTGAAGAAAAAAAACGCTAAAGGAAGAAGAAAACTAGTAAAACACAGATCCAAAAATAACAAATTAAATGAAGAAGACATAATCGAACAAAAAATAATCTCAAAAGGAGAAAAAATAGAAAACAAATTAATTAAAAAAATATATTCTTTCTTCCATTTGCATTTAGACAATTACGAATCAAAACACGGAAGACGAATGGAAGGAACCTTGTTCTTCTTTAACTTTTTAGCAATCGTTCTATTTATTTTTAGTACTTATGAATTATCAACATCAGCATACAACATTTTAGTAATCTCTGAATTTATTTTGGTAAGTATTTTCATTATAGAATATTCTGCTAGGATGTGGGTTGCTGAAAAAAAGTTAAAACATTTTTTTAATGGATACAGTATAATTGACCTATTAGCAATTTTACCAATTTTAGTTCATTTTGCAAATTTGTCATTCCTAAGAATTTTTAGAATATTGCGTTTGTTTAGAATGTTAAGAATATTACGGTTCCAAAGAATGTTTAAAGCTAAAGATACTATGTTTGGAAAATTATCAAATACTCAGTTAATAATTATTAGAATTATCTTAACCATATTTACCATTGTCTTTGTTTCATCAGGACTAATCTGGACGGTTGAAAACAAAATCAACCCTGGACAATTAGGCACAATCTGGGATGCCATGTATTTTGCAGTTGTCACTCTTTCTACAGTAGGTTATGGAGATGTAACACCCTTATCACCAATTGGAAAAATCATCACCATCCTCATGATTCTTTCAGGAATTGCACTTATTCCTTGGCAACTAGGAAAATTAATCAAAATTACATTTAAAGAAGCCACTAAAACCAAAAACACTTGTTCCAAATGTGGATTAGAATTACATGAAGAAGATGCTAAGTATTGTCGGAAATGTGGGAATAAATTATCTAAAAAGTAAAATAAAAAATTATTTCCTTTTACCCCTAATAATAATATACTGCCATAATAGTCCGTTCTTTCGTTCTACCTTGACAATGAACCCCGCTTTCTTAAACAATTGCACAAGTTTCTTATCATTTTTTATCCAAGTTACGTTCGGGATCAAGTAAAAGAATTTATCATAATCTAAAAAGACCACATCACTACCTTTTTTAACCCGCTGAGCCAAATGTTTCAAAATCGTTGCTGGTTGTTGCATGTAAGAAAGCATACCCACAGAAATAACATTATCCACCTTACGTGGCAACTTGAGTGTGAACTTATCCAAATGAGCATGACGATGTACAAAAACATGTTTGATTTGTTTAGTTCTCTTATCAGCAACTTTTACTTTCTGTAAAGAAAGATCAGTAGCATAAATTCTTCCTTTTGAACCAACTCTTCGGGCCAACTTTTTGGTTAATGTGCCCACTGAACAACCATACTCTAAAACACTTTTACCCCGTAAATTATGCAACGAACTTAACAACTTTTTTCTGATACTGAACGGGAAAAATAATTGTTCTCCAAACACTACAAAATAAGATAATTTCTCGTTAACTTTAACAATAGCAGACGGATTATAAAACATTTCTACCAAAAAATAAAATGGAATTCCTAATATAATGAACGATCCAGCCAAATTCAAAATTGTCCAAGCAGTAGCACCCTCAATTCTTATCCAGTTCCAAATAAGTGCAATAATTCCTAACACAAATAAAGGAGGAACAACATTCGCAAACGGTGCTTTAAACGGTCGTTCCAAGTGTGCTTCTTTCTTCCGTAAAATAGGTACCGCCATTAAAACTAATGAAAGTACAAGCATGCTCAATAAAAGATAGATTAAATAGATTGTCCGGTATGGGTCACCCCATTTAACCAAATATCCTCTGAATATTAACCACGAAAAAATTCCCACCACTGCTGTTTGAAAATATACTGCCAGATAAGGTGATTTATGTCGCGGATGTAATACTGAAAAATGCTTCATAAAAAGTTTATCTTTCGCTAAAGCACGGATAAGACGAGAACCAGTTATTGGCCATGCTGCCGCAGTTCCAATGATGACAAGATACATCCCAAATACTACCCACTGTTGCCCAAATTCTCCCAAAGTGTTTAATGCCTGAACAGCAAAAGGTCGTGCATTAGTCACATAATCATGATAACTTACTGCCCCGAGAGAACTGAAAATATAAAGTGTCGTTATAACTCCACAAATAACCATCGCTTTGATAATTACTTTATGTAACTGTTTCGGTTTTTCTGCTTCGTTAGCCATATAACTTACTGCTTCAAACCCAAAAAACGCTTCCGCGATTAAAAATATTGAAAGTGCCAAATATGAAAATATTGAAAACCCGTCATGCTGAAAAAATGGATGTAAAAAATCAAAATTGAATGTTGATACAAAAGTTCCATGAAACAAATCTGGGAAACTTATGAACGATGGAAGTGTCATCGCTGTAACTGTAACCACTGCAATTAACCCAAACACAACCAACATGGTTGCCCCTGCATCTATTCCTCTATAAGCCATATAATTAAGTGCCAAAATCCAAATCACTGCAAATATTATCCTTAACGTAAAATAGTTTGCATACGAAACAGGAATAAAATATTCTGCTGCCGCTACAACTGCTAAAGCCATCCCTAAATTTCCGGCGATCCAAATTAACCAACCGGCAAAAAAAGAAGTTGTTCTCCCATAAGCCCGTTTACAAAAATTATAAGTCCCACCAGAAGTTGGATGAAGCGTAATCAACTCACCAATGTAAAGCATCATTATTGTGGCAATGAAAAAAACTATTATCCAGGCAATAATTGACGCTGCCCCGGAACTAATTACCCCTAAACTAGGCAAATAAAACAAACTACTACCTAAAATTGAGTTGATAAGAATGAATAGGATTACAGGATTGGTAAGTTTCCGTTTTGCAGTAGATTCATGTAACCCAAGATCCAATTTGATGGAAGAATTTGGTAATGGTACATTTTTACCTTTTGTTTTTTCTATAGACACTTTACTTGTATCTGTAACTAAATAATCCCATACTTGTTCCAACTTACTTTTTTGCTTTCTTCTGATGACCATTTTTTATTAGTAATTAATGAACCAAAATCACCCTATCTCTTCTTACCAGAGATATAGACATATTGCCAAAAAAAACCTCTCTTTTTCATTACTTGAACACTAAAACCCGCCTTATGAAACATTGCTTTCAACTTTTTCTCATCACTTATCCAAGGTACATTCGGAATAAAGAAGAAAAATTGATCATAATCCATGAACACAACCCTACCGCCAGACTTGATTTTTTCCCCTAAATGATTCAAAACAATTTGTGGTTTTTGTAAATAAGATAATGTCCCTGCAGAAACTAACACATCGCATCTAGGTAACTTTGTTCGCGGTTTGAAATCAACTAAACTATTATGGTGAAAACATTTCACGTGCGAATGCGTTCTCATATGCCGAGAAGCAACTTTAATATTATGTTCAATAATGTCAAACGCATAAACATTCCCTCCTGGAAGAACTTTCTTTGCTAATCTCCTAGTAATGGTCCCTACTGAACAACCAAACTCTAACACCTTTTTACCTTGCATATTGCCTAACATCAAAAATATTCTTTTTTGCAAACTTATTGGGAAAAATACATTCTCAAAAAAAACAAGTACATAAGATAATTTCTCATTAACCTTTTTTATCGCTGAACTGTCATGATACATCTCCACCATGAAATAAACTGGCACCCCCATAAAAATCAAAGACAACACAATCTTCAAAATATCATAAGCACCATGAGTATATGTCAACCACATACCAATTAAAAAGAACATAAAAATAGCTACTAAAATCGGCCCAACCTTACCAAATGGCACTGTGAAATACCTTTTTTTACTCGGCATCTTGTAACGCAATACAACTACACTCAATAATACAAAAGAATAAGCTACTAAAACTATCGGTACTAAAAGATGCAACATAGTGGTATATGAACCTGCTCCCACTATGACCAAAACGGTAGTCATAACTGTTTGAAATAAAATTGCCCGGTGTGGTGTCAAATTAACCGGATGAATTTTTGCGAAATGGTCTAAAAAAAGTTTATCTTTAGCCATTGCTAACAATAGTCTTGGGGCAGAAACTATCCACCCCGCCACAGAACCAATGATAGCCAAATAAACCAAAATAGTAAAGAGGTTTCCCCCCATGATTCCATAATGTAAAATGCCTAAATCGGAAAGAGGTGTTGCAGATTGTCCAAAAATTTTCCAAGGCATAACTCCTAAAGAAGTTATCACGAACAACAAACAAATAGCAGCAATTGAAACTGTGCCCCAAAGTAACGCTTTCGGCATGATTCGTTTTCCATCTTTAGTTTCTTCTGCCAAAAAAGTAGCAGTTTCCCAACCAAAAAATGTTTCAGCGATCAAAAAAATTGTCAGAAACAAAGATGAAATTGGAAAAACGAAAAACGGTTTAAAGTTACTTATTTGAAACTTGAATAGCCCAGGGATTGCCAAACCAAAAATTGTACCTAACGTTATCAATGCAAAAACTATCAGCATTATTGCACTTGTCTGCATCCCTTTGAAAGCAATATAATTAAACACGAAAATGAATATGAGTGAAAAAAAAATTTTAGCCAAGATAGATCCAACTGGAAAAAGATATTGTACCGCACCAACTACCAACATGGCAATAGTAATGTTCCCTGCTACAATTGTCATCCAACCAATAATGAATGAGAAAAATCTCCCATAAGCTTGTTTACAATATTCATAAATTCCACCAGATTTAGGGAACATACTGCTTAATTCACCAAAACACATAGCGATATAAATAGAAATTAATGAAAGAAAAAACCAAGAGAGAATGGATGCAGGACCTGATGCCCCTGCTCCAACTGCAGGAAGAAAAAAAATCCCAGTCCCCATAATTGAGTTGATAGTAATTAGTAGAATTGCGGGGTAACTTAGTACTTTTTTTAATTCTGCCATTTATCAAATCCTCTTTTTTGTTAGTAGTAATTATGTGTAATAATATATTACTATAAAAAAAAGGAATTATTTTTAGATTTATAAAATGTATGTATGGTTGCCAGCGTAAAGTATCCAAAACACATATTCAAGTAGGTAGAATATTTAAATAAAATCTCCTGCTTTCTCACTACAACAAATAAAAAATTACAAAAAAAAGGGCGCTGTCCAAAAAGGATGATTTTTGTATACTGGCGCCAAAAAAGGAGATAATAAAATGGTAACTATGTTCGATTTATATCAAAAACCAATTTTGTTAGTTAGTGGAATTATACTAATTAGTTTATGGTCAATCTTGTGGAAAGGTATGGCCTTATGGTTCTCTGCTAAACACAAACAAAAAGGGTGGTTCATTGTTTTGTTAGTGTTCAATACAATGGGAATTTTACCTTTAATTTATTTAATTTGGAACAGACCAAAAAGTGAAAAAATTAAGGTTGAGAAAAAAGATACCAAAAAGTCCGTTCCTGAAACAAATATAACCAAAAAAGAACAAATAACTAAAGTGACAACGAAAAAAGAAGCACTAATAGGAACAAAAACACCAATAGAAACTACAGAACCTAAAAAAGAACCAGAAACCAAACCACCAAAAGAAAAATACACTAAAACTCAGAAGAAAAAAACTGAAAAAAAAGTAGAAACAAAAAAATCATCCAATAACGAAGATGATGAAATGTCTATGCAACTTTGATAACTGACTAGACTCTAAATCTTAAATTCTTCAATCTCTAATTTGCCTTTCTTTGCTTTGATGGTATATTCTTTCCGATCAGTAAACCCAGTTAAATTAGTTATCAGTTTAGGTAACAGAACCCTATCTGCTCGAAATTGTAAATCAGTAATGATTTCTTGTGAAGCTGGATCTTGTTCGTTAGCTTTCTGAACTTTTTCTTTCTTAGCATCAACCAATGTGTTATTCAAATCTAATCTTCGCATCACGTTAGAAGTGCTTGATTCTTTCTTTTTTTGTAACGCTTCTTCAGTTTTACGATGAAAAAATTTAGCAATTTCATCAGCAATATCAATGGTGGAAACTTTACTTAACCCTTGTAACCCGGGAGAAATGTTTGCTTCAATAACTACTGCACCTAATGGATTTTCTAAAATGTCTACTCCGCAAACATCTGAACCTAACGCTTTAGCAGTATCTAATGCCAAATTGATTGCTTTCCGGTCAAGTAATACTGCTTCACCACTTCCACCAGCATGAATATTTGCCCGTTTTTCTTCCTTTTTAGCTCTCCTTCGCATAGCACCGATAACTTTATCACCAACAACTAAAGCCCGGATATCCGTACCGCCAGTTTCCACGAATTCTTGAATAATAAAAGGTTGATTAAGTGCACTTAGCGCATCTAATAACGAAGCACCGGAACTTATTGAATCCGCAAACATCACACCTTTACCCTGAGTACCTTCTGGAAACTTCATCACGATTGGAAAGTTAACTTTTTTCAACAAATCCTTAGCAGCTTCAACTGTAGAAGAAACATAAGTTTTTGGCATTGGAACATTGTGTTGTTCTAAAACTAAATGGGTTAATAATTTATTGTGTGCAGTAGTAAAAGAACTTGCTGATAATGGCATGTAAGGAACTTTCCCTTCTAATAAAGCTGCAATTGAACGTAACAAATTTGCATACCTGAAGGAACCTTTAACATAAACACAATCATATTTCTCCATCGGTTCCCCTTCATAAAAAATACCTCCTTCTTTACCTAACTTAACTTCAATATTTTTTAGTTGGATCATGTCAACCTGTTCAAAATATTTCTTCATTGCTTCTGCGACCATGATGGAACTTTTACTTCCCAAAGAGATTATTGCTGCTTTCATTTTGCATCTGCTCCTGTTTGTTTTTCTCGATTCTTTCCCACATTTTCTTGTTCTTTATTTGGGTCAACTAAAAAATCTCCTTTTTTAAGAATGTTTTGCCCGATTAAGACTTGGTATGTCATATGCGACCTATCTGCCAAATTAAAAATCTCTTCAATTACAAGATTTCTTATTTTAACTCTGACAATGACTAAAGGTCGTTTCTCTGACCCAGAAGCAGATTTGACAACTTTAAATTTATCTGTATATTGTAACCCTAATTTTTCCGCTAATTTTGTATCTATTGAAGAAGCTGTTGCCCCTGTATCAATCCTCGCTACCAATTCACGAGAATCTTTATCACTCATTATTAAAACTTTTTCTACTAATCCTAGTGTAATCCTTTTTTCTACCATAGTACCTCATATTGAGATATGTTTTTATAAGGTTTTTGTTGTATAAACCCAGCACCTTTATGGAAAGTTTTTTAAAGACCTTATTTATTTTTGTAAGTAAGGTAGTTCAAACAAAGAAAACACACTTTTCTTGCCCCTGTGGTGTAGATGGTTGGCTTAATCGTCAATCAGCACTATCCGGACTATCATTCTGCCCTTTCGAGGCAGCGACTCGGGTTCAAATCCCGGCGGGGGCACTTTACTTCATGGCTAATTTTTAGGACACTCATTTTCATTATTTTATCGTGTTTGATTCGTGTTTGATCATTTAAAGTAAAAAATCCGAAAAATAATCTTCGATACATATACCTTATATGTTCTAGAAAGATTTATAAACAACTCTCTTGAAATAGTG
The DNA here is from genome assembly GCA_964464055.1 of uncultured Methanosarcinales archaeon. Classification (GTDB taxonomy): domain Archaea; phylum Nanobdellota; class Nanobdellia; order Woesearchaeales; family GW2011-AR9; genus CAYXEO01. The sequence goes on along the minus strand of CAYXEO010000003.1, from coordinate 46,155 downwards.
CTCCGATGGTCGAAGAAATAGAACTATTAATCTCGGACGAAACTTTAAGAGATGGACAACAACAACCTTGGGTAACTTTCACTAGTGACGAGATGAAAAAAATTGCTCAAGAGATCATGAAACTAGATGATGGTTCAAATAAAACTTCGCCAATTTATAATATCGATATCATGCCAACCATGCATCATACCCATAAATTAGTTGCCGAAGAACTTTGTGACCAAAAAATACCAATCACTTTAGCAGTTCCTATGAGTAAACCACTTATTAACTATGCAAATCAAATCACTCCTAACATAATTACGATCAGTTCTTTATCAGATGCCCTAATGAAAGGCAAAAACTTAACCAGAGAAAAAAACATTTCTTCGACACAAAAGATATTAAGTTACGCAAAAAAACGAAGTAACCATATCGGATTAGCTGGAGAAGATTCTTCCCGAACAGATATGGGATTTTTGATAGACTATGTTAATTCTGTAAAAGAAAATATGGATTATTTCATTTATTGTGATACAGATGGACGAGCAGAACCATTTACAACCTATCAAAGAATTAAAAGATTATCTCGTTTAACAGATGTACCTATTTTTATGCATTGTCATAACGATACAAATCAAGCAGTAGAAAATACTCTGCAAGGAATTTTGGGTGGTGCCAAAGGAATTTCCAGCACTTTCACAGGTATCGGTGATCGGGCAGGTAACGCCGCAACAGAAAAAATCTTAAAATCTTTAAAAGACGATTATGGTACGATTGTTAAAGGACTAGATTACGACCAAATCCCTAAAGTTACAGGTCTAGTTCGTCAATACGCTAAAAACGGGCCTGCTGAACCTGGTTCAAAAAATTCTAAAACTCATGAAGCAGGAATTCATGTTGATGCTTTATTAAAAGCTAACCAAACTCGTGAATCTGTTTATTCCCATAATCCTGATGATCCAATTAATATTTGTTTAGGTGTCTCTAGTGGAAAAAGTGCACTTCAAGCAATTTGTCAAAATTCAGGATTATCTTTACCACAAGATGTTAATGGTGTTCTAGACTATTTCAAAGATGAATGTATTAAACATAAAAAAAGTTTTTCAGAACCAGAAGTAATTTCTTATTTGAATAACCAACAATACCATAAACTATAACAATTCTTAAGCACCAGATAAAAAAAATGTTAAATTAAATAAATTTAGAAAAAAATTAAGAAAAAAATTATCTTTTACGTTTTTTAGAAACTTTTTTCTTAGCAACTTTCTTCTTTGCTACCTTTTTCTTTACTACTTTCTTTTTCACAACTTTTTTCTTAACTGCTTTCTTCTTAGTAGCTTTCTTTTTAACTGCCTTTTTCTTAACAACTTTCTTCTTCACAGCTTTTCGTTTCACTACTTTCTTTTTTACAGCTTTCTTTTTAGTCACTTTTTTCTTTTTACTTTTCTTTCGACCACGGGCCATTTTTGCTCTAGCGACATTGCCTTTTTTATCGATAAAGTATAAATATCCTGGTTCTTTTGTGATTTTTGTTTTTTCAACTACTTCTTTTTTTACTTTACCTTTTTTTCTGCCTGCCCTACTCATAGCAGCACGTGCCACATTACCTTTTTTATCGATAAAATAAAGGTAACCAGATTCTTTTTTCAATTTTGTTTTAACAACAAGTTGTGCCATTTTTCACTCCCTCTTTTTAGTTTTAATTTCTCTTTTTATTTTCTTTCGGAAGACATTATGAATTCCATCAAGAAGCATTATTTTTAAGTATTTAAACTTTTCTTTTTAACACCGAGAAAGACCCGTCGAGAAATTGTAAATATAATCTAAATTTTAAAACTAGAATAAAAATCGCGCATAGCGAATTCTAAGGTATATAGCCCAAGAAATAATTAAAAATTAATCAACCGCAAATCTTCCATGTTCAAAGAGTTAAAATCTTGCACAATTCTTGGACAAGCGGTGTTAATCCAAACATCAATAAAGTTAAAATTTTCTAATGAAGACAAATTAATTTCATCTGCTAAAAAAATAAATGTATTTTTCCCTTCCCGTTCAAGTTTTGTTCTTAATGATTCAAGTTTTTTACTTTGGTTCTGGCCAGATTTAGTTGTCACTAATACACCGATATTCTCTTTAGTCAAGAATTTTACCAGAAGACCTTTCTTTTTTTTGTTCAAATTAATAAAATAATCAGAAGTTAATGTTTCAAAAAAGTCATTAAAAGGATTATAACAATGTACTGGTAATTCGTTTTCATACAATAATGCAGTTGGATGAAATTTCCCATCACCGATATAAAAAAATGCATCAACAGTTGTAATCAATGGATTTGGAATTTTTAAAATGTCACAACCCAAAATCTGTCCTGGATATTTCCCGTGCCGACTTTGGAACAACGTGACTTGTTTTCCTGCTTTTTCTAACTGGGCCACGATTTGATCTTGAAAACCCAGAAATTGCACCGGCATAGACAAAATAATATTAGTCGGCAGTTTCTCAACTACTTCGTTCGGGATAATTAGTTCCCCCTCATACTTAGTTTCAATAAATTGTCGTTTCATTTTCTTTAATTAGTTTTTCACTTGACAGATACTTTTTTATACTATTCTTTTATATAATTTACTATGAATAAACTACGATTAGCAATTATTAAACAATCACAAGAGTTAAGGAGAAAAAAACTTTTTAATATGGGTAAATTGTTTTTACGATTCGGTATTAGTGCCAATTTGATTACTTTATTCTCTTTTGTAATGGGTGTCTTAGCAATTTATTACCTTTTTACTAATCAATTCTTATTTATTCTCTTTACAATATTACATCTTATCGGAGATGGGTTAGATGGTGTTATTGCCAAAGTGGCAAAGAAAGAAACTAAACAAGGATATTTACTAGACCATCTAAGTGACAGAGTTGTTGCATTGTTAAATTTGTTAAAACTTAGTTTCTTTTTTGGGGGTAATTATATGTATTTAGTGAGTGGACTTTTTGTTTTGACCCAATCAATTCATTTAATTGGCAAATTTAAATATCCAGCAATTTATGTCCGTTCTACAATTATGATCATCATGATGTTCAACTTTTCACCTTTGAACAACTTTTTGAATGTACCAGTTATCGCATTTTCTACTGCCGGAGTTTTGTCCGTATGTTCATTATTGTTACAATTACGATACTTCTTAAAAAAATAGAGATTAGTAAATTAGAACTTATTAAGTTCGCACAGTGGGGTTCTCACTTAACACGTTTTTTTAATAAAATTTGTTAGTAGATTAGGCAAAAGATGAATAGAAATATGTTATCAACTTAATACATACCACAATTAGAACTTATTCTTCTTCAACTTCAACAAGTAACCAAGATAATTTGCCCCAATATGTAACAATGGACTTACCAGAAACAAGACCAAGACCACTTCTGCAGATGGAACATAGATCAAAAATGAAAAAGTTAATGCCCCAATTACAAAATCTAACTGATCCCAAGGTAACCAAGATTTCCCAGGAATTATGTTAGCTTGCCTTTTGTAATAGCTCTTGATCAGGTCACCCATTATTGCTCCAAACCCTAACAAAACACCAAATAAAATTGAAAAATCTGAGTAATCAATAATTGCCAAACTTGTGAACCCACTATTATAAACCACTTGTTGTAACCAGAAAACTATTGCTCCGATGATTGTAGCGAAAACTAATCCTCGCCAAGTTTTATGTGCTCCAAACTTATTTTTAGAGACTGGATAGTTTAAATATGGAACTGTTTTGAAAAGTACCGGCGCCATATTAGCAAAATAAGCAGGTAAAAAAAAGTAAATGCATTTGATAATTAGTGTTAACATTTAAATTAGTAAATTGGATGAGTTTAAAAAATTATGGGATGAGACGAAATTTAGAAAAAAGAGTAGTTTTAGTATATAGTTTGTAATACTCAAATATATATAAATGAATAACTATGTGTTCTTTTAACTAAATATTAAGATAATTAAAAACACAAATAACAAGGGTAGAAAAGATGATAACACAAATAAAAAACAGGACAGGAGAAATTATTGATTTTGATATTAACCGAATTGTAAACGCTATTTTTCAAGCATCACAATCAATTGAAGAACCAGATTTACATTTAGCAAAAAATTTAGCAAACCGAATTGTAGATTATTTAGAATTGATGGAATTAGGTATTCCTGACATTGAAGAAATTCAAAATGTTACTGAAAAAGTTTTGATTGAAGAAGGACACGTTGGTTTAGCAAAAGAGTTTATCATTTATCGTTACCGAAGATCATTAGTTAGAAAAGGGTCAGTGGTAAACAATTGTAAAGCTGTTGATAAATTATTAGAGAAAGAAATCTTCTTAAGTGCCCAAGCAATTCATGTTTTAAACAATTCTGCCCATTTGGAAGTGTTAGGACAACTTATCTTTTTGGATCGATACTCATTAAAAACTTCCCGGGACGAAATTAAAGTTGGCGATTTAGTTATCGTAATCGTTAAAGAAGATTCTAAATACCCAAAAAAAGAATTAGCGATTGTTCTTTCCAGGGAAGGTGATAACGGCAGATACTACTTAATTAATAGTGAAAAAAACTTTTCTCAATCAATCTGGAAAACTGATAAACCCGATGAAGCTATTTTGGACAGTTACAAACGGGTTGCTAACGCTGTTGCCAGTGTAGAACAATCACCAGAAAAAAAGAAAGAACTGGAAAAATTGTTCGTTTCAGAGATGGCATCCAAACATATCCAACCGGCAGGGAGAATTATGGCTGGTGCAAATGTTAATGATGCTGGAGAATACACTTCTAATTTAACATTATACAATTGTTATGTTATCCCATCACCGAAAGATTCCAGAGGTGGAATCATTGATTCATTAAATAGTATGGTAGAAATCATGTCCCGTGGTGGAGGAGTAGGTATTTCACTTTCAACCCTTAGGCCAAGATACGCTTATGTAAAAGGTGTACATGGAAAATCTTCAGGAGCAGTTTCTTGGGGTGGACTTTACTCTTACGCAACAGGATTAATTGAACAAGGTGGTTCTCGAAGAGGTGCACTTATGCTTATGTTAGACGATTGGCACCCAGACATTCTAGAATTTATCGGCTCAAAAAAAACTAAAGGGATGATTGAAAATGCAAACATTTCTGTGAAAATCTCTGATAATTTAATGGAAAAAATTAAATCTGATGGTACTTGGAATTTAGAGTATCCAGATTTGAATGATGACAAAATTAAAGAAATTTACAATAAAGAATGGGAAGGTAACTTATTAGATTGGAAACAAAAAGGTTACCCAACAAAACATTACAAATCAATCAAAGCCCGAGCGTTATGGGACTTAATTGTTAGTTCCGCACATCAAAGTGCTGAACCAGGGATAGTTTTCATGGAACGGTACAACAAAATGAGTAATTCTTGGTACTTTAATCCAATCGTTTGTACAAACCCATGTGCAGAACAAGGACTTCCCGCTTGGGGAGTTTGTAATTTGGCCCACCTTTATTTAGCAAGTTTCGCTAAACAAGTTGGTACAGACCCACTAGGAAATGTTTACGAAATGGACTGGGACACATTAAAAAAATCATCTCGAATCTTGGTACAGTTCCTTGACAACGTAATTGAATTGACACCTTACCACTTTAAAGAAAACGAAGAAAACCAAAAGTCTGAAAGAAGAATTGGTGGTGGAACATTAGGATTAGCAGAACTATTACTTAAACTAAGAATTAAGTATGGTTCAGAAAATTCACTGAAATTCATTGACAGACTTTACAAAACAATTACTGAAGAAATGTATTTGGCATCCAGCGAACTAGCGAAAGAGAAAGGTTCATTCCCAAAATTTGACAGAGACAAATATTTACAATCAGAATTTATCAAATGCCTCTCTGACGAAGTTAAATCCTCAATTGAGAAAAATGGAATTAGGAACGTTACTTTGACAACTCAAGCACCAACAGGAACTGTGGGGACAATGTTAGGAACTTCGACAGGTGTTGAGCCATATTACGCTTTTGAATTTTATCGACAATCTCGGTTAGGATTCCATAAAGTCTTGATCCCTATCGCTGAAAATGCTAAACGTGACGATGGAAGTTTACCAAACTATTTCGTTACCGCGATGGAACTGTCCCCTACTGACCACGTTCGTGTTCAAGCAGCAGTACAAAGGTGGACAGATTCTTCCATAAGTAAAACTGCTAATGCACCGAGCAACTTTACCGTTGACGAAACTAAAGCACTTTACGAACTAGCTTACGATTTGGGTTGTAAGGGGTTAACTGTTTATGTTGACCAATCCCGTTCTGAACAAGTACTTTCAACTTCGGCTGATGCAGAAGAGAAAAACATTCAAAGTTCCCAAAATAATAGTAAAGAAGCTTCTACTTCTAGTTCTAACGAAACTAAGGGAACTACCGAATCAAAAGAAACCTCTCCACCAGAACCAAAAAAGTCACCAGAAGAAGTTTATGGTGCAGCAGCAGGTAATCGTTGCCCGGCATGTAAAGAAGGAAGAATGGTCAAAGTTGGTGGGTGCACAGAATGTTCTAGTCAATGCGGTTTCAAAGGATCTTGCGAAATGTAAATTGAGTATCAAGCAACTTGGTGATTTAATAAATGGTCAAAGAAGGGCAAGTGCAAGTGTACACTGGGGATGGAAAAGGTAAAACCACTTCTTCATTAGGTCTTGCTCTGCGGGCTGTGGGACAAGGATTTAATGTTTTCATGGTCCAATTCATGAAAGGAGGCGCTTACACAGGAGAATACATTTCTGCTAAAAACTACTTACCAAACTTTGAAATTGCCCAATTTGGTCGGCCTTGTATTAAACAACAAAAGCAACTCAAAATCAGTGGGTTCAATTTGAAAGAAAAAAATCAAGATCGTAAAATATTTGATTTTATCAGAGATGATATAGAATGTGGCACTTGCCGATACTGTTTTCTAAACGACGATATCCAAAAAGATTATGTGGAAGAAGCGTTCAAGAAAGCTTTAGAGGTGGTCATGTCCGGAAACTATCATTTAGTAATTTTGGACGAAGTTAATGTTTCCATGGCACTAAATTTCCTAAACCCAGAACTAATTATGAACTTGATAGCCAATAAACCACCTCATGTAGAACTAATCTTAACCGGTAGAAACGCACCTGATGAAATCATGCATGTCGCGGACCTGGTTACTGAAATGAAACTACACAAACATTATTATAATAAAGGTACATTAGCTAGAAGAGGTATAGAATATTAGGAGTGTAAAACATCTCTTGAGGAAACCCTTAGAATAACATGAAAAGTGAGTGAAACGAACTTTTTATGTTGATAATAAAGGTACATTAGCTAGAAGAGGTATAGAATATTAGGAGTGTAAAACATCTCTTGAGGAAACCCTTAGAATAACATGAAAAGTGAGTGAAACGAACTTTTTATGTTGATAATAAAGGTACATTAGCTAGAAGAGGTATAGAATATTAACGTAATAAGTGAGAACCAAATAAACAAAAAAAAGGTAAAATAAAATGAGTGAAATAAAAGAATTAAAGAAATTAAATGAAAATTTGCAAAAAGTAATTGGCCAAGTTGGTGCAGAATACTCTTATGCAAAGGAATTGGAAGCAGATTTAAAAAAAATTGAAACCGACGAAGCAAACGAAGCAATTAAAGATGTGAAAAAAGGGATTAAATTAATTAATTATTTGGGAAGAACCAATCGTTATGCAGAACGTTACGAGAACAGACTTATCAAAAATTTAAAAGAATTGAGCGAAATACTTCCAGAAAATCAAAAAAAAGAAGCTCTAGAACTAGCAAATAAAATTGATATTGCTGAAAAAAAGATAACTAAAGTTGCTTCCCGATATGTGGGCGAGTTACGTAGCGAATTGAAAGATATTGCTACACACGAACACCTTGTAAAAAGATTTGCAAATGATGAAAAAAAATTAGAGAATGTTAAAACTAAATTGTCTGCTTTAATAAAAGAAGTTGAGAGTGAAGTTGCTGAACTTATCAAATGGATTCAGGGTGCACAAGCAATATTAAAACAAATTAAAGGTTTTGATGAGAAACTGCACCAGATGGCCGCTTAATTTTTCTTTATTTTTCTTTATTTTTGTTTATTTTTTTCCAATTTTCTACATAAATTAATTAAATAAATACTCACTCTTGTCAGTTATGGTAATCCGAAAAGCAACAAGTGAAGATTTTGAACAATTAGTGTATATTGATGCAAATAGTGGACACCCCATTTATGAAAAAAATCCAGAAAATAAAAAAGGAATTAAAAATTGGTTAAAACCAATTACTGAAAATCCTCTTAATGAATTTTATATTTTTGAAAAAGAAGATCAAAAAATAAATAAAACAAAAATAATTGGTACGGTTGCATTAAAAAAAGATTTTCCAGTACATAATTCTTGCGAACTAAAATATATTGCAGTATTAAAAAAAGAACATGGTACAGAAGTAAGCGATAAATTGCTTAATTTTGCTGAAAAAAGAGCCACAGAACTAAATTTTGAGAGGATTTTTCTTTATACTGGTTTAGATAATGTAGTTGCACAATCATTTTATAAAAGAAACAATTACCAAAAAATAAACGAATTCCCTGGTTACTATAGTTGGGGAGATACAGCGATTCTTTATGGTAAAAAACTAAAATGATTTAGTCCTTTTTTTTTATTTACTAATGCAGAATGTATAACGAGCAAGAACATGAAAAACACAATCAACGTTTTAAACATTTCTCACATTTACCTTTAACTTCTATTTGAAAACTTGATATTGAACCAGGAATTTTATTTTTCAAGAAATCTAATGAATCAACATCAAAATGAATTATCTCTCCAGTTTCTTCACAAATAAAGTGACAATGTGATTTATTTTCATTAGAGTATAATTGCCTATTATTACAAGTGTAAGTGTAAATTTTCTTTGCGTTTCTCAGCTCTTTCATAAATCGATATATTGTTGCCAGTCCTATCTCAGGATATTTTTTCTTAATAGAATCATACAAATTTTCTGCTGTAAAAAAATTTTTAATATTTTTAATTTCACTTTGAATTATTTCTTTTTGTTTAGTGTTTCGTGATTTTCGTGGCATATTCTTATTGAGAATGAAAATCAATAAGTTTTATAAGTATATTCGTTATACAATATTCTTATGAATGTCATATACCCAATTGTGAGCGTAATAATTGTATCACTTGTTTCGATTATATTTGTTATTCCATTATTGATTAAGAAAAAGATACCAAATAAAATTCTACTATTTTTATTAAGTATTTCAGTAGGGGTATTACTTGCAACTGTGTTCATGGATTTTTTACCAGAAGCAGTTTCTCATAACTATAATTTAGGATTAACATTATATCTATTGTCAGGATTTTTGGTAATGTTTGTTCTTGAAAAATTTGTTCATTTTCATCATCACAAAAAATGCAAAGAAAAAAACTGCGGTCATGGTCACGCATATCATCTTGCACCAATTAATCTTATTGGTGACGGGATCCATAATTTTATTGATGGTTTAGTTATTGCTGGAAGTTATGCTGTAAATGTTACCTTGGGTATTACGGCAACAATTTCAATCATATTTCATGAGATCCCTCAAGAAATTGCTGATTTTGGAATATTACTTTATTCAGGCATGTCTAAGAAAAAGGCATTACTATTTAATTTCTTATCCGCTGCAACTGCGATATTAGGTACAATAGTTGGGTTATTTTTAGTAAATAAATTGCACGGATTCAATGAATTTATCATTCCCTTTGCAGCTGGGAATTTCATCTATATTGCTGCTTCAAATTTAGTCCCACAATTACATAAGGAGTGTAAATTAAAAGACACCCTATTACATTTATTTGCAATTATTTTAGGAATTGGAATAATTACATTAGTTACAATATATGGTCCAGCACATGGACACGGATGAGGTGAAAAAATGAAATATGTATTTGTTATAATGGTAATGTTATTGCTCGTCTTAGCAACTGGTTGTGATACAGAATTAGGCCATGGTGACGAAGACCATGACCATGACGGAGATGGGATTCAAGATCATGCCCCTGAAGATCATGATGACGATGAACATGATGATGAATTAGAAGATAGTCATTAATGGTTGAAAGTGTATTTTTCTTTTTTTTAATTTATTTCTCGTAATTTTCAAGTAATTATTTAATTCATTTATACCCTATAATTTTATATACTTCTTATATTTACTTCTTTATATGACTGAGATGACCGAAGAACAAATGAAAGCTTTTAAGGAGAAAATAAAAAACATGTCTCCGGAAGAGTTACAAGAATTCCAAAAGCAACAATGCATCTTTTGTCAAATCATTTCTGGTAAAGTTCCTTCACAAAAAGTATATGAGGATGACAAATGTTTAGTTATCCTAGACATCAACCCAGCAGTTAAAGGACATTTACTAATATTACCAAAAGAACATTACGGAATTATGCCTCAAGTACCAGAAGAAACCCTGGACCATTTGTTTCTAGTATCAAAAACTATTTCACAAGTTCTACTTAAATCAATACGTGCTCAAGGAACTAACATCTTTATTGCTAATGGGTTAGCAGCAGGACAAAAAGCACAACATTTCATGATCCATTTGATCCCGCGGAAAGAAAATGACGGCATTTTGAAGTTAGAAACCAAACTTATTGACAAAGAAATGCGTACCAAAGTACATAATGTGGTTGAGTTAAAATTAAACGAGATGTTAGGGATTAAAAAGGGAATTCAAGAGAAATTACCAACTGAAAAAAAAGAAGAAATAACAGAAGAAGTTGAACCAAAAGAAACCAAAAAACCAACAGAAACGAAAGAAGAATCAGAATATGTTGAAGATGATACAGAAGAAACAACTGAATCCAAAGAACCAGTAGGGAAAAAAGTTACAAAAAAGAAAGTTACAAAAAAGAAAGTTACAAAAAAGAAA
>CAYXEO010000003.1:0-35123 GCA_964464055.1 uncultured Methanosarcinales archaeon | reverse complement strand
AAAGTTACAAAAAAGAAAGTTACAAAAAAGAAAGTTACAAAAAAGAAAAAATTTGAAGAATCAGAAGAAAAGGAAAATAGTAATGAAAAAGAAGATGACCAAGATTCAGATGAAAAATCAGAAACAGAAGAGCACCACCCAACCACAAAAGAAGTTGAAGAAGCAGTAACTTTGGACGATATTGCCAATTTGTTTAAATGAGATTAAAAAGATGAGATGTGACTATTGCGAACTGATTGAAAGAGAAAAAGAAAACGAAATAATTTACCAAGATGTTGATGTCGTTGTTGCAGTAAAAGATTTAGTGTCAGCACCAGGTCAAATCACTGTATTTCCTAAAGAACACTACACTATCATGGAAGCAGTTCCAAACAAAATCTTGAAAAAATGTTTCCAGATGGCTAACAAAGTAAGTATTGCAGTTTTTGAGAGTCTCGGATGCCAAGGTACAAACATCATTGTGCAAAATGGTCATGGGGCAGACCAAACTACCCCACATTTTGGAATAGAAATAATCCCCCGAAGAGAAGGTGACGAACTTAATTTGGAATGGGAACCCAAAAAATTAATGGAACATGAGATGGACCAAATATTTACCCAAATTGAACCAGGATGTAAAAAACTGGGCAAGATCGACGGTAAAGAAGTAAAAAAGAAAAGTAAAAAAGATAAAAAACCAAAAAAAGAAGGTGTGGTAATTCTAGAAGATGATAAGGACGAAGAGAACTATCTCTTGAAGTCGTTACGGAAAACCCCTTGAAGCACATGGAACAAAAGAAACCAAAAAAAAAGATTTATCGAAATCAAAAAGAAATTCTTGACAAAATAATAAATTTATTAAAAAAAGATTTACCAGCTAATTCTGAAGCATATATTTTTGGAAGTTTAGCAAACGCAAAATTTGGCAAATATATTAAAAGATATAATACTCATGATGGAAGTGATATTGATGTTATCGTATTTATTAAAAAAGAAAATATACCCTCACATTGGAAGCCACTCAATGTTTCAAAAGGATGGTGGGATTTGTATAGAGGAATAAAAATAAATATTAATAACACATTACATAAAACTGATTTACTAATTGTTAAAGAAAATCAAAGAGAATTGGCTAAAAAAAGAATAAAAGAAAAAAAGTGGAAATTAATTAAGATATAATAAAACCACCCCCACAACCACACATAATTTTATAAAAAACGACTTCTACTAAATTAATATGAAAATAAAATTCTCCCCATATGATTTTGAAACAAAAATCAAAGCAAAAAGTACTTACATTTATTTATATGGTAAACTAAGAGATAATACTAAGATCTGTGTAGTGCAAGCTTTCCAACCGTACTTTTATATCAAAACTAAGGGAATAGATTTAGAGAAATTAGAACAGCGATTAACAAACATTGAACTGAAACCTTCTGCTGAATCTATTGAAACTGCCAAAGTTGTTAGTTGGGAAGAAGTTAAAAAGGCCTTATTAGGAAAAGAAGAATTGTTTTGGAAAATTTATGTAAATAGTCCACGAGCAACTTATTTAATCAGTAAAGAGTTAGAAAAAGAAGGGGTTGATTGTTATGAAACAGATTTACCACCCATTCACCGTTATTTAAGGGACCAAAACTTAACAACGATGTCCTTAATGCAAGTGCAAGGAAAATATTCTGACACATTTGATACAAAAATGCAAGTTCCTGTTTTTTTAGCCAGTTCAATTACTCAAGAAAGTAAAAAAGCTGACACCCAAAATCTCAAAATAATGGGGTTAGACATTGAAACTTATACAAAAAACAAAAGTATTGACCCAGAAAATGATCCAATTTTGATGGTGGCACTTTACGGTGTTAATGAACAAGGAGAAGAATACAAAAAAGTTCTCACTTGGAAACAATTTAATCATAATCTTGATTATATGGAACATTTCGAAACTGAAGAAACACTTTTACAAAAATTTCGACAAATTATTAAAGAATATCAACCGGACATCATCACTGGTTACTTCTCTGATGGGTTCGATTTCCCCTACATAAAAAAACGAGCTGACAAATTAGGTATTAAACTTGACCTAGGACTTGACGGAAGCGAACTTCACACTGGTAACCACGATTTTAAAGACAATTTACGTTATGGGAAAAGTAAAATTAACGGAATATTACATTTAGATGTTTACCAGTTCATTAGAAAAATCTTTGGAAAAAATCTTAAAATTGATAGTTACTCACTTGACACAGTTGCAGGAGAATTGCTTGACAACAAAAAGCATAATGTTGAACTTGACCATTTACCAAACGCGTGGGATAATAATGAATCAAAACAATTAACAGATTTCTGTGAATACAATTTGCACGATGCCCACTTGGCACTAAAATTGTGCCAGAAACTTATGTATGACATGGTGGAATTTTCTAAAATAGTTGGTTTGCCACTTTACGATGTTACCAGGATGAGTTTCAGTCGGTTAGTGGAAAATTACATTTTGAAACGAGCAGTAGAATTTAATGTCATTGCTCCAAATAAACCTAAAAATGTTGATATTGAACAACGGTCAGAAGAAACTTTCAAAGGAGGATTTGTGTTTGAACCAGTGCCAGGACTATACAAAGATTTAGTTGTTTTCGATTTCCGATCACTTTACCCAACAATAATTTCTGCACATAACATTGGGCCCGAAGGACTTTGCTGCAACTGTTGCAGTAACAAAAAAGAAAAAGTAAAAGAAAAAGAAAAAGGAAAAGTAAAAGGAAGAAAAAAAGTAAAAGAAAATAAAAAAAGTCAAGTTCCGAACCAAGAAGATTTATGGTTTTGTACCAAAGAAAAAAAGTTCATGCCACAAGTGTTAGAGCAAATTGTTTTACGCCGGACTGATTTAAAACAGCTCATTAAAGATACTGCAAAGAAAGGTAAAGGGACAAAGTTTTTGGAATCCCGTTCTTATGCACTCAAGATTTTAGCTAACAGTTTTTATGGTTATATGGGTTTTTTCGGTGCCAGATGGTACTGTTTAGAATGTGTTAAAGCAGTAACTTCTTATGCACGAAATTATATCACTACCACGATTGAAAAAGCGCAAAAGAAAGGGTTCAAAGTTGTTTATGGCGATACGGATTCCGTCTTTTTCCTTTTGGAAAATAAAACTGTCAAAGATGCTAAAAATTTCATGGACGAAATAAATTCTACTTTACCAGGCCATATGGAACTGGAATTTGAAGGACATTTCCCGCGCGGACTTTTTGTTGCTCAGAAAGGAACAGATAAAGGTGCTAAGAAAAAGTATGCTTTGATTGACGGAAAAGGTAAAATGAAAATTACGGGGTTCGAAACTGTCAGAAGGAACTGGTCACAGATATCTAAAGAAGTTCAAGAGCATGTTTTAAAGTTGGTTTTGCAAGACAAAACTGAAGAAGCACTAGAATATGTTAAAGAGATGATTCAGAAGCTTAAAAATGGTCAAATTGATTTGAAAAAGTTAATTCTTAAAACCCAAATTACTAAAGATCTGGCTAGTTATTCTTCTATCGGCCCACATGTCGCAGTTGCATTACGGATGTTAGAGAAAGGCGCACCCGTTTCTGCAGGAACAGTAGTAGAATATGTTATCGCCAAAGGTAGTGGACTTATTAGAGAGAAAGCCAAATTGGTAGAAGAAATTAAAGAAGGAGAGTATGACACCGATTACTATTTGAACAACCAAATTATTCCAGCGATATCTAGTATCTTCGCAGTTCTTGGATACAAAGAAGACGAATTCACTAAAGACAGTTCTCAGCAAGGATTAGGTGGATTTTTTTGAAAAAAGAATAACTACCACCATTATATTTATATACTTTCTACTTTCTCAAATACCTATGGATGTAGGTGGACAAGCAGTAATTGAAGGAGTCATGATGCGTAATAAAGAAAAGTTCGCAGTAGCTGTGCGTACCAAAAACGACCACATTAAAATTAAAAAAGAAAAAAGTACTCAATTACCAAAATTTTTCAAGTGTCCATTCATCAGAGGATTTGTAGGATTAGGATATTCTCTTTATGATGGTATCAAAGCGCTCATTTGGAGCAGTAACCAACAATTAGAAACGGAAGAAAAACTTACTAAAAATGAAGTGATTGGAACTGTGGCATTCTCATTATCATTCGCAGTACTCTTCTTTGTTGTTGTACCTTTTTTCTCTGCCAAATGGATTCAACCTGATGGGGTTTGGTTTAATGTTTTAGATGGTGTTTTTAGAATTTCCTTGTTTTTAGGGTACCTTATTGGTATTTCGTTCATGAAAGATGTCCAGACACTATTCAAATATCACGGTGCTGAACATAAAGCTATCGCTTGTTATGAAGATTTGAAACATGTGGACAAACTAACAGTTGATAATGCTAAAAAATATTCTCGGTTCCATCCAAGATGTGGTACTTCATTCATTTTCGTGGTACTTATTTTATCCATTATAACTTTCTCATTAATCAACGGCGCTTGGTGGGTAAAGTTGTTAGGTAGACTTGTTCTTTTACCAGTTATTGCAGGAGTGGGTTATGAGTTAATCAAACTTAGTGGCAAATATAGATCTAATTCCATTGTTAGATTCTTAGTGGCACCTGGTCTTTGGTTACAACGGATCACTACTAAAGAACCTAGTGATGCACAGCTTGAAGTGGGGATTAGAAGTTTGAAAGAAGTTATGGAATAAAGCCAACTTGGCCATTAAAGTAGGGGGGAAAAAAAGAAAAAAAAAAAAAAAAATAAAAAAAATTAATAATAATAAATTCGGGGGTAATTATGCAACCCTAGTTCACGCACCTTTCTTAAGTACCACAGTGGAAAATATGTCCTGGCCCAAGAATGCTTTGGTGGCTAAACTAAGCCCGTTATTTGTTTCATCAATATATGGAATAGTTACTTGGTACGGATCACCGGACAAAATCATTTTAGAATTTTCCCCGTTCCTAGTGATGATGGCTTTAATCGTTTCTCTGGTATGGTTCTGTGCCTCATCAACAATAATATAAGAATTTGGTATACTTCGCCCTTGTAAAAAAGTTGGAGTTTCTAAAGAAACTAGACCTTCTGAAATTAAATAATCTAACCCATTACTATCCATCCCATCATCAGCAAACTTTCTTCGCATTTGATTACCAAAAATTATCTCTGCTGCATCACCAATAGCCCTCATATAAGGGTCCATTTTCTGTTCCAAATCACCTGGTAAAAACCCTAAATCTTCCCCAATCCTGGCCACTGGACGAATTATGACCATACGTTTAAACTTTTTTTCTTTAACAACCTGATGTAATCCTGCAGCTAATGAAACTAATGTTTTTCCAGTTCCTGCTTTACCTAACGCAGTGCCTATTTCAATTTCATCGTTAAGACACATGTCTAAAAGGTACTGTTGTTCTTTATTCCGAGGAATAATTCCTGAAACCATATTATTACGGTTCCCAGCAACCCTAGTAACATTAACAAATTTATGTTCAACACCTTGTGTTTTGTAACGCAAAGCTAAAGCGTCACCTTTCAAATGTAAATATTGATTATTGTGCAATTCTAAATCAGGGAATTTTTCTTCAAACTCTGATGCAGATAAAGTTGTTTCATAATTTTTCCGTAACTCTTCAGTATTTTTATAAGGTAAAGCAATTTCTTCCACTAACTTTAACAAACCATGCAATGTTCTCGCTTCCCTCTCGTGCATATAAACGTCTGTTTGATGCCCTTTAATTCTGGCTTTCACTCGTAACGCCACATCTTCAGTAACCAAAATTGGTTTATTATCACTTTCTTTCTGTTCTTCTAAATAATCAATCAAAGCTGGATCTGCATGAGAATACTCTTTATCGGGCATAATAAAATGTAACTCCCCTTTACCTTCATTAATTGGAATACTCCCTCCTTGGTATCCCACTAATAATTCATCTAAATACCTGTTAGTTCTCCGAGAATTAATGTTAATTTCTTTGTTACCACTTTTATGTTTTTCAAGTTCATCAATAACTTTTGCATGAATACAAACATCGTTATCCTCAAAAGCGAAAAGTGCTTTGGGATCGTTCAATAATACATTTGTATCTATTACATATCTTTTTTTTACCATCTAAATTACCTCTTTTTTAGATCCCTTTCAAATTATCTAAAATCCTATTGTACTCTAAAAATAGTTTATACTTCCCAACACCAGCACCATCATTCTGTCTTTGTGAAACATAATCTTGTGCTCCTTTTACCAAAGCATTACCCACATCAAAAAAAGAGATGTTATTATCACTTATTGTTCGAACAATTTGCCCTTCAATTGTATTTAAAGAAAATTCACTAACATCAATCAGGCCACTAAAAACAATCGTCAAATTATCTTTATAATTATCTTTTAATTCAGAAAAAACTTTATTACCTATATTCAAATCTTGAAATAAAGTATAAAAATCACTCCTACTTTGTTCTTGGAACCGTTTTTTAACAAATCTCTCGGGAACAGTGTCAACATGCCCTCTGTATTCTTTCCGTTCCAAATAACTTAACAGGCATTGTTTTGGTGAATTTATGACCATCGAACTATAAACCAACCCTATGTTTTCATTATTAATTAAGTTCCCTTCACCAACATTCTTTATCGCGGAAAGTATTTTTGCTAAATCATATGAAGTAGCTTTTTTTAGTATCCTTTTTTTTGCTGCTTGTTTTTGTCCCATAAATAAAAATGTCGGAAAATATTTATTTAAACATTTGTCGTCATGAGAATGTGTTTTGGATAAGTTGTTTTAGAAACTACCTATTGTAACCTGCCCAAAATTCAATAGTAACAAGGCACAACTACATCAAGCCTCACAATAATAAAAAACAATAACATCAAGACATAATCACGTTACTAACATGATCTTCTTTATTTACCCGGACAATATTTTCTACAAAACTTTCTATCTTAGTTTCGTGGGATACTATCAAAGTCTGGCGCAGATTTAGTCGCTCTAACACATCACGCACTTTATCAAGTTGTTCAGTGCTAAACCCATCAGTTGGCTCGTCCAAAATAAGTAAATCTTTAGTTTTGATTTGTTGAATTACTTCATTGATAACTTTGTTCAATGCCAAACGGTAAGCTAGTGCCGCAGAAGTTTTTTCTCCTCCACTAAGGTTACTAAAAGATATCTCGTAACCGTTTTGTTCTATTATGGGGGTAAAAGTATCGTCTAACCGTGAATAAATGTTCTCATCATCAATCAAAATCGCGAACCACTCCTTGAACACTTGGTTGAAAAGGTGATGGATATTAAGCATGACTTGTTTTTCAATGGTATAAGTCAATTTTAAAAAATGTGCATCGATCCAATGGTACAACTCTTTCAGTTTGATCAATTCAATTTGTTGTTTTTTAAGAGAATCTAATATTTCTAGTGACTTTCTTTCTTGCAGTTCCACATTTGTATGGTTAGTTCTAAGTCGCATTTGTTGTAACGATACTTCCTTTTCCTGAACAGCAAATTGTTCAAACTCTTTTTTTAAAATTTCAATTTCTTCAGTCAAATCTTTCCTGTTGAACAATTTTTCTACAGTTTTTTGTGATTCATTTTGCACATGTAACAATTTAGTTTTCAAAACTGTTATTTGTTCAATATTTTCTTCCAAATTCTTGGTTAAAAGTTCATGTTTAGAAAATTTGTTAATTAGTTCTTGCTTTTTTACCAATTGCTCGTCAAAAACTTCATTCTTTCGTTCATTTTTTTGCTCAGCTAATTTTTGCATTAACCGATTATTTTTTTGTACCCACGATTTCAACTGCACTTTTTTCTCTGCTAACTCTATATTTTTCTCTTCCAACTGACGGATTTCAACTTTCAATTTAACAGATTCTGTCTCTTTAATCGCCAATTTGTCAAGTAACTCTTTAAGATTAGTTTTTTTCTTGACCAACTCTTCTTTTTTTGCCACAAACTCTTGCAACATGGTTTCTAATCCACGAATTTCATGATCTTTCTCTGCTTGAATTGACCGTTTATGAAAATCTGACACTTCTTGTAAACAAGTAGGGCATTTATCCATCGACCCAATGTTATCTTGTACTTTTTTTGCCTGAGATTGTATAGTTTGATTCTTTGTTACAGTTACCGAAGTTGTTTCCAGAAGTCCCTCCAATTGTTCCTGTTGTTTAAGTAACTCTTCTTTATCTGCTAACTCTTCTCGTAACCCTTCATAGACAGACTTTTTTTCAGTTATTTCACTTACCTGAGCAACAATCTCTTGCACATTTTTCTGTGCATCTTGAATTTGTGTTTGTAAATTATCAATTTGAGTTTGAATTTTTGTTTCTGCAGACAAACATATTTGTTTTTGTTCTTCCAAAAGTTTTATTTCTTGTTTAGTTTGTATAACTGAGAACTCATTCGGTACAGATTGTTGTGCCAAATCTTGTTTAATTTGTTCTTGTTTGGTCAAGATTTGATCAATCTGTTGTTCAAAACTTTGTTGTTGAATTTTTAACTGTTGCAACTCTTGTTTTCGTTCCAAAAACACTTTTTGTCCATCTTCCAAAAAAATAAGATTATTCTTTTTTGTTCTTAACTGTTCTTGTAACTCTTTCACTTGCGGTTCAAGTTTGGTCAATTCTACACCTAACTGCTTTTTTTCAAAAACCAACTTTTCTAATTGTGCTTTTTGTTCATCGAACGGTTCTAACCTTGTTTTTAGTATCGCAATATTTGTCCTCATTTGTTTAAGATAAATTTGAACATTATCTCGTACATTACGATATTTGTCAATATTAAATATTTTCCTTAACGCATCAAGACGAGTTTCATAATTCTCTTGCAAAATTAGTTTCATCTCTTCTTGTGGTGTATAAACAGTATATCTAAAAATCAAATTCTTGTTTTTAGTGATATACTCTTCTGGATACCCTAACAAATGGATCACTTCTGCCTTCAATTCTACTGGAGTTAACTCTTTTTTAACATTGTTAATGATAATATGTCCAGCAGTTTGTTTGATAGAAGTTTTATCTTTCTTCAAATTCCGTTGAATGATGATGTTTTGGTTCTCCAATTGAAAATGAATTTCTACACTACCTTGGACTGCACCTTTTCTTAATAACGATTCTGCAGGTAATTCACTTCTACTACTTCCGAACAAAGCAAATTCTACCGCTAAAAGAATTGTCGATTTCCCACACCCAATATCTCCAGAAAGAAGTGTCGAACCAGTAGAAAAATTGATAATTTCATCTATGTAAGAGCGGATATTATTAAGTTTTATTTGTTGTAATAGCATATGATTTCCCTCTATCTATCCCCCTCATAAAATTTAAAATGTTTTCTACACCTCGGTGCATAAGTTTCTGTCCCACCAACTTGTACGATAGGGGAATTATAATCTGCAACTTCGTTATCAATGAATCTTTGAACCCTGGTCGCTTCGTTACCACATATTCCCCCATTATTTTTATGTGTACAGATTGCTTTCAAATATGTCACGTGATCGGCATCTTTTAACAAATCACCCATGTTCTTTTTTCCATCTTTGAAAGGGAAATATTCATCCCGGAAATCTTTCAAAAGTCCTGACACAACTACAATTCCACCATCATCGGCATAACTGTTACACAATTCCACCACATCACTTTCTAAAAATTGAATTTCATCAATCCCTAAGACATCTTTTTTAGGATCAAAATTACCATAAAGGTCGTTCATATCTTTAATATATGTCACATCTCGTTTCAATCCATCATGCGAAGTTACATGTTCCAAACTGTACCTGTCATCTATCGCCGGTTTGAAAAGTTGGACAGTTTTTCCAGCGATTTCATATCGGTTGATCCGTCTGATCAGTTCAGTGCTTTTCCCACTAAACATGGTTCCGATAATAAGTTCCAAATGCGGTCTTGTATTCATACCATTTAGTAAAAAGAATTGGTTTAAATATTAAGTTGTGTTAGAATATATATGAAATTATGATATAAAGAAAAATAACCCTTATTTCAAACATTAATATGACATAAAAAAAAAAAAAAGAATTTATTTCAAAACTCTTTTAGTGATTTTTTTAGCATTGTTCATGACCACACTGTTTGTGTTATTTACAGAACGAACAATAGCTTTTTCCAAATTTGCTGCACTAACAATACCTGTTTTGGTTAATTTAGCAGCTTCTTTAGCTACGCCCCTGGTTGCAGAAACTAAATGTTTACCTGTGAAACCAGCTTTATCCAAAACATCTTTAATAACATTAATAGGATAATCAATAATATCTCCCTTTCTTGTTTTTACTTTTAATTTTTTAGCCATCTTTTATCAACCTCTTTTTTAATATAAAAGTCCCCGAGAACCGATGCTCAGGTTCCCGAAAACAAACACCTCTTTTTCCCCATAAAGGAAAACAATACCAAGAAGTATTTTTTTTAGGTATATAAAATGTACTTTTTTTGGAATGTAAAAATTAAAAAAGAAATTTAAAAAAAATTAATCCGTAATTACATAAACACCTTTAAAAAATAAATCAGACCCATTAAAATTCATCAAACTCCATTCTACTCCATCAAAATGATGAATAGTACTTTGATAACTGACTGTATAAACATTATTCTTACTAACCCCAAAAACACCAGTAAATTCATGATTTTTATCAAGTGTTACAGAACCCCACATTTCACCGTCATAATGAAGAATTGCACTTTGATGACCAACCGCATAAATGTCTTCAGCATTATTTCCCCAAATATCTGTTAGAAAATAAGCCTTATCAAGTTTTATCGAATCCCATTGTGATCCATTATAATGAAATAATTCGTTCCCAGTACCAACCATATAAACATCATTTTCACCGCTTCCCCAAATACCTGTGAATTCATGGTTTTTATCAAAAATAATTGAACTCCAATTTTTACCATTGTAATGAAGAATTTCTTTACCAATACCAACTGCGTAAATATTATCAAAATCACTACCCCAAATTGCATTCAAATAATAATGTTTATCAAGAGTTATAATGCTCCAATTATTACCATTATAATGAAGAATTTCTTTACCATTACCCACAGCATAAATGTCATTTGTACTACTACCCCAAATTGCATTTAGATCATAATTTTTAGTAAGATTCATCAAACCCCATTCTCGCCCATTATAATGGAATATTTCATTACCATAACCAACAACATAAATATTGTCCGCAGCATTACCCCAAATATCTTGCAATTGAGCATTAACTTCTGCAAGATCTATTAAGCCCCATTCATCTTTAATATTATGGATAATGTCGCCATAGTAACCAACAACAAATAAATCATCCTTAATTTGTTGTATTTCATTGGATGGTTGTTTGATTATGTTTGATGATTTCTTTTGTTGTTTTTGATTAAAATCAGAAATAACTGGTTGTTGTACCTCTATAAGATTTAAACACCAATAACCCTTATCTTTATAGTGCCCACCAGAACAAGTTATGATTTCTTCTTTAACTGTATTAGTTAGATAATTATCTAGTAAAAAAACTTTATTCTTTTGAAGAGAATTAAATTCATCTCCTCTATAAACTAAATCTTTTTGTACATTTTCACAACCCAAAACAAACAACAAAACTAATATTATCACAACTATTTTTTTCATCAAACACCTCTAGTTCTAATGTAAAAATAATAAGTATATTAAGTTTTAGATTAACAAAAAACTATTCCCCACAATAAAGAAAAACTATAACAAAGACAAATCACTTGTAACGTTGTCAATATGTGTTTCATCATCTGGCCCGATTAAGTCCATCCTCACATTCGTTGCAGGTGGACTTTCTGGCCCTATAACAAAGACAAATCACTTGTAACGTTGTCAATATGTGTTTCATCATCTGGCCCGATACCCACACATGTTTTTGTTCCAGGTGCGATTGTGGTTCTCCCTGCATCTGTTATCAAAGAAACAGTTAGTCCATCATCTTTCGCTTGTTGAAAATATTTTATCAACTCTTTTTCATCTTTAACTTTCAAAACTATCTTAGCCATACCTTGACTTCGCCAAGTTTTAACCATCTCATTATCAGATTTTAATACCGCTTCCACAGAAGCATGTGCTGCCTGAGCCGCTAATTTTCCTTTCGGGAGCTTTAAGTCCTGCCGGACAAGAATTACTTGTTTATATTCTACCATAAAAATGATGAAAAGAAAAGATGTTTAAAAATTTTTGTATTGGATTAAGAACATCTTGAACGAGAACTGAAAAGGACGAATTTAAGATGTTGAAATATTTTTGTATAAATTATAACAATTCACTTATATACATTCTTTCGATGACCAATGTGCACAACGAATAAACTTTTTTTTGTAAAATCTACATCAATTAAAATACGATAATCACCAATACGAAGTTTGTAAACTTTTTCCCCTTCATAATGTTCTAGAAAATGAAACGGATCTTCTTTAATAGATTTTACTTTTTTAAAAATTCTTGATGCTAATGGTTTTAGTAATTTTCGTAAAAAATCTCTTGTTTTTGGATGCCATTCAACAGAAAAAGTCATTTTTAAGAAAATTCTTTTTCCATTTCCTCACTAGAAATATAATCTTCTTTTGGTGTTGCTCTCGCTTCTGCTAACGCCTTTTTAGTTTCGTCACTTAATTCCTGTTTATGAATTACTTTCTCGATTTGTCCAATTACTGCTTCAAAACCCTTCAAACGCAAATATTCGTCTCTTGGTATAATTACTTCATCCATTTTTCAATAAAAAGATATAAGAATATATAAAATTATCTTAAAAAAAGTAAGTAAATAGTTAACAATAATGATTATTCATTCTTATATCCAACCATTTCACAATTTCATTAAAAAACGTGAAAAGTTAGGTGAACCATATAACTTTTATTTCTCTGACCTAATGAAAAATGAAAACCTAATTATTTACGTTCTTAAAAAAACTAGTTACTCCATTCGTTCTGGAACAAAGTACTAAAATAGTTCACGAAATGTGGTGCTTCTATCCAAACCGCACTATCATAACCTTTATGCGTTTTTTGATCATCTGTTAAAAATAACAAAATTTCTTGATCATCAACAATACAAAATCTACTATTATGTTTAGTTTTTGTTTCTTGTACATCTGCTACTGCTGAGAAATCTTTTATGATACTTTTACTTGTACTTGCTGGTACAGAAACTTTTATTTCCACTCCACTTTTTTTCAATTTTTTAAAAGTGTTATTAAGTAATGCTTGTTTTCTTTCTGCACCATCTTTAGAAACTATTAAAGTAACATTTTTTTGTGCTTTCTTAACCATAGCAACCAAATGTTCATGAACTTTATCCCGACCACGAAATGAACCTGATTTGTCAGTTGGATCTACTAACTTAACTCCTTCGGTATGTAAAGTATTCAATTCTTCTAAAATGTCTGAACTTTTTAATTCAGTTAATACTTTGTTTTTAAGTTCTGCTTCTGCTAAAACTTTCTTTTTTACTCGCTCAACAACTTCAGCTGGTGACACTGCTAAATATTTAATTGGTTTTCCAACTTTAACAATAACGAAACCTTTCTTTTCTAATGATTCAAGTACATCATAAGCTCGGGAACGTGGTACGTTAGAAATGTCAGATAATTCACCTGCAGTAGAAACCCCTCTTGATAAAAGAGCCACCCATAACTTACTTTCGTAAGAATTTAAACCAAAGTCCTTCAGTTTACTTAAAAAATCTTCTTGTATAATCATTATTTTTCACCAGTGTATATTTAACACCCAATCAGAACCAACCTTTTTTCTTTTTTTGTGAAACGATATCCCTTATATCATTAGTAAATATGCTTAATTTACTATAAATCAAGTCTCTTTATAAAAGTTTCGGAAATGTTAGTACTATTTAGTAGTTATTTTGTTTATTTTGAGCTTATTTTAATAATGAATTAACTAAAATCTATTCATCATCCACTGTAAAAAGTCGTGAATCTCTTACTTTAAACAAGCCAATTCTGGCCCCAGCATCTAACCAACCGTGCGCATAATTAAGTGCTGCGAATGCCACTACTCTATCTTCATTCTTTTTAAGAAAAAATTGTGCATCGGAATAATACCTCTCCGCCATATCTAAGAAATCTTTTGCTTGATCTAACCGAGTTTCATCTAAAGCAGGTCGCACTTTCTCTAGCGCTTCTTTAGTTATCGCAAAGTACCTTGCCAATTTCTCGTCACTGATAATATTATGCATTTTAAATTAATTATTCTAAATTAATAAGTTAAAAAAGAAAAAAATCAATCCTCTAAGCAGCTGTTTCACCAGCGATAGGTCGACGAACAGTAATTGGTAACACTTGCTCTTCATACTCTTTCAAAGCAATTTCGATTACATCGTAACTAATTGCTTCCAATTCTTTTTCATTCAACTTAATTAAAAATGGTGCACCCATAGATAATTGTAATGCTCGTGAACCAATCATTCTTGCTTTTTCATATTTAGTGAAATTTTCAAATTCAACTTCTCTTGTTTCGTTTTTTTTTGCCATTTTATTGTTTTTTTTATCATGATTTTTTTTTTGTTTAACTTAAAAAAGTTAAAAAAAAAAAAAAAAAATATTTTCCAAGATTTTGTTAAATATACATCGAAAATATTTTGATTTTTCAATTGCCAATGTATTGAAATTTTAAAAATCAACTTCTCTTTTTTCGTTTTTTTTTGCCATTTTATTTTTTTTTTTATCATTTTTTTTTTTTTTTTTAATTTAAAAAAATTAAAAAAAAAAAAAAAAAAAATTATTGCAAGAATTTGTTCAAAATTCCTCGCAAATCTTTTGCTTTTTCCATTGCCAAAGTAGTCATTTCACTAATTTCTTCCACGGTCAAAGGTGTTTCACCACCTTTTTGCATAGCTGAAATTGTGCCTTTCTCATCAGACGCGATAGTTAATCTTGCATCGTAAGCAAACTCTTCTTCGGCAGTAGGGTCAATTACAAGTTTTCCGTTTATTTTGTAAACAGTAACTGAGATTGGTTCTTTTAATAAAGGTAAAGAAACATCAGTTTTTTTCTTATAATCAATCGCACCTGTCACTTCATCAACAGTTGGAAATTTAGCAGCTTTAAGAGCAGCCATGACCGCCAAACTTGACACATCAAAAAGGTTACCGGCATCGTTAATTGTTACAATATCAACAATTACGAACCATGCTTTTTCACCTGGTGTAATGCACAACTTTTTCAAGTCGATTGCTTTAGCTTCTCTAATACCACGATCAATAACTCTAGCAAGTTCAATTGCTTTAATACCTGGTGGTCCAGCTTCATATTCCGGACTTGACAAAGGTAATAATTCTGCACTGATCATAATACCACCTTGGTCAGCAGTATCGTTGTACGGTTTTTCTAAAGACAACTTTACACCAGCGATAACTACTGTTTTACCAACAGTAACTTTTGCTGAACCTTCTGCAGTCCAAGAGATATCAAACTCAATATCTATCGGTTGACGATATTCTGTCAATGCTCGGCCATCAAGCCTTTTATTTTGTGCCGCTAATTTAGCGATTGTTTCTTTATTAACTATCATTGTGGCACCTCGTTAGTATATCTTTCCTTTAGCGCTTTCATTTGTAGTTCATAAACTTTATCACAGGCAGATTTACCCATCTCTAAAGCTTTAATCATTTGATCTTTGGTTATTTCACCGTCCATTTGCAATAATGTTACTTCTTTAGTGTTATGCACCATTGCGATTGGGATATCTGAAACAACTGCGGGGTATGATTCTTCACCGTAGTTCAAATCTGCGACAACTGTACCATCAACTTCTCCCATAGCAACAGAACTAATCATGTCTTTCATTGGGATACCCGCGTCAGCAAGTGCCATTGAAACAGCAGAAATTGCTGCGCATCTTGTACCTGCATCAGTTTGTGGTAAATCAACATAGATGTCCACAACTGCGTTTGGGAAAGCGGACAAATCAATCACTGAAGCGAACGCTTTTTCCATTACCATAGAAATTTCTTGTGCCCGTCTGTTCATACCTGGCCTAATTCTTTCACCAGAACCAGAAAAAGGCATCATACCATAATGGCATCTTAAAAGTCCTTTTTTAGGATTTTGTTTAAACCGTGGAAACAATTCTCTTGGACCATAAACAGCTGCTAAAGCAGTAGTTCGACCAATTTTGAAAGAAGCAGAACCATCAGCGTTAGGGATGATATGTGCTTTAGCTTCCATTGGACGTAATTCGTCAATTTTTCTTCCGTCTAATCTTTCTGTATAAGCCATTTTAGTTCTCCCCCTCATTAGTTTGATTCTGTTCTGGTTTTTCTTCCGTTTCAGTTTCTCTTTTAAATTCTGGTTTTGCTTTTGCTTCTGCAATAGGTGCTTCTGCAACTTTTCCACCATTTTCTTCTAAGAAAATTTTCATTTTATCAGTTAAACCACTTTCGTGAGATCTTTCTTCAATTTCTTTGATAGCTTTTTCTGCTAAAAGTTCTCCGTCAGGAGTACCATTTAACCACACTAGACCGTTTTGTCCAACAGTGATTTCACAACCAGCATATTTTTTAATCAAACTAATCATACTACCTTGTTTACCAATTATTCTTGGCACTTTTTGACAATTTATTTTAAGAACTCGGCCACCACTGATTCTTCGTAAACCTGGCTCTTTCATAGTTAAGTCAATCAAGTTTTGTGATGTTACTTTAGTTATTTTTACAATACAAAAATCACCAATTGCTAAAATTTTACTTAAATCTTCATCATTTCTAACAAATCTGCTTGACGCATCACGCACATTAAGCATTGCTGAATATGCAGTGTTAGTGTTCAATCTCCAACCATTCATCATAATGTCAGTTACTTGACAAATGATTTTGTCACCATATTTTGGTACGTAAGGTCCTGAGAATGGCGTTATTCTAATTACTCTGCCCGATATAGATACCAAACCTAGCATTTTAGAAAAAATCTTATCATCTTCTCGGTAAGTGTTATCACCTGGAAGATAATCCATCCCTTCGGCTAAAATTTCGCCGGGAATGACAATATTCCTTTCTTTTACTAATATATTACTCATTTTTTATTTTTTTATTATTCGCTTTAATGCATAAGTCAACTTTAAGAGTTGTTCTTGAGCACCTTTTGATATGGTGAGAATTCATGCGAATAATCTCCAATATTTTTTTCTCTCACTTTTGCTTAAAATAAACTTGGTTTTTATAAAGATATCGCTATAAAAAGAAAATCTAAAAGGTTATAATATTAATGTATTTATTAAAAAAAGTTAATTATCTACAACATCAACCACAATATCGCCATGAGTGACAGAATTAAGTTTGTCAATCAACTCTTGTTGCATACCTGCTGGAAGTTGTACTTTGACACTCCACCTACCATCGGTTTTCCAATCTTCGTGCAAAAGTTTGCCGGTGGTACGCACAACCTGATTACATTTGCCCACATGCGTTGCTGGGATAGTCATTTGTAACGTCTTTTGTTCAATACTTATCGGGATTATCGGTCTTAACTTGGCCACAATTTCATCAAACTGTTCTTCTACAGACTTATTATAATCAAGAGATATTTTACCCTGTTCCAAAGCTGCTTCAATTCGTTGTGGTGGATGAGGGTATCCAGTACTTGGATCAACTGCTTGTTTATGAATCAAATTTACCAAATACTTTAATTTTTGTTCCCTCTCTTTAGCTCGGTGCCCAGAAGTAAGTTGTATTTCACCACCATTAATGATAATTTCAGCAACTTTTAATGAGTCACTTGTACCAAAAACTTTCTCCAACTCATTCGGGGAAACGACCAAAGCTTTTTTTGCATCAGAAAAGACTTGTTCAGACTGTAAACATTCTCGGACAGAAGTGATTTCACCATTTTTAAATTTTAAAGCCAGTTCTGGATCTACTGACACTTCAAAATTATTTCCAAACTTCTTTATCCGTGCTAAACTGAATTTTTCCGCCATTTTTTATTTATTACCAAATCACTTAACTAACTTCTTAACTTCGTCGTTAGTTAACTGGGTATATCTTCGCTTCTCAGAGTTAATATAGACCGCATCAATTCTATCGGTGCTAAATTCAGTTTTTAAATAATCTTTTAATAATTTCACGCCCAACTTTAGTCCTTCATTAATTGTCATGTTCGGTTTATACTTCTTTTGTAACATTGCTTCAATTTCTCCATCACCTTCACCGATAACGGTGGCATGGTACTGGAAATAAAGTCCATACGGTTCGGTCAAAAAAAGTTTGATACTACCATCATCTTCAATCCCTGCTACCAACATAGAAACTCCAAAAGGTCGTAATCCGGCTGATTGTGTACAGACTTGTTTCAAATCGCACATGTCTCTGACAACTGTCAAAATATCAATTTTAGAATCGTAAGTTACAGCATGTTGTTGCGCCTTTAATTGTGATCTATCAACCAAAACTCGTGCATCAGAGATTATCCCTGCCGCAGTTACAGCAATATGGTCATCAATTTTAAACATTTTTTCTATCGCTGACGGGATCATTAATTTGCTAGTGATTCTTTTATCAGCAACTAAAACAACACCATCTTTACATGCGATACCAATCGCAGTAGAACCTTGTCTTACTGTTTTTTTTGCATATTCTACTTGCAACAGTCTTCCGTCAGGGGAAAACATAGTAATAGATCTATCATAACCCATTTGTCTATCAATCATACTTTTATCCATTTTTTATACCTCGTTAACCAATAAATGCGCCATAAAGTGAATAAGCAACGCCAAAAATGTGAGTGGTCCTCCATTCAAACCATTTCGTTGTGGGAGGTGGTGCTCCTTACGGGAAGGAACCACATTCCCTTTAACCATGAAAATAACGAACCGGCCTTGCTTATTTACTTGTGCATACTTTAAATTATTATTTATTTAAACAGGAACTTGCTTTTTTAAGTGTCCCTGAAGTGATTATTGATTTTAATATTACTGTTGTGTTTTTAATTTTTTTGTTCAATACCATTGCTGCTTTAAGTTCGTCAACATGTTTATTATTAACTTTAATAATGAAACGTTGTGTGTCTTGATTGAATTTTTCTTTCAGTAACATAGGTGACGCTTTAGCTTTCCCAAAATCGCCCCAGAACTGTTGCCAGGAACTTTCCACTGCAATTTTTATGTCTGTGAAAGTGAACTTTTTATCTGCAACTATCTCAAACACAATGTACCGTTTCTTACTTCTTAAAGTTGGCATTAATTTCATTTTCTCTTATGTAGGTAATACTGATTTATTAAATTATGTTTTTTGTATTAAAAAAGGTAAGAAAAAAAGAAAAAAATAATTTACAAAGAAGTAATTAATCTACCATCTCTTCTTCTTCGATGATATCTGCTTCACTCGGTTCTACGGGTGGTGCAACTGTTTCCGATGCAGGTGTTAATCCTGTAGCATCGCCGGAACCAGCTTCCACAACTTCTATTTCACCAAATTTACCAGAAGATAATTGTTTCTCATCACGAAACTCTGAACACCAACCGTTCTTTAAATGGATCTTGTCACCAACTTTCACTTTGTCAATGTCTTCATTCCACAATGTAAGTTTCATTTCTCCGGTTTCATCTTTAACTTTAGCGTTACATACCCTACCTGTTTTACCAAACTTTTCAAAAGTTCGTGGTTCATCTTTCGCTGTTATCATCAAGACTAAGTCTATATTTCCCGTATTTGCTTGCACATCTTTTAATTCCATGGTAGAAAAAATTGTTAATTAAATGTTTTATATAGTTTTCCATATTTAATAGGTTAGAATAAAACAAAAACTAAAACAGTTAAATGCCTTTTTCCAACTTCTCCCTCAACAATACAATGTTTTGGTAATATTTTTTTTGTACTTGCGGAGAAAGTTTCTGATAATATTTATAAATTTCTAGATAAGTTTTCTTTTGGTCTGCCAAATCGCCCATATCTTTATCTAACATCAACTGTTCAATGATTTTTTCAGATTTAAGTTGAGTTTCAATTGTTTCTCGTAACTTAGTTACTTTGGAATAAAAGTTCTTTTTATGTTTCTCTGAAAGTTTAGTATAAAGCCC
The DNA here is from genome assembly GCA_964464055.1 of uncultured Methanosarcinales archaeon. Lineage (GTDB taxonomy): Archaea > Nanobdellota > Nanobdellia > Woesearchaeales > GW2011-AR9 > CAYXEO01. The sequence goes on along the minus strand of CAYXEO010000003.1, from coordinate 15,129 downwards.
ATAAATCCCCATGTATTCAGATTTAAGTAATGTTGTTGACGCCTTATTTATACTTGGAAGTTTTTTGAATCTTCTTCTTAACCGATTAGCACCTGACCCAAAATACCAACTTGCATAAATCCCACCCATCATTAACAATGATGCTAGTGCAGAAAGTGTGATAACTCTCGCTGGCCCTTCTGGTGGAATAATTTTATCAATTATATGTGGTTTTTCTTCCGCTGGGGGCGTTGGTAATTGTGGTTCTTCTAATTCTACTGGTATGTCACAATTTCTAGTTTCTGCAGGTTTCGGAGTTGTAATTACATTATCAACTTCCCAAGCAGATTTTTTACTTTCACACAAATTCATATCGTTACAATTTCTTGTTTGCTGACCATTAATACAATCTCCCCAGGTACCACATGTCCAAGATTGTGTACAGTTTACTTCAGGTGTTGTTGTAGAACTACTGCTGCTACCTCCTTTATTATGTACCAATATCCCTTCAGCGAAATAGTTATGGTGTTTATCAACAAACAAATTGTAGACGGTTACTGGTTGGTTGATTTGTTTAATAGAGTTTAATTTATAAGTTGTTTCCCCATTAAACAATAAATCTCCAATCCGTAACTCTTCTACAGGTTTCCAAGTTCCTCCCACATAGAAAGGATGTTCTCCAGTTACCTTGATGTTTTGGTTTAGTAAATAGTAATTTGTTCTTTCAATTTCATACAATTTAGAAACTGTACTAGTTACTTGTTGCCGAGTTTCTAAATCATAAGAGACTACTTTGTCCCCTACTTTTAATTTATTAATTGCTATTTCACCATTCAGAGTAGTTATTTGTGTGCCTGCTAAGAAACAACCACCTGAACTTGATGAATCTGCCACACATGTACCACTGCTACAATGATACCCTGCACTACAAGCTGGATCGCAACCACTAATTTCCTCTTCTTCACTACCTGATGAAACAAACATCAACGGTAAATAATCTCCGCCTGTTGTGATGTTATCAGAATTATTATAAGGAATTAAGGTATTCCCAATTTCATCACCCGTGATGTTCCATGGATGACTGTCGTAAGGTGCCGTTCCGTTACTTGTATCATTACCTGCATAATTACTCCAATAATTTCCACCAGTACAATTACCACCCACGATGTTAGTATAATTAGCAACGGAACAATTGTAAGTAGTGTTCCAATAGTTGCTGCCAGAATCAACAGCGTTATTGGTGTTGTTAAAATAGTTGTTGTAGAGTGTGTTGTTGTCTGAATCTGTTAAGTTAATTCCTAATGTGTTGTTTGTAATTGTGTTGGTATGGATTGTAGTAAAATTGACACCATCCAAATAAATTCCAAAACCTGCATTATTATAAACACTATTAGATGTTAAAGTATTATTCTCATTAGAGATTAAACTAAATCCACCATCACCATTATTATAAACTTCATTAGATGTTAAAGTATTATTATCACTACCTTCATACAAATAAATCCCTTTATCATCGTTATTATAAACAATATTAGATGTAAATGTGTTATTCATACTATTACCAATATAAACCCCATAATTATTTTCATAAACAATATTAGAGGTGAATGTGTTATTCATACTATTGCTTATCAAATTAATCCCCTTACTGAAATTACTCATCCCACAATTTTGAACATTTACTCCTTGTCTTTCACTTAAATTAATCCCTTCCCCGCTACCATTACCACTCAAAGTATACCCAGCACAGTCCAAAGTCACATTATCGGCGCCGATGGTGAAACATGTCCCAGTAGTTGTCAAGTTTCTGTTCAAAGTGATGTTAGTAGTTACTGTTTGGGTGCTTCCACCACAGGCAATTTTCCCAACATCTGTTAAAGGCATACTATCCCCACCAGTAGTGATGTTACCAGTTCCGTTCCATGGTAAAAGAGTTTCTCCCAGTCCGTCCAAATCAATGTCCCAACCAGAATAGTCAGACCAGTAGTTACCACCATAAACTGAATAATTATAAGTCGCATTTGTAATATTAAAATATGAAACCGAGGAATTGAGAATGTTTGTCCCCGTTACATTAGATAAGTTGTAAGTATTATTCCCGTCATCAACAGCGTTCAAAGTGTTGTTAAAATAGTTGTTATAAATTGTGTTATTGTACGAACTGCTCAAATTAAGTCCGACAGAATTGTTCCAGATGAAGTTGTGGGTAACAAAACTGTTATTTATTTCTGAAAAACTAATCCCGATAGAACTACCACTTATTTTACTGTCTGTAATGTTCAAATTCTCAGCAGGATCTGCGTAAATCGCGGTACTGAAATTGCTAATCACTGCATCTTTAATAGTTACCCCATCATAATTAGAGATATTTATACCAATACCAGATCCGTTACCAATCAAACTATACCCTGCGAAATCAATCGTGATATTGTCAGCAGTTACAATAAATGCAGTCCCGTTACAAGAAACATTTTCTGTCAAAGTTACGTCATGCAAAATGTTCCCCTCACAATAACCATTCTTATTAACACCGGCAGTGATGGTTTGGTTAGTGATGTTACTTATTTTATAATAACTTCCACTTTGACTTAAAATCATACCATTACCACCTGCTCCGATAGAGGTCAAGTTAGTTTGTGGTGTACAAGTTTCATCCAAAGACAAATTATACTGTTCTTCACAGACATAAACCCCGGCATCAAATTCATCATGGTGGTACAAATAAATAGCATAAGCACCTGCTTCACCGGTCACCCCACTTTTATTTATTGCAGTTTTGTTATCGTCATACATGATAGTTAACTCTTCTGCATGTACATCAGACTGGTTAAAATAACCAACAAATTCGAGGTAGTAATTTCCACCAGTAGAATAATTAATTGTCTGAATTTCGTTCGGTACAACTTCTTCATCGGACAATTCTCCGGAGATGTTTCCTTGTGCAGTTAAATTCACTGCCTGACTTGTTGTCGGGGCAAAATATTGCCGACTAACGTAAAGTACCAAAGGTAAAGGATCAGTATTTCCAGTTGAGATAGTATAATAATTAGGTTGATCACCAATACCGTCACCCTGTTCAGTGTCATCAACACCATTATCTAAACCATAATAGTCTGAATAAAAGTTTCCACCTTGACAAGGACCACCGACGATGTTCGGTGTTGAGCAAGAGTATGTTGTGTACCAAGTGTTACTTGAATCATCAGCGACGTTATCATGATTGGTATTTTCAAAATAATTGTTATAAATGGTATTAGTTACCGAATTTGTTATATTCAAACCGAACCCGTTATCTTTTACCCAATTGTCATAAATGGAATTGTAATTTGACGAACCGTGAAGTAAAATTGCCACTGTGGCGTTTTGGATATTGTTTCCATGGATTAATGTGTTGTCAACATCTGAAAAATTAAAAGCCGTTCCATCTACATCATCCACATCGTTATTGTAAACTACTCCTTTTGTGACTCCTAATTGGTCAAAATCAGATAGGATCAGTTTTTTCAAAACGTTACTTTCTACTGCTGAACCGTCTGTATTAGTGATATAAACATCTACCAAATTATTATTATCTAATGTAACACTATCTGAATCTGTTATGTTCAAAACGTTAGTTATATTATTGTAAGATATAGCCAGTACATCCGAACTATCTGTTACTGTTAAATTTTCAATGACCGTATTATTGTAAAGAGTAGAGGAGGGGACAGTATTAAGTACCACTTGATTTTGTAAAGTGTTCTCCGTCAAATTGATTGACGAACTACTGTTAACAAGTAAACAAGGAGCAGTTGAGGAATTGATTGTGTTGTTTAACAAAAGCAAACTATCTGAATCAATGACTACTGTCCCGATGGTGCTATTTGTAATTGTATTATTAGTAAATGAGTTACTAGATGAACCTTCTAAATAGATATTGTAATAACTCCCAGTATTATTGGTGAATGTGTTTTCTACAAATTCGTTACCTGAAGAGTCAGTACTTCGCAGGCCGTAATTTGTATGATCCTCAACAGTGTTATTATAAAAATAATTGTTAATACTGCTCTGCTTAATTCTTATCCCTTCCAATGCAGTTGCTAAAGTGTTGTTAATAAATCTAGACCCATCCGTCCCTTTATGGATAAATAAACTGTAAACATCACTAGCAGAAATATTATTACCAGTAACATTAGTATTATCCGAATTTACCAAATAGATACCATGATAATTGTCATACATGGTATTGTTTTCAATTAAATTGTTCGGACTATTAAAAGAATAAATGCCATAAAATTTCTTTTGCAAATTGATGACATTGTCTTTGATAATTGTTCCAGTTGAAGAGATGGAGTAAATACCATTATTATCATTAGTAAGTTCGTTATTGATTACTTTTGTGTTCGTGGAATTGAATTGGTAAATTGCATAAAAGTCATTATTGTAAATGTAGTTACTAGAGTTAATTTGAATATTCTCCGAATGCAAAATCTCAACCCCATAATAAAAACCAGTGACGTTACAATTCTTGATAATTATATTTTCTTTTCCGTTGATGTTAATACCTGCTCCAGTACCATCACCATAAATCACATTATTATTACAATCCAAAATAATATCATCAACAGCGATTATCAAAGCATCACCAACACAATCATCTACCTTACTGCCTAAAGTAGTATCTTCAGTAATTGTAATAGGGCAATTTCCGGTCAAGGTACCATTGTTAGAAGTTAATGGTAAGTAATCTCCACCGATTGAAATATTTTGAGCGTAAGGAATTTGAGTATCCCCCACGTTGTCACCAGAAACATTGTAAGGGTGTGTTATCCCAAACCCAGCATCAATACCAGCATAATCAGACCAGTAATTCCCACCCCAATATTCTCCGCCAGCAATATTTGTAGTAGTATTGTGGTAAGTACTGTTCCAACTATTATTACAATAAGCATCGGCCACCACATTAAGCGTGTTCGTGAAATTGTTGTTGTAAATTAAATTATCACTAGAAGTTGAAATCTCTGCCCCTTGCTGAGTATTATCATAAACATAATTTGTGTGAATCGTATTATTATGTGACCCAGATAAAGTTAAACCCACCACATTATCATAAAGCCTAGTGTTTGAGATTGTGCTTTCACTAGTTTCTAAGAAATAAATACCTTCATCAGCCAAAGAGATGTTAGTGTTATTAATAATAATACTTGAAGACGGATCCACATAGATACCTGTGGTGAAATTAATTAAGTTACAATTAGTTATAGTTACACCTTCTTTATTAGTGATATCTATCCCTCTTCCGGAAGTGTTACCAGTGACACTATACCCTTGACAATCAATTTCAATATTGTCCGCAGTGACAATGAAACAAGTTCCGTTAACTGTCAGGTTTTGGGTCAAAATTAAATTGTAACTAACATTACCGCAACTTGGCACCAATGGAAGATAATCATAAGTTATCATGTTATCTGTTGAATTATAAATAGTATAATTTGCTGAATCACCTATACCATCTCCACTAATATTGTAAGGGTGAGTTGTCCCGTTACCATCATCTAACCCGGTATAATCGCTCCACAAGTTACCACCCCAATTTTCACCACCAACCAAGTTAGTGCCCAATTCTGAAGTATTGTAAGTAGTATTGTAAGTGTTACCAGTCCCATCATCTTGGATATGGACAGTGTTTTTGAAAAGATTGTTGTAGATGGAGTTATTGTGTGAAGTATTTGTCAAATTAATCCCATGAGTGTTATCTAATAAAGTATTGGTATGAAAAGTATTATTATTTGAATCATCAAAATAAAAACCATGCACATCATTATCGTGCACTTTATTGGAAATAAGCGTATTATTCTCGCTTTGATTAAGAACAACCCCATCTAAATTATTATGAACTATGTTTGATGTTAAGGTGTTATTTGAAACCCCATACAAATCAATACCATGAAATAAATTTTCATAAACTGTATTAGATGTTAAAAAACTACTATTTGTTCTATTCAAATAAATTCCATTACTAAAATTAGTAACATGACAATTCTCGATAGTAACCCCACTTCTACCAGACAAAAATACCCCATAACCAGAACCATTACCAATAATGGTATAATTGTTACAATTAAAAGTGATATTATCTGCCCCGATAGTAAAACAAGTTCCATTGTTACTAATGTTCGCAGTCATCCCAAAAGAAGAAGTGACTTCACCACAAGTGATGTTCGAAGATACTAACGGGTAAGAATCACCCCCATTAGTGATGTTACCACCTGACCCTTGGTAAGGTATGTTTGTATTACCTAAGCCATCACTATCTGTATCTACACCAGTATAATTGCCCCAATAATTACCACCCCAACAAGCGCCACCCATGATATTAAGGCCTAATGAACAATTTTTAGCAATGTTCCAGTTATTAGTCCCGTTATCCCAGGCATCTACACCGGTTGAAGTGTTGGAAATGTAGTTGTTAAAAATAGTATTATTGTCTGCGGTACTAGTTAGGTAAAATCCATAGTTAGTGTGTTGAGTAATGTTACAAACAGAAACACTGTTCTCTTCAGAACCAGTAAAATGAAACCCCTCGTTACCACCATAAATTGTCAGGTATTTGAAAGAGTTATAATAAGAATTATCTAACAAGATGTTAGTATTAGTATTGTTATGTATTGTCAATTCTGTACCAACTGGTTCCAAGGTACTATTGTTACTATTTTCTAACTTTATCCCAATAGTATTACCACTTATATCAACATCGCCCACATCTGCGACAGTAAAATTAAGTGAATTGTTAACATGAACTCCGATAACACTTCCAGTAATATTACTAATATCTAAATAAACATAATCAGAATCACTCAAATAAATCCCCGTATTAGTATTATTAGTTAAAGTTGCATAACGGATGTTCGGATCTGAATAATCCATGTAAATACCATAGGTGTTATTATAAATATTACCAGTGATCCCATTTTGACTATCACTACTTACTCCGTCAAGATAATAACCATAATAATTCCCGTAAATAGTATTTGTAGAATACCCTTCACAACTTGCCGGACAAGAGGTATAAGTGTTCAAACAGGAACTGGTACAACTTGAACCGTAACTAGAATCGCAAGTGCTATAACAAGAGATGTTCGTACTAGAACAAGAACTGGCACAAGAAGAACCATAACTAGAATCACAAGTTGTTTGGCAAGAGGAATAATCTGAATCAGCAGTCGTGTTACAAGAAGAGTAAGACAAGGTACAATTGTTTTGGCAAGCAGTCAATTCAGTTGTTTGATTTGCATCTGGGTAAGACATTGGACAAGTTACATCGTAACAAGTGTTAAATGTATTTGTACAAGTTGTTAAATTTGTTTGATAGTTACTAGTACAAGTGCTGTTACAAGAAGTCAAGTTACCACTACAAGCAGAATCGCAAGAGGTGTAATCAGAATCACAATCTCCTTCGCAAGAGCCAAGATTAGAATTGCAAGAACCAAGACAACTATTATAATCAGGTTCACAAGCATCACCACAAGAACTCGCTGACGCAGTACTACCTAAATCACTTAACACAGCGGTTTCTGCCCGGATACCTGATCCATTATTTTCTGAGATTTCATTATTGTAAATGTTGTTCCCTTCAGAATCATTAATGAATATTCCTGCTCCTGCATTACTAGATAAATTTGCCCCGTTCCAATAAATCTGGTTAGAAGAAATGGTATTTATGTCCGAACTATCTCTCAACAAAATCCCATAGTAAGTGTTATTTCTAATAGTGTTAGAAACAACCATATTATTTCCACCGACAGTAGGTTTGGAACTACGCATATCCACCCCATACTTTTGTAATTGTGAATTTGTGTTCCCAATCGTATTCCCGTTCACAGTAACATTGTACGCTAACGAACCAATATAAATCCCGGTTTCGTTATTTTCTCGTACGGTTAAATTTATCAAATTAACATTGTATGCATTTTCAATATAAACTCCGTAAGTGAAATTGTACAACTCACAACCTATAATAGTCACATCATGAACATTTTTAATTTCTATACCACGCATATCACCTTGCCAAGCCGGTGATTGGTTTGAAGAATTCCCGTTCAAAACCGTACCATCACAAGTAAAGGTCACATCACTATTAATGATTGCATAACCCTCTCCGGAAGAACTATTAATTGTTTTGTTTCCACATTCAGTATCTTCACCAATCAAACCAGGCATATTTGCACAAGGATCAGTAAGTGGATGATCATCACCATAAATTTTATTACCATCATCGGAGAATATACCTCCACCTTGATAGGGTGTCATTGTATCCCCTAACCCATCACCACCAATAACATCTAAACCGTCATAATCTTCCCACCAGTTACCACCTAAACAAGGTCCGCCACGGAAAGAAGTTGTGTTGATGTTAGCAGAGCTATATGTGTCCGTATCATTGTAAGTTGTCCCAGGGCAGGTCTTCTCCAAAAACCAATGATTAAAACTATCTGCATCGTTACAAGCTTCATTAGTTCCAGTTCCACTAAATATTTTATTGTTCCAAATTCTGTTAAAAGTAGCCCCATTTGCAACATCGCCGACATTATCCATTCCAGAAATATTAACCCCACACGCATCGTTATTATCAAAGGTATTTTTGGTTAAATTATTTTTTGTACCCGTGTAAATGTTAACCCCATGAGTGTTATCATACAAATAATTTTGTAATAATTTGTTTCTGTTTGCGCCTTGTGCTATTCTAATACCATCTGTGAAATTGTAAATGTGACAATTTTGAATAGTGACATTAGTATGGTTATTAAGTAAAATCCCGTATGTTTGCGAAGTAGCGTTACACCCTTCTGTACAAGTAATGTTATGATCCTGACAATCAAAAGTTATATTGTCCGTTTTAATTATAAAACCGTTGGTATTTTGACATTCATAATCGTGACCAATGTTAAGCACACTTTCCCAAACTGAGATATTACATTCGCCAGAAATCGTTTCAATCCCAATTAAACTACCAGTTACAGAATCATCAGAAGACATATAAAGAGAAGTTGCTGTTGCTAAAGCCAAAGCTACTAGAACACCTACTAGAACTATTGATCCTCTTTTATCCATCCTTATTTTTCCTCTGTTTTTATATATTAATTAATATGAAATTGTATTTAAATCTTTGTATATTGCTTTTCCACATTGGTTGCACATCTCTTGTTATGAACTTAACAACATCCTTAAAAAACGTGTCAAGTTTGTAAGAACTTGATGCGTTCTAAATGTTTGTGTGTTTGATGTGTTGCACTTAACTTTTGTTCTCCTCTGAAAACTCTACGTACCACCTATCCTTTTTCTGATCGTATTTGAAAATAACATTATTCTTTTTTTCCAAATCTAATTTGAAAAGAAGGGGCTTGGGAATAGTTGTTTCAAAACTACTTCCCCGCGCATAAAGTTTTCTACGAAATTCCATCTGATGACATCCTTATTTTTTTGCTATTTATAAAACTTACTATTTTATTAATTAAAATACTTATTTTTATCCTTATTGACGAGCGAAACAAATTGTTTTTAATTAACAATTACCACAATCATTTACACTTTTTGTTATCAAAAAACAAAAAAGTTAAATTTAAATAGTTGCTTTGTTTCTTTTTGTATCTGTGGTGAGTACAAAAGAAAAAAAAGAGATAGGATTAATTTTGGGTTCTGTTTTATTAGTCGCTATTGTCGGAATGATTACCGCTAATGCAATTATTTCCTCCGTTGGCCAAGCGACCCATTTAACTTTGACAACTTATTCGGGTATGATTACTTTGCTTAACGAGTATTGTGAACCGATAGAAAGTAACGGAGATTGTCAACAAACTTGTTTAGTTAACAAAATGGACGTAGGTGCACCATTAGTTCCTGACGGTGACATATGTCATTGTTGTAAAGTCCCTGTTAAAGAGAAGTTGGTAAGCACTAATTAATGAAATTACAATAAATCAAAAAAAGGTGAATAAAAATGCAAATTAATATAAACAAAAAACATTTCTGGGCACTAGTATCAATGATGCTGGTGATGGTAGCGGTGTTCGTGGTTGCTAAGACAATAAATAAAATAGACATGGACTCAAAAAATAAATTCGGACATAATGCCGACGATTTAAATTTTAAGGTAACACGTCATACAGAGAAGATAATTGGCAATTCAGAGGAAGATAACACAAAAATGGATGTGTCATGTGATACTAATGAACTAGCTATCAGCTGTTCAGTATGGTCTCCAACACAAGATGGAGATGAAGATGCTTGGTTCTGTAAATTACACCTGGATCAAACTGCTTGCCAGTTTACTTATGACACCTCAGGAAAAAATGATGATAACGAGGATGTAGAATTACATTGCTATTGTATCAAAGGTCAAAAATAAATAAAATTATTGGGGACAATCGTCCCCTGTCCCAGGAAGTGGTTCATCGGAAATTTTTTCTAAGTAAGCACTACAATTTCCATTGTACCAGTTCATCAAAACTACATTTTCATCACATTTGATGAAACTGTAATCAATTAAACCATAATAATTACCATTTAATATTTCATCACAATTACCACTAAGTCCAAAACATTCCAAATCACCTGTTTTTTTATCTACACCACCAATATCAAACTGCGCATACCCATCACAAGGTTCTGACTTGAAACTAACTTGTTCATATCTGCTGGTACACGTTGGGTCTAAGACAAGATAGGTGCCAGTAAAATCTTCTGGCTGAACATTTTCTTTAATACTACATTCCGGCCAAGTATCTCCTTCATCACCGCCACAGGCAGGTGTTAAACCCATTACCAGGGCAGCTAATCCAGTTATAATTTTAGTTTTTAGTGTCATGGTTTAGTTTCTGGTAAGGGAATTATTTAAAGATTGTGGTGAAAAAAACATTTCTGGGCACTAGTATCAATGATGCTGGTGATGGTAGCGGTGTTCGTGGTTGCTAACACTAATTACGGGGACTCAAAAAAGAAATTCGGACATGAAGTAACTGATATTGCCTGTAACTGGAACGGATACGACAGAATTATTATTAAACCGACAGATTTTGTTCAAATAAATGGAGATAATAATAATTATCACATGGATTTCCAAGGAGAGAATAATGATAAACACGGAGGAGCATTAGAGTTAGATGATAATAAAGATGCAATCGCACAATTTGTTATCCCGAAAGGATGTAAAATCCCTACTACCGGAATCATGCTCCGGATGAATGATGATTGCGACGGAGCAAAGGTTTACAGAAACAAAATTACAAATGGGTACGCAGCACAAGAATGTGAGTTGAACCAAGAATACGCGGATGATACTGGGTTCCATAACATAACTTCAACAGACTGTGACATGGAATGGAATCATAATGAAAAATATATTTCTATTGTGTTAGAAGATGAAGGAGGAGATGACTGTGATTTTGAAGGGGGTTACATCGAACTAGAACAAGCTGATTAGCTTCTTTTTTTCTTTTTTATCTTTATCCTTAATCATCATAACAAATATTTACTACATTCCCTGGATCCGGTGAAACTTTTTCTAACCACGCTTCACAATCACCATTGTACCATTTCATTTTTACAAAGTTATCATTACATTTAATAAAAGTATATTCAGGATTTTCATCAGAGATATAATTTCCTTCAAAACCATTGCATTCAAAATCACATAACTCTAAACATTCCTCTTCTCCAGACTTTTTGTCCAAAGCAGAAATAAATGCACTACACCCTTGTGCTTCAGAATCATAACTTTCAGTCTTAATAAAAACTGTATCATACTTACTTGTACAGGTAGGTTCTAATACAAGGTATTCACCAGTAAAATCTTCACAGAATTGATTGTCAACATATTCTTTAATCTGGCATTCTGTCGGGTACGGTGAAACATCTTCATCACCGCCACAGGCAGGTGTCAAGCCCATTACCAGGGCAGCTAATCCAGTTATAATTTTAGTTTTTAGTGTCATGGTTTAGTTTTTAGTAAGAGATTTATTTAAAAGTTATGGTGATAAATAAGTAACATTTATATATTTAAATTATTTCTTTACAATATATGAAAAAAGAGAATTCTCAAAAAATGGGTAGAATTAACCAAAAAATGGTTGATTTATTGGGTTTTATTGGTCTAAACCAGCCAATTTCGATTCATGCCCTAGCCAAAAAAATAAATGAACCCTACACTTCTATCCATCGACAGATTACAAAAATGAATAACATTAAAATTGTTAAGTTGGAAAAGAAAGGGAACACTAATTTTGTTTCACTTAATTTTGATAATGAACTAACTCGGCACTTATTAAGTGCGAATTCTGTTTTTGATAAAAATAAATTTGTAAAAAAATATCCATTGGTTAACATCATCACCAAAACATTTATTTTCAACCAACCACTATTGGTTTTTGGAAGTTATGTTAAAGGAAGTCCAAAAAAACATAGTGATATTGATTTATGTGTAATCGGACTGACAGCTAGAGAAGAAAAAACATTTAAAAAATCTTTAAAAGATATTGAAACATTACACCAACAAGAAATTAATGGTTTATATTTCAAGAAAACAGAATTTGTAGCTATGTTAAAATCTAAAACGCATAATGTGGGCAAAGAGATATATCTGCACCACTTAGTTTTAAAAAATGCTGATAAGTGGTATGGTTTAGTAAATGAGGTTTATGAAGATGTCAGATTATAAAACTGAATTCACTAAATTGTTAGAAAAAGAAAACAATAAAAAATATTTCATCCGGGAAAGTAATGCCAAATTTAAAGTTAAATTGTTTTTAGAAAAAGCCAAAGGAAGTTTTAATTTGGTAACTTATGTTGGTAAATGTAATGAGGTTGAAAAATTGTTTGTTGATTATTGGACAATTACAATTTCGTATTATGCCATGCTTTACGCAGCTAAAGCAGCGATAATGGCTAAAGGATACGAAACCGACGACCATTATTCTACACAAATTGCCTTAGGGGCACTGTTAATCCCCTCAGAACTTGAGAAAGAAGATTTGGAATTATTAGAGCAAGGTTACAAAATATTTGAAGAAGAATATGTTGAATATCTTGAAGATGCCCACGATGAAAGTAATCGTGCTCGTTACCAGGCAATCAAGACATATTCTTCCCGGAGAGTTGAAGATATCCTTGCCAAAACAAAAAAGTTTATATCCAAGATAGAGATAATATTACAAGATAGATATTAAAAAAAAGTAAATTAATTACACTCGCACATGTAATCATCCGGTGCGGGTGCAACTTTTTCTAAATAAGCTTCACATTCCCGGCTGTTCCAATACATTTTCATAATTGTATCGTCACATTTAATAAATTCATGATGATATGATTCAACCTTATTACCCGTTATTTCATAACCATCTCCACAAGCACCTTTTAAACAATCCAATTCGCCACTTTTTTTATCAATAGCACCTATAGAAGAATGCGTACAATAATCTTCCAGATCATAATCAACATCAGTTACATCATCACCCATCCAAATAAAAATTTCATCATATTTATTGGTACAATTTGTTTCCAAGACCTGATAAGTTCCACTAAGGCCCTCACAACCTTGATAAGATTCACGAATTTTACATTCCGGCCAAGTATCCCCTTCATCACCGCCACAGGCAGGTGTCAAGCCCATTACCAGGGCAGCTAATCCAGTTATCAGTTTGGTTTTTAGTGTCATGGTTTAGTTTCTGGTAAGGGAATTATTTAAAGATTGTGAAGGAAAAAGAAACATTTCATCAAAATCATTATAAAATACTACCTATAAAAGATCTAGTTTATTTATGACACTTCTAGACAAAATCAGGAACACAACCGCGGCATATTTATTAGGCGGTTTGTTAGTCATCAGTTGCGGTGGCGAAATTAACAATCAACAAAAATATGGATGCCAAGTTAGTACAAATTGTAAAGGCGATCGGGTTTGTTACCAAGGCGAATGTGTAGCCCCAGAAAAACTAGAAAACCTTATCACTGAAGATGTAACAGAAAATGTTTCCAATGTTCAACCACATGACCCAGGATGTTACAACAACTATGTTCTTTATGATGATTTTACCAACTTCAATACTATTGACCAACTATGGGAAATTAACCAAACCAGGTACCAAGAAGATGAAGGAATAAATTTGAATTATTCTTTTTCTGAAACAGGCCTGTTACTTACCAACGGTTGTTTAATGTCCAAAGAGAAATTAAATCTAAATCTTGACGAAAGATATTCTATTTAATTCCGTTACCGAGCAGTTTCTGAAGGAGACATCTTTGCCCAAGACGGTTTTGGCGATTCTTGTGGATTAGATAAAAGCATGTATTTCACTTCGTTAATGTACGGAGGAGATTTAAAAATTGGTTCATTACTATCTCCTAATCCCTGGATCCCCATCCCGACCGGAAAATGGGTTTACGTCAAATATGGTCGTGGACCAGACGGAGCAGAGATGATTGTTAACACGCCCGATGACGAAATTAGCACATACATCTCCCAAAATTTAAACGATAATATTAACCAGGAACATATCCTTTTTACTTGTAGTAGTGAAGATGATATCGCTTGTGAAATTGATTTTATTAAGGTGGAGAATAAGTAACATTTATATAAGTAAATAATTTCTTTATTACTATTATGAAAAAGAGTTTGGTAGTGATGTTGTTAGTTCTAGTAGTTTGTGGTAGTTTAGTTTTAAGTGAATTGAACTGTGAAGTTAAAACATCTTGTGAAGAAGAAAAAAATCCGATTATGTATCTGAACCAAAAGGATAATGCTCATGGATATACTAATAAATATGATGATGGACAAACACTATGCTGCAACGTAGAAAAAGGAACTGCTAATGGGGGTGATTGTAGCGATGGAACTCCATTGTTATACCTGAACCGAGAGAACAACGCCCACGCGTCTCTTGAATCAAGTGACACATACCAAGTTCCGATTTGTTTGGAAGGAGTTATTGAATGTAGCCAAAATAGTCAGACAGGAGATTTTGTCATCGGACTGAACAGAGAATGGAATGCACATTTGTACGGTAGTGGGAATAGTTACGAAAATGAAGATGGAAAACCAATTTATTGTAAATTGGCAGATGCCGACGAAAGTGGTTTAACTGATAAAATGAAAATTTTCTTAGAAGAAAATGGTGGAAA
>CAYXEO010000002.1:17020-98728 GCA_964464055.1 uncultured Methanosarcinales archaeon | reverse complement strand
ACTTACGGTTTTGATGGTGAAGAGTCTTACTCTGTTAAAGAATTGAATAAAACAAACGAAGTATTTATTTTACCTTATCACGAAAACGCTAAAGAAATTAATATTTATGACCAAGATATTGAATTGAAACTAACAATTCCGGTAGGAAAGTTTAGTAAAGATGTTTCTGAAGATGAAATAATTGGAGAAAAGTTTGTTGAAGAAGAAAGTGAAGAGATTGAAGATGTTTCTGAACAAGATGAGATAGAAGAAAAAGAGATTAAAGAAATCGAAACTGTTAAAGAATCAATCCCAACTTGGAAATGGATTTTAGGGTTCGTCGGGTTGTTAATAATTGTTTTTATCGTTTGGGTGATTGTCGCTGTTGCTAGAAAGAAATGAATTAAGTGTGTAGTAAACGTATCTACATTAAAGAAATGTTTTTAAACAAGAGATAATTTAAGTTAAGAAGATGGTTAAGAAATGTATAATTTGTGAAGCAGAAGCCGTTTACAAAATAAAAGATACGCCTGATTATTATTGTCAGGAATGTGCAGAAGAAAACTTTTCTGATTTAGATTTACTGGTTAAAGTTGAAGAAGAAGCACAAAAATTAAAAGAGTTTTTGAAAGAAAAGATGGAAGATATTGTTAAGAGTGAAGAAGAGCTTGATAAGATGATTGTGATCAAAGAGAAGAAAGAAGATGATGAACAAGACGATAAAGATCGGGAAAATTAATACTTCTAAAGTTGAATTAGTTGACATTGCAAAAGCGTGGTTAGCAATATCGTTAGCTTTTGCTTTTGTTTATTCAGGAGCAAGTTTATTCTCGGGAAGGGTTGATAAAATATTTTCTACTGGGTTTTTAGTTATGTTTTTAATTTCTTTATTCATTCGGTTAAAAAACTCAACCAATATTAATTCGTTAGTTCTTTGCACTTGCCAAAGCAAATCTTTTTGTTTATTCATTTTTTTGTTTACCTCATAATTTTTCTCCAAAAATACTGCGCAAATTGCTTATGTGATTTTACTGAAAGAGAAAATTACAATATGCTTTTCAGCATCAGAAAATTAATTATGAGTAATGATCAAAAATGAACAAATAAATGAAAGATTGTCCAGTGTCTAAAGGATTCATGAACAAAAATATTTGAGTTTCAGAGGCCAAATAGTATCACTGGACAACTCTGAGAAGAATATTTAAAGGAGTAATACGTACGATAAAAGTATGGGAAATCAATTTTCAGAATTAAAACAAGAACTAAAAATTAGAAGATACAGTCAGAGAACAATAAATTCTTATGTTTATTTTAACGAAAAGTTTCTTACTTTTTATAAAAAAACCGCACCAGAAATACAAGAAAAAGATGTTAAAAATTATTTAGAACATTTAATCAATAAAAATTTATCAGGTGACACAATTAGACTAATTTACAACGCGTTAAAATTTTATTATAAAGAAGTTCTTAACAAAGATATTATGGACAAAATTAAAATTCCAAAAAGAGATAAAAAAATCACTGTTGGATTAACAAAAGATGAAATTAACAAACTAATTTCTGTCGTTAAAAACATAAAACACAAATTATTACTAGAACTCATTTATGGATCTGGATTAAGAGCGAGCGAAGCTGTTAACGTAAAAGTAAAAGACATTTTAATTGATGAGAATATCGTTATTATTAAAGCTGCCAAAGGAAGAAAAGAAAGAAAAACTATCCTTTCAGATAAATTTATTGAAAATTATAAAAAAATTAACAATACAAATTCATATTTATTCCCTGGAAGAACAGGACACTTATCAACAAGAACCATACAACAAATAATCAAACAAGCAACAAAAAAAGCTAAAATAAACAAACGTACGTATCCACATTTACTTCGGCACGCTTTCGCCACGCACTTATTTGAAAATGATGTTAAAACGAAATATATCCAACATTTATTAGGGCACAAAGATAAAAAAACTACCGAAGGATATATTCAAATACGAAATAAAAATATTTTAAAAGTTAAAAGTCCAAGAGATTTATTATGAACATTCAGCGAGTAAAGTACAAAGACATAGAAGAAATTCCTAAATTACAAATTAATAAAAAGTTTAAAGGAGATTTTTTTGGTTCTAGTCCGGCACCTTTTATTGGACGGTATGGATACCCGAACATAAATATTGGAGTATTAAGTCCACAATTTTCTGGCGACACTTCTTATTATGATTCACCGAAACTGTGGAGCAAAGGCAACTTTGGTATCGGACAAATCGCTAGCATGCGATACGGGCTTGTAAATTCTCGGATGCAATGGAACATTAAAGAGGTCCATAAACAAAACCGGTTCATGAACATCTGTCAAGAAGTTGGCATGGCCAAAAGGTCGGCAGAGTTAGAAATTAATCTGCAACACAAACCGCAACTGCAACTCAAACCAGAACGAGAGATTATACCATTCGGGCCACAGGGACAAATTAAACAAGCAAGAATTACCGCAAATACTAAAGTTGATACCCGGATTGAAAGGGTTGTTAGTGACACAGATTTGAAATCTAGCCTGGCACTAATTTCACTTTACCAAAAAGGGTTCCAAGAAAGTTTCTTAAACAAAGTATTGTCTACAGCGAATCTAGGAATCAAGAAAGATAGGAAACTGGTACCAACCAGATGGAGTGTCACTGCAGTTGATGACACTGTTGGAAAACAGTTGATCACAGATGTCAAGAATTTGCCAGTTGGAGATTATCAGGTGCATTTTGGAGGTGGTTGGGGGAACTATTATTTGGTACTTATGTTCCCAGAAGTTTGGAGTTATGAACTATTTGAAACATACCTAAATAAAAAAGTTAACCCTTGGAGTAAAAATTCTTATGCTTATTCAACAGACCATGAATTGTTCCCAGGGAGAAAAACTTATGCAGAAGAAACTGCCGGTGGTTATTATGCGGCACGATTACCAATACTGGAAAAAATGAAAAGTAACAAAAGACAAAATTCTACCCTAGTATTGCGATTTATCACACCAGAATATAATGTACCTTTAGGTGTATGGGTTTGTAGAGAAGCTACCAGAAAAAGTCTGAGTGAGAAGCCAATCAGTTTTGCTTCTAAGGAACTAATGATCAAATATGCTACTGAACTGGTTAGTAAAAAACTAGGATTCAATTTGCAACTTTTGTTACGAAAAAGCAAGTTACTGCAGGAGATGGGTTGTCAGAAGAAGTTGAGAGAATTCTAGAAGCTAACTACATTTATCAAAAAGAAAAAGAACAAATTCTAAACCATTAAATTATACAATTCTAAACAATATTCTCGACCAGTAATGTAAGAATCTTTATACCCTTGGTGCAATGTGGCAATTCTGTCTAACAAATTATCATCCTGGCGACCTAACAAGACATTTTCTAACATCTCTGCACATTCGTCACAATTAATTCTTTGCTCAATATACCACTGCATAATATCGGTTGGTAATAGTTCATTTTGTACCATAACAATTGAAATAAACATACCAATATATATGTGTTATGGAAATAGAATATATACAAATAATATCTTTATTGGCCAAAATAAAACCAAACTTTTTTAAAGTAACTCTTACCCTTAACTATTTATAGCGGGGTAGGGAAGCTAGGAGTGCCCGCCGGGCTCATAACCCGGAGATCGGAGGTTCAAATCCTCCCTCCGCTACTCTTTTTTTAATATAATTTTTAAATAAATTCTTAATATAATTATGATTTATTTTTATTACTAAAATAAAAATCAAATAAAACCTCACCAAAACCTTGAACATATGATAAAGGAATATTAGTCCCACTATAAATATATAACCCATAAGTTTCTGGATGTTCATCAACTATTTTCCAAAGTCGTTCACCATATTTTTTAACCTCTTCTTTACCGTTCAAATGGGCTTTTTTAATAAGTGTGCATAATGTCATATTAATTTGTAAATATAACTAATTTAAATGTATTACGGTACACAACTTACATAACTGTGTGTTTTAACAACAAAATCTCTTAGGTTATTTGAACTTGTCCTAATAGATTCAACTAAAGCTTGTCCAAAAGCATTGATGATTTGACAACAAATTGGTATTCAAGTAGTTCTAACACACTTTATGAGTTAGGGACCAAATTGGATCTAAGTTACAAATTGAAACCAATTAGTTACCAATTACCAAACTAATCTGCAAATTATTCTAATGAATACAGTAGTGGTAATTGTTATAGATAAAAAAAAAGATAAAGAAAAAAACTAATTCTTAAAAAATGCCTTATACAACAAGTAAGCAGAATAAATGTCCGCTTTACTAGTTACTTCGAAAGGAGAATGCATCGCCAAAACACAAGGACCGGCATCAAGGCAGTTCATTCCGTATCTGGACATGAATTGAGCAATAGTTCCGCCACCGCCCAAATCAATCTTACCCAATTCACCGGTTTGCCAAGGGACTTTGTTTTTGTCCAAAAGTGCTCGCATGTATTGCATGTATTCGGCGCTAGCATCATGAGTAGAATATTTTCCACCGCCACCACCATATTTTTCCACAGATACACCACGGCCAAGGTAAGAGGCGTTACTAGCATCATGCACATCTTTATAGTTCGGATTCATTCCGGCAGTAACATCTGCAGAAATGGAGTTGCTAGTTTCTAAGAGTCTGGTAACAGGTATCTTGAGTTTCGCCAGGTTCAGATAATCAACTGCAAAGTTTTGTAAAATAAAACTTGCTGCGCCAGTATCGCCCATTGAACCAATTTCTTCTTTATCAGCGAAAAAAGAAACTGCAGTATGTGTTGGCGATTTGATTTCTAAAAGTGCTTGTAATGAAGCGTAAACGCAGACTTTATCATCTTGCCCATAAGCTGCGATTAGTGCCCGGTCAAAACCGATGTCTTCTGCTTTACCAGCAGGAACCAACTCAAGTTCGGCAGTAGCGAAATCTTCTTCCACAATTCCGTACTCGTTATAGAGATGTTTTAGCACAGTGAATTTGATTTTCTCTTTAATTTTGTCATCATCAACTGGCAAATGGCCAACCAAAATGTTTAGTTCTTCACCTTCAATTATTTTAGGAGCTTTACGTTCCATTTGGTTACGAGCCAAGTGTGGAAGTAAGTCAGGAATCAAGAATTTTGGGTCTTCTGGTTTTTCACCGATACTAATTATAACTCTTTTACCAGCTTTAGTGAAAATTACCCCGTGCATTGCTAAAGGCATATTTACCCAATGATACTTTTTCACGCCACCGTAATAGTGTGTTTTAATAAGTGCGGTTTCTGAATCTTCATAAACTGGAAGTGGTTTCAAATCAAGTCGAGGAGAATCTAGGTGACTACCAATTAATTGGAACTTGTTTTTGTTTTTACCAACAACACCGGCAAACACAGATTTCTCAGCCACATTTTTATAGAATTTATCGCCAGTTTTTAGAGTAGAAAGTTTAGAGATGTCTTTAAACCCGTTCTTTTCTAAAGTTTTGACGATGTTAGTGTTACAAAGCCGTTCAGTTTTGGATTCATTAAGGAACTTTTTGTAACCATCAGAGAACTTGAATATTTTAGAATGGTCTTTTTTGAGTTTTAGCCAAGCACTTTCTTTTTTCAAAGAAATTTTTTCTTGTAATTTTTCATTAGCAGATTTAGATTCTTTTTTTGTCATGTTATGTACCTCTCAGTTGTTATTTTTTCTCTTTCTTATAGAATAAAGCAAGAAACAAAAGTATATAAGTGTTGTGTTATTACTATTTCTCATGCAATTTAACAAACTACGATTTGGAACTGCGGGGATACCTCTATCAACACCGAACAGGACAACTTTGAACGGCATTGCCCATGTAAAAAAAATGGGACTTGACAACATGGAACTAGAATTTGTGCATTCTGTGAACATCACTGAAGCAAAAGCGCCAGATGTACGCGCCATGGCTAAAAAGCACGATGTTACTTTAACTTGTCACGGACAATATTTTATCAACCTTAATTCTCCTGAAAACCACAAAATAGAAGCCAGTAAAGAACGGATTTACAAAGCGGCCAAGATAGCAGATTTGTGCGGTGCCAAAAGTATGACTTTTCACGCGGCATTTTATATGAAGCAAGAACCGGAAAAAGTATTTCAGATGGTCAAAAGCGGAGTTAAAGAAGTTGTTAAGAAGTTACAAGATAATGGGCACAAGATTTGGGTCAGACCAGAAACTACTGGTAAAGCAACTCAATGGGGGAATTTACAAGAAACGATTAGGTTATCGCAAGAAGTTGAGCAAGTAATGCCCTGTATAGATTTTTCTCATTTACATGCCCGAAGTATCGGCAAAAATAATACTTATGAAGAGTTTAAACAAAATCTAGTTGATGTTGAGAAAGGGTTAGGTAAAGAAGCACTTAACAAAATGCACATCCATTTAGCAGGGATTGAATATGGTCCAAAAGGTGAACGGCACCATTTAGAGTTAGATCAATCAGATATGAATTACCAAGATTTGTTAAAAGTGTTTAAAGAATTTAAAATTAAAGGAACAGTAATTAGTGAGAGTCCAAATATAGAACAAGATGCCTTATTGTTACAGAAAAGTTATAAGGAATTAAAGTAAATTCTAAGAAAATGAAACAACTAAAAGTAGAATTACACTCCCACATAAATCTTGACCCGGTAGATGTAGGAAAAATCAGTTACACAGCTAAAGATTTGATTGATGAAGCTAGTAAACAAAAGTTCGACGTTCTCGCTATCACGTGCCACGATTTAGTTCATGAAAATGTAGATGATAGTAAGTATGCTAAAGAGAAAGGTATCCTACTTATTCCTGGGGCAGAGATGACCATTGAAAAGAAACACGTTTTGGTATATGGTATTACAGAATCTGAACGGCAAAGTATCAAAAGTTTCCAGGAACTAATTAAATTCAAAGAACAGAACCCAGAGATATTAGTTGTTGCACCGCATCCGTTTCATTTTCTTTCCAATTGTTTAGGAAAGATTGTTTTCAAATATCCCAAACTGTTCGATGCTTGGGAACATTCATTTTTTTACACCAAATACATTAACCCTAACAAAAAAATATTAAAGTTAGCTAAAAAAAATAATAAACCAGTAATTGGTAATTCCGATGTACATGAATTAAAAAATTTAGGGGGTACATATTCATTAATATCTGCGGAAAAAAGTCAAACAGGTATCATTAACGCTATTAAACAAGGGAATGTAGAGATTGTCAGTAGGCCGTTAAGTTTTATAGATTTTATTAAAATTGTATTTAAAATGTTTAAATAGTTTGACAAGTTTTAATCTTTAAAAAATTTAATACATTGAAAAAATTAACCAATTAAACCATCCCTATTACTTCTTCTTGAATGAACCATTAATTTATTTCCTTTAAGATAAAAATAACCTGCTTCACGAGAATATTTTCTTCCTATAGGTAAGTCGAGCGGTTGCAAAATATTTTTCATAAAAAATTCAATCTCTTTTTTGGTAAAATGACTATTAGCATCATTACTAAATTGTGTGAATATCGTAACACTTTGATTAGCTAACCTTCTAATTGTGTCCTCATCTTTATTTGACTCATTAACAAGAAGAACTCCTTTTTTAACATCTATAACGCAAGGTACATGAGACCTGTAAACTCTTTTGATAATAATTTCCATAGCTTGAATTAATTCAGCTTTTGATCTGGAAAAAATCTTTTTAACTTTCCGTGGAGACATTTTTTTCATAACGTCAACATAATCTTTAGTTGAGTATGTTCCTTTACTTATGAATAAACTAGGATTCTGTTTCATAAAAGTTAAAGTTAAACAAATATTTGAAAAAGTGCTACCCTGAATTGCAGGATAATTAAGATAATTTAATCCAGTCTGGAATATTGTTCCATTAAGATGTAATGGTTTTTTTTCTGCGGCAAAACGTGCCAAAGGCGGTACAAAAGCATTTTCGTTAGAAAACATATTAACTTTTTGATGCGTAATTAATAAAGAAAATTGTAAAAAAGAAAATTGTAAAAAATTATCTTCTGTTATGAATTTGATAAGGTCTTGCAAGGTTTCTTTGGACAAGTAAAGGTTAGATAACCTTTCATAGAAATAACCTTTACCCTTGAACAAGGCTTGATTCTTTAAATGGTTTGCATTAACTTCACGTCTTTTTTCTTCATATTCATTTACCAATCTTTTACATTCTGAGCTGTTATTATTTTTTTCACAAGCAACTTTCATTTTTTGTATAAACTCTTTACCTAAAGATTTGTTTGCTAAGTTAACTTCTTCTAATAAAGCTAGATGTTTAAAATTTTCAGCGAATAAAATTTCTTTACCAAATTTCTTTATTTGTATCATTTCCTTTGTTTTAAGAGAAGCTTTTAATTCCTGTAAAAACTTAAAATTTATTTTACACTCTTTAAAAAATATACTTGTATCATTAAAATTATCTAACCACATTGAATAATAATTAATTGAAGATAACATTTTAACAATTAAATCTGCACGATTATTAAGGTAAGCTTCGTCTCTTAAAATTATTTCTGGCCAACCATCCATGGTATCAGCAAAATCAAAAATAAGTCCTTCTGCTAATACACTTTTCATTGGGAAAAAAAACATTCCTCCTGTTGGTTTTTTAATTTCACCTTTACTAACATTATACATATATACTTGGTATTTCATAAATTCTTGAAAAGAAAAAGATATACCGTCTGTTAACCTTTTTGAAAGATCTCCCTCTTTTTCAGTAAAATACTTCTTCTTTTTGTAAACCATTTCTAAAGGAGATGTTAGTAACCTACTTTTTCCAACTTTATGCAAGTTTTCTCCTGGGATGGCATGGGAAACCCAACCACGAGATGTAAAATAAGGAAACGAATCAATATTATATGCTAAGATAGGTTTTTTAAACCCGGGAAGAAATAATAAAGTGCCATCTTTTGGAACTTTATAATCAATGTTTTTTAATTGTTCAAGATCTTTTTGAGAAAGAACTTTGGATAACATAGCGGAATTCTCTTCAATAAGTTGGTGATACTTTTTACCAATTTTATTATGGGCATAGTTATTAAAATAACCAAGATCCATTTTTATTTTTTCAGTAATTCCTTTTTCTAAAAAATAACGTAAAGAAACAACTGATTTTACTACGGCGGTTTTAATTGCACCTTCTTTTAAATATCCTGTTAAACCTGCAACTTGCGAAAGAATTGGTTGAATTAGTTTTTTCTCATTAACTTTATTCTCAATTGCCTTCATGAATTTATTTAATCTTTCTAATAATGCAACTAAAGCTTTACTTGCTTCGTTTGTTTCATCCAAATGTTTTTTAATTTGAGGTATATTAGGCGCTTTCTGTTGAGTTAACGTATTAATTTTACCAACACGCCAAGATAGTTCTGTTAAAACTCTTGCTGAATAAACGTGCACTTGTTCGATTAATGATTCTAACTCTTTCTTTTTTGGGTTATCTAAGAATTTTTCAATAGTGGCAATGTTACCTAAAACTCTTTTTTCGTACCTTATCCGTCTTCGTTCTCCCCTCGACAAAACACGACGAAACTTTTTGAATTTATGTGTGTCTCTTTCAATTAACTCTTGAATTAATTGCAATTTTTTTTCAACATTTTTATGCTTGCCTACCTCTGCTGATTTTTGGAGGGTAGATAATTTATCGTGTAATTCAAATATTTCTTGGATATCTTCTTTAAAATGTTCTAAAAAACGAATTTCTCTAAGTAACCACTTCTCTTCTTTTTCAATGTTCACTTCTTCTTTTTTAACAATTTTTTGAACAGCCATCAATAAACAAGGATAATACTAGTAATTATAAACATTACTAATTAAATATTAGTTAATTAAAAAGACATTATGCCTTTATTATAGTATTATAGCTTAGTAAAGTTTATAAAGAATCTATCTAGAAATAGGAGTACCTGTAATAGGTATATAACAAAAGGTGGTTTAATATAAAATGACAATAGTAAAAATTAATTTACACAAGGTATGTGCAGAGAGAGAACTGAAAGCTAAAGGCGGCCAGATAAAGATTAACAATAACGTTTCTATAAAGAATGTTGAAGACATGGCTTTTTCAGCTGATGGTAAAAAAGGATTAAAATTCACGTTCGCATTCAATTGCACTTACGAACCAAGTTTAGGTAAAATTAATGTTGAAGGACAAGTATTCTATGTAGAAGCAGAAGCTAAGATTACCGAAATCAAAGCTGGTTGGGACAAAGATAAGAAAATTGCAGCAGAGATCATGGAACAAATTGTTAATGCAGCATTACACAAAGGTAACATTCAAGCGATTAAGATCAGTGAAGAAATTAATTTACCAAGTCCGTTACCGTTACCTAAAGTAAAAACTTCCGCACCTGCTAAAAAACCAGCAGAAAAGAAAGAAACTAAAAAAGAATAAATTCTTTTTTTATTTTTTTTGTTTTCTTATTTCTTAATTTAGTGATTACAACAAATTAAATTTTTTCAAAATAACTATATAAGCATCTTTTCTAATTTTAAGATTCAAATTGTAAATCTCTTCAGGTAAAATCCATCTCATATCAGTAAACTCTTCCTTATCAAAATTAAAATCACCATTACCTTCATAATTAATTAAAAAAGGGTGCAATTTAACTTCAAAATTTGGAAAATCGTTTTCATCTCTAAAATAGTAAGGGACAGATTCGTCCAAATTAAGAATCATATCACCTTTTTGTAAAACAAACCCCAGTTCTTCTTGCAATTCTCGTTTTAAAGTTTCAAAAGTTGTTTCACCATCATCCATACCCCCTTGAGGGAATTTCCAAGATTTTGTATCTATTACTTTTGCATTACCAGAATTTATTCTCTCTGAAAAACCAATTAAAATTTTTCCTTCTTTATTTTTTAATATCGCCACTATCGAATCTCTTGTTTTTATCATTTTTTCTTCTCCATATCAACATTTCTTTACCACCAAAGGCACCAGCATCTCTTCTTTACTTAATCCACCGTGATGACCTTGCATATTTTTCTCTTCTTCACCAGCGATATAATCCAAAAACACATAATTGTCTTTAAGTAACAGGATATAGTCACCAGCACGATCTAAAAGACGCGGGTGAGGTTTGCCCAAACCAAACAAACCGTCTGCGATAATATCTTGAGATTTGTGCAAAGTACAATATCTTCCCAATTGGTGTTTAACATACTTTTCAAATTGTTGAATTTTGTGCTGGTAAACATAACAAAAAGCGGCCCTTGGTTCTCCAGACACAGGTGCTGAAAGACACTCTTTCAACAACGGATGTTTATTCAACACGATAGTTTTCTTTTTAGAAGTTACAATTTGCCCATGGTCCGCCGTAACCAAAAGTAAAGTGTTAGTATTTTTTAATTTCTTCACCAAAAGAGTAAGTTTCTCATCAATTTCTTGCAAATGTGTTCTTGCTTTTTTACTTGTTTTACCCAAATCGTGCGAGATACTGTCAAATTCTGGCCAATAGGCATAAATGTACTTTCGTTTTTTATTAGATTTGATTATTTTAGTTAGTTTGTTACAAAGTCCACCGATAGTTTTGAACCCATGTGACTGAGATTTGCCAGAGAAAAAAGCGTTGTATTTGCCACCCATGATTTTTTTAGGAACAACTGTATAAGTTTCCAACTTATCATTAGACGAACTTATCTTTTCAAAAATTCCTCGTGGTACTTTCAACTGTTTTTTAGTTATTTCAATCGGTTGACCTTGTCGCGTTACAAAAGGAAGAATTGAAACAATTGAACCTAGTTCCTTAAGGTTCAGGTACCAAGCTAAAAGGCCATGTTCTTGTGGCGCGGTTCCAGTTGCGAAAGTTGTCACGGCAGAAGTTGTTGTCGAAGGGAACACAGAAGTTAATTCTTGTTTGAAATTTGTTCGATAAAAACTTTTTTTAAGTAATTTGCCCATACTATCAACACCAACACCGTCAATAATCAACAAAACAACATTTTTTGCAGATTTTATTTGCGAGATTAAATTTTTGTCCAGGGGTGCATATTTACTAGGTGCATTGTAACCATGCAAAATCGCGCTCATCAAATTAACAATACTATTTTTTTTATAATCTGGAAGAATATTTGCCATTTAACCAACATAATTGTCAAAGAATTTAAATATTTCGTCTGTTTCATAAGAAATATGAATTCTAAACTTGATCAACTCATCGAACATGTAGAAACGCATTATAGTGAAGGTACCTGGGAACAATTTGCTGCTAAAAGAAACTTGCAACAACAGAAACCTGAATCGTTAGAAAGAGATTTTGAGGAGCAACTATTTCGCAGGACACGTTTGTTTTGTGAATATATCGAAGAAACATTTTATCAGCATGTATTACCACGGTTGGAAACAAGTTATAACCCAAAAGTGCTTTCGTTACCTTGTGCTAATGGGGAAGAGGTTTGCAGTATCGCAATTTTGGCGCAAGAAGCAGGTGTTTCAAATTGTATAGTTCAAGGTCGTGACATAAGTGAACAAAATATTGAGCACGCTATTAAAGGTGAAACTTGGATCAAGAAAGAACGGAAAAAAGATTTCCAGCACCACATCGATGCTGGTTACTTTGTGTCAACCAATGCCAAGTTTCCAGATCCGAACCTCTTCGTTACCAAAGGAATTAAACGGAAGTGCGAATATTTTGTTCATGACATATTGAAAAGCCCTGTGCAAGAAAATTTTGACGCTATTTATTGTCTCAATTTGTTACCAAGATTCAATTTGTACGGTTGTAAAACTGCTGTTGACAATTTGACTCGCAACATGCAACCTGGTAACTTATTAATTCTTGATGCATCTTACTGGGTTCCTGACGGAAAATTATTCTGTTCCGATAAAGCTAATTATAGTTGGAAAAAGGAACAGAATAATTTTTTGCAGGATTTGTCAAAGTTTGGGTTAGAGAAAATTGGTAATAATGTTTACGAAATTATTCCGAGGTGAAAAGTTCGAAAAATAATGGTTAGGAGGGATTTAATAGGGAAAGTTGATAGTAACCTTCACTTTTCACCTCTTAATAATTTCGCGCGAACCAAAAGTGTCCAGATTCAAGTGGTTTCAAGATTTGTTTGTTTCGCGCGAGCGCTGGCGCGCGCGGGTTTCTATAATTGTTTTTTCTTTATTTTTGAAGGGGGGTGCGGGGGGAAACTTTTGTTTTCTTTTTTTTGTTTGTTAGTAATTTGTCAATTTTCAACACAAAAACACCCCATAGCTTTATAAGGGGTGGCTTTAAATAATTAGTAACCACCAATTAATAATGAAAAATGGAAGAATTTAAAAAATTAGGATTATCAGAAAACATGCTTAAAACTCTTAAAAAGAAAGGGTTTGAAGCGCCAACACTAGTTCAAAAGGAAGCTATTCCTTTACTACTTAGTTCACAATATGATGTTGTAGGACATTCACAGACAGGGACAGGGAAAACTGCAAGTTTTGCTATCCCGATAATTGAAAAATTGAAAGGGAATTCTAGAACAGTTGAAGCAATCGTTTTAACACCAACCAGAGAATTAGCTATCCAAGTTAGTAAAGATATTGAATCGATGAAAGGTGATAAGCGTCTTAATATATTAGCAGTTTATGGTGGTTCAAATATCAGGGAACAAATGAGTCAACTGAGAAAAGGTGTTGATATTGTTGTAGGAACACCGGGCAGAGTTATGGATTTAATGAACAGAAGATATTTAATGTTGGACAAGATCCAATTCATGGTACTTGATGAAGCTGACGAAATGTTAAACATGGGTTTCGTTGATGATATCAAACAAATATTAAGTGAAACTAACAGTTACAAAAAGATGCTATTATTCTCAGCAACAATGCCCAGACAAATTCTTGCTATTGCTAAAAAGTTCATGGGTGAATACAAAATGATTGAGATTCAACAAACTCATCAAAGTACAGATTTAATTAAACAAATATGTTACAGTATCGCTGCCAAAGATAGGGTTGAAGGGTTAAAAAGGATCATTGATTTGAACCACGATTTTCATGGGATTGTATTTTGTAACACTAAACATATGGTGGACTCCACTGCACAACATTTAGCTGAAAAAGGGTACAATGCTACTGCGTTACATGGTGATATTAGTCAAGCACAAAGAGAAAAAATATTGAAACTGTTTAGAACAGGTACGATTAACATTTTGGTTGCTACAGATGTTGCTGCCAGAGGTATTGATGTAAACAATTTAACGCATGTAATCAATTTCTCAGTACCACAAAGTCCAGAAGCTTACACACACAGAATTGGTAGAACTGGTCGAGCAGGGAAAGAAGGTACAGCAATTACTTTTGTAATGCCTAGCGAAGTAAGGAAATTACGGTTCATTGAAAAAATATCCAAAATCAAGATTGAAAAACAAAAATTACCATCCGTGAAAGAACTTATCGAACTTAAAAAAAATAAGTTACAACTGACCGTGATGAACATCATTGAGAAGAAAAAGTTGCAAAGGTTTACTCCGTTAGCGGAAGAGTTACTTGATCACCAAGATCCTATTGAAGTGGTTTCTGCAATTCTTAAGTACGTTTTTAAAAACGAATTTAACCCAGGTAATTATAAAGATTTGAAAGAAGTTAGTCACCTTGACTCAAGTCCAAGAGGTGGAAAAAGAAGAAACCGTGGACGAAGTGGTAAAGGTAGTGGTCGAGGAGATAGAGGCAGAAGAAGAAACGATAGAAAAGAAGGAAGTGGTCGAAGAGATGACCGAGGAAATGGTCGAGGTAACAGAAGCACAAGTAACAGAGAAGGGAAAAGACCAAATCGTCGTGAAAGAAGAAGAAAAAATCATAATCACGAGTTCAGTAAAGAGGATAAAAAATCTCGGAAAAGAAAAGAACGAAGAGATTAGGAAAATAATAGGAATATTCTAGAGATAATAAAAATGACAATTATAAAAGTTAAAGGGCACGAAATCAAGTTAGCAACCATCAGAGATTCGTTTCTAAGAAGGTCTCAACAGTACAAGAACGATATTATTAAAACACTTAAAAAAATTGGATTAACAGAAGACGATTGTGAAATTAAACTGGCGAAGTTAGCAAGCAGAAAAGTCCCAGCAAAAGTGGAATTCTTTTTCGATTGGCAAAACATGTTTTACACATACCAAAACCCAGAATTTAATTATGCACAAAACTTATTTGTAGCATCAAAAGTTATCGAGAAAGAAGTTGACCTGTTTGTATCTGGACAAAAGTCACTTGACGATTTTTTAAGAGTGTTCATGGAAGATAAAGATATAGAAAAACAAAGAAAAGATGCCAGGAGATTGTTAGGTATTGAAGAAGAGTCATTAGATTTAGCAGAAATTAACAAAAAGTACAAAGTTTTGGCTAAAAAGTATCACCCAGACATGGACGGTGGCGACATAGACAAATTTAAAGAAATCAACAATGCGCATAAAATTCTTAAAAGAGAACTTGCGTAATTTATTTTTTGTATATTTTCTTACTGTGTCCTATTTCTATTACATGAATTCTTAAAACATCATTAATAATATCCAAAACCACCCTATAATCACCTACTCTTAACCGAAAATATTTTCCACCAAATAACTTCTTCATAAGGTTCCTGTTCAAACATCTTTCTACTCTTCAGTTCAGAAAGTAAATCTTGGCTAACTTGAATCGTGGTGGTCATATGGTGCTATAAAACGCCATATTATTTGAATATTCCTATAAGAAACACCAAATTTACAACATTTACAAAAACAAGACAGGCACAAACCACTCATAACATTTATATAAAACCTTTACTCCCACCTCCAACGGGTGAAGGTATATGTCAATAGATAATAATACAAACGATAACACAAACAATTCTGCTCCAGAACTGAAACTTAAAGTTATGGAAGCCGTACAGGACGATGTTAACAAAGGTATCGTCAAAATTGATTCTAATTTAATGAAACAAATCCAAGTTAATCCTGGTGACTTCATAGAAATTAACGGAGAAAGAAAAACCGCGGCTTTAGTTGACCGAGCATACCCGGGAGATATCGGACTTAACATAATTAGAATGGACGGGAACATCAGAAGGAACGCTAAAACATCTATCGGTGAAATTGTTACTGTCAAAAAAGCAAAAGTTAAACCGGCGAAGAAAATCACTATCGCGCCTGCACAAAAAGGTATCATGATCAAAGCTCACCCAGTATTTTTTAAGCAGGGGTTAATGGGTAAAGCGTTAGTTAAAGGGGATTTGGTTTCGCTCGGGAGAGCTAAAAGGCGGATGCCACAACCATCTCAAGGGTCACAAAACCAAAGCCAAGGGTTAGATAATGTCTTCTCAGCATTAGAAGAACAATTTGCCGGGTTAGGGTTCGGTGATTTGAAATTGTTAGTTATTAGTACAGATCCGAAACAAGAAATTGTTGTTGTTAACCAGGACACATTTATTGATTTCAGACCTCAAGCAGTAGAGAAAGAAGAAGAAAGTATCAGTTTAGGTATCAACTATGAAGATATCGGCGGGTTAGGAGACGAAATTAAAAAAGTTAGGGAGATGGTCGAATTACCACTTAAACACCCAGAAATATTTGAGAAGTTAGGTATCGAAGCGCCGAAAGGAGTCTTGTTACATGGTCCGCCAGGTACAGGGAAAACTTTATTGGCGAAAGCTGTAGCAAGTGAAACAAATTCACATTTTATTTTAATCAATGGTCCGGAAGTAATGAGCAAGTTCTACGGCGAATCAGAAAAAAATTTACGGAAAAAGTTTGAAGAAGCAGAAGAAAATGCACCATCAATAATTTTCATTGACGAAATTGATGCGATCGCTACCAAAAGGGAAGAAACTAAAGGTGAAGTGGAAAAAAGGGTTGTTGCCCAAATGTTAGGGCTTATGGATGGACTAAAAAACAGAGGGAAAGTTATTGTTATCGCGGCCACCAACATGCCAAACGTCTTGGATCCAGCACTAAGAAGACCAGGCAGGTTTGACAGAGAAATAGAAATTGGTGTTCCAGACAAAAAAGGCAGGTTAGAAGTTCTTAAAATTCATACTCGGAACATGCCGTTGGACAAAAAAGTTAACATGAAAGAAATCGCCAAAGTTACCCACGGTTTCGTTGGCGCAGATTTGAACGCTTTGGCCAAAGAAGCGGCTATGGTAGTGTTAAGAAGAATTTTGCCCGATCTTAAAAAAGCAGGTATTGAAGAGGGGCAACCTATCCCACCAGAGATATTAAGCAAACTAATGGTTTCACAAAAAGATTTCAAAGAGTCACTTAAAGTTGTTAGACCGAGCGCTATGCGGGAAGTTTTGGTTGAAACACCGGAAGTTGGTTGGGAAAACATCGGCGGGTTACAAGATGTTAAAAACAAATTAAAAGAAGCTGTGGAATGGCCACTTAAAAACCCAGAAAGGTTCAAGCAACTGGGAATTAGGCCACCACGAGGAGTACTTTTGTACGGTCCACCAGGCACAGGGAAAACTTTGCTTGCCAAAGCTGTGGCCAAAGAAAGTGAAGCTAACTTTATTTTGGTCAATGGTCCTAGTTTGTTAAGTAAATGGGTCAATGAAACTCCACGAATAATTAAAAATATATTTAGAAAGGCACGAGAAACAGCGCCAACAATTATTTTCTTTGACGAATTTGATTCTATTGCAACAAGTAGAGAATTTAGTGAAATGAATAAAAGTAACTCAAGCGGAATGGATGCAATTAATACTTTATTAACAGAAATGGACGGATTAGAAAGTATGAATGATGTGATTATACTTGCCGCAACAAATAGACCCAAAATGATTGATCCAGCACTGTTACGACAAGGAAGATTTGACCAGATGATTTATACACCAGTAGCAGATGAAAAAGGTCGAAAACAAATTTTTGAAATCTATCTACAAAAAATACCAATGAAAGATGTTGATGTTACAGAGTTAGTTAGGAAAACAGAGAGGTATGTTGGTGCCGATATTGAAGGTGTATGTCGAGAAGCTGCCATGTGCGCATTACGAGAAAATACTGATGCCAAAGAAGTTACCATGGAACATTTTAATCAAGCGATGGAAATAGTTCGACCAAGTGTGGATGAAAAAGTGCAAGAAAGTTATCTGAAATTGAAAGATTATTTTAGTTCTGCCCGAGCCAAACAAATTGAAGAAAAAGCAGACTATTTTGGTTAAGGTCGCGCGGGCGCTTGCGCGCGTGTTATTGTAATTGTTTCTTCTTTATTTTGTTCTTTAAACCAAAGTATTGAATGAGCATTAGCGAATTAAATGGTTTTGGAAGGGGGGTGCGGGGGGAAACCTTTGTTTTCTTTTTTAAAAAATAAATAAATAAATAAATAAATAAATAAATTATTTCATCCGTTTTTTAACAAACAAAATCACTTTGTTAATCAAAACCATTCCCAAAGCACACAAACAAATAATTCCCCAATCAATCAATGATAAAGGTGCAGTATGGAACACTTTCGCTAACGGTGTGTAAATAGTTGTCGCATGTAACAAGACAGAACCAACAATAGCAGCAATAAGCCATTTGTTACTGAACATGCTCAGATTATAATCCTGTCTGATCATGTGTAACCTGGCAACTTCAAATATTACCAACGCGGTAAAAGCTACTGTTTGCGCTTTCATCAAACCTGATCCTAAATATGCCCAGAAAAGTCCCAAAGTACCAAAACCAATCAAGACACCAAACAAGATGATGTCCCATTTAAGTTCTTTAGAAAGAATACTTTCTCGCGCAGGTCGTGGTTTACGTTTCATTATACCATCTGCATGTGTATCAAAACTAAGCGCTGTCGCAGGTAATCCGTCAGTGACCAAGTTAATCCATAAAATCTGGATCGCTGTTAATGGTAAAGCAGTAGCGAACTCTGGGAAAAAAATCGGACTCAAAAGTGAAGCAAAGAAAAGTGCGGTGATCTCTCCCAAATTACTTGAAAGCATATAATTTACAAATTTTCTTATATTATCAAAAATCCCACGCCCTTCTTCCACCGAATTAACAATAGAAGTGAAATTGTCATCGGTCAAAATCATGTCAGAAGCTTCCTTGGCAACGTCTGTACCAGAAAGACCCATAGAAATACCAATGTCAGCTTTTTTTAGTGCAGGAGCATCATTAACGCCATCCCCAGTCATTGCTACAACGTTACCTTTCTTTTTTAACG
The DNA here is from genome assembly GCA_964464055.1 of uncultured Methanosarcinales archaeon. Classification (GTDB taxonomy): domain Archaea; phylum Nanobdellota; class Nanobdellia; order Woesearchaeales; family GW2011-AR9; genus CAYXEO01. The sequence goes on along the minus strand of CAYXEO010000002.1, from coordinate 79,623 downwards.
CTTTAACTATGTCTAGTTTGTGTTCCGGACTAACTCTAGCAAATATGCCAATCTTTTTAACAGCAGTTTCCAAGTTTAGTTTGTCAATGTCGTGACCTGAAACTGCATCTCCGGTAATGCCTAACTGACTGGCAATCGCTTGCGCAGTTGTTAAGTGGTCACCAGTGATCATGATAACTTTAATACCTGCTTCATGGCACCGTTTAATAGCATCTTTGACTTCTTCCCGGGGTGGATCTATCATTGCTTGTAACCCAACAAAAATCATGTCTCTCTCAGCACCTTTTTTGGTGTATTTATCTTGGTAAGCAAATCCTAATACCCGTAAGGCTTGTTTAGCAAATTTTTCGTTCTGGGTTAAAAGTTCTTTTTTCTTGTTCCTATCTAAACGACGAACTTTTCCGTTGATCAAAATTCGGTTACATAAATTAATCACCACGTCCGGCGCACCTTTAGTGTAAGCAACCGTATTTTTACTAGAATTGAGTTTATGTACAGTGGTCATCATCTTTCGTTCAGATGTGAAAGGCATTTCATCCACTCGCTTTTCTTTAACTAATTCTTTAGGTGTGAACCCAGCCTTTTGTGCAGAGACAACTAGTGCTGCTTCTGTTGGATCACCGAACACTTCGATATTTTTATTTTTATGTTCAAGTTTGGCATCGTTACATAACGCCCCAATTTTTAGAAGTTGATGGATTGGTAAAGGGTTAGCTAACTTTTTGTTTACTACAAATGTGCCTTTCGGTTCGTAACCTGACCCGGTAACATCGTAAAGTGTATCATTAGCCCAAATTTTTGTTACAGTCATTTGGTTATGGGTTAATGTTCCTGTTTTATCTGTACAAATTACATTGACACTACCAAGAGTTTCTACCGATGGAAGTTTACGGACCAGGGCATTTTTCTTGATCATCCGCTGGACACCTAATGCTAAAGAGATGGTAATTACTGCTGGGAGCCCTTCTGGTATCGCTGCTACAGCAAGTGCAATCGCTACTAAGAACATAGTAGTCATTTCTTGCCCAGACAAAATTCCAGCTAAGAAAACCATAATTGCCACAACAATAACTGCATAAGTAAGATATTTTCCTAAATCACGCAACTTTTTTTGTAAAGGTGTTAATTTTTCGTGTGATTCCGTAATTAGTTTAGCAATTTTTCCCACTTCAGTGTTCATACCTGTTGCAGTGATTACCGCTGTGCCTCTACCATTAGCAACAATTGTAGAAGAATAAACCATGTTTTTACGATCTGCTAAAGAAGTTTTTTCTGGTAATTGGTCAAGTTTTTTTGTTACTGGTTGAGATTCACCTGTTAATGGTCCTTCTTGAGTTTCCAAACTGTGTACTTCAACCAATCTACCATCGGCAGGAACTTTATCACCAGTTTCAAGAATTACCAAATCACCAGGAACAAGAAATTTACTATCAATTTTAATCTCTTTCCCATTACGGATAACTTTCGCTTTCGGTGAAGCCATTTTCTGTAACGCTTCGATAGATTTTTCTGCTCGAAACTCTTGTACAAAACCAAGAATTGCATTCAAGACAATGATAACCCCAATAACAACTGCATCAACATATTCATGTAAAATGATTGAAACAAATAAAGCGAAAATAAGAATCCAAACTAAAGGACTAGCAAATTGTTCCAGAAAAATTTTGAAAGGATGTATCTCTTTCTCTGCTTTAAGTTCATTTAACCCATATAAATGTGCCCGTTGTTCAGCTTCATGGTTAGTAATCCCTTTTTCAGAAGTTTTTAACCTCCCAAAAACTTTCTCGGTCTTCACTGTATGATATAAATTAATTGTTTTTTTAGTTTCTTTTTCTGCCATATCTCCACCTTTTTAAAAATATGATAAATGATAGAAAAGAAAAAGAGTATAAAAATGTTGTTATTGAGTGTCGTGGGGGGCCTTGTTCTTGGTTAAATTGTTAAATGAATTTGTTAGAGATAAATAGTTTTCCGATCTTTCCTTCCTTTACCAGAACGGATGACCAAAATTTTTTCATTAATTAGGACATCTTTAATTTTTATTTTCACTGCTTCTTATGCCCGAACTCCAAAAACATAGATTAGTTCTAATAGTAATTTGTGTTTCAAATTCTTAATTACATCAAAAAGTCTGAACACTTCTTCTTTAGTTAATCCGATTGGGATTTTGTGACTCTTTTTTGGGGGATTTTTGAGAATTAGTCATCAGAACAATCTGGCCATCCGCCACAACCCTACATCAATAAACTTGACAGGCTTCTCATGAAATTTAAACTCTGCTTTAATAGGAAACTCGTACCGCCAAACATGTGTTATTTTAAACTCAAAATCAACACTGATTGCTTCCACAAACTTTTTGGTAGAATATTTGTGCATACTATAAACCAACGGAGAAATTGTAAACGCCTTTTCTAAAAATTTCTTATCAGCATGTTCAACCTTAGTTCCGAACGGAGGATTTTGCACAACTACATCAACTTCTTCATCGAACAAACTAATATCTGCTAAAATAAATTCTGCTTCACCAACTTCATACTCCTGTTTTAGTTTAGTATAATTCTCTTGACATATGTTTAGTGCACTTTGATCTTTATCTAAAAAATAAACTTTCTTTGCACCAAGTAACAAAAGTCCCAACCCAATAATACCTGGGCCACAAGCAGCGTCAAGAATAGTTTTACTAGCAACTTCAGAGTTTAGTGCCATGTTCCAAACCCATTCAGCGGCAATGTGTGAAGGTGTAACATACTGTTCCAATTCCCAAGATGGATTTTCAAACTGTTTAAACTTACTTAACTTTACGGACAAATCTCTTTGTGAACAGATTGACATAAGTTGTTAAAAAAAGAGATAGTATAAAAAATATAGGGTTGAAAAACTCAATTAATATGTTGTTTTAAAAGATGTTTTAAAGAATGTATAAGGGGAGTTTTTATCAAAGGTTTAAGAGCATCCCCACATAATTTCGAAACATATTAAATTCGCTATGAACTCAATTAATATGTTGTTTTAAAAGATGTTTTAAAGAATGTACAAGGGGAGTTTTTATCAAAGGTTTAAGAGCATCCCCACATAATTTCGAAACATATTTAAACCCCAAAAAATTCATAAAATATCCAAATGACGGAAGAAATTAAAAATAATTTTAAACAAGTTCGACTCGCTTTAGAAGAACATTTATTGGCGATAAACGAGAACACTTCCGAGATACAAGCTCTCTTTGATTACATGGGCGACATGGATAACAAAATTGAAAAAATGTCCCAACGTTTGGATCAGATACAACTTTTAAATAGCGAAGGTAAAATTGAAAACAAACCAAAAGTTATCCCACTGAATCATACAGAAAAAAAGATGTTCAGGATTCTTTATACTGAAGAGTTACCAATATCGTATCAAGAACTTGCAGTGCGTGCAAACTTACCTTTATCAATTATGCCGGAACTGGTTTCTTCATTAATTAACAAAAATATTCCAATAAATAGAACTTTTATTAACAATCAACTATTTATCAAAATCAACACTTCTTTCAAAGAACGGCAAGCTAAAGAGAATTTGATCAACCTTTCACTAGAGAGCTTTATGTAAATAAAGCAAACGATGAAAATTTTTTGGTGATTTAAAAAAATTTGAATGAGAAAGTTTTATGTGATAACATAAATGAATATCTCCACACCATATTTTTTGTGAATGTAAATAAACAAATAATGTGATTAGAAACGATTTTCAAAAAATTTTGAAATTTCTTCTCTTATTTTTTTAATACTTTTTCTAGTAGAGATAATATTACCAGCAAAAAGTAGACCAAAATATTTATCTAAACAAACCATAATAAACAACAACAAAAGAAATAACAAATATTAATATTTCGCACAAAACAAACTAAAACTCTTTCTTCTCACGTAACCGTACCGCTTTACTTAACCACTCTTTATATTCAAACAGAATTTGTTCACTGTCAAGTTTCCCGGTTCTCTCTAAAGATTTTTCAGAAAGTAAATGGAACATGTCGTTAGCAGTGACAATGAAATCAGCTTCCAAAATAAAAGTATCATCAACTTCTTCCGCAATATCTACTACTGCCTGTTTACAATCTGCTCTTAGTTGAATATTGTTCCAGACCGAATCCCAATCACCTGCGAATTCTTTTACCTTACCAGCCATCCGTTTAATTATCTCCGAATCACCATTGATTAAACTGTCAGTCATTTCCAATTCATCAGTAACGGGATTATAAACCATCAGATCTACAAAAGCTCCTTCTCTTAATGGGTCTTCATCCCACATTTTTCTTACTTCAGTAATTTTAAGAATTCTTTTATATTTTTTTAGCCCAGAAATAACAGGATTAGTTGTCACAATAATGTCAATCGCTTTAAATGAAGTTTTAGGAACACCAATATCGTTAACCACCCTATCATATACACCGTAAGGAGAATCTGCGTGAATAGTACCAGCAACAACGTTAGCGGCTGCACCTACCCTCATCGCTTCAAAAAGTGCAATCGCTTCCGTGCTCCTTACTTCACCCACAAAGATTGCTGAATCGCCCATCCGTAACGTAGAACGGATACCTATGGAAGGATCAACTTCAGAACCTTTAGAAGAAAGTGCTGAAGCAACTTTAAGCGGTTCCATATTGTAACCTAAAGCACGTAACGATTCTTGTGGTAATTCGAAAGTGTCTTCAATTGTAATTATTCTACTTCTTCGACTCATCTCAATCAAGAAACTACCTAACAAACTACTTTTCCCACTAGATCTTGTACCCGCAACTAAAATTGTAGCATTATTATCAATCAAGAAATTTAATAGTCCTGCCGCTAAAGAATTCATATATCTAATGTTTTTTTGAACATATAAAGGGAACGTCCAAGGATGATCTCGGTGTCTCCGGAAAGAAAACGCTAACCCTTCTGGACTTAAAGGTGCACCTATCGCGGAAACCCGCGAACTAAACCCTTTAACAGTAAGTTCTGTATCAAGGATTGGGTTTGCTTCATCTAAAGGACGGCCGGAAATTAATCGCAGTTTGGTTGCCCAACTGTCAACTTCTGCTCGTGTTGGATAAACATTAGTATAACAATCACCGTAATCTTGATGAACAATAAAAATTGGCAATTCACCATTTGGAGCATTAATATTAACATCTTGTACTTTTGGGTCAGCAAGTAAAAGTTCAATAAGGCCGAACCCAACAGTGTACCTCAATAATGCTCGGGCAAGTTGGTCAACTTTTTCCTCACTTAATTTTAAACCTTTACTTTGAATTAAATCGTTTAGTAAATCTTTCCCGATATTAAAAAAAACTTCCCTCATTCGTTGCGGATCAACAAACTCTGCCCGATCAGGTTTATGTTCAGACATAATTCTCTTAGCATCATCCAAAAGTTCGTAAACTTCTTCTTTGAACTTGAATTCAGGAGGAGTTATGTGATAAAGTGTTTTGATATTATCGTCAAAATTGAAAATGTTGACTTCAGAAAGGTCTTTCTCTTCCTCAGTACCAGCATCTGGATCACTACTACCAGAAAAAGTGTAACCTTCAATCAGTTCCCCTTCTGGAAACTCGGTGATAAGTTTAGTATACATAAAATCTGGTCTTGTAGTTGGGTGAAAAGTGTTAGCGTAAATTTCTCTAGTACCAACTTTATAATCCTGAGTGTGGGGCATCAAGTACTTGATTAGATTGATTTTTTCTATTTTGCTTATCGCTAATTGTAAAACCTGTACGAATTTCTGTTGAGCAATTTTGTGCCGTTGATCAACCAAATTATCTAACTTGATATGCTCATTTCGTTCTAACCGTTTTAATTTAACATATGCTGCAAAAGGGTCCTCTTTTAACAATTTAGAGATTAATATTTGGAACTTGGCATAAGTACCCCGGATATATCTTTCATGAATTGGATCTACAACAATAAAAGAATAAGTTAACCGATCATCTTTGTTAATTTTTTTGTAAACTAACGCTAATTCAAGGAGTAATTTTGTTTGTGTATAATCATATTCATAATCACGTAACTGAGATATAATTATGTTAGTAACACCAGTAACTTCTAACAAAACATTGACAACTTTTGCCATACAATGAGCGCTATACTCCACTGAAGGAGGAAAATTGCAACGCTCAGCGTTAATTTTAACAATTTTGTTTTCTCCTTCATGGTAAGTTTCATATTCGAAACACTTTTTATCTGTGGCCACCATCTTTTTAATAATAGATAAGAGATGAGTTTAAATAATTTACTCTAACACCCTTGAAACTACTCCTCAATACTCACATAACTTTATTATACTCTTTTCTATACATTAGTCATTATGGACTTTGGAACTAAAAAATCTACTGATAAAAAAGCAACTAAACCTGCTGAACAGGAATTTACAACTGCTAAACTTTATTTATGGATAAAAAGTTTGGAAAGTAAAATTAATAATCTGCAGAGAGAGGTCACTATGCTTAAAGATGGGTTTACTAAAAAGAATAACGAAACTAAAAAAGAGTTAAAAACTGTTAATGAAGATGTTATCCAGGCCAAACGAGAAAAAGAAAAAATTTCTGAAAAACTAGATTTGATAGTTAAAGAACTTAAAAAAACCGCAGGGATAGAAGAAGTAATGACACTTAAAAAATATTTAGAATTCTGGAACCCAATGAATTTTGTTACTCAAGCAGATTTGCAACGAGTTGTAGAAACTAAAATTAAAGAGTTAGAAAAAAAAGAAGTTCCAACTAAACCAATAGTTGAACAAAAACAAGAAATTAAAAAAGAGCCAGAGAAACATGGCCCATTTCGATAAAATATAAAAAAAGGTGATACAAAATGAATGCAGGAAACCCCTTATTACAAAAAGTGACCCAATTAAGATCACAAGGATTAACAGACAATTTAATTACTGAAGAATTAACTAATGAAGGACACACACCACAACAAATAAGTCAAGCAATTAGTCAAACTGACCAAAGTGCAGGAGGAATGCCAACAATGAATGAACCAACACCAGGGCTGGTTGCCCCAGAACAAACAAGTCAACCACCAGCAGACAACGGAGAAGATGGTAACATCTATGAAAGGATTGAAGAAATTACGGAAAACATGATTAATGAGAAGTGGGACGAACTAATTTCTGAAGTGAAAAAAATCATGGATTGGAGAACTAAAATTGAAGAACGACAAACCAAGATTGCAGGAGATTTAGAGAAAATCAAAGATGATTTTAAATCATTACACCAAGGTGTTTTAGGTAAATTGGAAGATTATGACACTCGGATGCAAGATGTAGGTACTGAACTTAAAGCTGTTGGGAAAGTGTTTAAAGATGTGATTCCGGTCTTTGTAGATAATGTCAAGGAACTTAAAGAGGTTAGTTCTGGCATGAAGAAAAAAGAGTAAAACTAATTCTTTATTATTTATTGATTTCTTATTACACTATTAATTAAAAAAATATATGTTCTGGATTAACTACTAAGAAGAGAAACAGCGAAGATAGCTATAGCAAACATGATCAACATCCCTAATACTTTTGGGTGGAACATTATAGCAGTAATATTTTGATCAAAACTACCTGTTGCAGTACCATCAGCAGAAACAAGTGCATCAACAGACTCACCACCAGCACTTTGTTCTATCATCGATTGTCCCAAAACATGTCCGAAAGAGGCAACTAAGATAATTAAACCAACACCAACCAATGTCCATTGAATTGCCTTATCGCCAAGAACACTTTTAACATCTGATTCACTTGCGCCAAATACTTGGAACATTAAAATCATCAAAATTAAAAAGATTATCATAACTACAAACCAGGGTGTCATAAAATTAATCATCCCAATTAAAGTATCTGATAAAAGGACCATGAAAGCGATTGTTACTGCGATAAGAGAATTAATCCCTACCGAATCACTAATCGCTTTAGTTTTTTGTAAAAGAGAAAATACTAGTGCAAAAACTAATAACACAGGGAATACTATATCAAACGATTGTATCAAACTTACATCCAAAACTGTTGCCATTTTATCTTTACACCTCTTTTAAATTATTTACTTCTTTTCAAAAAATTCTCCTAAACTCTTCATAAAAGAATCACCTTTACTCTTCTTATCATCTTCTTTAGTAATGAACCAAATAATCACTCCAAACACTAAAATAATGATCATCAATTCTGTGGTTTGTGGTGACCACCAATTAAAAAAGTAAGAAGGACCATTCCAAACGTTTAATGCAGAACCAAAAATATAAGCTACGAAACCTATTGCCCCAAAAGCGATAAATGGTGCGGCTTTTTTAGAAAAGTCAGTACCAAAAATACCCATTAATAATAAAAGCATCATTGAAGCCACAGCAATTAAAGAAATGCTTGGTAATGAAGCGTTCATAACTGCCACAGGATCATAACCTAGAGGGTATGTCCCAATAATATGAGGTACAACGAACATTAATGCCAAAACCAAAGCAACAATAACATTAAAATTCTTTTTTCCTTCACCAACAATTTTAGTTTTTTGTAATACAGCAAAAACAATTGTAAACACTAACAGAAATGGGAGTAAAAAATCCATTACACCGTACATTTGAAAATAATATGCTAAATTTGAAAATCCAACCATTTTAATAAATCCTCCTTTTTATAATTTGTATTTTTTTGTAATATATAAGTTTAATCTTTTTTCTTGCCTATTGTTTGGTCCGTAGTGATAAACCACATGAAAAATATTAAGATGGCAAAAAATACTGCACCACTAACCCAATCAGTACCAACACCATCCAATAGTTTGAAAAGTGCATCTAACCAATTAAGTGCATGAAGAAAAATTAAAACAATACCAATAAACATAAAGATCATGAAAAACTTTGTCCAACCAGGATAATCTTTCAAAGTGAATTCACTGTCACCAAAAAAAGTGCCCACCAAAAGCATAAATGAAATTGCCAAGATAAGTAATAATACCACGTTAGCCATCACGGTACTAATCAAAGCCACTAATTGAGTAGAGGCAATTACTAAAAAAGCCATTATAAAAGCAACCATAGAGTTTAAGTTTTTTTTACCAACAACTTGACCATTAATTTTTACTGTTCCTAAAATTTTTGTCTTTTCAAAAATTGCAAAAACAATTGTGAAAACAAGTAAGAACGGAAGAATAACATCATAAACCCCTAACTTCCCTAAAAATTCTATCATGCCCCGGAATGCGCTTTCTTGTGCCACCATCTTTTTAACCTCTAATAAACCTCTTTTAATGTGTTCAATTAAATGATTATAGTATATAAATGTTTGCAAAAACAACATACATACAAAAGCGAAGATTTTAAATACTTGGATAATTTTATTTTTTAATATTAAGTGAGGTGGAAAAATTGCGGTGGAAATTTATTAATCTAAGTTTATTATTTATTTTATTAATCTCTTTTACATGTTTAGCAAATGCAAGTATACAATTAATCCCAATAGATAATGAGATCTCCGTTAGTGAAACTGCAAAGTATACTTTAAAAGTTACAAATGAAGGTGAGACTACTGCTAATTATAAAGTCTACTCACTCGATCTGGGATGGATGATTGATCCGGCACCAACGGATCGTACTTTTGATTTAGCACCAGGTAAAACTAAAAGTACAACCATCTCAATTAAACCATTAGAAGAATTTAAACCAGGAGCGTATGCCCCAACATTATATATTGACGAATATAAAAAAAGTGAATATGAAACTTACACTGAAAGTTTGAAAATTTATCTCAGTCCAGATGAACCAGCAGATTATTTACCCTCCATTATGGCAGAGATTGACATGAACGAGAATATTGACCCAAATGAACCCGTTTCAATCAAATTATTTTTAGAAAATAAAAACCCGTTAGATTTAGAGAATTTATTAATAAGGATTCAAAGTGACATCCCCGAATTTGATACAGAAGTGGAAGTAGACTTACCACCTTTAGAAAAAAAAACAGTAGAATCCACAGTCACTTTAAACAAATTTCAAGAACCGAAAGAGTACATTTTATTTTTTGTGTTTATACATAATGATGAACAAGTTAAAATATTAGAACAAAGAATTGAAATTGTTTCTTTGTTGCCCCCGTTTGTTAATAAAATTGAAGAGGAGAGTGTGTTTTTTAAAAAATTTATGAAAGTGACTATTTCCAACGATGGTAATGTCAAAAATGAACAAGAAATCAATATCCCCATAACGTTTTGGCAAAGTTTGTTTACCACAGTTAAAGATGATGGAGTAATCAAAAATGATAATATGGTTTGGGAAACATCATTATCTCCAAACACAACAAAAGAATTACATTATATCATCAATTATAGAATTTTGTTTTATATTTTCATGACCTTATTCTTTTTAGGTAGTTTTTACTGGGCCGTTCAAACACCTATCGCTGTTAAAAAAACTGCCCAAACAGCTAAAGCTGATGAGGAAGGCACAATTTCAGAAATTAAAATCCAATTAGAAGTTAAAAATAAATCCAAAAAACCAATCAAAGATATTGAGATCCTCGATATTGTACCGGGTATCGCTAACGTTGAAAAAAGTTTACAATTAGGTACATTACGTCCAAAAGAAGTTAAACATACTAAAAAAGGTACAAAAGTTGTTTGGGCATTAGCAGAACTTGACGGAGAAGAACATCGGCTAATCAGTTACGAAATTAAAGCTAAACTAAACATTATAGGCGACTTCACATTGCCACGAGCAACAGTAGAATTTACCAAATCAAACGGTAAGAAGAACAGATCATATTCAAATGCATACAATTTAAATGGATAATTGAGAGTATTAGCAGAGTATAGAGTACCAACAATAAAAACATTTATATATGCGCTTAGAAAAATAAAATACAAATAATGAGGGTGTTAAAATGAAAGACTTTTTTTTACAATTGAAAGAAAAATTTACTGTTCCGAACGAAGAGGAAGAACAGTATGAAGAAGATGAGATCGAACAAACAGACGAATACGTCACATTAGGTGCAGAAGCAGAAGAAAAATCTTCCAAAGTAACAGTCCGTCCTTTTGTTATGGAAGAATTTGAAGATATTAAAGAGATTCTAGATACTTTGAGAGAAGGGTCCACTATCGCTTTGGTAAACATCAAACCACTTAAAGACAAAGATATCATCGAACTTAAAAGAGCAATTTCTAAGTTAAGAAAAACTTGTGAAGCTATCGAGGGAGATATCGCAGGGTTCGGAGAAGATTACGTTGTCGCAGTACCATACTTCGCTAAGATTCACCGGAACAAAAGTGTAATTGACGAATAGTTCTTTTTTTTTATTTTTTTTATTTTCTAGTTTATTTAATTACACAAAATCATTCTCTCAGAAACACAAAATAAGTTATCAATAAAATAAGTATTAACATTGATAAAACAATAATTAGAATACCATTCTGCCTCATATTTTCTGTACTACTACCAATTCCTTTAAAGAAACTAAATGCCGCACCTACCAAATTCTTACTTCCAGTATCTTCTGTCACAGAACTTTCATTGACACCAGAACCAGTTACAGAAATATCACCAGTAGATTTACTAGGAATTACTTCTTCACTAATAGAATCTCCCACCACAATTTCATCTTCAACACTTGTTTCATCAAAAGTACCAATTACCTCAGAAGTATCGGTCGTTGCACTTGTTGTTGTAGTTGCACTTGCACCAGCTCCACCACCAGAACTACTTGAACTAACCGAATCTTCTTCACTATCATCTTCACTAGAACAAGCAGAACAAGAACCACCACAATCAGTACCGGTCTCTTCGCCATTCTTAGTATCATCAGAGCAAGATTCTAAAGTTATTTCATAAGTTGAAGAAACAAAATTACCATCACCATCAGTGGCATTCATAATAATATCATGGTCACCATTATCAGAAGAGTCAAAACTTAATCCCCAACTGCAAGTTACACTGGTGCCGCCTAACCCAGTACAACCACTAGAAGCTAATTCCACAGTTTCAATTGAACCAGATACATTAGTCACATTAGCAGAATCGGTGAAATTGAAATAGATGGTGAAAGTTGCAGAGTCGTCTTCCAAATGAGGGGTTGAAGGAATAGCGGAATAAGTCATTGTTGGCCCAGAAACGTCACCGACAATTACAGAAATAGTATTTTGCAAATCCGAACCATAAGAGTCAGTTACATTTAAAGTTACAGTATAAGTCCCCAGTTCTTCATAAGAGTGAGATGTTGTTTGACCTAAACCGCTGGAAGAAAAGTCGCCAAAATCCCAAGTGTAAGTTAAAGTATCACCATCAGGATCTACGGCAGTTGCTTCAAACGAAGTAGAAACATCAACACCAACGGTATCGCCATCATCAGGAGAAGATATTTCTGCTGAACTCAAGTTCCTGTTAGACACAGTGAAATTATAGACACTGGAATTCACCACATTCCCAGCTGCATCAACTGCATGAAACAGATAATAAATTGTCGCTTGGTTAGTTAGATTCTCTATCCCAGAGAGAGGGTAGTTGTATAAAACATTTGCTACACCCAAAGCAGTAGAATTTGTCATACTATAATTTGTCCAACTGCCAGAGAAGTTTGATGAAAATAAAGAGTCGCCTAAATCGTTACTATCGGAAGCGTTAAGAGTGAAAACTACCGTATCGTTGTTGTAAACCACTAAAGGCACAACATCCACAGAATTTATTGTTGGAGCTGTTTTATCTACTATGAAATTGAGAGTGTCCTGTGTAGAATATCCATTGGTATCATTAACAAAAACGGATAAAGTATAAACTCCTTCTTCCCAACCTGTCAAATTAACTAGCTCTGTCCAGGTATATGTGGAAGAGTTGATTCCAGATGTAGAGTTGCTTGATAAAATGTCATCAGTGGAATTGGTGATATTGTATGAGGAAGTGGAAAGTAAAGTATTCTCTAAAGAAATGTTCAAATTGAAGTTAGTTGAATAAATACCGTTTTCTGCTGGAAGGACAAAAGTTATTTCAGGCAAGTCTGCATCGATTTCTATACTTACAGAATCAGAAACGCCAATTGTCACAGAATCGTTACCGAATACATTGAACTCGTGTGTTCCAGAAGTTAGTCCGGTTAAATTGTAATAAAAAGTAGTCCCGTCTATCTCACCACTTTCGTTCATGGTATAATTAGTTACACCATCTAGTTCCAAAATTGCTGAAGACAAATTCACATCTGAAGTCACATTTACCAAAACCCAATCTACATCGAAAGAAGTTCCGTTTATCGGAGAAGTGACGTTCAAAATAGGTTTAACAGCGGCCAAGATGTCAACACCGGAAAAATTGTGCCCAGAACCAAAAGTGTCGTCAACGATTGAGCCAGTCAAAATGAATTTATCATTTATTTCGTCCACTGTAGGAGTTTGCCCATAAACTAATCGCCAATATTGTCTGAAAAGTGCCACTGAACCAGAGAAATGTGGGGTGGCCATCGAAGTTCCGCTCAAATCTTGCCACATCCCAGAAAGTATGGAAGAATGGATAGAAGTCGCAGGAGCAGAAATTTCAAGTAAATCCCCTCGATTATAAACTGGATTACCAGAAGCATCAAACCCTCCAACAGGAGTTGCATTTTGTACACAAGATGGGCTAGAGATACCATCTGTCCAACCACCGTTACCTGCAGCGATTGCCACTAAGATGTTTTCTGCATAAGCATTGTTGATCGCAGTTGCGGTCAAGTCATCGTTACAATAAGTTTGATAATGGGTACATCCTGCACCATCACAACCTAAACTCAAACTAATAACTGAAATGTTTAATCGTTCTGCATTTGTTGTACACCAATCGATTCCTGCCGCCACATCAGAAGAATAACCTGCACCACTAGAATCAAGAACTTTCATCGCTACCAATTTTGCGTCAGGTGCAACACCGCGATAAGTTGAGTCACTAGAAGATATTATCCCTGCCACATGAGTTCCGTGGTTATGGTCATCTTTTGGATCACAATCGTTGTTTTGCACATCCCAACCACCAATGACTTTAGAACAAGTGTTCCAGTTCATTGTTGTGTTAGTTGTACCATTAATTATTTTGTCAATGAGGAAACCATAATCTGTTACTGAACCGTCAGTTACCAATCGCACATAAATAGTATCACCTTCACCATAAGGTGTCCAAACATCAGATAAAGACTCTTTGTAAACCGCTAAGGTATTATTGTTTTGATCATAAATATAAATATGGTCAGTAGTATCACCACTTTCTGGCAAGTTTTCTAAAGTGATGTTAGTAAAATGCACCGCGATGTTAGTGTAATTGGTTTTGTTAATTTTCCAAGTGTAATCAAAATTGTTTGCATAGTCATGGGCAGATTCAATTGAAGTGTTTAGAATTTCAATGTCACCATCCAAATCGTAAGTTACAGGATTACAACCACCTAAAGCAGTGTGAGTATAATCTATCCCAGTATCCACCACACAAACCGTTTCACCAGCACCAGTAATGTTAGTCCCAGAAACAGAAATGTCCCAAACATCATCGGCATTAATTTGTGGTACACTAGTATCAAGAGTGAATTTGACAGGATAATCTAACAATATCTTCTTAACATTTTTATTGTTACTCAACTCTACCAAAGCATCTGCATCATGAACTTCCCCAGCAATAGCATTAAGAGAATCAAACTTTTGAGTAATTGTGAAGTCAGTATCCTCTTCTGGTTCTTCCTCAGCAACATCTGTGTCTTGAATTATTTCTTCTAAAACCACCAAATCTTCGTCTTGTAGCCCTTCCATTACTTCTTCTTGTAACTCGGCAATAGCTTCTTGTTTATCTTGCAAATCATCGGAGAGTGTTTCAGAATTGTCTTCCAAGATGATAACGATTTTCGGTTGATAATTTCCGGACTGAATTTCCTTAATTAATTCTGTGTCTAGTTTCTCGGTGCTTAACCGCACAGATTCTTGGTTTCCGTTATCCGTAGTGATATAACCAGTTACTGACAAATCTTCCAAAAAAAATAAAGAACTGCTCAAAAATATGATAAGTGAAACGAACAATAGTACAATTTTGAAGTGGTGTTTAGTTTTCATTTGTTATTTCAAATCAACATCTATATCAACATTAATTTGTTTGTTCCTTTAACTAGTATTGAACCAATCCCCTCCCCTATACCAAAAGAAAAATCAGTAAATACCCCTGCAAAAGCATCCAATAAACTTGGCTCTTTTTTGTAAACAAGATAATCAACTTCTTCAAGTGCAAAATTGGTTTTAATATATTGTTCAAGGGTATTTTCATCACCTAACTGGTCAATTAGTCCCAATTCGAACGCTTCAATTCCTAAATAAAATTCTCCTGTTGCTAGATTTTGGACATCTGCAACACTCATGCCCCGGTTAGTAGCAATTTCTTGGATAAAAATTTCATGGATTTTATCCAATTTACTTTGTAGAATTGTTTTCTCTTCATCAGAAGATTCTTTTAATGGAGACCCAATATCTTTGTAATCACCTGTAACCAATCTCTCGTAACCAATTCCGTATTCATCCATCAGCCCACTAAATTCTAGGTAAGAAGAAATTACTCCGATGCTTCCTGTAATAGACATTTTATTAGCGATGATATGTTCAGTCGCGGAAGCAATCCAATAACCACCGGAGGCACCAGCTTCACGAATAATAGTCACGGTTGGTTTTGTTACTTTTTTTATTGCCGAGGCAATTTCATCAGAAGCAACTGCCGAACCACCAGGCGAATTAATTTCCAAAACCATAACTTTAATTTGTGGATCTTCTTCAGCAGTTTTTATGTAATTAGTAATGTCTTTGGAAGACACGGTTGTTTGCCCCACATAACTTCCGCCGTTACCTGTAATCATGCCATTTATGGGTATCAAAGCTGTATTACCACTTTTAACATCGCTGAACAAAGAAGTGAAAAATAATACAGCAAAAATTATGGAAAATATGATGATGATTTTTTTCCATCTAGGTCGTTTAATGAGTTCCTCTTTTTTCATATACAAAAAGTAATAATTTAAAGTATATAAAAGTAACGAAAACAACTACTTCCAAATACAAAAACAAAAACAAAAAAAAAAACAATTTGAAACATACCCTAAAAAACAAAAGATATAAAAAGCTCAAAAAAATAATTAGGAAATAAAAGAGGTGTACACAAAATGACAGTAGCTCCTGTTGAACAGGCAATGATACGAGAATTTTCTAACCAAAGTGCGAACATAGACCCGGGTACATTGACCCAAGTTCTTAGTGAAGTAATTCAACCGTTTATGGGGAAAGTTAGTATAATGGTTGGTGGATTATTTGGATTATACATGATTTTTATTATTACTAGATTACATTACGAAAGAAAAAAAGTTATTTTGATGAAAAAAATCCTTTACAATTTGGATCAAATGAACATGCATGAAGGGATTAAGTGTTCTAGAACAAAAAAGACATTCATCAAAAAAATGTTCGAAAAAATTAAGAAATTGTTTAGATAAAAATGGCAAAAATAAAAGAAACAAATGTTCGAATCAAGAAAGAAGTGTTCAAAAAGTTTAACCCAGATTTGAAACTTGTTTTTTTTAAAATCATTAATTTAAATAATTATAATAAAGTGGAAGAGTCTCAACATTTACTAAACGAAATTGAAGAACTTACAAGATTAACTTCTAACAAAGAAAATATTAAAAACCACTATTTAATTTCTCCATGGGTAGTTGCGCAACAAGAGTTTGGTGCAAAAGCTAAACATTACCACACCTCTATAGAAAGGTTGCTCAAAAAAGTACTAAACAAAAAAAGTGTCGCTGATAAAGAAGTGCTAACTAACTTGATAAGGTACATCTCTCTAAAACATTTAGTCCCCATTGGGGTTGATGATCTTGATAAAATAAATGGAGGAGTGACATTCGCCATAGGTAGTGGGAAAGAAAAAGTAAGCCCATTAAAAGTTGTCAAAAAAGGTGCGATTTACTACCACGATAATGAAAATGTATTAGGAACTAAACTAGACTTCTGGAAAAGTAAAAAAACTTTGCCGAGCAAAGAAACAACTTCGGCACTGGTCCATTTCGAGATACTTCCACCATTAGACAAAAAACAGGTTGAAAACATTTTGCAAGAAACCGAAGAACTAATTAGAGTTTTCTGTGGCGGGAGAATCAAGAAACTCGTTCTGGACAAAAATAAAAGTAATGGTAAGATTTAGAAAATAAGTTAAAAATCTAACATAATAACAACAATTATATAAATTAAAAGCATTTTCTTATAACCATGAACTTCCAATCCGAAATAATCAAGATACTGACTAAACATACCGAACTAAAGAAAGCGGAGATAGAGAACCTTATCTCAACCCCTCCAGATCCAAAGTTAGGAGATTACGCTTTCCCTTGTTTCAAAGTTGGTAAAAACCCGAAAGAAGCAGCCGATAAACTAAAAAAAGAAATCAAGTTGCCAAAATTCTTAGAGAAACTTGAAACTGCCGGACCTTATCTGAACTTTTTCATTAACAAAAGTATTTTCGCAGAAGAGACACTAAACAGAATAGGTACAGAAAAAGAGAAATATGGAGAATCTAGTATTGGCAAAAAAGAAACCATCCTGGTAGAATATCCAGGACCGAATACTAACAAACCACTGCACTTAGGACACATGAGAGTTATGGCTTTAGGAGATTGCCTTGCGAATTTAGTTAAAAGTCAAGGGTACAATACCAAAGTTGTTAATATTATCAATGACAGAGGGATACACATTTGTAAAAGTATGCTCGCTTACCAAAAATGGGGAGAAGGGAAAACACCAGAAAGTGAAAATGTTAAAAGTGACCATTTCGTAGGTAAATATTATGTTCTTTATGCCACTAAAGTAAAAGAAAATCCAGAATTGGAAGAAGAAACAAAAGCACTGCTACAAAAATGGGAAGCTGGTGACCCAGAAACAATTAAATTATGGAAACAGATGAATAAGTGGGCATTAAGCGGTTATGCAACCACATATTCCACTTTTGAAATGAACAAATTTGAAAAAGAATATTTTGAAAGTGAAACCTACAAAAAAGGAAAAGAATTAGTCGTCCAAGGTGTCAAAGATGGAATTTTCAAAAGAAGAAATGATGGGGCAATAATTATTGATTTGGAAAAAGAAGAGTTAGGAGAAAAAGTTCTTCTAAGATCGGACGGAACAAGTGTTTATATTACTCAAGACCTTTACCTTGCAGAACTGCGACAAAAAGATTTCAAATTTGACAAATGTATTTATGTGGTCGCTTCTGAACAAAATTATCATTTCAAAGTGCTTTTTACATTACTTAAGAAACTAGGTTACAAATTCGCGGAAGGGTGCCACCATTTCTCATTCGGAATGGTCAATTTACCTGACGGAAAAATGAAAAGTCGAGAAGGAACTGTTGTCGATGCTGACGATTTCATGTTAGAAATGAAACAATTAGCAGAAACAGCGATTAAAGAACGGCACAAAGATTTGGACGAAAAAGAAGTTGGGTCCCGAGCAAGCATAATCAGTTTAGCAGCAATCAAATTCTACTTACTCGCAGTTGATGCAGTTAAAGATTTGACATTTGACCCAAAAAAGAGTTTGGCGTTTGAAGGTGATACAGGACCTTATGTACAATATACTCATGCCCGAGCTAGTTCAATTCTAAGAAAAGCGAAAGAACAGAAATTGACAATAACAAATGTGGATTTTGGGACATTAATACACCCAGCAGAACTTAGTTTAATCAAATCATTAGAAGAGTTCCCTAAAAAGACATTATTAGCAGCAGAGAACTATAAACCACACCTTATTTCACAATATCTTTTGACATTATCAAGGAATTTTAATGAGTTTTACCACTCTTGTCCATGTTTGAAAGAAGAAAATAAAGAATTAGCAAAAGCAAGATTACTAGTTACCAAATGTACAAAACAAGTTATCAAGAACGGACTTGCTTTGTTGGGTATTAAAGCACCAGAAGATATGTAATTTGTAAAATGAGTTATACAGAATCTTCTTTATGCCAATTGAACGGTGGATGCATGGGTTGTTGTGGTCACGATTTTGAATCGAAAGAAAAAATAGTTAAGGCTATCCAACTGAACACCATCGAATTTGCAGATTATGCACCACATACAGAAACTAGTTTAATAGAATTTCGGGACCGAGCTTACAACAGAACACTTCGTTGGGGAGTTTGTTTAAATTTAATTGAGAAAAAAGGACAATGGTTATGCCCATTACATCCGGGACAAAACAATGGTAAAGATTTACGAGAGGGACACTGTGATATCAACCATCTCTGTAAAACTGCAAAAGAATTTTCTGGCTGGGACGAAAAGAAGCAAAAACGATTTCTAGAATTTATTAAAAGTAAAAAGTTGAACAAAGCCGATTATTCTATCATGATGGATAAAAGTAAGTTGTTGGAAGAATTTGAAAAGTAGTTTAGAAAAAAATAAATAAATTAATAATAACATCAAAATTTAACAATTTATATCAAATCGAATCTTTTTAAAAGATAATAACTAAACCCAATTTCTAATATCGAAGTAATAAAACCAATTAGTAACATCGCAACCCAAATCCACCCATAAACTAACCAGAAAAAAGATAGAATAAAAGCAAAAGCAAAGAAAATACCGTAGCTGATGATGTGATAAATTGGAAGTACATAAACTATCCGTTCTAATCGGTGATGATGAAATATTGGGATAACTACAATACTAAATACGAAAAACAAGAAAGGTAAAACAAACGCCAAATAAACATAAACATTAGTTACCACATCAAAAAAAGTTAAAAGAGCATCTAGTAAACCAAACAAACCAAATGCTAAAGCAAGTAACAAATATGTTTTTAACAGCCCTCTTTTCTTTTTCATGGCCAGAAGTATATTTAGAAGGTTTATAAAATTAATGTTGTATGTGAAAATAAAGAATATATGTGGACGGCAGGGTTCGAACCTGCGTAGACACTAAGTCAATAGGTATCTTCCAGAATATCTGGCCTAAGCTTGGACTGATTAATTATCATCTATCCCGTTTGACCACTCCGGCACGCCCACGTAAACATTTTCTTTATTTCTAGTTGCTTTTTATACTTTTCGTTTGTTTAGGTGAAAAGTTGATAACATTAATTAACACGTTCCTTTAACTAAACACAATTACATTACTTGAAAAAAAAGTATAAATTTGGTAATTATATGAAACAAAACGTATTATCCCTCTTAAAAACATCAACACCATAATTTATTATTTTCGTTTGTTTCAAAGAAAAGTTATAAAAAGAGAAAGAATCCAAGTAACAACAAATGGGTCCGTCATCTTTCTTTTGTTTGTCTTTCAAACAAAACTCAGATACAGTCCTTTTGTAAATAAATGGGCCTGTAGCCTAGCCTGGATAGGGCGACAGCCTCCTAAGAGCGAAAAAAGAAATGATTTTTTATCACTCTGAAGATAGCTGTAGATCCGGAGTTCAAATCTTCGCAGGCCCGTATTTTTTATTTATTTAACTTCTTTTGATTAAACTTTTTGTAAAAGTTTAGTGAAAAGCTTCGCAGGCCCGTATTTTTTATAATCTTACAAAGCACACTTCAAAATAAAATTACTGAAAAACAAAAAAATGAAATTCTTAATAAATTAGCTTGGGCATCTGGAGCTATTACTTTAATTCTGTCTGCCTATGAGATTTATTTAACTTTAATAAGATGAATCCTTTAGAGATATATGTTGAATTTGTTAATGGAATATTTATTATCTATTTACTTTTAGCTGTTCTGAATACTAATTGTTTTGATACACTTCAATGGACACTAGTATTTTTAATTTTACTGTTTACTTATTTCATGAGATGTGTAATAAAAAGAACAAAAGAATAAAACTATTCCTTCTTATCTTCTTTCTTGTCTTCCTTAACAGGTTTCATGGTCGGGAACAAGATCACATCTCTGATAGAATCTACTCCTGTCAATACAATTATCATCCGGTCAATACCAAACCCAAGCCCACCAGCAGGAGGCATACCATATTCCATCGCTTTAATAAAATCTTCATCCATTGGATGTGCTTCACCATCACCAGCACGTAATTCAACGGCTTGTTTTTCTAATAATTCCCGTTGTAAAGCAGGGTCGTTAAGTTCTGAATAAGCATTACATAATTCCATCCCTATACAGAATGATTCAAACCGTTCAATTAACCGCTCATCTTCAGGATGTGCTTTACATAAAGGTGTAGACTCTTTAGGATGATCAATAATATGGATTGGTTGAATTAATTTCTCTTCTACTAATTCTTCAAAAAGTAATTGCACACCTAATCCCCAAGTAAAAGTTCCTTCATATTCAAGGTTCAAATTGTCAACAGTAGCTTTGATAGCTTCTTCAGACATCATAGAAGCATCCGTATTACCATACTTCTTAATTGCTTCAAGCATAGTCATTCTTTTCCAAGGAGCTTTAAAATCTAGTTCTACTTCTTCACCATGATACATTTTCTTAACTTTTGTAGTGCCGTTAATTGCTAAACAAGACTTTTCATACACTTGCTCAATGTATCCCATCATGGTCCGATAATCTGCGTAAGCTTCATAAATCTCCAACATGGTAAATTCTGGATTGTGAGACAAATCTACATCCTCATTACGGAAGTTTTTACAAATAGTAAACACTTTCTCAAATCCACCCACCAAAAGCCGTTTCAAATATAGTTCTGGAGAAATTGATAAATACATTTTCATGTCCCATGCATTAATATGTGTTTCAAACGGACGAGCATTAGCACCACCATAAATAGTTTGTAAAGTAGGTGTTTCAACTTCCATAAACTTTTTTTCGTCAAAATAGTCCCGGATAACTTTAATCATTTTACTTCGTTTCTCAAAAACTATTTTGGAATCTTGGTTCATGATTAGGTCTAAGTACCTTTGTCTGTAACGTAATTCGATATCTTTCAAACCATGAAATTTCTCTGGTAACATTTGTAATGATTTACAAAGAACTTGTGCAGTAGAACATTCAACAGTAACTTCTCCTTTCCGAGTTTTGAATATCTTACCTTCAACACCAATGATATCTCCAATGTCAACTTTTTTAGCAAGAATTTTGTAATTATCTGCGCCTAAATTGTCTTTAGTTAAATAGAGTTGAATTCTTCCGGTTTGATCTTGGATATGGAAAAAACTAGCTTTCCCCATAACTCTTTTTAACATCACTCTACCAGCAACAGAAACTTTGTCTTCAGTATGTTCTTCAGATTTCAAAGTAGTATATTTATCATTAACATTTTTCGCATGATGCGTTTGATTATAAGTGTACGGATACGGGTTAATACCCAACTCTTTCATTTCATTAAGTTTCCTTAATTTATTTCCATCTACATTAGTTTTTACCATTTTAATTAGCTAATATTAAGAATATATAAACGTTTCTTGTGTAAAAGCGTAATAAAGTAACAAAAAAACAAGTTCCACCTACTCCTTCAAATGGCTCGGCCACGCAGAAGAAGGGAAAAAACTCTTGGTTTCTTCGTACGGTAAGTATCTTTTTAATTTAAACCATTGTTTGATAAAATTGTTTAGAACGAATGCTTCTTGATACAATTCTTTCTTCCGCTCACCAATCATATTATTATACATTCGATTACGGAACAATATAGTTATCCTTTTTAAAAAATCATTCTTATACATTGCATCTTCATAAGACAACTCTAATTGCGGTTTAATTACTAATTCTACTTCACCTTTATTGACTTTTAACTTCTCACCATCCTTAATGATTTCTGTGTTCATCAAAGCCACACAATGAAAACTAAGATTTAAATAATACATAAAAGGCACATTCTCTGGCTGTTTTTTAAGTCGCCATTCAATCCAAATTTCTCTAGCACCACCTTGAGCTACTCTTTCCCTATAAAGACGTTCCCATTTATCTTTACCATCTTCTAAATCGCCCCAATCATGTTCTAGAAACCATTCATGAAGAGATTCATAAAATGCCTTCATATCAAATATATCTTTGTACTTAATTGTAAATGCACCATTACCAGGAACCACTGTTAACTTCTGAGCCATATTAAAAAAATAAATAAAAGAAGTATATAAATATTTACTTTCTCTGTAAGTAAGTAAGTAAGTAAGTAAGTAGCCTGGTAAATGAACTATGTCAATTCGTGAGCGTCCCTCATTTTAACCATTAATGGTGGGAGGGGGGTTTTTGTTCCTTATGGGAGGGAACCACATCCCTTTAAAACCATACTTAAAGCGAACTCGACATTGCTCACATCAAAACCAGACTATTTACTTATCTTTCTATGTAAAGCCATGATTTTGTAAACCAATTTCGCTAATGAATACGCTTCGCCTTGAAAATCACTTTTCTGTTGTGGAGAAAACTCTACCAAATCTGCGCCAATAACTTGCTTCTCCTGAAATACTAATTGTAAAATGTCTACCACTTGGTTCCAAGTTAGTCCAGCAGGTTCAGGAGTTCCAGTGTTTCTGATAATACTTGAGTCTAATACATCAACATCGATGGAAAGATATACTTTTTTCTTCAATTCTGGAAGAAGTTGTTTTAATTTGTCTAGAGAAAATTCATGCGCTAATAACAAATGTACATCTGAACTAGAATCTATCTGCTTTTTTTCGTCAATGTCCATGGAACGAACACCAACAATTACAACTTCGTGCTTTTTACTTACTTGTTTAGCTACACAAGCATGGTTAAGAGACGAACCATTCCAAGAGTCACGAAAATCTGCGTGTGCATCCAAGATGATTACTGAGAAATCTTCATGTAACTGCTCTTGGCCTTTAACTAATCCTATTGTTACTGCATGATCACCACCTAAACCAATAACGAATCTGTTTCCAGTCTGTTGTGCAACTGTTGCAGAAACAGTATTGACCATCTCTTGTGGAGTGTGTTGTTTTTGTGATTCAGATGTAACCGTTTTAATGGGATCAAGTAACTTAACACCATCCAAAAAAGGTTCAGTATCAAATTGACAATCGTAATACTCTAGATGTTCCGAAGCACGAATAATTTCCTGCGAACCTTGAGCGGCACCTGTACCAAAAGTAACCTCTTTTTCGTACTCTACTGGAAGTATAACAAATTTGCTTTCTTCTCCGCTATATTCCTGTGGTAAATTCATCCAGTTAAGAAATTTATCTTGTTCCATTTTCTATTTACTCTATTAACTCCATCTCTAAAGTGTCCAAATCACAAAAGTTTGTTGAGAAACCATAGGCACCAGCATTAAGAAAAACTAATTCTTGCCCGATTTGTGGGTTTTTGAGATAAACCCGATAACGGAACAAGTCCATCGAACAAGGAGTAATACCTTTGACAACAAATGGTAGAATCGTTTCGTTTTCTTTCTCCTCGGCTTGACTAAATTCTCCTTCCACTAACAATTTAACAGGTACAATTAAAGCGTCCATGTCACTATTGTATACAGAAGCGTTAACAACAATATTTTGTTGATGTATCCCCACTATTCTAGTGACAAGTTTGCCTGCAGGAGCAGCAATAAATCTTCCCGGTTCAATTACCAACTTGATTTCTTGATCATTAAGCCACTGTTTTAGTTCAGTGATCTTGTTGAAAATTCCTGGTAACACTTTTGCATTAGTGTTAGCATAAACAGAAGGTAAACCACCACCTATATTAATCAAATTAAGATTTCTTAAAGATAATGATGATAACATCTGTTCAATTTCATACTGTAAATTCCATTCACTCATATTTTGTGTTTTTCGATGAAAATGTACTCCTAATTGAGCAATTTTATTTTTAATGTTTTTATTCATGGATATCTGTTCAATTTTTGAATTAATTATCTTGGAACTCATCCCAAAAACAAAATATTTTTCTGTACGTAAAGTGTTTTCTTTCAATTTAATCCGTAAAAAGAGTGTTACTTTTTGTTTTATTTCATTAGATGAAAGATAATTTAATAAAATATCTAAATCAGATTCGTTATCAACAATAAAATGATGAATTTGTTGATCCAAAAGTGACTTGATTTCTTCTTCATCCCATGCTTGGGCAAGAAAAACTATTCGTGATTTATCTTGGACATGTTTTAGTTCATTAACAAAGTGGATGCTAAAAAAGCATTTGGTTTCTTTTTCTAAAATTTTAGTAACTAAAGGGTTTGTTTTAGAACTGTAAGAAATCTGGTCTGCGAAAGGAACTAATTTTTGATACTGTTCAAGTACTTTACTTTTAGAAAGTATAAATTTTGGTTTAATTTTATTCATGTTCACCCTCTAAAAGACCCTCAGAATCTAGTTCTTCCAAAGCTTTTATCATCATTAATGGAAACATGATTGTAACATCACCAATTACGGTAGCGATATCAGAATCATCTTTGACTTTCCCCCACGATTTTGCTTCATTAGTTGTTGCCCCCGACATTGAGCCAGAAGTTTTATGTGCAGTAGTCATATAAACAGCATATTCTGCCCCGCCATTAAGTAATGTGCAGAGGATTGCGTGATGTTTACTGATTGAACCTCCAAGTGCAATGACTCCTTTCTTATCATCGTGGGTTGTGGTAAAAAGTATGTTCCCAAAATCTTGTACCACATCAACAATAAAGTCACGATGTTTCTGTTGGAACAAATACAAATGGAACCCAAATGCACCATCGGTGATCGCCGGACAGAAAATTGGTACATCTTTTTTTGCTGCCTGAGAAAGAATGGAGTTTTCGTCATCAACCATTAATCCTATTTCTCGTAACAAATCTGATACTGCCCACCGTTTTTGTTTCTGGTACAGTTTATCCAGAATCGGATTTATATAATCTTCAAAGTTCATGTACGCTTCGTTGTTGATGAACAAGTTCCCAACTCTGTTTACACCTTGCTCATGCAATTCTACATCGTCAGCTTCAAATTTGCCAATTTTAAATGATTCCCCCTTCGCTTTCATGATGTCTTCTTCAATCCCACCAACGGTGGTTACTATCGCGGTTGGGATACCCAATTTAATTAGTTGGGCAAAAAAGCCCCGTAACCCTGATGTGACCATGTTTGATGTGAATGTCAAAAATATTTTGGCAGAATCTTTCTTCATTTTGACAATAACTTCTGATGCTTTGGCTAGTTCGATACTTTGATACCCAATGTTTTGGTATCCTTCAACCAATTCTTTAACTGTAATATCTTTTTTCCATTGAAAATCTTTTACTATTTGCATTTTTTTATAACCTCGACGATGTATTTTTTAAATTATTTAATTTTGTAGTTATATTTTGTAACAACTTACTAACTAAATTGATCTAGAAAAAGTAATGTTCTAACTTCCACGCTTTCTTACGGAACTCATGTTTCTAATGGATTCTTGATTCTTTTATATAATTTACGGACAAAACTAGGCACAAACTATATAAACAAACCCCGTTTTTAAAGGTAAGTTACGCACAGATATACAAATATAGGTGAATTAATAATTAGGAGGATATAAGATATCAAATCAAAGTTATACACTCTCGTGGGGGTAAGAAACGCGCATCCCGCACATCTTTGAATGATAATCTTTTGTAAAGATTATGGCAAAACAAACAGTTGAAACATTAATCTCGGGTGGTAAAGCTTCCGCAGCACCACCTTTAGGTCCAGCATTAGGTCCAACAGGAGTTAATATTGGTCAAGTTGTAGCAGAAATTAACAAAAAAACTGCCGACATGAAAGGTATGCAAGTGCCAGTTAAAGTTATCGTTGATGACGAAACTAAAGAGTTCGAAATCAGTATTGGAACACCACCAGCAGCTGCTTTAATCAGAAAAGAAGCAGGTATTGAGAAAGGTGCAGGTAACCCATTAACAGATAAAGTTGCAGATCTTAAAATTGAACAGATTATCAAAGTTGCAAAAATGAAAGAAGATGCTTTGTTAGGTAGTGATAATAAAGCACGATGTCGAGAAATTGTCGGTACTTGTCAATCCATGGGTGTCATGGTTGAAGGTATGGATGCACAAGGCGCATTACAAGCAATCTCAGAAGGTAAATTTGACGAAAAGATTATCGCTGGAAAAACTGAACTTACTGCAGAAGAATTGAAAGAACAAGAAGAAGAACGAAAGAAAATGCAGGAAGAATTAGAAGCTAAGCGAGAACAGTTCGAAAGACAAGCGAAACAAATCTTAGCAAAATCTAAAGATAGTAAGAAAGCTCGTAAAGTAATGGAAGATGCTGGTATCCCAATGGTTATCATCAACGAAATTGCACCTGTTGAAGAGAAAAAATAAGTATTTTCCTTTTTTTATTTTTTTTTAATATTTTTTCTAGAATTAATTAACAAATAAAAAGTAATAAAGAATTTATAAACAAATAGTTACCTTCTTAGTTTATCTAATTCTTCTATCTCTGCTCTTTTAATATTTAACAAAGTATCAGACATTTTTTCTATCAAATGAGAAAGTTCTTTAGATTTATGCATCTGTTTCATTAGTAAAGAAATAATCACAATTGTTTCTATTAGGAGAACAAAAATAATTAAAGCTAATGCAAAAATAATTTCAACCAATGGGACATCTACACCAAACGCTAACATTTAATTCACCTCACTAAATAGTTATTTGTTTTTAATATATAAAAGTATCTTTTCTCTATATGTATGAGTTAACAACATCTTTCTAATAATCTCTTGCCTAACCAACTAACAAATTCTATTAAAAAATGTGTTAAGTGAAAACCATAAGGTGAACTTGACACATTTTTTTCTCTCCTACTTCATCTCAATCTCGAATTCATTCTCTACTATTGGGGTATCATCCAAGAAAATTTTAGTTTTAATTAAATAATCACTATTGTAAGTCGCTGGATTATATTTCAGTTGCTGAGCAAAAATCAAACTTTGATCTTTTTTAATAAAGTAAGGCCCATATAAATCATTAAAATTAGGTTTCTCTTGTGAAAAGGATTTAGCAATTTTTTGAATTAATTGATATTTACCGGGTAAATTGTTCTGAGACGGTTTATTTTCATCTGGGACGATTTTTACTAAACTTAACTCTAGTTTGTATTCATTACGATTTTGTAACTTGTCATAAACTGCCGCACCTGTTAATTTATTTGTTTGTTTAGCATAATATTCTTCGAACTGTTGTGAAATTTGGGCAGGGACAATAACTGCATAAATGTCTAACAAATTATTTTCAACATCCAAATCAACCGCAGTACCTGAAAGTGCTTTCTGTTCAATTTCAATTTCTTTCTCATAAACGGTTTCACCGAAAGTTGTAAATTGGATTTTTAATTGTCTAGGGATTGCCAGACCTTCGTTGATTTGTAACGTTTTCTCGACAGTTTCCCCTGGTGCAAGAAGGATTTGTTCAGGGTTAGTTATGGTTGCTTCCAATAATCTTCCAGCGACAGAGTTTTCGGAATAAGAAAGGTGCGAAAGTTTACTAAAAAAGGAGTTCTCATGTCCCAAGGTCTTCTTGGTAACAATAAAATAGGGGTCGTCAATTTCTTGGAAAATTTCTGGGAACAGTTGCATAGATTTTGTACCAGTATTTTCTAAAGTTACTAAAAGGGTTGTTCCTTGTTCAGTAGTTGTAGTAGTTGCTTCTGTTTTAAGATGTTTTTTTACATCTTCTGCCAAATAAATTTCGTCAGGAGTTAGTCCTACTTGTGTTTCTTTTTTAAGTGTTGGTTGTTTCGCTGGTGTTTCTGTTGGTATTTCTTCAGTGGTTTCTGTGGTTTCTGCTTTAGAACCGCTACTCCCTCTTACTTCTCTTGCTTCTTCGGGAGTTTCGGACGGACAAGATAAAACCTTAGGACCCCAATCAGTCACATAACCTAAAACTTTATCAGTGGTTGATGGACTATAAGGGTAATCATCTCCACTATCTGCATAATCATCGTTATTAGTATCTTCTAAATCTAACTCACAATAGTCATCCCACGAATTCCCCCATGCAACAGTTGCATTTGTTAAATTCCCTGACTCGTTCACATACGTTATATTTACAGAAGTGTTAAATACATTACCAGAACTTACTGACCAAACATTATATTCTCGAACATCTTCAAAAGTGTTGTAATAAATGTTGTTATTACTTCCGGAATACCAATAAACACCATATCGATAATCTTGGAATGTACAATTAGTAATATTGTTATTTGAACCTTTTCCCTTGTAAATTCCGTATCCAGTTTTCCCCTGGCCTATAAAAGTAACATTATGTATTCGTGCGTTGTTCCACGTTCCACCACTAAAAAAGATACCTTTTTCACCGCCAGAGAACGTACCATTTTCAATTAAATGATTTGAATCAGTATCTAACTGAGAACCAACACCATAACCACTCTCAGTTAATTCAATTGCAAAATTTGAAAGAGTAAATGATTCACCTAAATTACTTGTTGAAATACCAATATCCACATTTGACATACTAATATCATTAACCACTAACCCATTAATTTCCATATTATCTGGAGATACACCTATTAAATAATCTTGTAAGGTACACCCATTTATCTGGACATCCTCTGCATTTCTAACCACAAATGCACGCCCTGAACCATCACCAACTAAAACTGTATCTATACAGGTTACATTAGCGGTAGATGCGATCTTAATTACCCCGTAACTACCACCATCCACAAGTTCCCAAACACCTGGGCAAAGATTAGTATTAGAAGTTATTTCTAAATTGTCTGCTGGAGGCGTACAAGTTATATCTAGCCATAATTCTACTTCAGTATTATTAGTTTCTGAGATATTGATTACTGTTGAATTTGACACTTGCCCAATAGCAGAATGATTATAAAAAACAGTTAAATTATGTGGTGGAAAATAGGTTGTGGTCGAAGAATTTATTTTTGTTTCTGTTATTTCCAAATTGACTAAGCCATTAGTATTAGTTAATCTACTTTCATCTGTCAACCCTGTTGAATTAAAATAAGCAGTTACATTTGCTAAAGGTAAATTGTAATCTTCATCTCCAAAAACAACATTTACTTCTAAATACCATTTTTGAAAAATATTTGCATTACCGGTGACATTTATTTCAGCAGGAGCAAAAGAATCATTAATTAAGAAATTGTTAGTTTCTAATTCACTATTAACATAAATATCATTATGATTATTGTTTGAAAATAAAGAATCATAAATAGCATTATCTGACGAATTAATTAATATTAACCCATAATCATTACCCGAACAATTAACATCTCTTACAGTACTCGTATTAGTTCCGACCAAATTAATTCCTTGCCCCATATTCGTTATAGTCAAATTTGTAATTGTTAAACCAGTGTGATCAATAGAACGAATACCGTCATTTGAAAGAGTACCATTAATTGAATAACCAGCACCATCAATTGTTAAATTATCCGCACCAATAACAAAACAAGTACCAGAAGATTGAAGATTTTCCGTTAAAACAATGTCTGTTGTTAAAGTTGTCCCACAAGAAATTTCTGTTAAAGAAAAATCTAATTCTTGGTTTTCTTCATAAATGTCAAGAGGAGAGTAAGTTTCAGGGATATAACCAGCTTTTGAGATTGTCAAATGGTAAGGCGGCAAATAAATGTAACCTAATTCATCAATGAAAAATTCAGAAATTATCATTTGTGCAATTCCTGTGGCAGAAGATGTCACCACATCAACAGTTTCATTTTCAGCATTAAACAAAGTTATTTTCACATCTTCTAAAACTGCGTCTGAAACATCTGTTACTTCAAAATCCAAAAACCACCTAGTGGTAAAATGACCGTCTTCTGAAATATTTAAATGAGTGTTATTAAAAGTAATATTAGTGAAATAATTGTCTGTTCCAACAGCTAAAGTTAAATCGAATTCTGTACTATTTGTTATAGTTCCATTCTCAAAATTATTACTTGAAGAATTGTACCAATTCATTGCTACGCTATTATTGTTAAAAGTTAAAGAACTAAACGTACAATCGTCAGATCCATTAGAATAAAGACCGTTTGAAAAATTGACAATATTAAAATTTGTTAAAGTTACATTAGTTCTCTCAGCAAAATGAAAACCATTTCCTGTTCCGTTACCAATTAAAGTGGTGCCGCCTCCGTGAATAATAATATTATCTGCCCCAATAGTAAAGCAAGTACCATTTTGATAAATGGTTTGGTTTTGTAAAAGGATACTTGAACTTATTGTGCCACAAGATAAATCACCAGAAATATCAAATTGATGAAAGGTGCTATTTGTTTGTGTCAAATTAACTTCCCAACTTTGTAAATTATAGCCAGTTTTATTTACAGTTATATTATGGGGGGTGGAGTGAATTTTCCCGGTACTAGTTTCAGTGAAATCTAATAAAGTGAATTGAATTTGTCCAGTTGCATTTGTCAGTTGACTAACTTCTAATTCTGTGGAAGAATTGTATGCAGAAACATTTGCATCAGAAACTATAAAACCATTATTCATCACTAAAATGTCAACATACCATTTAACAAAAATGTCACTGTCTGTTCCAATCTGTGTTTTATCTCTGTCAAAAGTGACATTAACAAAAGTATTATTGACGCCTGCGTTATCATTTACAAAAACGTCTTTAATATGGGACGCACCGATTTCAGAATTATAAAAATAAGTATTGTTTGTTGCACCAAGATAAATACCATTACTAAAATTTTGAATATCAAAGTTAGTAAATGTAATATTGTTGTACCCGGTTATGTTAATACCTGCTCCGGAAGTGTTACCAAGTATAGTTAATCCAGCACCATCAATTACAAGGTTATCCGCACCAATAGTAAAACAAGAACCGTTAATATTAAATGTTGTTGGAGAAAAAGTAATGTCTTCGCCAATCTCGCCGCAACCCACTTCTAAAGTGTAAGTCAATTGCGTATTATTAGTTTCTGTTAAATTTATTTGTTGTGAACTTTGACTATAAAGAGATTTACTTACGTTAATAGTATGATTTGTGTGATAAGTTTTACCAGAATTATCTTGATAATATTCTATCAAAGATAATCTTGCCTCCCCATTTACATCTGTTGATTGACTTTGTTCCAAATCATTAGTTAAATTATAACCAGTAACATTAACTGAAACCAATGGGTTTCCAGAAGTATCATTAATGTAAACATCAGTATACCATTTGACAAAAATAGAACTACTAGTTCCAATTGAAGTACTTGTTTTATCAAAAGTAACATTAGCAAAAATGTTGTTTGAACCACCATTGTTAGTAATGTTAATATCTAAATTAGCATTATCGCCCACAACACCATCTGTGAAATTATTGTTATTAGCAGAATTGTCAAAATAAATCCCCTCACTAAAATTTAGTACATTAAAATTCCGAATAGTAACATTTTCCACATTGGTTAAATTGATCCCCACACCTGACCCATTTCCGGTTATAATATGCCCGTTTCCGTCAAGGTAAATGTTGGATGCATTAATAATGAAACATTCACCATTAGCAGAGATGTCTTGATTAAGTGTAGTGTTGAAATTGATATAATTACATGTGATCAATCCATTTACTAAATAAACTTCCCCTGCTTGCGAATTCCCATTTGGGTCTGCACAATAAGCACCAATTAAAATGTCTGCGGAATTATCGTTGTTAAAATCATTAACAATTAGTGCCCCTGCATAATCACTTGCAGAAACACCATTAAAAGTAACATTTGACTGATTAGAATAAATGTTTGTACCATTAACAATAGGTCCATAAAAAATGTGTAATGCTCCCGAATCAATGTTACCATTAGTATCTTCATAATTTGCACTTACGAATAAATCAATAATATCATCACCATTATAATCTCCTACTGCAACATCATAACCAAACTGTTCTGAATTTAATCCTTCGATGGTAATATTGTCTTGCGATAAATATTTTGAACCGCTTAAATCAGCAGAACCTAAAAAAATATTGACCGTACCATTATTAAATTCATAATCTCCACCAATCAAATCCAAATACCCATCATTATTTATATCACCCATAACTATTGCTCGTTCACCAACTCCACCCATGGTAAAATTAACATCAACAGTTAAATTGATAGAAGAACTTAAAGAACAATTATTATAAATAAAATACCCATCACCATTATTATTCGTTCCAACAACATAAATGTCATCAAACCCGTCATTATTCATGTCTCCAGTTGTAATTCCTCTTCTATTTGTTAAAAAACCAGATGAAGAATCTGAAAAAAAAGTCACATTTGCATCTACCAAATCAATTGTCCCAGACAAAATTGAAGACCCATAGACAACATACATTTCACCTGAATAAGATGCACCACCCGTTGCATAAGGTGCACCTATTAAAATGTCTTCGATACCATCACAATTAATGTCTCCTGAAGACACGGCAGACCCAGATCTATCTTGGTGATCTATCCCTTCAAAAGTCACATTTGCATCAGACAAATTAATTTCTTGTGCCAAACTTAATGAACCAAAAATAATATAGGACTCTCCCTTGTTTGCGGTATTGGCACTCTCCGCACCAATTAACAAATCATCAATACCATCATTATTAAAATCTCCTGAAGATAAAGCATTCCCCGCTTGAACATCTTCAGCAACACCGTTCAAAACAATATCTGCGTCAGACAAATTTAATTCTTCGTTTGCCGGGCCATAAACCACATAAACTTTTCCTGCTGCAGAATTACCATTAGCGGTTGCACCGGTAGCACCAATTACAAAATCTGCAAAACCATCATTATTTAAATCGGCAAAAGTTATTGCATTACCGGCATTATCGCTTGCAAAAACACCATTAAATTGTGCATCTGCATTAGACAAATTAATCACTCCGGTAAAAAGCCCATCGCCAATATTTTGTGTACTAAAATCATCTTCACCATCATCTTCAACCAAAGCAAGGCCAACATGATTAATTTCAGTAACTAATTCTTCAGCATCTAAACCAATCCCTGTTCCAAAAGTGCCATTAACGGTTTGTGGTTCTAATTCCAATGAGGGATTTATTATAGTTATTGCACCACTAATACTATCATGTTGCCAGAACAAAATACCACTTACCAAAATTAAAAACGTAATAATTACTAAACTAACTAATTCACCTTTCTTTTTATAATACATTTACAAATAAAAAGAAACTTTTATGATATATAAAAGTGTTGTTTATAAGGAGGAGGAAAAAAGTAATAACACCAAATATTTTCTAATTAAATATTAAATGAAAAAAAGCGCCAACGCCCGGGCTCCTCACATAAGGGCAGTCTGCCCTTATCAACCCTCTGATTAAAAATTAAGAAAAAAAGAGCGCCAACGCCCGGATTTGAACCGGGATATCCAAAAGGAAACAAGCTTTCCAGGCTTGCGCAGTACCAGATTGTGCCACGTTGGCAATAGTTATTCACGAAAATCATAAGTGACAGACAAATATAAAATTTGTTTTTGAATTTATACTTCGGTACTACATTGACGTGAAAAAGTATGGCGATGGGGGGATTTGAGCCCCCAACCTCCACGTAACCCAATAAGCCAATTTTTGTCATCGACGAAAATGTCTCATAGCTCATGTTTATGAGCGTGGCGCTATGACCAGGTTAAGCTACATCGCCATGCAACTAGAATAAAAAGAAGTTCGCTCTTTTAAAAAGGTTTTGTTTCCAAAAAGAGTACAAAACGAACATAAATAGTTAGATAGGGATGTTTTATTGAAAATTAAAGCACATATCTCTTTTTCAATCTAACTTTTTATGTTTTTTTAAGAGATATATTAAAGTTTGGACAAAAGAAATAATACTTTATGTTGCCAACAATTCACTTATGACAAAACAAAATCTTTTTAAAGCAACTTCTCTTTTTCCAGCGTATGGCAGAAGTTAAAGGACAAATGTGTCAAATGTGTGGTGAAAACCAACTGACTTTAAGAGAAGAAGAAGTAGAAATACCTTATTTTGGTAGAGTATTTATTCTTTCAATGGATTGTAGCGCTTGCGGTTATAGAGTTTCTGATGTAGAACCAGCAGAGAAAAAAGAACCTTGTAAATACACTTTAGAAGTTGAATCAGACAATGATTTGAACATTAAAATTGTTAAAGGTGGTGAAGCAACAGTTAAAATCCCACATATTATTACTATGTCTCCTGGACCAGCTTCCGAAGGTTATGTAACTAACGTGGAAGGTTTGATAGAGAAAGTAAAAAAAATAATTGAATCTACTGCTGAATCAGAAGATGACCCTGCTGCTAAAAAGAAAGCTAAAAACATAATCAAGAAATTGGGTAAGGTTTTGGTTGGTAGAGAAAAATTAAAAATCATTATCGAAGACAAAACTGGTCACAGTGCAATCATCAGTGATAAAGCTGTCAAGAACAAAATCAAATAATTATTTTTTATTTATTGCTTTACAATTTACTAATTCTAGAATTAAGTCATTAAAAAAAGAAATAAAAAAAAGTTTTAATATTTTAGTACTGCTTGAGCTGCTGCCAATCTCGCAATAGGTACTCGGAACGGACTACAACTAACATAATTAAGTCCAATTCTGTGGCAGAACTCTACTGAAGAAGGTTCTCCACCATGTTCACCACAGATTCCCAACTTGATATCTGGTCGGACAGATTTACCTTTCTTAATTGCTACTCTCATCAACATTCCTACACCTGTCTGATCAAGTACTGCGAAAGGATCTTTTTCTAAAATGTTTTCACCAATGTATTCAGGTACAAAACTACCAACATCATCTCTGGAAAAACCCATCGTCATTTGTGTCAAATCGTTAGTACCGAAAGAAAAAAATTCTGCTTCTTTAGCAACTTGGTTAGCAGTAACTGCTGCTCGTGGCACTTCAATCATTGTTCCGACCATGTATTTCAAATCAATGTTTGCTTCCGAGATAAGTTCTTGCGCTTTTTGTTTGATTAGCTTCTTAACAAAACTTAACTCCCTCACATTACCAACTAAAGGTACCATGATTTCTGGGGACAAATTTTTACCGGACTGTTTAATTTCAATCGCAGCTTTAATTATTGCTTCAGTTTGCATTACTGCAATTTCTGGATAACTAATCGCTAACCGGCAACCACGATGACCTAGCATCGGGTTCTGTTCATGCAAAGATTCAATTTTCTGTTCCAGTTCTTTAATTGTAACTCCAACTTTTTTAGCAATCTTTTTGATATCTTCCTTACTTTGTGGAAGAAATTCGTGTAAAGGAGGATCTAGTAACCGAACAGTCACTGGTAATTCACCCATGATTTCAAAAATTTCTTTAAAGTCTTTTTGTTGAATTGGTAAAAGTCTAGACAATGCTTCTTTTCTTCCAGTTTCATCTTTAGCCAAAATCATTTCTCGCATAATATTTATTCTGTCACCTTCAAAAAACATGTGCTCAGTACGACAAAGACCGATACCTTCGGCACCAAACTTGATAGCCATTTTTGCATCACGCGGTGTTTCGGCGTTAGTTCTTACATTCATTTTTCTATACTTGTCAGCCAAAGTCATCAGTTTAGCAAAGTCACCAGACAACTCTGGATCTGTTGTTTTTAATTTTCCTTCAAACACTTGACCGGTTGTCCCATCTAAAGAAATAAAATCTCCTTCTTTGAATTCTTGGCCGTTAATAGTACAAGTTCCAGCAATTTCGTCAACCACAACTTCATTAGCACCAGCAACACAACATTTCCCCATCCCTCGAGCAACAACTGCTGCGTGTGAAGTCATTCCACCACGAGAAGTTAAAATTCCTTGTGCAGCGTTCATACCAATCAAATCTTCCGGTGATGTTTCTGTTCTTACTAACATAACTTTTTTTCCTTCAGAATTTAGTTCATCAGCTTTCTTTGCATCAAAAACAATTTCTCCCACAGCTGCACCAGGTGATGCTGGTAAACCAGTAGTTAAAACTGTAGCTTTCTCTTTTCCTTGCGGATCAAGTTGTGGATGTAATAATTGGTTTAATTGGTCAGGTTCAACTCGCATTAAGGCAGTTTTTTCGTCAATCATACCTTCGTCCAACATTTCAACTGCACATTTGACAGCAGCGGCAGCAGTTCTTTTACCGCTCCGAGTTTGTAAAATGTACAATTTACCTTCTTGAATAGTAAACTCCATATCCTGCATATCTTTGAAATGTTTTTCTAAATTGTCTTTAATCCCAATTAACTCTTTGTAAACTTCAGGGTTCTGTTCTTCTAAAGTTGCAATCTGTTTCGGAGTTCGAATACCTGCCACAACGTCTTCACCCTGTGCGTCCATTAAGTATTCACCATAAAAAATGTTTTCTCCTGTTGCGGGATCACGTGAAAAACAAACACCAGTCCCAGAAGTTTCGCCCATGTTACCAAAAACCATAGTTTGAACATTTACCGCAGTTCCTTTCAGTCCTTTAATATCATTTAGTTTTCGGTAAAGTATTGCCCGATCATTGTTCCAAGAATCAAATACTGCATTAATAGACAATTTTAATTGTTCACGTGCATCTTGTGGAAAATCTTTCCCGATGGTGTCTTTGATTAAAGTTTTGTATTGTTTAACTAATTCTTTCAAATCGTTAGCAGTTAAATCATTATCAATTTCTACTTTTTTATCTTTTTTAATCTGAGTAAGAAGTTTTTCAAATTCATGATGAGGAACATTTAATACTACATCACCATACATCTGTAAAAATCTTCGATAAGAGTCGTAAGCAAATCTTTCATTGTTAAGTTTCTGTGCCATACCTTCTACGGAAACATCGTTAAGACCCAAATTCAGCACTGTGTCCATCATTCCTGGTAAAGATACCGCTGCACCGGATCTGATAGAGACTAGTAAAGGATCATTTGCATCACCCAATTTCTTGCCCATTTTATTTTCAAGTTCAACAAGTTTATCTTCCATTTGATCAAGGACATCTTGTGGATAAGTTTGGTTGTTACGATAGTAAACATCACACACATCAGTGGTAATCGTAAACCCAGGAGGTACTGGAATACCTAAATTACTCATTTCAGCCAAGTTTGCTCCTTTCCCACCTAAAACTGTTTTCATGCTTCTGTTACCTTCTTCAAAAGAATAAACATGTTTAGAAGATAATGGTGCGTTAGCAGCAGTTTTAAGTTCTTCAAGAGAATTACTTAACTTTTCATTCACTTTTTGAAATTTTTCAACAATTTTTTTTATCATAAGTGAGATGTTGAAACTAAGTGATTTAAAAAGGTTTATGTAGAGGAGAATATAGGTATTTTGTTGTCGGAGAATTTATAAAAGAATTTGAATGAGATTTAGATTTCCGACGTTACTAAAAACTAATTATTTTTTTGTTCCTTCTCACGTTCTTCTTTAAATACCTGTGGAAGATCGATGACGTACTTGCCTTCTTCTAACTTGAACACTAAGGGGTCTTTCTTGAACAGTTTTACTAAATCTAATTCATATTGTCCGGATCTAAGCATGTTAACAGATTCAATATCTAAAACAACGGGACTATCTTGCTCTTGTTTAACGTGCAAAATTTCGGTTACATCTTGTTCAATATGTTTCTTTTCGTCGTCAGTAAGTTCTTCAATTATTTTCTTACTTTCTTCCAACTTCTTTTTCTTAATATAAAAGAATAAACGAGCACCACAACTACATCCTTTAAGAATTTCTTGCGCTCCATCAGGATAGAGCGTGTTACATCGAACGCATTGGTGTGGCATGGTAAATGTAAAGTCAAGGTATTATTTAATAGTTTCTATTCTTAAAAAAATAAAAAGACCTATTTCTTCCTTCTCTTGGAACGTTTCCTAGTTGGTTTCTTTTTACCATTTTCGTTAGTAAATAATTCGATTTTATCAGGGTTTTGTTCAATTCGTTTTACTACAGAAGCAGGTCCAACAATAGTCATCCCTTGTCGATCTCCCAAAATGACGTTAGCAAATACACCTTTCATTTTTTGCATAGCGTCTTGTTTATCTTTGTTAGGGTAAATAACACTTAACTCAATCCCTTTAAATTTGTTAGAAATTTCTTCCATGGTAATTTCAATCAAATCAGCTTCCTCTTGCTTTTTTAACCGACCTTCCATTAAAACAATCTTATTTTCTTTAACAATATTTAATAATTTGTGCACCCTCTTTGCAGAAGATAAATTTTCAATTTCTTGAAATGGGATATATTGAAACGTAACCATTTTTATCTACATTACCTCGTTTTTTTATAATTAGTATTATTTTTTATTTTATAAATGTTATTATTTAGTATAGAGTTTACTTCGCTAATTTGAACAACTGTTCATAAAATTCATCCACATTTTTACCGTACTTAGCAGAGATCCCAATAATTTCATACTGGGGGAATGCTGCTTTAATAACATCCAAATTAGACCTTTTCAAATCTACTTTGTTCGCAGCGATTAAAACAGGAATGTTTCGTGCTTGTAAATTTCCGATAATAGTAATGTTAACTTGTGAATAAGGGTCTTTAGTTGAATCAAGAACAACAACAACAGCTTCCATATTATCTAACCATTTAATTGCGTCAATGACTCCTTTGGTCGCATCTTTAGCCCGAGATTTTGCTTCCTTTTTCTTCATACCTTTTTTAAGAAAATCTTCATAATCTATTCTAGTGGCAATACCGGGCGTATCCACTAAAGAAAAAGTTAATTCCTTACCTTTTTGATTTTTAATGTTAATTTGTTCTTTAATTTTGATTTCTCTTGTTTCATGCGCAACGTGAGATACAGTAGACATTTCTTCACCTAACCAATCCTCGCAAATACGATTTGCTAATGTTGATTTCCCTCCGTTCGGTGGCCCATAAAGTCCAAGTTTAATATGGCTCCTTCTCCGAAACGGATTAAATGAAATTGTAATCTTGTCAAATATATTTTTAAAAAAAGCTTTCATCATGTATTCACCCTCTTAATTTACTACCTTTTTTGATACTAATTGTTTTTTATAAAATAGTTATTGCTTATTAAAGTTTTGGTAGTCCGGTAGATATAAAACCGAACAAGTTGTAAACTCAGCAGGTAGATAACCATTATAACATCTCATAAAAGAACGTAGAAAGTGAGTATCAACGAACTTTTTGCATTGGGTAGTCCGGTAGATATAAAACCGAACAAGTAGGAACAACTGTTATCACCACCTCATCACCAACAAACTTTAAATACATCTACAAAATTCTAGAGTCATGGATGAAAATTATCTTACTATCAAAAAATCTATCGATTCTGTAAAAGAAAAGAAATATGAACCAAGTTCTCAAACAGAAGAGAAAATAGTAGATACAAATAAGGTTAAGTTAGATGATTTAGTTGATTTTAAACCAAATGAAGAATTGGATTTGGTTGAACACATCCATTATGCATCTCAAGACGAGCAATTGCAAGCTGACGCATTTTATTTCCAAAAACAAAATGAAGATGCAGGAGATAAGTCGCCTTTTGCAGATGATGAGGAAAGGTATACGCATGATTCCGATGTTGAATCTGAACAAATGACCACTGAAGAAGCACAAGAAGCGATTGAAGAATTACAATATGCCACCCTTACTGGATCAACACATGAAATTAGTTGTATCAAACGAAGAAAATTGTCAAACCATTTCCTTTACAATTCAACATTAGCGAATTTGTCACACCAACTAAACTCTTTAACGAGCAATGTTGATTATTCTTATAATAACTAGTTTTTAACATAATTCTTTTAAATAAACTTTATTTTTTTAATACCAAAAAGAGATTGGTGTTGTTAAAGGAGAAAAAAATGACAACAGAATTAGCTCAAGAAAAAGAAAACATTGAATTAAAATTAATAATACTAACAAAAAAACAAGCCCATTATATCGTTGGCCATGGTGTCTTTGATAGTAAAGAACATTACCAAAAAACTATCGGTAAACAAGAAGAACCAAATTATTCAGCAATTGGTTATACGCCTGAAATATTAAAATACCTTCGGATTGCAAGATTTTCAAATGAAGAAGATAGAAAATATTGGCCTTAGCCCCACAATTCTAACATTTCTTCTTCAACAAAATGCATTTTGCCAGGGAAAATAAGGCAATGTAACGGAACACCGAAATCGAATTCTTTAATTTCTTTTAATTTACCTGCTTTAACCACAAAATTTTCATGCCCTAATCTTGCACAACCAACCACCAAAGTGTCATTAGTTACTTGTTGTTCTTGTTTTCTAGATTCAATTAAAATTAGTATATCAAGCGCTTCATTAACAGTCATGAATTTGTTAAGTTCCGGTTTAAGATCTAGAAGCATCAAAGTATGCAAACCCATCTTTTGGTTCTCTCTCAAAACATTATAAGGAGCTTCTAATAAAGGATGATCTTCCAGGAAAGGAATAGAAGTTGTTTTTCCGTATTTGTATAACTCAAGCCCGACAATACCTACGCTGTTAAGAACAGAAGCGTTATTGATAACTTGGATGTCGACTTGTTTTTCTTTCGCTAACTTGAATAATTGAATGTGTGTTGTAGCTGAAAAAACATCCCCGATAATTAAAAAAGCGACATCTTGTTCTTTCGCTTGAGCGATTATTTTTTCGTCACCTTGTTCAGTCATTTCCCGATTAGCGAGGATTATCTTTTTACCATAAAATTCTTCCAACTTTTCTTTAGATATTTGTAATAAAGAGGTATAACCTTCTAAATAGATGATATCGCAATTTTTAACAGCTTCAAACCCTTTAATTGTAATATCTTTCTCGTCCGCTAACCCCAAACCTATCAAGTATAGTACCATAGTTACTTGAAAAGTATGTTTCTTTTATATAATTTTAGTGAAGTTTCCGTTTTTTGTTGTTAATCAGTGATAAGAAATATTTATATATCTATTTGATTTAATTTTGAAAATATTAAGCAGATTGTGAAAATACACCGAAGTTTAGCTTAGAAAATCCAATTGGTTTGTCCTAAGGGGGCATTAAAACTTTACGTGTTCCACAAGAATCTGTTTAATATTATTTTTTATATTTAATTGACTATATTTTTCATTAATAGAAATTACCTAATTCTCTTTCAAATAATCCTTGTAAGCATGACCTTTCGCTTCCAAATTAAAAAAGGTCTTAATTAGTGCTTGTAAATTTATCATCCGATAATATAACAAATCAAAATGTTCTTCAACTTTTCCTACTCCAACAAATTTCTCATACATACCACCCATGTCTTGGCCAAAAATCTTTTTTCCTTTAAATTTATTTTGCCAATTGGATACAACTTTCCCAGACATGTTAATGTAAAGGTGAGCATTAGAAAGTGTTTTTGTTTTTCCTTTATCTTTTACTTCAATTTCTTTCAAATCCCAAACGTGAACTTCTAACTCAATCTCATAAAATATATAATCTGTTACTTTCAAATCCATTACCCACTTATATTCTTGTTCAGCACCACTTTTAGAAGGCACTTTATGTTTATAAGTCGGTTCATGCCACCGGAAATTATAATTTTTAGCCCAATCTATTATCGCGGCGTAAAGCCCATCAAAATCGAACAAACCATCATAACGAATGGTCATTGGTGGCACATTTGTTTTTCCCATTTTTAGTTAGTTAAATATTATCTATTAAATTGTTTTTTTGGATTATATAAATCTTGCCCGGATTTATTTGATTACCTTAAGGTGACAAAAGCACCAAAATATTTATAAAGTTAATTAATAAATTTTTATATATGGGATGGGACAGAACTATTGCAGTTGAAAATCGTTTAGAAAAAGTTTTAGATGAAAAAAAAACTTATTTTGGAAGACACATAATTAGTC
Organism: uncultured Methanosarcinales archaeon; assembly: GCA_964464055.1. Taxonomy (GTDB): domain Archaea; phylum Nanobdellota; class Nanobdellia; order Woesearchaeales; family GW2011-AR9; genus CAYXEO01. Next base: position 36,975 of record CAYXEO010000002.1, on the reverse strand, counting down.
GAGATAGTCCTATCAATCAGGGGGTTTATATGGGAGGTCATCCTCGGGAAGCCATCGTGGTTAATTTTGAAAAATCGCCCCAATTACAACTTGCATACTTTGAAACAAAACAAAGAATAATGAGAAAAGCAGGAGAAATTTATCGACATTTAGTACTCCCTACAACATATCAAATAGTTAAAGAAAAGTTAGAATATTCAGACTATAAAACAGAACAAATAATCAAAAAATATAATTCAAATAATGATCAAAAAATATCGTTAGGTCTTTTTTTAGAAGAAGGGCACGGGGTTTGTAGGCATCAAGCTTTATTAGCAGGTGGGATTTTAGAACAATTTATTGATGAAGGATATATCAGAGGGAAAGTTAGTGTGGATAGGAATTCATTTTTTCATTCAGCACATGCATGGTGCAGATACACATCTTCTAAGGGAATAGTAATGATTTTAGACCCTACTCAAGATTTTATTGGAACTTTAAAAAATTCATTAAAAATATGCTCCTGGGATTATCGACGAGATGAAGACAAATAATCTATTAAACAAGATAAATCCCTTCCAAAGAGTTCTTAATTATCCCTTGACAATTAGCAAGTTTTCTTAGCAAGTCCGTATCACTACTAGCTTTTTTAATTTGTCCAATCCGGTCTAGAATTTGGGCATAGATCCGTATCAAATCACCTTCCAAAAAGTTGGTCAACTCCAACACATCAAAAAAAGTTTTCCCATCATAGATTGGTTTAATTAGTGTAGTCAAGTCACCCAATTCATCAAACTTTTTATTTTGAGAAAGGAAGTCGCTAGAATTAATTGTTTTTCTTAATAACCGCAATTTGTCATCTTTAAATTGTGTTTTAAATTTGTTATTTAACCGTAGTTCGTAAATGATTGAACAAATCACCAACAAAATCTGGTACTCATCTAAGTTTTTGTACAAGTCAGTGGCAAAAAATTCTCCTGTTAAAATCTCTTCTGAAAAGATCTTACTGGAAAAAATACCTTTATCAGTTAATTTATTGGTCACCGCATTCTTTTTACCAAAAGTAATTCGTTTTTTTATTTTTTCCCCATCACCATCATAAGTAGTAACTTGACTAAGATACTCATACTTAATTAATTTCTTAATGATACTTCGGTACCTTGACAACAACACTTTTGTGGGGATTTTATCATAATTGTTACCAAACTTTTGATAAGAATAAAAACTCACCCGTAACAAATGTTCGATTTCTTTTTCGGTATGTAAATGAACCAAATTCAAGACAGTATTTATTGACAATTTGAATTGAGATTTAATCGGTTCGACATCTTCTTTGGTGATCTTATGCACTTCATTATATCTGAAAGTCGGCCGATAAATCATGACCACCACATAACCAATCGTGTCAATCCCTCTCCTTCCTGCCCTCCCAGCGATTTGAAAAAACTCTTTAGTATTCAAGTTTCTAAAATTTCGCCCATCATATTTACGCAAACTATCAAAACATACTGTCTTCGCGGGCATGTTAATCCCTACTGCAAAAGTTTCAGTCACATAAAGTACTTTAATTAGTCCTTTAGCAAAAAGTTCTTCAATTAGCTCTTTCAAAATTGGAAGTATCCCAGCATGATGAAAACCAACCCCATAAGGAAGCGTCTGTTTCAGTGCCTGAGTTGTTTTAAGTTTGTTAATGTCAGACGGTGCATCCCGTAACTTTTCGTTCATAATGTCTACTATTTCTCGGTTCCGAGAAAAAATATTTTTCCTAGTCAGTTCTTGGGCCTGTTGTTGACATGCTTTTCTTGAAAAATGAAAATAAAGACAAGGTAATTTGTCACCGCCCAATTCTTTGATTAAATCAACATGATTAGGTGCCGGCATTTTCATTCCCCCTTGCTTATTTTTACTTTGGACTTGTCTGCATCCTAGCCGATGTCTATGACTATGATCCCCATCACCAGATCTATTTCTTCGCCCACTACCACTACCATACTCTGTTTGTCGATTTCCTTGCAAGTTCATAACTTTGTAATAATTAGGAGTTTCTTTCTCTGCCCGAATTTTCTCAAGTGTCGTAAGTCCTAATTCCACATCGTAAAAAGAAACTTTCAAAGGTACATTTCTTTTAGTAGCAACGACAGTTTTCACTTCATGTCCTTTAATTGCTTGGATCCAGTTACTAAACTCTACTGCGTTAGGAATTGTTGCTGAAAGGCATAAAAACCGGATAGATTTAGGACTGTAAATTATAGATTCTTCCCAAATGTAACCACGCTCAAAATCGTTAATGTAATGGACTTCATCAAAAATAACATAGGCAATATTCTTAGTTTCTTCTGTGTCGCCACCAACCACCATATTACGATATATTTCTGTAGTCATAATCAGAATTTTTGCTGTTGGATTAATTACGATATCACCGGTCATCAATCCAACTTTACTTTCTCCATACTCAAGAGAAAAATCTTTATACTTCTGATTTGAAAGTGCTTTTATTGGCGCAGTGTATATAATTCGTTTATCGTCATCTTTATGTTTATGGATTATGTAGTCTGCGATAAGAGTTTTCCCACTACCTGTTGGAGCAGAAACAACTACCGAATAATTATTCCCTATCGCGACGGCAGAATCTTCCTGAAATTTATCTAGTATAAAATTGTGGAATTTCATATTTTTCGTATCTCTTCGTTCACCTCAAAATATTAAATGGAAGTGATTTCATACCAATACCAACTTCAAATTTGTGAAAAAAAATTACTGAATAAAGTGCGATCATCAATTCAGGTAATGAGCTTGAAACAGCATCGAAAGTCACACCCTTAACAGACCGCGGTAAATGTAAATAATCTCCCACCTTGGAAGAACTTTCAGCGAAATATTTCCCACTAAAATGGATAATTATTGAAGTAAAAAAGATAATTGCTAAACTAATTATTGCTGTCATGAGAGATAGTATATTTTCGTGATTTAAATAGTTTACTAAGAGACACTTTTCGTTCAATATGTACCACTAAGACATATATTTTCACAAGGAAAAATATTTAAGTATTTGACCACATAATGATTACATAAAATGGACATAAAATACAAACTTTCTAATAACAAACGACAAAACCCTTTTGTTCCTGATAAACCTTTACCTTTTGGTAAATTGCGATCTGACCATATGTTTTTAATGGATCATAGTGAAAATGAATGGCATTCACCAAGGATTGTCCCATATGGCGAACAAAAACTTTCTCTTGGTGCCGCAGTGTTACATTATTCTCAAACAATATTTGAAGGTGCAAAAGCTTTCAAACATGACAACGGAGAGATATATACGTTTAGAGTTGCCGAAAATTGTCAAAGATTAAATAAATCTGCAGAAACTATGATTATTCCAAAAATCCCTGTTAATGATCAGTTACAAGCACTTGACGCATTACTTGATATTGATCGTTTTTGTTATCCAGAACAAAAAAATGCATCACTTTATATCCGCCCTTTCATTTTTGCAAAAGAAGATTTTTTAGGAGTACGGCCAAGCCAAGAATATACTTTTTGTATTTTTACCTCACCATCAGGACCATATTATCAGCAAGGGTTTGAACCAATTAGACTAATGATTACAGACACCTTGCATCGTGCTGCACCAGGCGGTACTGGAACTGCAAAAGCAGGAGGTAATTATGGAGGTTCTCTAAGAGCAGGTAAATTAGCAACAAGTAAAAATGCTAAACAAGTACTTTATGTTGATGTTAGTGGAAGATATATTGAAGAAGCAGGAGCAATGAACCATTTTCACGTCACTAAAAATGAAGAAATAATTATTCCAGAATTTACCGATACAATTTTACAATCTATAACTTCAAAATCTATTATTGATTTGGAAAGTCGTTTAAAGCACCCTGTTAAACAAGAAAAAGTTAAATTGATAGATTTTTTGTTTGGGTTACATTCGGAAAGAATTGTTGAAGCAGGGGGATTAGGTACAGCAGCAGTAGTTTCCCCAGTAGGTGAATATGTTTCGGAAAAAGGAGATTTGATACAAGTTGGAGATGGGAAAGTTGGAAAAGTTACCCAAGAGATGTACGATTTATTGACAGGAATCCAATATGGGAGATTAGAAGCTCCAGAGGGTTGGTTAAGGAAAGTTCCACGAATAAGATGATAAGTTATTTTCGATGAAACTTCCGCTCCAATTCATCAACATTCATCTTGATCAAAATTGCTCTTCCGTGCGGGCAAGTGTAAGGTAGTTTAGTTTGTTTAAGTTCATCTAGTAACTTTTGAATCTCTGGGATGGTCATTGTATCTCCAGCTTTCACAGAAGCACGACAAGCCATACGAGTAATAATTTCTTCTTGAACTTCTTCAAGTTTATTTTTACCGTTACCTTGAGAAAAGTCGTTAAGTAGTTCGTACAATATCTCTTTCGGTTGCAATCTGCCGAACAAAGTTGGAATTGTTTTGAGAACAAAAGCATTCTCGCCAAACTCTTCTAATTGAAACCCAAGTTGAGTGAGATTTTCTAGGTTGTCTAATACATTCACTTTTTCAGAAGGGGCGAATTCTAGTACTTCACCTTGTAATAAATTTTGTACTGCCACATTACTATTTAACAACTGTTCCATGAACCGTTCGTAAAGTACTCGTTCTTGGACAACATGCTGGTCAATGAAAACTATCCCCCCCGGTGTTTCAGCCACGAAAAAGGTTTTATGGATTTGTCCAAGAATTTTTAGTGGTGGTAAAGCAACATTTGTTGGTGCTTGTTCCTGTGCAACAGAGGGTTGAGGGTCTTGTGAAGTTTGAGGATCTTGTGTATCTTGTAGCCCATTTGTTACTTTTTGTATCGTGGTTACAAAAGGGTCAGTAGTAGTGACTTTGTTTGTTTTCTCTTTTTCCACGTACAAAACCTGTTGTTCACTTGGTTCAAACTGATATTTAGGAGTAGGAGTTAAAGTTAGAATTGTACTCTTAGTTTCTACTGGTCTCTTCCCCACAACTTCGTCACTAATGAAACTTGTTTGTTCTTCAGTTTCAAAATTCATCACTGGGATCAAATCGTTTTGTCGTAATGTTTCTTTCACTGCACTAAACACAGTATTCTCAACTTCTTTCTTTTGTTCAAATTTGATTTCCTGTTTTGTTGGGTGGACATTAACATCGATTTTACTAGAATCTAGTTCCAGATGTAAAACAAACACAGGATGTTTGCCCACAAAAAGTAAAGAGTGGTAAGCATCATAAATTGCCCGACTCAAATCTTCGTTTTTAATCCATCTACCATTAACAAAAATGTTCTGTTGATTTTTATCGTTCCGAGCATCATAAGGTTTGCTAACGAACCCTTTAACTTTAATTGTCCCAGATCCGTTTTGGAACTCTACTCCCAACAATTCTTTGGCAACTTTCACGCCGTAAACAGAAGAGATGTTATCTTGTTGGCTATCTACCGCAGGAGAGTTTAGTAAAGATTTGCCTTGATGAGTTAATTTAAAACCCACTGAATCGTTTGCAAGTGCGTATCTACTAACAACATCAATAATGTGTCTTAATTCCACTGCATCAGTTTTAAGAAACTTCTTTCTCGCTGGAGTATTAAAAAAAAGGTCACGGATTTCTATGGTTGTGCCTTTTTCTGCTGAACAAATGGTTGATTTGGTAATGTTCCCACCTTCAACTAAAAGATTGTAACCTTCCAATTGGTTTTCTTGTTGGGTAATTAATGAAAATTTGGAGATTGCAGCGACACTAGCAAGTGCTTCGCCACGAAAACCGAGCGTATTAATGGAAAACAAATCATCAGTGGTTTGAATTTTACTGGTTGCATGACGAAGAATAGATTTTTTAGCGTTTTCCTCGTTCATCCCGGTCCCGTTATCAATTATCCTGACCAGTTTTTTACCAGAATCAACAATTTCAACAGAAATTCTTGTTGCATCTGCATCGAGAGAATTTTCTATCAACTCTTTAACCACCGCAGCAGGTCGTTCAATGACTTCCCCAGCAGCAATTTTGTTAATAAGCGATTCATCTAGTAAATTGATATCTTTCATAGAAGTTTTAGAGAGTTGGAGATATATAAGTATTGTTGAAGTGGAAGTGAATAATTAAATGAAAAAATAAGAAGTAAAAAACAAAAACTAATAACTTTCTTTTTAATAACTTCGCCCAAAATAAAACCATTTCTCAGCTTTCTTTTCACAAGCGAAACATTTCTGACCACTATTTAGTTTAGGTTGGTCAAAAGGACTGTTCAAAGATTTAGCGGTTGTATCTGCTTTAAACTGTTCTTCACATTCAACTGATCCGCACCAAGGAGCGAACAAAAGTTTCTTATTTTTCAATTGTTTCTTAGCATCGGAGAGGGTTGTAACTTCCACGATATTTGAGTCTAGATGTTTCTGTGCTTTTTCTAACAAATTAGATTGGATGTTGTCTAAAACAATTTTAATTTCTGTTGCCAAAGCTGTCAATTCCAGTGCTTGTTTTTCACCAGTATCTCTTCTGGAAACCATCGCTTGATGATCCTCTAAATCTCTTGGACCTAATTCAATTCTTACCGGGATACCTTTAACTTCCCATTCATTAAACTTCCAACCAGGTGAATAACCATCTCTATCATCAAGGTGTACGGAGATGCCTTTTTTTTCCAGTTGTTTCTTAATCTTGTTTGCTGCTTTAAGTACTTCTGCTTTAGTTTTATCAAATAAAATAGGTACAATTACTACTTGGGTTGGGGCCATTTTTGGTGGGAGAACTAAACCTTTATCATCACCATGGATTGCAAACAAAACGCCCAACATTCTTGTAGATATTGCCCAAGTGTTTTGCCAAGCATAAGTTTCTTTTCCATCTTGACCTTTAAATTTTATATCGTAAGCTTTAGCAAAATTTTGTCCATCGTGGTGAAATATTGGACCTTGAATAGCTTTATGGTTTGGTAAAAAGTTTTCAATACTGGCACTGTAAACTGCCCCAGCAAATTTCTCTTTCTCAGATTTCTTACCCACCAAACTAGGGATTGCCATATAATCTTCCAAGATTTCTACGTACATGTCCAAAATTGGTTGCTGTTCAGCGATAGCTTCTTCCTCAGTTGCAAAAACTGTATGCCCTTCATTAAAAAAGAATTCTCTAGTTCTAAAAAAAGCAATAGGGTTATTAAATTCCCACCTGACAACGTTACTCCACTGATTATATTTTAAAGGTAAATCTCGCCATGAACGGATCCATTTTGCATAAGAATCGTACATGATTGCTTCAGAAGTTGGTCTAACAGCTAGTCGTTCACTAAGTTTTGAACCACCAGCATGAGTTACCCACGCCACCTCAGGAGCAAACCCTTCAACATGATCTGCTTCTTTTGTCAAAAGATTTTCTGGAATAAATAAAGGAAAGGTGACATTTTTCACACCCATCGGTTTAATTCTTGCATTAACTAATTCCATAACTTTTTCCCACATTGCCCAAGCAGTAGGTTTAAAAATCATGCATCCTGATACAGCGGAATAATCTGCTAAATCAGCTTTCTGGATAACTTGTGTATACCAGCCACTGAAATCTTCATCTTTTTTTACAGTGATACCTTTAATATCTTTTTTTGCCATGAAAAAGAAGTAATCAAGATGTTTTTATAAAGGTTTGCTGATAGAGATAAAACAAATAAGTAACTAATAACAAAAGAAAAGAAAAAAAATCTTGCCTGGGTATTTATCTTACAGGGGGTGGCGTAAGTAGAATTAGCCCAGGCAAGAAATAAAAAGAAATAAAAAGAAAAAAACAAGCTAGTGAAAGCCTGTTTCTGCCTTAACTAATGCATCTAAACCAGTTCTATCCCTAACTCGTTAGTGATTGATTCTGCTCTTTTCTGAGATTTCTGTTGATCTACTTTACCCAAAATCCAAGGACTATTTACGCCAGTGATTATTGTCATCACTGTTAATTTTCCTTTCATTGGTTCATCAACTCTTGCTCCCCAAATCACATTAGCATCATCATCCAAAGATTCTGTTACCAATTCACCAATTTTAGATACTTCATCAAGAGTCATGTCTGGACCACCAGTGATATGTATCAAAGCACCAGTTGCACCATCATAATTGATGTCCAGTAATGGGTTACTTAATGCACCTTTGACAGCTTCGTCCACTCTGTTATTAGTATCAGAACTTCCAACTCCAATCGCAGCTACACCTCCGTTAGACATGATTGCCTTAACGTCAGCATAATCCAAGTTAACTAAAGAAGGTACAGCAATAACTTCGACAATTCCTTTAATCATGGTTGAGATTAGTTCGTTAGCCACAGAGAACGCCTGTTGAATAGGTAAATTTCCTGCAATTTGTACTAACCGGTTGTTATCAATTACAATAACTGTGTCAGAAACTTGTCTTAACTGTTGTAACCCAAACTCTGCTTTATCACACCGTGCTCTTTCAATATTGAAAGGCATAGTAACAGTTCCAATTACAATCGCACCAGTATCTTTCGCTACCTGGGCAACTACTGGAGCAGCACCTGTTCCTGTTCCACCACCCATTCCAGCACAAACAAAAACCATATCAGATTGTTTTAATGAATCTTTAATTGTGATCAAAGATTCTTGAGCTGCTTCTGCTCCTCGACTAGGGAACCCTCCGCAACCAAGCCCTCTTGTACACTCTTTACCAATCAAATACTTTCTATCTGCACCCGTTATTGCTAAATGTTGATGATCCGTATTTGTAGCAATAATTTCTGCACCTTTAATTCCTTTCCGATATAACCAACCAACCATATTATTGCCGGCACCGCCAACACCAATAACCTTAATATTAGCTTGACTCATATTTTCAAAATTGTTGTTGTCCTCTGGCGCATTTTCCATCGCCTGTTCTACCATAAAATCCATTTTTTACACCACCTCTAAATTTTTTCCACCCTCACGTGAATTTAATTTTTTCTTTTTCCCCATATTTTATTTTTCATTCGTCCAATTTTTGAACAAATATAGTCCAGACAATATAAAATTTTATATATCTGTCCAGTATACTTCTACCTAACGTTTACCAGACGTTGCCTAGATTAGATGAATACCATTATCTAAGAAAAAAACTAAATTTAGTTTAACCAACTGAATTTACTAAAAGCCGACCAAGCTTTTTTAATAATCATAAATTTTTTACGGGTTACCAGCCTGTAAAATTCTAAATTTATTTTTTTAGTAAAGAATATTAGCTATATAAATATTTCTATTTTGGAGTGATTATGATAATTATCTTATTTTCCAAATAATAAAAGAAAAAATAAGAGGACAAATATAACAACACAACTACTTTTTGCCCAATTTTTCTTTCAGTTTCTTCTTAATTTTGTGTTTGATCCGTTCGTGTAACTTCTTAGAAACATGTTTTGTTTTAGTAACAACTTTTTCTTTAGTTTCAGCCACAACTTCTTTCGCAGCATCAATTTTTCTACCGGTGATTGTAGCTATGTCATTCAAATACTTTGCTGGGTCACGCATTTTGTTCCGCCAACTTTGAAAATAAACCACGGATTCAAGAGGATATTTCGGAGGTTTAGCAGGAACTTCTTTCGAGTAACCTAAAGCAATGATTGCTTGTGGACGAACCTCCTCAGGAATACTTAACATCGACTTGATAACTTCTTCATCAAACCCGCCAATCCAACGAGTTCCCAGGCCCAATGAATGAGCTTCTAAGAGCATGTTTTGAATCGCCGCCGCACAGTTTTGTACAGAATAAAGTCGTTCTCCACGCAAACTATAATACCTTTCTGCTTTCTCTGGTTCGGCACAGACAACTATTAATGCCCCTGCTTGAATTATTTCATACTGATCATAACAAGCATCTGCCACTGCTTGTTTCTGAGCATGTTCATAAACAACTACAAACTTCCAATTTTGGATATTACCACAACTAGGTGCGTGCCTTCCGGCATCTATTACATGAGCAATTTTTTCCCAAGAAACATATTTTGGTAAAAAATGTTTAATGTTTCTTCGGGACTTGATTAATTCCAATATATCATTCATTTTCTGTTAGTTCCTTAGACTAAAGTACAAAGCACAACGAATGTGAACCATATCATTTACTCATTTAAATTCACAAAAAATATGACATTAATATTACATTTGTGCTTTAGTTATTGTGTTAGGTCATAATTTATTCCTACTCTTCACCATCCAAATTAAACGAAGCAGTATAAGTGTCAATTAAAGTATCTTCAGCATCATACATTCTCCAACTAATTGCTACATCCGTTAAATCACCAGTAACAATTTCGTTATAAGCATAGCCACTGGACAATATTACCGAAGAAGAGATTGTACTTGATGATTCCACTGTTTGTGAATTTGCGGGGATATCAACTGTTTTTTCTCCATCTTCACCATAAGCAGCCATAGACATCACAAAATAACTTGGCAAAATTGTTCCAGATTCGGAATTTTTAATAGTATATTTGAAACGAGTTACTTTTCCCCACGTTGTTTTCCAATCCAAAGTTAAATCAGAAATTGTTAAAGTTACAGCACTATATTCAGTGATTATAGTTTCTTCTTCAGCTTCTTCTTCAGCTTCTTCTTCAATTTCTTCTTCAGCTTCTTCTTCAATTTCTTCTTCAGCTTCTTCTTCAGCTTCTTCTTCTGGGGTATCTTCAATTTCTTCTTCAATTTCTGTTGTTTCTTCTTCAGTATCAACAGCTGTTGTTTGTCCTGTTAAATTTGCTGTTGTTTCATTTGTAGATCCATTCAAAACAACTACTTCAATTTCACTTCCTGTTGCCGAAACACCGGTTAACAATCCGGAGAAGAAATTTACCGTTTTAGTAATAAAAGATTCCGTTGCTTCTGCAGATTCAAGTGTAACTTCTGCGGTTTCTGCTATAACTGGGCAATCAACTGTCGGACAACTTGTTGTATCTGTACTCAATTTACCTAATTGAAATACTAAAGCAAATAAAGCGATCAAAACCATCGCTTTTAATATTTTTCTCGGCCTAATCTTAATATCAATTTCTCCGTCTAAAAAACTTTTCTTTTTAGGTTTTATCCCATCATGAAATATCTTTTCTTTTTTTTCTTTAAATTCTTTATGTCCTACCATCATCACTTCCTCTTTTTTAAGTTATTACTTTTTTAAATTATAAACAATATTAACGAAATTAAAACCAAAATAAAACCAACACCAACACAAGCATAAGATATCTGTTCACCTAAAGTAAGGTCTGGAAAATGTTGTAATTTGTTAGAAATAATATTCATAAAACTAATTATTTTTTTACTGATTTCTTCAAATTGTTGATTAATACCCATTTAAATCTATCCTCTTTATGAATTACTAATTTAATTTAGTTTAAATAATTAACGTTTTTCATTTACCTTTCAAAGCAGAATCAACTTGGTTTGCATCCCAGCCAGAATTTAATAAAGCATATTTTATTTGTGTGTTAGAAAGCCCTTTACGCTTCTCTTTTCGGATATAAGTTGATAATGAAGCATTTTCCCCCACGATTTTAGTTGAACCACCAACTTTAGAGAATCCCTCACCTTGCTTTGGTTTCAAATAAAGAAAATACATTAAACCGCCAATAACGAATAATAATAAAACTGACGAAATAATTAAAGTTGGAACTAACATAGCGCCTTCTGTTTTTGTTGTTGATTGAACATCTGAAGAATCAGTACCATATTCAGAACCACCGGTAGTCTCTAAACCATAATCGTCTGTTTCTGTGCTGGTGTCCCAACTTTGTGAACTTGTATCAGTATCATAATCCGTTCCGCTAGAATCCGTACTTGAATCAGTGGACACAATACAACTTTTAGTTTCACTTGGTTTTTGTATGGTTGTACCACAGGAATTTAAGTCAGTACAAGTTCTAGTCTCTTGACCAGCTAAACAGACAGACCAGTCATCACATATCCAAGACTCTAAACAAATGTCAGCAAAACTAGTATTTGTTTGATTAGTAGTATTTGCGATATTTGTTTGAGTTGTATTTATTGCAATTGAATCTATTTCTACCTCTTCTGCTTCTTTTCCTAAAATATCCCAAACTTCAACAATTAATTCTTTCAAATCTTCCTCAATATCTTCCAAATCACCTAATAATTTAACCACTGCTTCAAGTTCTTCTTCGTCCCCATCACCAATAGCATCTTCTTTATCATCTTCAGCATCTTCAATAGCATCTTCTAAATTCTCTTCCAAATCCACCAAATCTTTTTCAAACTCTTCGATCTCTTCTAAGTACTCAGCTTCCAAATCCTCTATCTTGTCTTCGTAAAACTCTATTAAATCTTCGTCATCGGTATCATCTATTTTGTCGGTATAATTTTCCACATCAGTTTCATACAAATCAGTCCGATTTTCAAAAGTGAGGGTGTAATTATGGTAAGTGGTATTAAAGTAATTATAAGATGTTTTGTCAATGAAAGGAGTATCTGGTTCCGATGACGTATCCAAAACAAAAGTGGTGTTTGTTATGTTTGTGCCTGTTTGGTTAGTTAAAGTACCATTAGTTACTGAGTTATTTATACCTTCATTTGTTAAATCGTTTGTTGCTTGAATGATATTTGCTAAAAATGAAACCAAGGCACCATTATAAAAAGGATCTCCACAAATACCATTATTACAAGTGTCATCATTTTCACAAGACGTATTGGTTTCCAACACAACTTCGCCATTAGAACAAGTATATTTGTTAAGTGAATTTGAAGAATTACAAAGGTTTACATAATTTCCGGTTTTATTAATAACATATTTTGGATTAAATGTCGGTTCATCACTCAGAATCAATTCACTAAAAGCAAAAGTATTATCTTGTGGAGAGATACAAGAATCACAACCAACCCCAGTTAAAGTTAACCAATTTTTTTGTTCATCATTTTCGCCAGATAATACAAAATGTTTACCCAAAGTTAAATTTTGATTTAATTCGTCATTTACAACAGGTCCTTCCCCTAATTCATAACCTAAAACATCAAAAATACATGTCTTTTGTCCATCTTCTTCAGTTATGTTTGTTACTCTGACATTAATCCCAGTACTACCCACTATTGTAAATACAGAATGACTCACCGGAACTTTAATTGCAATATCTTTCCAATCTACAAAACTTTCAAAAGAGCAATACGCCAAATCATCACAGGTGTACGCAGTTGCTTTCCCGGTAATGTTAGAAGCAAAAAAGAGAATTAAAACTGCAATTAATACTAAAGAAATTGCAGACAACAATAATATCTTAGCAATTTTTTGATCGAAAGGATGTTGTGGATGCGCAGAATGGTAAGGAGACTGTTGCTTTTGTTTCTTACTAGCCCTTTTTTTAGTTTGCACCATCTATTAAGCATCCTCTTTAATAATAAGTGAAGAATAATTTTTTAGTTTATATAAGTTACTATTTGGCTAAACACGTTACTGCAATTAAAAAAACAATCCATGCCCAACTTAGACACAATTATAAATGATTTCCAACCACCAAAAACAAAATGATAAATACAAATACATCCATAATATATTTATTCACCTCACCAACTTGCCCCAACTGTCCACCAGCAAAAAAGTTAATTCACGAATTCATGAAAACAAGAAACGATTTTGTGTTAAAAGAATTTTCTACTATGACACAAGAAGGATATAACAAAGCCAACAAGTATGGCGTGATGAGTGTACCAGCATTTATTATTGAAGGGCCAGGATATTCGCAACCGATAGGATTAGTTGGATTACAAACAGAAAAATCAATGCACAAATATTTAGATTTAAGTTATGGTATTGAAAAACAAAAAGAATCAAAAAGTGGTTTAAAAGAAAAATTAAAAAAAGGAATAAAAATTGGAAAAGTAAGAATAAAATTCTAATCATCTATATCTATTTTTTCACTCTTCCTTCTTTTCTTCTGCAGCAGGTGCTTCACCTAACGGTTGAGTTCCTTCTTTAGTAACTTTTAAATTAACTTGATGAATTATTTTAGTAACGAATTCGCCACATACAGTTCTTCTTTTCAAAAGTCCTTTCTGAGTTTTTTTAGTACGAGTTTTACCTGAAAAACCAACACCTTTACCAATCATAACTCTTTTTCTTGGTGCTTGAATACCTTTCCGCATTGGGAAACCACATTTATCTGATCCACCAGTGATCAAAAATTCATAACCAGCATAACCTAACTCGTCACCTTTAACAGTGTCGCCAATTCGCTTCTTATGCAATACTGTTGTTTCTGTTTCGTTCAATTCTTTCTGGTAACACTTACCGTTTTTAGCTCCAATTACAATTTTTAAATTTACCATTTTATTTATTTTCTCCATGTTTCCCGAGATTTAAAAGTTTAACAACTCTTGCCTACAATGGACCATCTCAGCTATTTTCTATTAAAACACTATTTCCTTTAAAAAATGTTCGGTTAAAAGTACGTATTAAGAAAACGTGTTAAGTAAAAACATTAAATCTACTCTTGATTACGGCTGTAAATTCTCTGTAGGAACAGATGCGGACCAAGCATCTCAAATTGACAATTATCGCCCAGGAGTTTTTAATTTACATCATGGATGGCCAGAAAAGAAAAACATTTTAAACTGTTGGAACCTAAATAAGATTGAGAACTCTCTCCATAAGTAAAATAAAAAATTGAGTCTTCGAACTTGAAGAATAAAAATTATCCGTTCAAGTTCTCTTCGAATTCCTTCGCACATGCTTCTGAACAAAAAGCATATTCTTCGTCATCAAATTCACGAACAACTTTCTTTTCAGGATTAATTGCACCACCACATTCGGCACATTCTTCCACTTCATCATCGTCGGAATAACCTTTCATAAATCCTTCTTCCTCATCAGACATTGCGCCCGAATCTAATAATTGTTCTTCAGTTGAATCCTTTTCCCCATCAAATACAAAACTTTCCATTTTAAACTTCTTTTTCCAAAACTATTTTTAAATGTTTTGCTGATAGAGTATATTCAGACATATATTTTTAGTGGTTTTGATGATTCAGGCGAAGATTTTAAGGATTAAAAAATCCATTTGGCACCAATTACTTCTTTTTATAGAAATTCTCTAATAACAACCGTTTTAATTTATTTATTGATCTTTCCCAAGAAAATGAGTAAGCTATAGTCCTACGGGCGTGAACACCTAATTTTTTCCTTAACTCTGAATTAACAAGGAGTTGTTTAAGTTTTATAGAAAGCATCGTGGCACTATCACGGGGGAAAAAAAAACCATTATATCCTTTAACTAAATATTTCTTAATAAAACCAACTTTAGTGGAAACTACTGCAACACCGCAAGACATTGCTTCTAAAGTTGCTAATGAAGTTGTTTCTGTTAAACTTGGCATCACAAAAATGTCCATTGCTTTGATATGGTCTTGTACATTATTAACAAAACCTGTCACTTTACAATTTCTTAATTTTTTTAATTTTCTAATTTGATCTTCCGGACCATCACCAACAATTAAAAGAAATAAATTGTTTTGTAATGGTAATTTCTTAAAAGCATCATACAAAACTGACACATTTTTCTCTTTAGAAACTCGGCCAACATAACCTATCACTTTTCTATTTTCGTCAATACCCAACTTCCTTTTCCAAAAACCGTTATTTTTTGGAGGAGAAAATTTTTCAATGTCTACACCTAACCTGGCCACAGAAATTTTAGTATCAACACCTTCCAATACCAAATGATCCTTTAATTGTAAATAAGGAACAAAAAGTTCATCACATTTGTTGTACATTGACAAAGAAAATTTTTTAATTAATCGGTACGATAATTTATTAATTAAAGGAGGAAGAAATTTAGCAAAAACTTCCCAAGTTATAGTATGGACATAAAAAAAAGTTTTCTTTTTGTATTTGTACCCGTAATATATCGCTAAATAACTTGCTAATGCTGGGCCTTGAACAAAAACTAAATCTGTTTGTTTGATTTCATGCTTAATTTTACGCAAATTTTTAAGAGACAATTTGATACTTGGATAACCAGAAAGATGGATTAGTTTGTAAACATCAAGATATTTCACATTTGAACCTTTTTTCTCACCCAAATAAGGCACTAATAAAGATAATTCGAAATCTTTTCGTGCCCGTTTAATAAACTCTTCCACAAACTTCAAAGTACCATCCACTTTCGGATAATAAGTATCACCGACAATTAACATTTTTGGTTTTTGTATTAACGATTTAGTTACCATTTTTGATTTTGTACGTTAAGAGATTATTTTATTTTGATCATTTCAATCGGTAAAATTGTTCCGCGAAAATTGTTCTGATTTTTAGCCCATTTTTAATACCATTAAATACTAACAAAAAAAAGGGATACGCTACATGAATTTTCTGACTTCGGAACGTTTTAAGCGCTTTTAATTTTAAGGAAAATGTTTTAGTAATATTAACATATAATGAGGGGTACCCAGTTACAAAAGAGATGGGGTTCCAAACCGAATAAATGTATAATTCTGGTTTTTTACCAAGTTTATGAATCAATTCCATAGTGATTTTATACACCGCCTTATGGTCAGGATGAGGGTCTTCTTTACTATGGGTCAATATTTTGGTAGGTTTTTCTTTTCTAATTAACGCTAATAATTCTTTCTCAACGCCTTTCTTTTTGTAATCATGATAAAAATTCATTTCTTCCAAATCGAAAAAGATGGTTTTACACCCCAACAATTTACTTGCTTCGAACGCTTCTTGAGAACGAAACTTTTGCACAACTTTTTCTTTTAACCAAGGGTGAGAGTTTTCTCCGTAAGAAAAAACTACCGAAATCACCTTTTTCCCTTCCTGTGAATATTTAGCAATAGTACCACCAGCACCAATAACAAAATCATCTGAATGTGACCCAAATACCAAAATTGTTTCTTTCATTATTAATAAGTAATATTTTAGGGTTTAAGTAGTTTATTGTTTTTAGAATAAATATTAAAGGCTAAAAATGCACCCGCCGGGATTCGAACCCGGATCACAGGCTCACGTCATGATTAAAACTCAATAAATGAATCTTTTTCATTTGGAAGGCCCGGATTCTAGCCGTTAAACTACGGGTGCATTAAAAACATTAAATAAAGCAGTTATTTATAAAAGTTGCTGTGACATACAGGCATTAAATTAGTAATCTGAAAAATTACAAAAATTTAAATACCTTAACCATTTTATTTTTATTGGTGATAAATAGATGAAAATTACAATTGATACAAAACAAGATACCCACGAAGAAATTAAACAAGTATTACACATCCTTACTCATATTATTAGAGATCAAAATTATAATATTAACACGAATTCTCCAATAACAGCTGAACAAACATCAACACCAACGGACACTCCTAACATGATGAACATGTTCAATAATCCCAGTAACAATTCGACAACAACGGACACCACAGAACCTGTTGCTACGGCTCCTGATTTCAGTAGTTTCACGAATCTGATAGAAAAAAAAGAACAAGAAGAAAAAAAAGAAGCTAAGTTAGAATTCTTTTAGATAATAAAAATCAAAGCGATTAAATCCATGTTCCTAAACGTACGCGTGGATTTTCTGCTTTGGTCAAATTAAAAATATTAATGCTACACCCAGAGCGATTAAAACTGCATAAAGGCTCAGGATGATTTTCCCAAACTTTTTTCTGTCTCCGAAAAAGTAAGCAATCCCACCTTTAACGCCAACATTAGTTAGTGCCGCTAAAAGAATCCCGTTCCGAGCAGTTTCTAATGCTAAACTATTTTTTGCTAATTGAGATAAAGAAACAGTAATAGCATCAACATCAGCAAAGCCAGAAATGAAACTAACTAAATAGACACCTTGTTCTGCTAAATAAATGTCACCTAACTTGACTAGTGCCAAAATCACTGCAAAAAAAACTCCAAACTTTAATGCAGGTCCTAAAGTGAAAGGTGAATCTAAACTAATCTTCCCTTTCGCATCTTTAGCGTTTCTCCATAAAATATAAGAAAACACTGCACAGACAGCAATTAATATTGAAAGTGGTAGAAGCATAACTTTGAAAAGTTCTCGGTTAATTACAAACACTTCAATTAATATTCTTACAAACATGATTGAATTCGCTAAAACAACACCTAAAACTAATGCTCGATAAATCTTTCTTTCTTTTTTACTTCGTACTGCGAAACTAGAAGTTACTGCGGTACTGCTAACTAACCCACCTAAAATACCAGCAAGAGTAATACCCCGTTCCCCAAACCATTTCATTAACATATAACCAGCAAATCCAATACCGGAAATGAAAACCACCATTAACCAAATCACATAAGGATTGAAGATTTCGTACGGACCAAAACCTTGGTTTGGAAGTAAAGGTAAGATAACAAAAGCAATCACAGCAAACTTTAAAGTATCAGCCATCTCTTGTTTTTTAATTTTCTCTGCAAATTTGTGTAACATCGATCTAGCGTAAAGAATTATTGTTACCATTACCGCGATTATAATAGCCAATCTTGTTTCACCATAAAAACATAAAGCCCCAATAAAAAATGCTAGAAAACCAGCCATCTCAGAAGTAACACCAAAATGTATTTTACTTCCTTTAACGATACTAAGGTAAGCGAAGACAATTAATGCACCCATTATCAAAGTGCTCGTGACAAAAATCCAAATTGAAATTGTACTTCCTAAATATGCTGCAAGTGCACCGAATAAAGAAATCAATGGGAAAGTTCTTATCCCGGCATAATCATGCGCTTTCTTTTTGAATCTAGCATATTCTCGCTCTAACCCGATAAGTGCACCTAACACCAAAGCGATGAAAAGGTTTTGTATAATTATATATTCTGCTACCATTTTAGTTATATTGTGAATTGTAAATTTTTATCCACATGTTTCCTCCACACTTAATATTTCAAAAGTAAATTCAATAGAAGATGTTGGATGAGTTATAATTTGACTTGCTTCCCCCACACCCACAGTAACATATTCTTCACTAATCATTTTCCCATAATTCTTTTTTATAATTTTTACTGGAATAATGATTTCTTCACCTTGACAATAATCATCGCCACTAGAAACCACCCATTCAATTGCACCACCACCAGTATAATCACCTTTCCCTCGGCTTAAAGTGAATAAATCTCCATCACTGGTTTCAATCTCAATATTATCAAAATTACATTTAATATCGCACCCTTCTGTCTCATAAAGTTCTGTAATTTTCCCACAACTACCATCAATACATTGTTCCTCCCACACACATTCCGAATTGTCTGTACAACCTGTTTGATTAGTTTGATTAGTTTGCTCAAGTCCAAGAACTGTTTCTGGCGTTTCTTCAGGCATTAATGTTTCATTCTCAAGAACCACATCCGGTTCAATAGTTTCATTAATTACAGCCAGTACAGGATCCTTTTCAACAGGTATCAAAAAACATCCAGTAAGAAT
Organism: uncultured Methanosarcinales archaeon; assembly: GCA_964464055.1. Taxonomy (GTDB): domain Archaea; phylum Nanobdellota; class Nanobdellia; order Woesearchaeales; family GW2011-AR9; genus CAYXEO01. The sequence continues at coordinate 17,613 of CAYXEO010000002.1, read as the reverse complement.
AAACAAAGTTACAATAAGTATTGCGAATTTCATAATATTTACCTCTTTCAATAATAAAATGAATGACCGACAAATATATAAATTTACCCTTGGTTTTAACCTCAAGATGACTGAAAAATATTTATACAGAGGCATGAGCGATTTAGAATTTTATGATTGGATAGATAAAGGAAACATTCCAAAAAACAAATATTTCGCTAGCGATCCTGAAGAAGCTATTAAAATTGGAAGAGAATATATTAGAAATGGAGAATTAGTAATTTTCCAAACAAAATATGATTATTTGTATTTCAAAAATGTATTACAAACAAAATTGAATGATTTTGATGGATGGCATAAAACAAGTAAACAATATGGTGTTAATGAATTAGAAACGAACATTTTATCGCCACGAGAAGCAGTAAATTTTTATAATTCTAATAGAAGTAATTAAGTAAATCAGTGGAAGGGGCCAAAAAAATCAGTAAATAATCGCCACAACTACGCCAACCACATCGGCAAACCTAACTTTAAATGGATCATGAAACTTATTATTATCACCTTTGACAATATAATAAATACCCTCTCCATCTTCTCCATTTTCTCCATCTTCT
>CAYXEO010000002.1:0-16920 GCA_964464055.1 uncultured Methanosarcinales archaeon | reverse complement strand
TCTCCATCTTCTCCATTTTCTCCATCTTCTTCATCTCCTCTATTTTCTACTACACGACGAATAATTACTCCCATCTCTGTTTGATATGAAATTATATCGCCTACATTAATTTGTTCAGGAGTTGCCGGGCTTATTTCTATCGCGTGAGAATCTTCGTCCAATAAAGGGTCCATTGAATTAGTATTGGTAAAACTGGCCCAGATTGCATCTTCTACATTGATTATAACTTTATTATCATAAACTTTTATTTGTCGCTCAACAATCCAATTACTAGGTGAAACTAACTCTTGCCCAGCAAAAAAAAGTCCCAGGGATTTGTTTTTCTGATAAAGAAGCAGTAACTACCGAAATAAATAATAAAACCAACAAAATAAAAAGAACGTTTCTACTTATACTGGTAGCTGAAACTATACTTATTCTTTGAAAATTGTTCTAATATAAGGATTTATATCCTAGAAAAGTGATTTTTAAAAACAAATAGTGTTATTCCAGACGCAACAAACAAATAACAAATCTTTTTAAACTCTTTTCATTTACTCTTTTTTATTAATAATAAACAAAAATTAAGTAAAGAGAATTAAAAATGAATTATAAAAAGTTAGGTTTAAAATGCGGAATTGAAATTCACCAACAATTAGAAGGTAAAAAATTATTCTGTAATTGTCCAACACAATTAAGAGATGACATCCCAGACTTTACCATCAGAAGAAAATTAAGAGCTGTTGCTGGTGAAGGTGGTAAAGTAGATGTTGCCGCACAACAGGAACAATTACGAAACAAAACTTTTGTTTACCAAGGATTTAATGATACTACTTGTTTAGTTGAAACTGATTCTGAACCACCACATGAAGTTAATCCAACTGCACTTTATACTTGTTTACAACTTTGCAAAATTGTCAAGGCACAAATTTCTCCATTAGTCCAAGTTATGCGGAAAACTGTTGTTGACGGAAGTAACACTAGCGGATTCCAACGGACCGCATTGATTGCCAGAGGAGGAAAAGTTAGTACCGATGAAGGAGATGTACGAATTGAAAACATTTCTTTAGAAGAAGACGCTTGTAAAATCGTTTCTAAAACAAATATGGAAAAAACATATTGCCTAGATAGATTAGGTATCCCACTAATTGAAATAGGTACTGCGCCAGACATAAAAAGTCCAGAACAATGTCAAGAAACTGCTCGGAATTTAGGGATGCTACTGCGTTCTTTACCAAATGTTAAACGAGGATTAGGAACAATTCGTCAAGATGTCAATGTCTCAATTGCCGAAGGTGAAAGAGTTGAGATTAAAGGTGCCCAAGATTTACGGATGATTCCACTTTTAGTTAATTTGGAAGTTAAACGACAAGAAGAACTTATCAAATTACGTACTGAACTAAAAAAGCAAAAGAAAAACAAAATAAACAAACTAGAAATTATTGATTTGACAGAAACTATAGCAGAGTCTAGTTCCAAAATAATTATTAAAACTATCAAAAATGAAGGCAAGATCTTAGGAATTAAATTAAAAGGATTCTCTGGATTAGTTGGACGGGAATTGCAACCAAATTATCGATTAGGGACAGAGTTTGCTGGTCGAGCAAAAGCCAAAGCAGGTGTCGGAGGGATTTTTCATTCTGATGAAATGCCAAATTATGGAATTACTGAAGAAGAAGTTATTAAAATTAGTAAAAAACTTGGTTGTTTGAAAACTGACGCTTTTATTTTAGTTGCTGATCAAGAAGAGAAAGCAAAAATTGCGATAGTTGCAGTTCATGAACGAGCAGAAGAGTTATTTGTTGGTATTCCGAAAGAAGTTCGTAAAGCACAAGATGATGGAACTAGTAGGTTCATGCGACCAATGTCAACCTCTGCAAGAATGTACCCAGAAACAGATGTGCCACTAATAAAACCAAGTACCAAAGGACTCAAGTTACCAGAACTTATTATCGATAAAGTTAAAAGGTACCAAAGAGAGTTCAACCTTAACCACGATTTAGCAAATTTTGTTATCAAATCTAACAAAGTAGAATTATTTGAAGAACTGGTGGGTAAGTATCAAAAAATAAAACCTGCTTTTATTGTGGAAACACTTACTTCTGCACCGTTAGAAATTAAACGAAAATATCAACTGGAGTCTAACAAATTAACAAATGACCATTTCAAAGATTTGTTTAAATTTCTGCACGAAGAAAAAATTAACAAAGACATTATTTTAGATGTGTTGATTGACATGATTAAGGGCAAATTTGATGTGAAAAATTATACATCATTATCCACTGAAAAAATCCGAGCGACAATCGAAGAGATAGTAGAAAAAAACAAAAGTGCCCCAATTGGTGCATTGATGGGTATGTGTATGAAAACTTTAGCTGGAAAAGCGAGCGGAAAAGTTATCTCCGAGATTTTACGAGAATTGGCGATGAAAAAGTGAGGGAGGACTCATCTTTTTTTGTATTCACCTAAAAGTGACAAAAACAACGAAACATTTATAAATAGCTTTATTTCTTAGTATATATAACCAAAATTGACACTTTATTTAGTCGTCAAATTAAAGAGGTAAACTAAAAAATGAAATACAATTTAATGAATAAAATAGCAGGACCAATTATAGCTTTAGGTATCGCCACAAGTACTTTAAGCGGATGTAACTCAGTTCCAGAAGAATTAGAAACACGATTAGCACCTTTAAAATCTGAAGCAGTATATTTTTGTGAACTAGGAAACGAAGACTCTAAAAATTTCTATCAAACAAAACGAAACTCTTGGGTAACAGATAGAAAGAATAAAATCATGGACTTATTAGGGTATAATCCAAAATGTGTCCAATGGGAATGTCAAGGTGGAAGCACTACGATCCCTTTTGGAATTGTAGAAAATTCTGAAAATTGTCCAGATGTTAAAGAAGAGGAAATCCAAAAACGATTCAATTCTTTATCTGAAGAAGACAAAAAAACATACGGAAACGCAATAGCAGGATCTGATGAATGGGATTATAACACCTGGAAATTATCACATTAATTATTTTTTCTTATTTTATTATTTCTATTTTACTTTTAACAAATTATTTTGATAACATCTCAAACCATTCTACCAATAACTTTATATAATATAATTAAAAAGTGAAAAACAATAAATAACCACATATATGTGGAGGAAATATAAAAATGACAGAAAAGCACAAATGCTCACATTCGTTGCGCTTTGAACTTTAACTGTAAAAAATAAAAAAAATGGCAGAAATAATTAAAAAAGGCGACAAAATTAAGATTGAATACACTGGAAAATTAGCAGACGGTTCTGTATTTGACAGTTCTGAAGGAAAAGCACCATTAGGGTTCGAAGTTGGATCTGGTCAAGTTATCCCTGGCTTTGATAAAGCTGTAGAAGGTATGAAAGAAGGTGAAGAAAAAACATTCACATTAAAAGTTGAAGAAGCATATGGTCCAGTAAGAGATGATTTAGTACAAAAATTTCCTGTTGAGAAATTACCAAAAGAACCTAAACCAGAAGTGGGCATGATGTTAATGATGCAAGCACCAACAGGACAACAAATTCCAGCAAAAATTAAAGAAGTTAACGAAAAAGAAGTTACCCTTGACATTAACCACCCATTAGCAGGTAAGGATTTAACTTTCGAAATCAAGATTGTTAGTATTAATGCACCAGAAGACGAGAAAGAAGACAAAAAAGAAGAAGACAACGAAGAAGCAGGTTGTAGTGATTGTTCAAGTTGTTCTGGATGTGGGAACTAAACTTTAAAACATTTTTTTAAAGATTATATTAAGCAAACAATTTAACACATCCATTAAAAAAACGTTAAAAGTGAGCAAATAGCGAACTTTTTTCGTTCAGGATGCGGGAACTGAACTCAATTAGTTAATTTTTTATATTTCTTTTTTTTTCTTTACTTTTTATGCACAAAACAAAACATATGAACAAAGACAAAATTCTTTTAATCATCTTCTGTATATTTCTACCGATACTTTTGTTACTCACATCTTATAAAGTGGTAGTTGGTTTAAGTGATTTCACCCCCAACCAACAAGAAACGATTGATTTCTTATATCAAAAAGGAGAATTGCAACTAGATTATACTGCTAATGAGGTTTCGCATTTAGAAGATGTACAAAAAATTATACAACTTTATGATTATGTGTTTTATTTGAGTTTGTTAATAGTTACAATTCTAATCACGTATTACAAAAGAAACAAAAAACAGTTACTCAAACTTTTCAAATGTGGAGGGATTACCGCTGTTGGATTCACAGTTATCAAAACATTATTTGCCCTGTTCGGATTCAATTATGCGTTTGAAATATTTCATGAGATACTGTTCCCACAAGGTAATTGGAAGTTTCCTGCAAATTCGTTATTAATCAAAACATTCCCTCTAGAATTTTTTATCACACTCAGTTTAAAGATATTTTTCCTAGCTATTGTCTTGGGAAGTATTTTTATATCAGTTGTTTTTTATTATCACTATGTTCGTAGTAGCAAGAGGAATTAAAGCGTGGATGATTGGTTTAATTGGGTTAGCAATAGTTATTTTATTTTTAGTAGGGTTATTCTATCTTGGTCTTTTGTTACTACCCGTGATTATTGCTCTCGCAATATTAAGTTATCTCTTCAAAGTACTCAACAAGTTTAAAAAAGGGGAGCCTCAAGAATATGTCAATATCAAATATCGTATTAAAAAATAAGAGGAAAAGAAGTATGAAACCATTAGTATTAGTTAATTTTAAAATTTACAAAGAAGCGTTAGGAAACAAAGCGTTAGAAATTGCCAAGAGATTAGATTCCATTAAAAAAAATGGAGACAAGTATGAAGTTGCCATTGCCCCATCATTACTTACACTTAAAGAAGTTACCCAACATACCAAACATTTAACTGTTTATTCACAACATACAGATCATGTACCTTTCGGTGCTCATACAGGGAGAATTTCTGTTGATGAATTAAGAAATATTGGAGTTGGAGGCACTATTCTAAATCACTCTGAAAGAAAAATCCCAATGAAATATTTAGAAGAAATAATTAAAATTTGTAAATTAAAAAGGTTAAAAACCATTGTTTGTGCTAGTACATTAAGTGAAATTAAAAAAGTAGCCATGTTCAAACCACACTGTATCGCTTACGAACCAAAAGAGTTAATCGGAGGAGATGTTTCTGTAACTGAATCTCACCCAGATTTAATTGTTAAAGCGGTAGAATTAGTTTACGAATTGAGTCCGAGAACTAAATTATTATGTGGTGCTGGCATACATAGTAAAGAAGATTTAGGACACGCATTATTATTAGGTGCTGATGGAGTTTTAATTGGTCATGCAATTACCAGAGCTAAAGACCCTAAGAAATTCTTACAAGAAATGTTGTTGTAAAAAAAATCATAATTGAAACAGAAATATAAGGTTTATCGCTCAATATTAGAATTAAGGAACTGTAACTACAAAACTTTGTGTGTTCCCATATTGACCTTGGTCCGTTTTTATAATAGCATTATAAAAATATTGTCCTTTCGGAGCACTTTCCTTAGGAACAACAACCATGATCGATTCTTTGTAATTTTGATTTTTTTCTAAAGTGATTTTCCCACTATTATAAAATAACCAACTGCCATAATCAACAGTAATCCCATCATTATCTAAGCCAACTGCTTTTCTTTCTGTAATTTCTATCCAGAATTCATCTTTTTCATGAATATTAAGTATACCAATTCCAAAAACGTGACTTTCTCCCCGTTCAATTGTGGCAGTATGTAAAGGTAACGCCACCATCTGTCCTTCGTTAATTAGAAGTCGTTCTAATTCCATTTCAGTTTTATGATCCATCTGAGATTTTATATCTTCTGCACCACCTATGAATTGATACATTAAAGAAACACCACCAGAAAGCATAGCTATTGAAAGCACAATAATAATAATTGCATTTATTGATAAGTCAAGAGATGCTTTTTTGTTCATGTTTAGAATAAGTAAAAAAGAGTATATAAATTGATTTGACTACTTTTCAGCAACAAAGTTTAAATAGTTTCTTAAATGTCATTAATTTCATGACATTAGTAACAAAAATAAAACAAACATTCTTACAAAAAATCCATAATGGGTTAAATTCTAAATTAATTATGTTGGCTGCATCTTTAGTTTTAGCTACAAGTGGGGTCGGGTCGATAAGTTCATGTAGTGATAATGCAAACAATGCCCCTTCTCAAAATTACGGATGTAAAATGGATCAAGATTGTAAAGGTGATCGTATTTGTGTGCAAGGAGAATGTGTTTTTTCAAATGGTAATAACACAGATACAAAAGAGAATTATCAAGATGCACATAGTCCAACAACAACAGATTCTTACATCCTACATACAACAGACACACAAATATTTCCTTCCGATTCTAATATGCCAACTGAAGATTCTTATCTACAAGATAATATAAATAATTATGGGAATTTGACTTGTGCTGAAATAGCAACTTGTGATAATTCTTGTGAAGATAATTCTTGTATTGAATCTTGTATAGAGCAAGGTACCGAACTAGCTCAAGATAGTTATGTTATAATGATTTCATGTAATTATGATAATAATTGTGCAGAAAATACAGATACCTATTCCGAATATCAAAAATGTTTTTTAGAAAATTGTAGAAATGAACTTGAAAATTGTATTGGATCAACAACAGGCACTATGAACTGTTCTCAACTGGTTAATTGTACAAATGAATGCCTTACCAATCAAACGTGTGAACAAAGTAGTTGTTTTTATGATGCCACTTCTGAAGCACAAATGAAATATTTAGATATAATTATATGTGGAGAATTAAATAATTGTACGGATTCAAATTGTCTTAATGAATATTGCAATCCTGAAATTTATAATTGTTTTAATAACTAAAAACTAAAAAATGGAACTAGAAAAAATAACAAAAAACGAATTTAAACCTTCTTTTATGAAAAGGATGAGAAACTCAGTTGCTAACAAAATTATTATGTTGGCGACTGCAGGGACATTAGCTTTCTCTGCTTGTGGCGGACGAGATATGAATGCTAATTCTTGTTTTGATGATTATGATTGTCCAGGTCAAGAATTGTGTGTTGATGGAAGTTGTAATGGAGAAAGTAATTCTTGTTATGACGATTGGGATTGTCCTGGTGATGAGATTTGTACAAGTGGAGTTTGTATTGGTGATAATAATAACAATAATAATAATAACATAACTGAAATAAATATGGGTGGAGTTCCAATCAAAACTGGTAAAACAAATTCTAGTGGACAGATACAATTTACCGATTATCAAACTGGAGAAGGAGTAAATATAAATGTGAGGAACGAAAATGGATCTGCGATTTCTAATGCACCAGTAACTTTTTTTGATGGTAACGAATTTGAAGCATTTGTTGTTAACGATCCTGACTACGCTCCTTCGTTAACTGTTTTTGCACATAATAGTGGGCATGATTTAAGTTTAACAGTGGCACCTTGGGAAGCAAAATCATATACTGGTTCAAGTAACAATAATTCTGTCGAAGCGGCTGAAAAATTTAGTGAATATGTAAAAAATAATAGCCAACCAACAGGTTGTGAATTAGCTGATGAGATTAAAGCAGATAGTGAAGCTCGAGCAATTGGCTTGGCAGAAATTTGTGATGATTATGCTAATACCCATGGCATTTGTGATGGTGTTAAAAAGTTTGCAGGATGGGGATTTAAAGCGATTGATGCATTTACCGATGGATTAAGTTATCTTGCTGAAGCTGCGGGAGTTAATGCAAACAATTGTGTTGCTTACAAGACTTGGTCAAACAGTGATGTTAGTCAATGGAATGTAGGTCCAAGTTTATCATTAAGAATTGATAGTTGCATGAGCGAAGTTCCACCAGAGAACTGTTCCAACGGAATTGATGATGATTGCGATCATAAAATTGATGGCGCAGATTCCGATTGTCAAGGGACAGAATGTTATTCACATGACCACCAAACATGTCACAATGGAGACGTTTATTGGGTGGACAGTTGCGGTAGTTTTGAAAGTGTAGCTGATAATTGTAATAGTAACGAAACTTGTCAAAATGGAAATTGTGTGGATGATGGACCAACTTGTACATCACACGACCACAAAACATGTGGTGGTGGAAATGCGTATTGGGTTGATAGTTGCGGCGTTGTAGAAGAAATGGCGGACAATTGTCATAATTACGAAGAAATTTGTCAAAATGGAATTTGTATTCCAAATGGCACTGGTAACGGAGATTATTGTGATCCATGTGATGTTGAAAACAATACGGGCTGTATAACTGGCTGGAATTGTGGTGGTTGGCAAGGTACGGATATAACATTTTGTCATCCAGCAGCATATTGTAATTTAGATAGTAATTGTGAAGAAAATTATGTTTGCCATCCAAATGCAAATGTTTGCACGCCTAGCCAAGAATTAGTTTGTAAATCTGGAGATGTCTGGGCACAAGATAGTTGTGGTAATTGGATAGTTATGACCGAAGATTGTGGAAATAACGAAACTTGTTACAATGGGAATTGTGTTGAAGATGGACCAACTTGTTATTCACATGACCACAAAACATGTAGTGGAGGAGATGCCTATTGGGTTGATAGTTGTGGTAGTTTAGAAGAGATGGCGGACAATTGTGGAAGTGACGAAACTTGTCAGAATGGGGTTTGTGTAGAAGATACTGTTTTACACTATGAAATGTTAGGAGACGGGACAGTTCTAGATACTTGGACTGGAAATATATGGCAACTAAATCCACCTAGCTCAAAAATGAAATGGTATGATGCGAATAATTATTGTGAGAATTTAACATTGGGTGGAAGCAGTAATTGGAGTTTACCTTCAGCTAACAATTTATTAGAAATAAAAGAAAATCACCACATAGAGATGGGGCCACCATCAGGATGGGGTTGTTATGTGCCTCCGTTTTTCCCTTCATGTAATGCAGTATTTCATACAGAAACTAGTTGTAATGATTATCCAGACGGAGAGGGATATTACGTAGTTCATATGGGTGCACCTGACCAAAATAATGATGTATTAAAAGAATGTTATAACCCTGAACCAGAATCTTCAGGTATTAGTGGAAAAATAGTTTGTAAAAAGAAATAAAAAAGAAAAAAGAAAAAATTATTTCAAGAATTCATATTCCTTAATAATAAGAATCATGAACAAGATAAGAATCACTGCGCCGGATATCAAGTACCATAAACCAGGTAAAATTGACAAATCTTGGATACATAGGTACATACCCCAACCCATAACAATAAAGCCGAGCCAAAGAAATTTGTCCATAACTAATTTCATAATTTGAAACTCTTGGTCTTCATTCATTTGTTTCTTTTTCATCTTTTTATTTTTTGATTTTTTAACCATTTTGTATAAACCTCATTTAAATTACTGTCACGAAAAAAGTTTTCTGTGCATAAGTTGAAGAATCTGCATCTAAAATTTTCAAATCAACTAAATAAGTACCCAAATCATTCGGGATTAATTTGATATTATACGCTTCTGCTTCTGTTGATTTCAAAGTGAATGGACCTGGTGCATAAAAGAAATCTACTGCTTCTGTTAATTCTTCAAGTGTTAAAACTTCACCTTGTTTACTTGTAATACTTATCTCAATCGTAAAATGGAGATTGCCATTTAAAACATTTTTTATTCCTATGGCCATATCTTCAGACTGACCTTTTTCCAAAGTCAATGTTTGAGCAGGGAAACTTAATTTCTTGTTACCTGTTCGTAAATCATCCATGATACCTTGTTTAATTTGTTCTTGGACCATACTAGAAGTGTCACCGGCACTCCCTAATTGATCCCTAATAAAATTCAAACCTAACCCCAAGAAAACGAAAGCAATCACTATAACAATTATCGCGTTGATAGACAACGATAAAGAACCTTTTTTATTCATTTTTACATTACACCTCTTTTAGTTTAATTTATTTTTAATGTATTAACATAACATCTATTTTGTAAAGTAATATTTTAAGATATAAAAAGGTATCGATTACAGGTAAACAAACTTTCATTAAAACAAACCATTCAAAGGAACTAAATAACTAGTCACCAACAAAAACAAATATGCAAACAAGAAACTAGGAACAAAAGGTACACCTTCTTTAACCAAAACGGAAGATAATTTTTTAGTTTGGTATAATTTGGCCAATTTGTCTAGATCTTTTCTTTCTAACGTCTTTTTTTCCATAATGGTTTGTCCGTCAAGCATTACATCTTCTGCCAACCAATCGCCTTCAGTTAATTGCGGGATTTCGATACTAACCACAAAACAACTTTTCTCTACAACAGTAACGAATTGTAATAAGTAGAAAAAAGAAATCACCATTACCGCGACCATAACAAAAAATGAAGATAAAAAAGTAAAAAATAAACTTAATAATAACATCACTATAACTAAACCCAACAACGAATAATGTGCTTTTTTAGAATTTCGTAGTTTGTGTTTGAAATTGAACCAAAACAAATCTCGTTTCTTTATAGCCATGAAACCCATCCAAAACAAACCGTAAATTGCACCAATAAAAAGTAAGATCATAAAAAACAAAAACAAGTTCCAACTACTATTATTAAAAGGATAAGTTATTCCAATCACTGCACCCATACCCATCAAAAGCTTAGAATCTCCACCGCCCCATTGATTAGTGTAGTAAAATAAACAGGCCAAAATGAAACAAGCAGAGAAACCTAAAATACCTGTCACCATTATTTGCCAACCCAATTCGAAAGAAAATAAAGTCCTGACACCTAAAGCAGAAAAAATTAGTCCGTAGTTTAGCCAGTCTGGAACTTCTCTTGTTTTCAAATCATTATAAGAAGCAATTAAAAGTACAATAAGTGTAATTAGGATAAATAAAATGTCTAACATGGATTAGAAGAAATCAGAGGAGTATATTAAATTATTGGATTAAAGAGAGTATCAATAAGAAGAAGAAGAAGAAGAAGAATAACAAAAATTTTATAAACTAAATTACTTTAATAAATTAATATTATTAAATTAAAAAAAGTGTTTTGAAAAAATAAGCACATTTAAAAGATGGTGATAAAAGATGGCTAATGAAGATTATGAAATTCTACCGCACCAACTTCTGTCCGATTTAAAGGGCGATGTTGAAGCGTTAAAAAAGAAATTGTCCAGACCGGACTCTAAAGCGAACGAACTCATTTTAGAAATTGAAAGTATGAAAGATTCTGTCCACGATTTAAATGAATTGTTTAACAAAGCTTTAGAGGACCAAAAAGAAGAAGATATTTATTTATCAATCAAAAAATTAAATGCGAGAATTGATGATGTTGTTGGACAAAATGAAACCATTGCTAATGGAATGATTGCGATTTCTGATAAACTAGAAGAGTTCATGGGTAAACATAAAGAAACATTACCACCGGTGAGATCTAATTCAGAAATGGGGCCAGGTCCAAGTAGAATGCCTCCTTCTGGACAACACACCATGGGGCCACCACAGATGGGTGGACCAGGAAAAGTTGCACCACCACCAGGAATGCCACAAATGCCTACTGAGCCAGTAAATGCGTCGCCAGGTGGATTAGATTTACCGCCCCCACCACCAAACATGGGAAAAAAAGGTAAAGTGAAGATTGGAATTTTTAGGTAAATAATAAAATTAAGGAGAATTAAATTATGAACCAAATAAGAACTAAACAATTATTGTTCAAATTAGCAAAAAATCATCGTAAACAGAAAGAAAACTATTCCACAAAAGAAATTAAAAAACAAATTCAAGAAATTAAATATTTAACAGCACAAAAAAAGGTCCCCCGTTTAACATTAAGAAAAAATATTATTCTTTTAGAACAAAAAATGGACGAGATATTAGACATTGAACATAGTGTGCTTCGTCAAAAGAAAAAAGATTCTGTTAAAATGATGTCACTTAAACGGCAAAATCACAACTTAAAGAAAAAATTAAACTTATCAGAACATGGCGACATTCACAAAAAAATTGAAAAATTATCACATGCATTAGGTGAATTTTTAGCAAAAAAAGGCACTAAAGAAGAAATATTAATGACAAGAAAAGTACTTGAAAATCTTAAAAAAGAGTCTAAATTAATTGAAAATTATGAAGAACGAACAAAAAAAGTTAATGCAAACGATTTAATACAAAAAAGAAATGAAAAATTAAAAAAACAAAAAGTAACACTAAATTCGTTAGATTTACAAAAAATAAAAACAATGCATCACAGGATTGAAATGTTAAAACACGAATTATTAGTTAACAAGAGTTTAGAAATGCATAACCCTGGAAAGATCCATTTAATAGAACAAAAAATCAAACTCATTGATGAAGCATTAAATAAATATTCTCAACAAATGCTTACTTGTCCAGTGAAACAAGATATAATTTGTAGCGATGTTCCAACACCAACACTAGAACCAAATATTATTGGCACCACATCCATTAATAACGGAAACATTCTCAAACATGATTTATTATTCGGTGTCCCAGCACATCTTAACATTGAAGAAGAAGAAAAAGCTATGGAACACCAAATTAATATTGAAATGGAAAAAGAGTTACCGTTACCGCCGCCACCCCGAGTTTAGAACACTTTAAGTTTGACATAACTTCACTTAATACCTTAGGATGAACGTAACCTTTAAATACCAATTCTTGATTTTTAGAAATGTTTTGCTCCTGTGGCCTAGCGGTATGGCGCTACCTTGGTAAGGTAGAGGTCCCGAGTTCAATTCTCGGCAGGGGCTCTCTTAATTTTCCGAAAACCATATAAATACAATAGAATAAATAAAAAAATAAGCTGCCCTAGTGGCTTAGTGGCTCTTCGCGACCAATTTCGATTTGGTGTTCGAGGTGTCATCTGCACAAACAAGTTTGATTGATAACACTAACAAAGATTAAAAAAGTGAAAAAATAAGCTGCCCCGGTGGCTTAGTGGCTATAGCGGTCGCCTAGTAAAGTCTTCTGACTTAAGAAAGCGACAGGTCGAGGGTTCAACTCCCTCTCGGGGCTTATTTTTCTTGATTAATTGATAGATTTTTATTATTTTTTAATTGGTTTTTGATCAAACTTTTGTGTAAAAAGTTTGGTGAGGAGCATCCCCTGGGGCTTATTTTTCTGTTCTTAATTAGTTCTTAATCTTACAAAATATATATTAAATTATAACAATCTTTAAATCTAATGTGGTCCTATCTCTTTTATGGAAAATATACTAAAAAGCATTTATTTATTTGAAGATTTAGAACCATTAGAAATGATAGATATTTTAGGTATTGTTAAAGCAGAACATTACCAACCAAAAAGATTAATATTTAAAGAAAGTACTAAAGGCGACTCGTTTTATGTAATTCAACAAGGAATTATTAATGTATCAACACAGAAAATACCTAGTGAAAAAGGCAAAGTTATCACCCAACTTAAAGAAGGCGACTTTTTTGGAGAACTAGGTGCATTATGGAACTATGTTAGAACAGCAACAATTTCTACCCAAACCGAAGCTTACCTTTTAAAAATATCCGGTCAAAATCTTAAAGAAGTGATGGACAGAAACAATAGTATTGGGTATAAAGTTATGTCTGCAATGTCAAAAGAGTTAGCCAGTAGAGGGCAAGAGTATAAACATCGGATCTTATTATATGAAGATAAATGTCAAACATTAGAAAAAAAAACAAATCTTTTAGTCAAAGAATTAAGAAAAGATAGATAAAGTTTTAAAACAAAGCGAGTTTCTAATAATTGCTCACCTTGTAAAGCATAACTTAGTCCCTTGTGGACATCTTGCTTCCTGTACCAACCAGTACTCACTAACGTTCCGTTTGGTTATTACCATTCACTTCGTTTACTAGCGCTGCAAATGACGAACCTATGTTCGTATAATGGCCGAGGAGGACAAATTTACATACAGGTTCCCTTTACAAGATGAGCACCATTTCGTTATACAAATTCTTATATAGTACTTTATGTGGGTCAATTAGATGTTCAACAAAATATCACAAGAAATGAAAAAAATGTTAGTTAATTTCTCAGATGATGACAAAATCATTTTCAATGGTCAACAAATTGAGGTTGATAAAAGTTATTTCTCGACAATTTCTGAGTATGGTTTATCAAAAAGTGTAGCGTTTGTCGATGGTGGTCAAGCAGAAATATTTTCCACTGGTAACTTTTGTCTTTCTTTTATCAGAGTGTTCGGGCAAGTGTTTTTGAATAATGTTAAGAAAAAAAGTTATCTGCACGAATTTTATTTGTTTACTAAGGCCAAATGGGTAGAAGAAGAACTGGTTTATGAAAGTAAAATGTATTTAGTTGATGAAAATGAAGAGAGATTAGTAAATGAACAGGATTTACTGGTATCTTCCAACGATGCTACACTTCGAGTTGGAAATGAACGTGCACCTATCAGCAAGGTTACCAACATGGCACGAAGATTTGCAGAATTGGCACTTGCCAAAAAGATTAGTGCAGAGTATATTGTTTTAGATGGCACATTAGAACCAACATTCAAAAATGAACAGAAATATATTGCCACTCTTGCTGAATCAGAAGGAGATGTTTGTGCCTTAGCAAAATCAAGTTCTTTATTTACTACTTCTGGTAATAGTCCTGTAGTGTTACTTAACAAAATTGGACCCATTAGTTTGTGTTGGAATTATTTCTTAAATGATAAAACACGGTTTGTAAAATTGAACCAGAAAGCCAAGCACGTGTTTAGGTTTGAAGGAACTATTAATGCATTACCACATTTGGTACAAAACAGTTCCGATGCATTATTTTTAGGGTACCCTTATGGTTTACTTTTTGTAGATCGGATGGCCAGAGTTAGTAATAACGAGAAAAGTTCATTAAAAGCGAGATTTTTGTTAAAGAAAGAAAATAAAGAGTTGGCAAATTATTTGAATACCAATAATGCCCACGATATTTTAGATAATTTAGGCTAATTTTTTTATTTTTTAAAAACCAGTTTCTTCTTAATTTTCAAATTGTGTGAGATGAATACAATATCAAAATTACTTTCCATAAATTGTTCAGGTCGTAAAGCCATCGCAGCGTTGCTTATGAATCGTTTAATTTTATCTTCGAAATTCTTCACCCTAGAAAATGTTCTTAGTTTAGTATCGTGTCCAGCATGTCGATAAGCTTCATTAACAAGTTCGGTGCAAAAAATCTTATTCACCCCTCGTTTAAAATCGAAATCATATGGTTTACCCAATTGTTCCTTAGCATAACTAATTGCTTTCTTAACCGTTGACCTTCGCCATGGTGTTGATTTTGGAAGACGTAACACAACCATTGTATCATATTCAGTCATGAGATGGTGTAACGAAACAAATTCTACCCCGTCACCTACCGCATGAATAAATTGTCTATGACCTACATAAATTGTAGTATGAGTAACTTTTCCCTTAATAAACAAAGCAGAGGTTTCTCTTAAATTCCCTAACAAAGCTATATCTCCTTTTCGCAAAATCACTCTTGCCCCAAGAAGATCTTTGTGTGATAAAAGATTTTTTCGTGGATGGATGATTATCCCTGTGAAAAAGTAAACCATGTTCGCACCTACTTTTTTGTAAAAAGGGTACCGTTTTGGAAAATTTGAGATCCAATGGTATTTACTAAAAATATTTATCATCACTAAAAAAGAAATCGAAAGAATATATAAATGTTAGTTTTTAGTTAGGAAAAAAAGTTTGAAAAAAAGAAAAAAAAGGAACTAAATTCTTCGTAAGTTCGCTCTTCTACTAGGTCTTGCTTTCTCTGCACCAATACCTTTGTTACCACGTAATCCTCTGGTCTTTCTTCCTGCGGAAGTCTTACCGTGGAATACCCTGCTTCGGTTTTTAGCGTCACAAATCCAATTAATTTTTTTATCAGATTTTATTACTGGATGATCTGGATCTACCATGATGATTTCGTACCAATAGTATTTACCATCTTCAATTACCCAATAGGAGTTTAAAACAACTAAATTAACATACTTTTTTTGTGCCCGTTCTTCAGCGATATGTTGATAATTTTTTCTTAAAGAAAGTCTAGTACCGTAATGTTTTGGTCTTCGTCCTTTTTTAATCATTGGACGTGTATGGCCACCACGTAAAACTTTTTGTCTTACTACGATGTATCCTTGTTTTGCTTTGTAACCTAATGACCTTGCTCTATCAATTCTGGTAGGTCGTTCAAGTTTAACTGTTGAACCTTGTTTTCGCCAAGCGATAAGTCTTTCACGCCATAATTCTGGCATGTTTTCTTTCGGTTTGGTCCATAATTCTCTTACTTTTTGGTATATTCCCATTTTTGTATTTTTCTATAAAATCCACTTTGATAGATCTTATATTATAGCCTCCGTTGTTGTATTGTTTTTTTGGATTCAGGCAAGCTAACGCCCACATTTCCATTGTAATAGTGATTTTAGAAGTTATTTATAAAAGTTATGGGTGTTTTTGTCCTACTCCTCTTCTTCTAACCTAGTCAATTCACTGGTCAAAGTAGAGAAATCTTCTTTCAATTTGCCAAGTTGAACTTTTTTGAACTCATTTATCTGGTTTCTACTAGAATCCCACTCTAACGGTTTGATTTTTCTTTCTAGTATAAACAATAATTCTCTTAATTCAGACATTCGTTCTTTTGACATATTTAGAGGTAATAAACGGAAATATATAAAGATATAGGTTAAAAAACAAGAATATATATCTTTTAGTATAGAAAAAGAAATTAAAAGAAAAAAAATAAAACCATTATGCTAGAGAAAACAATTTACAAAATATCGTTAGTGGTAATGGTTTGTGGTTTGTTTTTTCTTTATTTTTATGCAGATAATGTGGATTTGAAGTCTGTTGACAAATTGGATTCAAGCATGACGGATGAAACGGTAAGTGTAGTTGGCGAAATTGAAAGGATTAGTGTCGCTGAAAAAGCCACATTTATCAAATTGTCCAATGTT
>CAYXEO010000001.1:61241-100525 GCA_964464055.1 uncultured Methanosarcinales archaeon | reverse complement strand
AGATATGGCTAGTGTTGATAAGATGTTGGGTTCTGATTTGTTAAAAGGAATTTCTAAAGCGGGACCAGATATGGATGTATCTACAGGAGGGATGGGAAGCTTAATTCCACCTGGTGCATCACAATCTTTTTTTGATTGTGTTCAAGAAGCTTTAGGTTCTAAAAGTGGAGGGTCATCTCAACAAGCACCAGGTGGTGGAGCATCTGACCCTTTAATGCCCGTTGGTCCAGACGGTGATTTTGGTAGTGGTTCTGAAGGGGGGATGCCAAGTCCTGGATCTGATGAATCATTTGATTTTGATGTTGGTTTCTGTGAAGGGATAGATCAAGGGATGATGCCGGGATTTGGCACTTCAGTTGATGGAGAAGGTTCGGAACTTGATGAATTAGATGATTTAGAGAAGGGAGATGTTATCTCTTATGAATATCATGGAAATACCGATTTTGATGTTGATGGTGATGGTATTAAAGAGCCATGTACTGTTGTCCAAAATGGAGAATTTGAAGTAGTAGCAACAAAAGGGGAGCAAGGCACAGTATTTGATTATACCACTTCAGCAACCTTAGAATGGACTTTTACTGATGATGCTGGAACTCAGAAAACAGTTAAAAAGAACTTCAACCAAGGTTTTTCAAAACAAAATCTTAAACAACAAATGGGATCTGTTAAGTTTAAAGTTAAAAAAAGTGTTGGCTCAAGTTCATTTGATCCGGAAGGAAATTCAGGAAACATTTTTGGTTGTCCGGCTGTTAATGCGGTTGAAGCGTGTATGGATGCTGCTGGAAGTGCAGATATTTGTACCGGAATAGAAGGCATGGGGGAACAAGGTCAAGTTGCTATGGTTCTTCAAGACTTTTGTAATTCGGCTACGGGAGCAGAAATCGATACTTCTTTGTTTGACCAAAGTGTAATCATAAATGAAGGGAATATGATTAATCAAGCATATCTAATGAATTTCTTTGGATTTACACAAGCACAGTTGGGGGATTTATACAGCAAAAGTTAATTTTTTTTCTTTTTTCTTTTTTCTAAAACGCCCTAATTTTTAATAGAGAGGAAAACCTTTTTTATTTTTAGTGTTTGTAACTTACTGGTTCCGAGTAATAATTAAGCTTAACATGTTATATGCAAACTCGAGAGATTTTTAGTGTGAGAGGGATTAATAATGAGAAATATTTAATACCATAAATAGATATTGTGCGTTCATCATATATAAATGTAGCAGTGGACACGCGGACAGGCCCGGTCAAACTATATAAATGAGTGATATTCTTTAGTTTTATATGAAAGAGTTGATAATTGTTGATGATATAAAAAGTAAAATATATTTAATTCGTGGGCAACAAGTAATTTTAGATAGAGATTTAGCTAAATTATATGGTGTTAATACTAAAGTATTAAATCAAGCTGTTAAAAGGAACCTCCAAAGATTTCCTGATGGTTTTATGTTTCAACTTAATAAAAAAGAATTTGAAGAGGAGAATGGATGTTAATAAAATAATTAGTGAGCATGGAAAATTAAGAGGGTTAAGTGAACGGACAATTCAAACTTATGTTGGCGTGGTGAATAAATTTTTGCGAACTTATCAGTTAGCATCGCACCAAGTTAGTCAAAATGACATTAGAAAATATTTGTTAATGAAATTAGAGAATGGCGCTCCTGGAAATACAATAAATGTTTATTTGAATGGTTTAAAGTTTTTCTTTGAAGTTTGTTTAAGAAGAAAATTAACTGTTAACATTAGGTATAGTAAGGTCGCCAAACAATTACCAGAATTTTTAACCCAAGAAGAAATTTTACACTTTTTTTCTTGTATCGAAAACAAGAAACATAAATTAATGGTGACTTTGATGTATTCAGCAGGGTTAAGAGTTAGTGAATTGCTTAATCTTAAAGTGCAAAATTTTCAGTTTAGACAAAATCATGGATGGGTAAGACAAGGGAAAGGTAACAAAGACCGTCCGTTCATTATTGCAGAGAAATTGAAATCAGAATTATTTGGTTGGATTTGTGAAAACAGATTGGAAAAAGAAGATTATTTGTTTGTTAATTTGCAAAAGCAAAGAATGAGTGCGCAATCTGTTCGTAAGATCATTAAAAAAGCGCTTAAATTGTCTGGGATTGATAAAAATGTTCATCCTCATACCTTAAGACATTCTTTTGCAACACATTTTATAGAAAATGGTAATGCTGTGGCAGATTTACAACCACTTTTGGGGCATTGTCAATTAGAAACTACTCTGGTTTATACTCATTTAGCAAGGCCAAAGATATTAAACGCTAAAAGCCCATTTGATAATTTAGTAGATAGTAAGTAAGACAAAACCAAAAAGAAAGAAAATAAATAAAAAAGAAAAAACTACTTTTGTTTCCAAGCGTTATCGAACATGTGGTCCATCGCGTTGGTGAAGTATGGTGTTTTAACCCAAACTCCTAAATCATAAGATGGGTGAACTTCGTTATCATTAAGCATCATGAAAATCATGTCTTTCCCATCAACAGTAACAAATCGAGAACTTACTTTATCGTTGTGTTTAACTTCTGCGATATTTTTCAAACTGTCAGCGATTTTTTTGTTTTCTTTGGTAATCGGGGCAGAAATTCTAATTTTAACACCGTTCTTTTTAATTTTTTCAAAAGTTGGCCGTAACCCTTCCACTTTTCGCATGAATCCTTTTTCTGTGGTCATCATGTTAACACTAGATTTGGCATCTTTAATTAATAAGTCAAGGTGATTATACAAATTGTTCCGTCCTCTTAAACAACCACTTATTTCTGATGGATCAATTAAACTGATCCCGTTAGTGTGTAAACTTTCTAACTCTTCTAATAAAGGTGATTTTTTAACACTGTCTAATCTTTTAATTTTTTCTTGAGCATTAAAATGCATGTTTTTCTTTACCCTATCCACAACTTCGCTTGGTGGAATTGCGATATATTTGATTGGTTTACCTAACTTCATAACTACAAAACCTTTTTTCTCTAATGATTCAAGAACATCATAACTTCTGGATCGTGGAACATCGGCAATATCTGATAATTCTCCGGCTGTTGAAACTCCTCTACTTAACAAAGCGGCCCATAATTTTACTTCGTACAAGTTTAAATCGAAATGTCTTCTGACATTACTTAATAAATCATCTTTCATAATCATTTTAAAATTTCCTCACCTTTTTTATTATTATAATTCTCTTTTTATTCACTAATCCGGTATGAATTAGTTTTGTTACTTGATTATCAGTAATCTCAACTACTATTAAAAGGTTGTGGTTTTCCAAAATAGTGTGAAAAAGTGTTTTTATTTATTTAGAAATAAATTGTCATTCGGTTAGTATTTTTTTAGATTCTTTAAAACCAATTTAACATGCTCATTACAACTTATATCTTAAAAGGGTAGCAACCCCTCCTAGTCCATCTAACTTCTTACCACTTTCATTTTTAGACGACAAAATGTGGATTTCTCCTTTTAAATTGTCAACATGTTTCATTAATTCGTCAATTTCTGTAAATGTGTTTTTTTCCTTCCGTTGTTGAATGAACTCATCAGTGATTATTAGTTTGGTAACTGCCCCTGCCAAGACAACTCTTTGTACATCTTTGATACCATATGCAGCAAGTCCATTTTTATTAATTTCTGCTAAAAGTTCGTCAACAAGTATTTTTTCAATTCTTGATCTGGAAGATTTCAGAGTGTTTTTCAGTTCCGGCCGTTTGATAATTTCATCTAACGAACTTTCACTTACATCTGAACAAATTGCTAAGACTATTTTTTTTTTAAGTTCTGGGGTTTTAATTTTTTTGAATAAATCTTCTTTGTAAAATGCCGGAGAAGCTAAAATGATACATTCTGGATTATGCCTGGCTGAATATGTCTCTAAAGTTTTGATAAGTTCTTGATGAAAATCTTTTCTCACTTCCACTTTTTGTGCCTTTTTTGGTACGTCACCTTTAATTTTAACTAAAATATCGTATCCGAAATCTTTGGTTAATGCGAATAATGCTTCTTCTCTGTCCATGATACAAATCAGATAATTATACTTTTTCTCAGCTGCTTCTTGTAATTTTTTCTTTTGATATTCTAACCAACGAACTTTTTCAAGAGTAAATTCATCGTTTAGTCCCAGATTAATGGATTGGTAACTATCTTTAGGAATGTCTTCTGGACCACCTTTGATTTTCCCGTTAACTTTTAATAAATCTCCTTGCGGCCCAATGTTGATAGTTTCTGATTCAATTTTTAGAAAGTAAGTTTTTTTTGTTATTTTAGCATTTTCTCCATCTCCTATTTTGATCTTTCTGGTAGCTTTACCTTTAACAAAATCTCCAGCATCAATAAGGTGGCTTAAGTACCAAATGTCTTCCAAATTGTTAATTTTTAATTTAACTGTACCTTTCTTAAAATCTTTTTTGATGATGTCCATATTTTTTGAGAGTGTAAGGTGGTATAAAAAGTTTTAGGAAGTTAATTGTCATCTATTACTTTACAGAAATCCAAAAAGTTCGATACTTCCTCACTTTTTATGTTGTTTTATGTGTTGTTTAAATAACTGCTTCACCGAATGTTTTATATATCTAATTATTTTAATATCTTATAAGATGACATTCAAAAAAGAAAGGTGTAACAAAAAAGAAAGACACAATAAAAAAGCACAGGCAGCGGGTACAGCTGTTTTGTTGGCTATAATTGCTGGATTACTTATTATGTTTATTATCCTAATACCTCCGCAAGAGAGGGCGGAACTGTTGGGTGAAGATGATGAGACAACCCTTGTTTCTGATCAAGAAATAGAAGAAGCGATTCCAGAAATCAATTTATTAACGGAATCTCCTGGGAGAATAGATTATCTTGCTCAGAATGAAATTGAGCACCCGTTACCTGTAGTTAACATTTTCACAAGGACAGAAAGTAAAATTTTGGCAGAAAAAAATATTGTTTATGCTAAAAGGGCAGTATTCACTGATGTAACTAGCACTTTTGAATTTATCGTACCAGATTTAGACAATTCTGAAAATCTTTTATTGAATTTTAATGTAAAATCTCTTGATGACGAATTAGTAATCGTTTTAAATGGTGAAAAGATTTTTCATTCTACTATTGAAGGGACTAATGTAGCACCAATTAAATTGCCAAGTAATTTTTTAGAAACCAATAATGAGTTGGTGTTTAAAGCAGGTTCACCAGGAATTGCTTTTTGGGCAACTAACGAAGCGGAATTAGAAAATATTAAAGTTGTTGCTGATGTGACCAGTTTAGAATCACAAAGTTCTAAGAATATTTTTTTAGTTTCAGAAACTGAGAAAGGGAATTTGGAAAAAGTAACATTAAAATTTCAACCAGAATGTGTCTATGGAGAGGTAGGAAAATTGAATGTGCGAGTTAATGGAGAAGAGATTTATGATGCAGTTCCAGATTGTGATTTAGCAATGGTCCCGATAGAATTTTCTGCAGATACACTTTTCCAAGGAGAAAATGAAGTGGTTTTTAGTGTTACGGAAGGAACTTACTTATTGTCGCACGTAGTAATTGAGTCCGATTTGGAAAAGATTGAATACCCTACCTATTATTTTGAATTGTCAGAAGAACAATATAATATCGTAAAAGATGGCTCTCGAAGAATCCGGTTAGAGATTGATTTTGTTGATGTTGTTGCTGATAAATACGGTGATTTAGTATTTAACGGACACACAAAACATTTTGATACGAAAGAAATATCTTTTGTGGTTGATTTGAGTGATGATATTGAGAAAAGTAATAACGCGTTACAAATTAAACCGAAAAAAACTTTAGATATTCGTGAATTAACAATTGATTTGGTAAAGTGATTTGTTTTCATATTAAAAAATAACAAAAAAGAGGTAATATTTAGATGGGTGCAATTGGTGCAGTAGGTGGAGCGGTAGCTGGTGCAACAACCGGAAGTGGAGCAATAGCTGGTGCTGCAAAATATTCTGGAATTACTGCTGGGATGAACCAAATATTTGGTGCTGCGAAAAATGTTAGTTGGGTAATGATTGTTCTAGGGGTGGTACATTATATTTTGATGATTAATTATGGCTATGGTGGTTCAGCGATAACTTTTACTTTATCTTTAATGTTATTTATTTTAGGTGGTTATGCTATTGCAGCGAAAGCAGAAAAAGATCAAATTGCAGTCTTAATACCTATGTTATTGTTTGTTTTGTGGTGGTTCGTATTTGGTGGTAATTATGAACCTAGTTTCTTGATTTATTTTGGCACAATTTCTGCAGCAATAGTGTTTTTGCCAATGCTTTTTAGTAAGGGAAAGACGGCAACTCCAGAATTGTTAGGTTTTGTACCTGTAATATTTTTATTTTTAGATTTGGGATTATTACCATTTTTAATTGAACATTTAGGTCTGCCAATCACTGAAACCTTACAAAATCTGGTTTTATTTATGCCTTGGTGGGCATTTTTTGGTTTATTAATGTTACCGAGTGATGTCAGTAAAAACGGCACAGTGAATATGTTGGTTAATTTAACTAGGATATTGGGTATTTTTTATATTGTTTTCATTTTCATTGCTCCAGCAGTCCCTAATTTGGGGCATGATAAATCATTAATGCCTAGCGCAGGAGAATTATCTGAAGCACAAGAAAAAATGCGAGCAAAGTACGCTAAAAAAGAAAACCCTGCATGGTCAAATTTAGTTTGTATGTGGGAAGATTTTCAAAATGTGAAATCTTGTGTACAGAAAAGGCAGGAAGAGTCACAGTTAAAGTATGAATGTGAATTTGAAGAAGAAAAAACTCCAGGAACTCCAGAGTTCACATTATGTATCAAACAGAAAAAAGAAGAGAAGAAAAATAAAGTGGAATTGGCAGGTGGAAAGATTGATACGACCATTAAAGAACCGACTAAATTGAAAATTGTCCCGGATTATAAACGGATCCCTTCTGATCATAATCCTGAATGGGGATATGGGTTTGAAATGCAAGTGGAAAACCCACGAGATTTATCTTTACAGGCAGAAGTTTTTTGTAATTTTTCTAAAACAACTGGGAAAAATAAAAGTAGTTACATGGGGAGGATGGAACCTAAAGGAATGCCGATAGAAATCACAGGGACACAATTTAATGCACCTTACATTTGTTATCCTCCAACTGGTCAAGAATTAAATGGGAGTTATAGTTTAGTTTATGGGACGAAATTGATTGACATGGAAACTCAATCAAGATTACAACGGGCATTTGTGAGTGATATGGCTACTAAAGAGTTGAATTTGTTAAAAAAAGAAGAAATTAACCAAGTGATAAAAATAAAAGAATCTCAGGCGCCGAAAGAGTTTGCGAGGATAAATTTTGATTTGGGGCATACTAGTGGAGACCCTGTCATTGAAGGGGATGAGAAAAAGAGTGTGAAATTAAAAGCGAGTATTGAAAATGTAGGTGGTGGAAATATTTTAGCTATCAAGAGTTATAATTTGGGGGTTGAAGGTTTCACATTCAAAGATACTAGTTGCATTATCGGTACTAATGTCCAAGTGAGTAAAAATAAAAAATTCCCGTTAAAAACTTGTTTAGTTGAAGAATATCCCGCAGAATTAAAAAATCCTGAAGAGTGGATATCTAAGACTTACGTAGCAAGTTTAATTTATGATTATGAAATAACGCAGAAAATGCGAATTAATGTTAAACCAGAATTATTTAGTTAAATGGTTTGTTACAGAAAAATTAAATAGTGTGTTGAGTTGAATAATATGTCAATGAAAAAAATGTTAAAAAAAATCAAGGTGAAATATAGTGTTTTGTTAGTTATTTTTTTATTTTTAGTTTCGTGTGGTGGCGGTGGTGGCGGTCCAAATGCACCGTCAACAGTAAGTTATAATTTTAAACAAGGGATGGTGATTCCGCAGATGAAACTTTTAGAAAATAATCCTCCTCGAGAAATTTATCCAAGATCTACCTTTAATATTGTAGTGGGCGTAGAAAATATACAAGCTTATGATATGAAAAATGTAGTCTCGCAAGTGGTAGGGATAGATGATATGTTTTTTCAGTTCTATCAAACAAAAAATCAGTTACCATTGTTAGAAGGGAGAAGTATATTAAATCCAAAGGGAGAAAAACATTTTTTTGAGTTTAGTGGACAAAGTTTAGATTTGTTTCAAAACGCAGAAAAACAAAATAACCCTTATTTTATAAAATTAAGTTATGATTCCACTTTTGAATTCTCAGATTCAATTTGTATTAATAGTAATCTTTACGACACTTATGATTCAGGGTGCAAAGTTGAGTTGAAAAAATCTTATTCTGGGCAAGGTGCACCTATGGTGGTAAGTCAAATAGAAGAAATAATTTCTCCTTTTGGTGATGGTGGTGGTGGTAACGTAGAATTTAGAATTAGGATAAGTAATAATGGTGGTGGTAAATCTGATTCTATTGTACTTACGGGGGCAAATTTAGGAAACAAAGAAATTTTGTGTGAATTTCAAGGAGCACCATTAGATAAGAAGGTGGCTTATTTTGATTCTGGTACTAAAAGTAGCGGTTTTTTTAATTCTAAAAAAGATATACTTTTAATTTGTAAATCGACAATTACTGAACGGCATTCTTATATGACTACATTATCGTTAAGTTTTGAGTATGATTATGTAATTAAAAAGCGTGAAACTTTGAATTTGGTAAAGTGAATTTCTTTTTTTGTAAATGTTATATGTCTACAAAATGTTATATATCCACAAAATAGTTAAATAAGTTATATTTTCAAATAAGTAAGAAGATAGTAAATTGGTGAGATGATGTTAAATAAATTAGTTTTGAAAAGAATGTTATTATTGTTAGTTTGTATTTTAATGAGTTCTATTTTGGTAAGTGCCGAGAATATTGAATTTGCACAAGAAGACATTGTACGAGAAGTGTTCGGTGATACTGTTTACCAATTAGCACGAGAAAATTATCCTTCGTTGTTTTTTAGTGGTTCGTATTTAGATCATTTTGTAAAAAAGAAAGTGGTGGTTATAGATGTACCAGTTAAAGTAATAGGGTTTTCTACACCAATTGTCCCAGTGAAAATGCTTAAAACATTTGAAAAAGTTGAGAAAGATATTTTGGAAATAGAAGAAACTATCGAAGTAGAAGAAACTGAAAATATAATGGATACTTTAGAAACTTTAGAAACTATGCCTCTCAATTTAAGACCTGTAATTATCAAATTGGACGGGTTCAAGTTTGATCCACCGGAAATAGAGGTGCAAGTAGGTCAAGAAGTGGTTTGGATGAATGAACGTGACAATTTAAAGGCAATGGTCGTAGGGATGCGGGAAATTAGTAGTATGAGGAGTAAATTCTTACAACCGGGGGATAAGTTCAGTTGGACATTTATAGAACCAGGAAATTATCAGTATGTTGATGCAGTAGTAATCGGTAGTTTAGGTAAGATAATTGTTAAATAATTTTCTATTTGCATAATTAATTTAAACCACCTTGTTTTCTTTCCTAGTATGAAAATCGCAATATTAGGTGGGGGAAGTTGGGGCACTGCTTTAGCTGTACATTTGGCTCGGAAAGGGCATAACATTTCTATCTGGGAATTTTTTACTGAACAAGCACAAGAGATGCAAGAAAAAAGAGTTTGTAAATTGTTGCCAGAAGTAAAATTATCAGAAAATATTTTTGTTTCTGATCAAATGGGAGAAGTTTTGCCAAAGTGTGAACTGGTTTTGATGGTAGTGCCTTCTGATAAAGTTGAAAAAACATTAGGTTTCGCAGTTGAACATTTGGATGGGCAAGATATAGTAATTTGTTCCAAAGGGTTCGCTAACAATTTACAGTTATTAAGTGATGTTGTTAAAAAGAAATTACAAAAAAATAACAAATCTGGCAACATATTTTGTCTTTATGGTCCAACACACGCGGAAGAAGTTGGCAAAGGTATGTTTAGCGGTATTGTTTTAGCTGGTGAAACGGAAGAAGGCCAAAAGAAGATGCAACAATTATTTGCAACCGATAATTTCAAAGTTGATATTACTGATGATTTAGTTGGTTTACAGGTCGCAGCGGCATTGAAGAACATCGTAGCGGTATTTGTAGGTGTTCTTGATGGTATGAAGTTAGGTGACAATGCCAAAGCATACATTATGACTAAAGGTTTGGCAGAGATTAAACAAGTTGGTTTAGCTTGGGGCGCACAAGAAGAAACTTTTTCTGGTTTGGCAGGGATGGGCGATTTGATTGTTACTTGTAGCAGTGAACATTCTAGAAACCGTCATGTAGGTGTAGAAGTTGGTAAAGGCAAGAAACTAGATGAAGTTATTTCTGAGATGAACATGGTAGCAGAAGGTGTTACGACATTAAAAGAAGCAATCGGGTTAAAAGAAAAGTTTGGTTTAAAGTTACCTTTGATTACTTTTTTACATGAAATCCTGTTTAATGGGCAAAATCCAGAAGAAATGTTGAAGAAAATTTAGAAAAAAATAAAAAAAAGTTAAGTTTTTTTAATTACTCCCATTAAATTGGGGTTTATTGTTATTGGTTGTATTTGTATATTTGATATGGGTGTTTGACATTTCCCATTTATACAATTTTCACTTTCAGCACAAGAATACGCTCTTGGTATTATTAAACTACCTCCATTGTTTGGGAATGTATTTGGCACGTTACTTAGTAAACTTGCTAATTCATTTTTTTTCCAAAAATCATCGCAAATCATTTCAATAACAGTATTATTATCAAAACAAATATCTTTAAATGGATATCCTGCAGATGCTTTTAATAATCCATACCAACTTAAATTTTTTACGCTTTTCATTTCTTCACTAGTAATGATTTTGTTACCAAATTTTAAATATGCTTCGCCAATTACTTTTACATCTTTGTTGATGTATAAATTAGGCGTTTTTTTGACTGTGTTGTCACCAATACATTTTATTTCAGAATAAGTATTTTGACAATTGGTATTAATACAAATCTCGTTATTTTCACAATCTGCAGAAGTTGTACATTCTGGCACACAGGCAGTCATTTCTTCATTACATCTGCTACCTATACCGCTATTTGCACATTTAGTCATTTTTGGAACAATCTCATTATTTTCACAAACCTATTCAGTAACTAATCCGTCACCATCTGTTCCAAATTTACAACTATCCATTTCTGCCTTTACAAATTCTCCATTTGTAAATTTAACAACTCCGCTTCCTTGGGCGAGGTTAAATCCACCATCACCATCTATACATCCATTTAAGTCACAAGGTGGGCAATCATTTGAAGGTTGACTTTCATCACAAATTTCTTTTTTTAATATTTCAGTAACTTCTTTTGAAGATCTACCAATGTAATTATTAATTCGTTTTAAATACATATTATCGGTTTTAGAAAGTTCAGTTATATCATTATTATCGGTACTTTTTAAATTTTTTGTTATGTCTTTGCTAATCATTGAACGACGAGCTTCTCCCGTCGTTTCTCCATAATTAACAAATACAAAAGCAAGTATTAATATTATTATAATTGCAATTTTTGTAAACCAGTTGTGTTTTTTTCTTTTTTAGATTTTTTAAATGATTTATTTTTCATAAATATCACCGTCCTTTTTAAATAATAAGTAAATAAAAGACATATATAAATGTATTTATTTAGAAAAAATAAAAATCATTCTTTATTTTTTTCTTTTTCCACCTTTATCGCTGCTTCTATATTAGCTTCATTGAAACCTACAATCACTTCATTACCGATTTCAATAACCGGGACACTCATTTGTCCAGAGATTTCAATGATTTTGTCTCTGCCTTTGTCACTTTCAGTTAAATCTATTTCGTGATAGGCAATTTTTTTTGATTCTAACCATTTTTTGAGTTTGTCACACCAAGAACAGGCTGGCATAGTATAAATTTTAATTTCCATTTTTTGTTAATACCTCATTATATCATTCCAAAGAATACTTTTATATATAATCTTTTCTTTATTTTAGGTAATATGGGCAAATCTTCACAAACTTGGGTAATTGCAAATGTTTCTTTAACGCTAATTATTTTATTATTAACTTTGAATTTATTTGATGTTGAAATGTTTGTATTAGGGAAATCTGTCGCTCAGTTGGAAGAAGAATCTCTTTGTGTGATGAAGAATTGGCAAGGAGATTTTTTAATTAGGAATATTGGTGATTGTTGTTTAGAAAAAAGTAAGTTGGCATTAAGTTGTCAGCGAGAAGAATTATATTATATGGATAAGACATTAAGTTGGTATTGTCCAACAGGGAGTAAAATGATTTATTATTTTAACAAAGCAGGACACGATTATTGTCAAAAGAGATAAGTTTGCACACCGTATAAAAAAGGTTATTAGATGGTTAAAAAGAAACAAAAAAGGCAAAATAGAGAGAAGAAAACTTTGGCAGAGAAAACGTTCTTAGTTCTTATTGTTTTATTTTTAGTCATGGGTTCACTTAATGTTGCTAAAGCTAAAGGGTGGTTAATTCCTGAGCAACCGGTAGTAGAAATCGTTGGTGAAAATGTTGTCTCTTTAGGTTCTTTAACTTTGGAACAGAAAATTGCCCAGATGGTAATTGTACATGGTGGCGAACATAACCTTGAAGCTTGGAAAAATATGCAAGTTGGCGGAATACACCTTTTTGCGATGGAAACTCCCGAACGGTACAAAGAAGTAATTGGCGCATTTCAAGAGGGTATGGGTATCCCTTTTTTTGTTACTGCCGATTTGGAAGGTTGTTGGAATCCGTTCTCTACTTTTTGGAATTCGACATCAGTAAGTGAAATTACTTCTATCGGTGCTGCGTTTGAAAAGGGCAGTATAGAGGGGAAGTTTTTATCAGAGTTAGGATTCAACTTGAATTTTGCACCTGTTATTGATTTGGCTGACGAAATTTGGGGTTGTCGAAGTTTTCTTGGTGATAAAAAAGAAGTTAGTGAATTAGCAGAATCTTATATACTGGGATTACAAAAAGAAGGTATCATTGCCACTGCAAAACATTATCCTGGGAAGACGTTAGTTGTTAAAGATCCACATAAACATTTGGTGGTCGCCGATATTGATGAAGAAGATCTTTACCCTTACCAATATTTATCTGACAAAGGTCACGATAACGCTTTCATGGTTAGCCATTTAATTGTATCTGGTGAAACTACTTCTGGTGGAATCCCTTCTGTTGTTTCAGAAGATGTTATTGGTCCGTTGAAAGAAGAAAGTAATGGGTTAATTATCTCGGATGATACCATGATGTTAGGGTTGCGTAATTTTTATGATGATGTTGATGAATTGTACATTGACGTTTTTAAAGCTGGTAACGATTTGGTTATTAATTTTGATGAAGATCCGTTAGAAATGTATCGGATGATTCTAGTAGTTAAGTCCGCGGTAGAGGGGGGAGTAATTTCTGAACAACAAATAGATAATTCTGTTACTAAGATATTGGAAGCAAAAGGGTTTGTGGTTGTTAATTGAGTTGTCTGTTCTTTTTATTCAGAATACTATCATTCTATTGGCTCTATGTTTCTTAGTTTCTAATGTTTCGAATGCTTCCACGAAGGTTTCTTCTGGAACTGAAAGACCGCCTTGTTGCGGGTCGATGATTTGGAACATTTTATTTTGATACTTTTGTACAACAACGTAATTGGAAGTGTTCCTTTTTTTGTTCCTGATGGGTTTAGTGTTAATCCTAAGCAAAATTGTTTTATTTTGTTGCAGTTTTGCTTTGATAAGTTCAAGAGTGATTTCTTTTGTTGTAATAGGAACATTATTTTTTTGCGCTTTTTGTAAATAAATTTTAGACATGAAAGACGCATCATCAACATCTTGTTTAGTGTACCTGTAGAATCTATAATCTGGGAAGTTGTAAGTGGTATTTTCAACAATTACTTCTGGGCTTAACCCTTGTTGTTGGGCAAAAGTTGCTAAAGCGAAAATGCATGATGCTCTGGTTGGTAGTAAGACGCTTTTATTCCATATCTTAAACTCGTTCTCTTTAGTAAGCTGAATTTTAGGATTATCATGGTTAAGAATAGTTAAGATGGCGGATGCTGCTCCTGTGAACGGAGTGGTTTGGATATGTGGTTTCATTTTTTTGTTTATTCTTTTTTTAGTAAGTAATCTTTATTAACTAGTTGTGTTTTTAAATTTTATGGCGTTTATTTTTTTGGATTTAGATGGGACTTTATTGACTAATGGAGTATATTCTGATTTGTCTAAATCCATTTTATTTAGTTTAAAAAATAACGGGCATGATGTTTGTATCACTACTGGTAGAACAATTGAATCTTTAAAAAAGTTAAAAATTTTTGATGATTTTTCGGGATATTTTATTGCTGAAAATGGTTGTCTTATTGGTAAATTTAAGAGGGGTAATATTGAACTATTTGATGATTGGACTAAAAAAATTGATTTATATAGTCCTTTAATAAAAAGATTAGCAAACTATTTTTCTAGAGATACAGAGGTATACTTAAAGAGATATATGGTTACAATTAGTTCAAATGAAGACATTTATGTTCCAAAAGATTTTTCTGATTTAATTAGTGTAAGAAACACCAAATGGTTAGATTTTTTACCAAATATTGCTGGTAAAGAAAAAGCTGCACAATTTTTACAAAACAAATTCAATTTAAATGAGGATTTTTTATTTTTTATTGGCGATGCATCAAATGATTTTGCTCTTTTAAAATATGTCTCTAAACCAGGTACAGTTAATAATGCAAATCAAGAAATAAAACAAATTGTTGAAGAAAAAAATGGGTTTGTATCTGAATTTGAAGAAACAAAAGGTGTTCAAGATATTTTATTTAAATGGGGCTTAATTTAAATATTCTGAGATGCATTTTATAGTCCAATTAGCTTTTTCTAATAATTTTTGTTTTTCTAAAGGTCTTGATTTTGCATATTCTTGGTACTCTAAATTTAAATAGCCCAAAACTTCTACACAAGAAAGTAATAATTGGTTTGAAATAATTTTTGTATTATATTTCAGTTGATTTCCCATTAGTTCTTTACTTACACCTAAAAATAATTCGGACAAATCTTTATTAATTATTCCGTCAACTTCAAAATCTTTTTTTAGGTGTATGGCTGCATATGCAAATGGGTAACCTATTTCTTGTTTAATCATTAAAGCATAATCAATAGTTTTAATGGCGTCGTCAACATATAAAAAATTTGTCAATTCGGGGTCGTACCTTCCGGAAATAACATGTGAAGGTGTTGAATTTAATAACTTTCTTATTGAATTTCTATTTTTAGTTGTTAATTTTAATTTTGAATCTAAATTGTCATTTATTAACATTTGAGAATAAGTTCTAGAATCGTTTTTTTCTCTAAGCCCGTCAGGTATAAATGGGAATTCATTTTTTTCTCCAAATGTATGCATTTCTTCAACCATTGTACTAACAATTAATTCTAAAAAATTTTTTTGTTTTTTTGTTTTTGTTAATATTTCTTTACAATCTGTATGGGGGATATATGGGAAAACTAATTCTCTAGTTTCTCTATTATAGGATTCAATATCTATTGCTTTTTGAAATTGTGAATCTCTTACAATCTTTAAATTTTTAATTTCTGCAGAAAAAATAGGCCCATATCTTTGATGATATTTTTTAACAACTTTCATCTCATCGGATTCTGAAATGAGATCTACTTTTGTTCGTTCTCCTATTTTTATGTTTCTTACAATATGTGGTGGCATTTTTTTTAGATTCTATTAACAAGTTTTTCCCAACTTTCTTTAACTTTGTAAAGTTCATCTATTTCTTTTTTAGAACGTTGATGGTGTTGATTTAATGTGTTTCCTAATTTTTGAAAATCTGTCCAATTTAAACTATAAGAGATGTCTTGACCAATACTTTCTAATTCACTTTGCATTTTTTTAATCCGATAATTATATTCTTCCTCAGAATTTGCAGTCATTCTAATTAAAAATGGTGCATAACGGACCCAACCTTCGCATGCTTTATAAAAACGATCAACGGTTCCAGGAGTCACTCTAATTGCTTCAATTTGGTCAGGGAATTCTCTTTTAGTAATATCTACATATTTTTGGAAGGGATCATGGAATGTGTAGTTTGGTATCTTTAGAACTTTTGTTTTTTTTAATTGCATACCCATGATTGCATCTTCTCCTCTGGCACCAACGGGGTTAAAATAAGGTGGGATTTTGCCTTCAAGAATTGATGAGGTATTTAACATAATGTTGCCACCTGTAAGGAATTTAATCCCTTTATCTTCTTGAACTTCATAAGGCGGACTATTTAAAAAATCATAACTTCCGTAAATTACTGCATCTCTAGTATTAATAAATGTTTTTTCGGTAATCACTTCGTTTCCAATTGCTAATATTCTACCCAATCTTTCTCTTAATTTTTTTTCTAGTTGAAGATCAATTTCAGAAGGAACTGGTGAAAAATAACCTGTATGTGCGCCATTAGTGATGCTTGAATTATTTATGTTTTCTATATGTGATTTAAAAATATCTTGGTCTTTCCAGTTTAGTGATCCGTCTGATTCTTTAAATGGGGCAATGAAATATTCATCATCGTCAAGAAATAAAATGTAATCAGATTTATTTTTAATCGCATGTATTAATGCCCTGTTTTTTTGGGAACAATATCCTCTCGGTCCAAATAAGATCTTTTTGGATTCTTGGTCTATTAAATCTTCTAATTCGTCAATTGTTTCATCATTTGGTCCCGAATAAGTGACGTTATTTTCAAAGATTTGTTTTGTAATCCCTTTTATTTTAAAGTCATTTGGTGACAATCCGTAAAAAGAAGGATCATAAGAAATAATTAATGAAACCTCATTATTGTCTAAATGATTATTTTGAATTAAATTTCTTGAAAGCATTTCTGCAACGTTGTGTATTGTTTTTCTTCCTGTTGAAAATACAATTGATACTTTGTTCATGCTTTTTTAGGCGAATGGCTAGTTTAAATACTTTTCTATTGTAATTTGTCTGTTTTTATTATGCCATATTGGGAGGTCTGCCTCAAAATCCTTTGTATTTTCGAAAAAGGAGCGAAGAACTGCCTGCGTTTGCAATTTCTAAGGGCATTTATGGCATTTATCATTAATACATAAATTCTTCTTTTTTCAATTCATCAATAAGGTAATGTGTTTAAGTGATTATGATTATACATTTCTTATTTTTTGAACAGCATGTTAAAAAAATTAGTTTGTTTTTAGATGAACTAATAATCTGGTTTTCTCTAATTTTTAAATTAAAAGAAGTTATTCCTTATGGACACCATAATAACATATTAAGAAAATTAACTAACCTATCTACCACTCAAAACATATTTCTCGATGAAATAAAGGAATTAAAAGAGAAGAAGACTAAATCCTAAGGAAATCTTTTTAAAGGAACCATCTCTTTAAGCACAAATAAGCATCTTTCGGGTATCTATAAATAATCGGAGGACTATTATAATAAAAAATGGCTAAAACTAAAAAGAAAGTAAGTAAAATTAAAATTAAGAAAAAAACATGGTTTAAAGTAGTTGCCCCTAAAATTTTTGGTAACAAAGAAATTGGTGAGTCTTACCTAGAAAGTGCTGAGAAAGCTATTGGGAGAAAAATGAATGTTAATCTACGAGATTTAACAGGTAGTTTCAAAGATCAAAATGTATATGTTGGATTACAAATTACTAAAGTTAATGGTTCAATCCTGAACACGTCTGCGACAGGTTATCAACTAACTTCTGCTCATGTTAAACGAGCTATCAAGAAAAATACTAATCGATTAGATGACTTTTATACTTTAACAACTAAAGGGGGTAAAGAAGTAATTTTAAAGAGTTTAATGATTACTTTTGGTAAAACTCAAAGATCCACTAGGTCCCAGTTAAGAAAAGCTTTGGGAGAATATTTTGCAGAAGAGATTGGTAAAGTATCTTTGGACGATTTCATTTCAAATTTGGTAAATCACAAATTACAAATTTCTGCAAAACGGAAATTGAACAAAATCTACCCTTTAAAAGAAGTTTCTGTACGGGTATTAAAGTTGAACGAGAAAGGTTTAGTACAAGAAGAAATTATTGTTGAAGATAAATTTGTAGAAGAAACTGAAACAGAGAAACCAGAAACAAAAGAATCCGTTGTAGAAGAACCTACTAAAGAAACAGAAACTACGGATGAAGAAAAATCAGAAGAACCCGTAAAAGAAGAAACTGCTTAGTTTCTTTTATTTCTTTTATTTTTTTAATAATATGAAATTTTTAACATTTACAGATTTGCACGAAGATAGGAAAGTTTTGAAAGAGCTAGTTAAACGAGCATCAGAAGATGATGTTGATTTTCTAATTACTGCTGGCGATCTCACCCAGTTCGGTAAAAGTTTAAGATTTGTTCTAAAACAACTAGATAGTATCGGGAAACTAGTTTACATAATACCTGGTAACCATGAAAGTGATAACATGCTTAATCCAGTTCTGGCAGATTATCCTAATTGTATAAATTTTAATAAAAAAGTAGTCCCGTTAGGTGATTATTATTTGTTAGGTTATGGTGGTGGCGGATTTGCTGTTGAAGATGCAGAGTTTAGAAAAGTATCTCGGGAATGGTACAGTAAATATCAAGATAAAAAAACTATCTTGGTAACTCATGGACCTCCTTTCGGCACCAAAGTCGATATACTAGAAAAACGACATGTGGGAAGTAAAGATTTTAGAAAATTTATTGACAGAATTAAACCGAAACTTGTTCTTTGTGGCCATTTACATGAAACTAACGGTGTCCTTGATGAGATTGGCCCGACAAAAATTCTTAACCCTGGTTGGGATGGTATGGTTGTGGAACTAAATTAGTTATTTGTTCTCTTTTTCTTTTCTTACCACGCTTTAGCTTGTTGATAAGCCGCTGCCGCTGTAGCATTTCTTTGTTTCAATTGGCCAGTTAGTTTGTCTGCTTGAGACATATATTTGTCGCTGATGATAACTTTCCTGTTGACCATGGTACCCATAGTATTTCCTAGATTTGTTTGTTCTTGGACATGCAAGGCTTGATTTTCACTAATTGTTTTCTCTTCTTGTTTGATTAGTTTCTCAATTTTTTGTTCAATTGCCATTGTTTCTTTTTCTATTTGTTGAACTAATGCTTCCATATATTTGGTTACTTTCTTTTCATATTCTAAAATGCCACTATTGTTGATTTCTTTTGATAATTTCACTAAACTCCCTGCTACATCTTCAGAAAACACTACTGCTGCTAATTGGGTTGCTGCTTGGGCACCTTTTTCAATAGCTTCTTCTGAACTTTCTAAACCATTCAATAATTCTAAGAAAGTGAGCATTTTCTTTTCTACCAAAATGTTGTTTAGTGTGATATTTTTAAGAACATTTTCGAAAGAGATATCTTGTCTAATTAAATCTTCATAAATTTTGAAATATTTGGTCAAGTGTTCTGAGAAAGAAAGGACAAGACCATGAAGATTTTCTGCACCTTGGAAATTTTCAATCGCTTCAGAGATTTTCTCTTGTTGTCCTTTTAATTTTGAAAACCTTTTTTCAAGTTGTTTTTCTCTTTTTTTAAGTTGGCGATCATACTTTTTTGCCACCCGATTACTTTTGGTAATTTGTCTGATAAGTTGTTTTAATTTTTTAAGTTCGTTTTTAAGAATTTTATATGTGTTTTTTAATTGGTCATTAAGTACTTTCAAACTATTTTTATTCTTTTGTAACATAGCAATTTCTTTATTTAATTGGGCGATAAGTGCAGGGTTAGCCTTTTTGCCTTTCTTTTTTTCAGATCTTAGTTGTTTTTTTTTAGCGTTAATTGTTTTAATAATTTCTTTCAGTTCAGCGTTAAATTGTTTTCTTTCTTTTTTTTCTTTCTTGTTCAGTTGGTTAGTTTCTTCTCGAGCATGTTTAAGGATTTTTCGTAGATGTTTTATTGATTCTCTTAATCGTTTAACAAATGTTTTGTGATGTTCTTCATTTTGTTCTTCATACCCAATCTGTTTTTTTAGGTGTTCATTGGTGCTTTGAAGAATTTGGTGAAAATATTCTGCAGTTGTGGTATCGATTTTACTGAATTTGTTCATACTTCTGATTCGTTTTGCTAATGCTTCAATTTGAATTTCTTCTTTTTCTTCCACTTGTTCAATTTGAAGTTTTTCTTCTACTTCTTTTTTAATTTCTTCCGTTTCGTTAGACAAATCTGCTACTGCAGCGATAATGGTTGTTTCTAATTCACTGGTCTTTTCTTCCACTTCTGTTTCTGTTTCAGCAGTTTCAGCTATTTTTTTAATTGTTTTTTCTTGTTCTTTATCAACTTTAGTTTTTTTACCACCACCGGCTTCTTCGGTAGCTTCTGTTTCCTTTTGTTTTTGTTCTGCTTCTCTTTTAGTAGCTTCTTCTTCTACTTTTTTTTGTTCTAATCTTTTTTTGATATTTTTTTTTGTATCCACCCATATTTTTTGTACTTTTGGACCACTTTTTTTAATTTCACTTATTTCAGCATGTCCTTCAGAAGTTTTTTTAAATAGTTTACTAACAAAATAGATTATTATGGCAACCCCTACAAATATTCCAATATCAATTAATGTGTTAGTAGCTATCATCCTTGTTTAAGATTATGAAAGGAATTATTTAAATGTTCGTTTTATTATATTGGCTCAATAAACACTTTTTTAACTTTCACTGCCAACCCTTTTTTACTCATATTAATTGCTACCGCGGACATTAATGCTTCTCCGATACAAACCAGTTCACCTTTCAAAGTCATCATTGCCACTGGCTCCCCTTTACGGAAATTTTCTAATTTACTAATCCCTGGGATAGCTAAATCTCTACCATGGGACAAACTTTCAATCGTGGAATCAAAAATCCAACATTTTTTGATGTGTCTAAGGGAATTTTCTATGGGTTGAATACAGTAACGTAAGAATTTATCGTTATTTTCAGTTTTGTAGTAATGAAACGCGTCCCTCAAATCATTAAGGGTTACTAAATTATCTTGTTCTCTAAATGGTCCAGCTTGAGTTCTTCGCAGTTCGGCCATATGTGCGCCAACTTCTAGTTCTTGTCCAAGATCATGACAAAGTTTTCTAATATAAGTTCCTGCTTGACATTTAACTCTCATCAAAACGTCTTGTTGGTTATCGTTGATTTCCAAAATTTCAAATTCATAAATCTCCCTGGTACGAAGTTGTCGTTTCACTGCACTTTTTATTGGCGGTAATTGTTCGATTTTCCCTTTAAATTTTTCAATAACTGTATCTAGTTGTTCTTGTTCTACTGGTTTGTGTAAATGCATTAAACAAACATACTCTTTTGGTGCTGTTAGTAAGAATTGTGTAATTCGTGTTGCTCTTCCTAATGCAATTGGTTGGACACCTGTTACTGCCGGATCAAGTGTACCTGAATGGCCAGCTTTTTCAATTCTCAAAATCTTTTGTACAAAATCCGAACACTGGTGTGAAGAAGGACCTTTTAATTTGTCAATGTTAACAATTCCATAACTGATAAGTTCTTCAGTAGTTCTTTTCTCTGGTTCTTGTCCGAATTCTCCCTGTTCTTCTTTTTTAGTGAAGATAAGTGGTTTAGAATTATTAGTCTCTGCCATTATTCAATCTCCTTATACAACTTTTCTTTTAACGGCTGGATTTTTTCTGTGGTTTCATAAATGAATTTTAATGCTGGTTGTTCCATTACTGCATTAATCTCTTCAAAAAGCTGGGTAACTTCTTTATGATGAATTCTTCGTTTAAGATTATAAAATGAAAATTGTGATATTTTTTTTATTTTTTCTCTAAATGGTAAACTTTTACCTTGTTTAAGATTCATGAAAAATGTAAAATTTACCCAGCTACGTGATGTAGTTTCTGTAGTAGCAAAGTTTTCTAGAAAATGTAGAAGGTGTTTGTTTTTTAGTAATTTAATAATTTTACCATTTGCTTTTTCACTTAATTCGAAATGGTGGGAGAAAGACGAAATCGCACTATCAATTTTTCTGTTTTTGAAAGCACTAAGCACTTGGGGGATAATTTGAACATTTTTTTTAGCGATGATATTGTCAGCAGAATATTCAATTAAATGATGAGATGTCATATGGTTCATTTTACCCACATATTTTTTGTATTTTCTGGCAATTTTGATAACTTGCTCATGGTTGTTTCTTATGATTCCGTTTTTTCCATGAGCATAGTAGTCAACACCTTTCGGTTCTTCACCATGCAAAATCATTCCTAGTGCTAGAAATTTGTGTAATCTATTTTTAGTATTATGAAAAAAATTTAGAGCTGTATAATGTGTTTTTTGGTAATGGATAAGTCCAGATTGATGGATATCTGGTAAAACACTACCTAAAATAAGATGATCTCTTTCATTTTTGGTAAGTTTTTGTTCTTTAAAAAGTTCCAGAGCAATATAAACATGGGTTAATGGGTTCATACCTTTGATTTGCAAGTTATTCTTTAAATATGTTTGTATAGATTACCTGTTAAGTATGGCTATTCGAGTTTAATAAGGTGGGGTTAATTTTTGCGTTTATAGTGGCAAAGTTTTATAAACTGGCTCTCACAATAATCATTTTAGATGGCTTATAAGAAACCAAACGGAAACCAAACTGGAGAACAGCAAGTTTTCCGAGTACGATTACCACAAAATAAGGAAGTTCTTGGTATCGTTAAACAGCGATTGGGTGGTAGTAGGATGAGAGTTTTATGTTTAGATGGCCGAGAAAGGGTTTGTCGGATCCCTGGTCGGTTGAGAAGGTCATTATGGGTCAGAGAAAATAATGTTGTCATCATTGAACCTTGGGAACTTGGCGGAGATGAGAAAGGAGACATTATTTACAAGTATCGTGGTCGGGCAGAAGTGGATTTCTTGAAACGTAAAGGGTATTTGAAAAACATTGAAGAAGAATTTTGAACGCAATAAGTTTGCTTTGTGCTCACTTATCACGTTTTTCTTAAGAATCTAATTAGGGTTTGTTAAAAAAAGTATTTTGAGATGTTAAAAAACATTGAAGAAGAATTTTGATTTTTTAAATTGATCACATCTTGGGACACATAACCCGCAGCTTGCTGCGGTATATCTGTTCCCAAGATATAATTTCTTACGGGATGTATAAATAATACCCTGGAGCTTGCTTCGTGGGATTTTTATTCATTCTATTCTCTAACTATTATATCAAATACTATTTTTTAGACACAAGATATGCTTATATAATTTATTCGCCTATTTTTCGTTATGGCAACAGAAAAAAGTGGATTTAAATTGTTCACATATGGATCATTAATAGTTTTATTATTATTTGGCTTGATTAGAATTCTTATAAGTCTCGGAGGGAATTTTTTGAAAGGGGAATTGGTAGTTTTCATTGGTTTATTATTTTTATCATTCATTGGTTTTGTAGGTTATGTTCGTGCTTGGGGAGAAAGAGTATTATTTTTTACATTTTTAATCTATTTAGCAAACCTAATTTTGGTTTGGTATTTAACCGGCGCAATCTACATGGTGCTTTTGTTTTTGGCTTTGGTTGGATTTTTAATGAGTATTTCGAAAAAAGTTGAAAAAGACGATTTTTCTTATGTACCGGAAACTAAACAAGACGGATTTGATAATGAACCGCACAGTCAAGTGTTTGATGTGGATATTAACGATGATGATACAGATGATTTAGTAGATTCTAAGGATGTTAAGTATGAAGATGTTGTAGAAAAAAATGGACCAATAGAAAAAGTAGATAAACCAAAAGCAATAAAACCCGTCACAACAGTAACAAAAAAAGTGGCCAAGAAACCTGTTAAGAAAGCTGTTAAAACGAAACATTCCCCTGGAAAATATTTAGCAAGTAAAAATAGTAACCTTTACCATGAACCAAAATGCGAATGGGCAAAGAAAATTAAACCTGCCCGACGGAACTGGTTCAAATCTAAAGAAGATGCTTGGGAACAAGGGTATAAAGCGCATGCTTGTGTGAAATAGTTTTTTTTGATATTTCTTATTATTTTTGCTTTTTCTTACTTTTAATTTCTATAACAATTTGATGGATGATAAATCCTGTCACCGCAATAGTTAAACAAGAATCTGCAATGTTAAAAGCTGGCCACCAAGAGAAGTTTATAAAATCTATCACATAACCGCGAAAAAACCGATCTAACATGTTTCCGATAGTTCCTCCGAGAAAAAGTGTATAAAATATTTGTGTCCATTTGTCTTTTGGGATTTTCGGGTAATAGTAAATAAGTCCCCCTGTGACAGCGAGAGAAATAAGTCCTAAATAAAATGTTTGCCCTTGCAAGATTCCAAACCCTGCGCCTGTATTTCTAACGGAAATGATGGTGAAGAGTTTTAAATCTATATTTGGACTATATTTAATTATCAAAAATTTACTAATTTGGTCTAATAAAACAAATACTGTAACCAAACTGAGAATAATCTTTTTTTTCATGGTCAAAAATAACTCACCACAACCTTTCTTTCTTTTCTACACCCGAATTTTTTTCTAAATTGGCCATCCGTTGATCAAGATTGTTCAGGATAACTTTCACAGTATCCAATTTGCTATTAATTAAAGCTAAATGTTGAGAGATGTCTCCATTATTTGTGGGTTGAACACTTGGTGCCATTGGGGTTTGAGTCATTGGTTGTTGCAGTGTTGTTGCTGGTTGTGCAAGTGGGTCAGCTGTATCATTAAACATTGATTTTTCGTTCAGTCCTAAACCATCTTTCTGTTGTGAATTCAAATCCGTTGTAGGATCTGGTGTGTCAAAACTTCCGTCCATTTCTTTGTCAGCAATTTTATCAAAATCTAAATCGTCATCATGTTTCCAGAACATTACTTTATCTATAATTCCCATAAGAAGTAGTAATTGGTTTTTTGTTATAAATATTTCTTTTTTTGTGTGATCTTCTAGTTACTGCTTTTTTTTAATTTTGTTATTATTGTTAATTATTTTTTCTCCCAAACTAATAAATTCATTGGCAAGTTCTAAATTTCTTTTAATAATTTTTGGAGATAAGATGTTCATTTTATATTTATTGTCACAGATGATATATTGTTTTCCTCGTTTAAATTCGATGGGACTTTTTTTGTGTTCTTCTAAAAGTTCGTAAAGTTCTTGGACCAATTTGGTTATTTTAATAGGGATTTTGTTTCTTTTAACAGATTTAAGTTGGAATGTGTTAAATTTACCTGGGAATGTTTTTGAGTATACTGGGATGACTCCTAATTGTCGTTCACTTAACAGAATTGAGTCTGTGACTAAGTTCATACTTGAAAAAATGTTTTGGTTTATTCCGATAAGTAGTTTAGGGTCTTTGATAAGGGGGAAAGTAACTTTTAGAAGATGTTGGGCAATATTGTATTGTTGTAACGCTTGGTCCATGATTAAGAAAGGGTTTGTTAAAGCAGACATATTAGGTAGAAAGAAGTTGAAATATAAAAATATATGGGGGAAATTGCATGTTTTTTTTAACATCCACAAGAATACATGTCGTCAAACATATTAAGTTTGGTATTGAATAATTTAAAGTTAATAGAATGTATGGTTTTAAATAAACCTCACTTATTATGTTATTTTAGAATTTGTTTTAAGGAATTGATAGTGGTGCTATATATAGTAAATTAACATCCACAAGAATACATGTCGTCAATGGTGCCACCATATTCTATTGTTGCACGTTCCATTTTTTGTTCCAGTGTCATATGGGGGTAATAAGTGTTAACATTAATGTGGTAAGTTTTCATGAACTTCAATTCTGGGCAATTTACTTGTAACACTTCTTGAAAAATTTGTTTATTATTTTCAACTTTTTCAATTATATCTTGCCAAACATGCACTTTTATGCGTCGGTTATTACTTAATTGTACATTATAAACACGATTTTCTAAACTACTATTTGGATCATGTAAAATCAGTTGCGGGGGTCTCATTTTATTCTTGTTGTGCTAAATCCATGATTGCTTCTGCCAAATCTCCATTTGCATCTTCAATAGCTTTTTTGACAATTTCTTCCGATTTCCCTGTCTGGTCCATGACAGTTTTCACATCATCTTCATTAATGTCGGGTGTGGTAGAAATTTCTTGTTCATGAATTTCACCAGAAATTTGAAAATTCTCTTGACCCATCATGTTAACTCGTTGTACAGAAGGGTTAGTAATAATAATATTTTTTTCGGCAGTTTTGATAATTACTTCAGTAGCTGGCACATCAACTTGTTGGATGCCCATTTGTTTCATCATC
This sequence comes from uncultured Methanosarcinales archaeon, assembly GCA_964464055.1. Classification (GTDB taxonomy): domain Archaea; phylum Nanobdellota; class Nanobdellia; order Woesearchaeales; family GW2011-AR9; genus CAYXEO01. The sequence continues at coordinate 74,374 of CAYXEO010000001.1, read as the reverse complement.
TGTTGTACTTTTCTAGGGTTCATTCCTGGTATCATTTTTGTAACCTCTTATTTAGTTGAACCACATTCCACCGAAATAGTGTAACATGATCACAATCACCATTACAACCACACAGAGAACTACAATTGCACCTGGTGAAAACTCTATTTTTGAACTTGATTCGTCAAAGTATCTGGTAAGTCCTCCTTGACCAGAAGGCATTCTAATTTTATTGTCTTTTGCCATTTTGTTTATTTAATTCCGTTTTGTTTTATAAGGTTTTTGTGTTATTAAAAAGTTAGGTAGGGCAGAATAAGCCGTCTTTTGTCAAACCCAGAATCTAATTCTGACGGTTTGTTATAGCATTCTACTAAGCGTCATACTGACTTGCACCGACCAGGTTTCACCGTTTCATCGTTCCCTGTAGAGACGTCAAAGGGTTAACTCATTTGAATCACTTCAAACTTCGCCATATCATCCCATTCCACAGGACGTTTCGTTTCTGAGCCAGGGCCAAGGGATTTCTCCTTCTCGCTAAGCGAGTGGTCTTTCGTGGTGGACGGACTTTCCTAGGCACAAATGTACCTTCTGCTATTTACTACCACTACCTATGTGGTCATAAAGAAGGGGTTTATATAAAGATTTTTACTTTTTTTTAACAAAATCGGCCCTATCTAATATTCGTTGCATTTCTTTCTTATGTCCAGCACCGACAATAGCCACAATTTCATTCTCTGGATGACTTTTTCTAATTTTAATTAGTTGTTTAACCATATACTTGTTTCGATCAGCAACTAGACTTTTATGGATATTTGGGTATCTTTTTTTTAGTTGTCCGATAAGTTTCTCAATAATTTCATTTTTAGGCACTTTGGAAAGGTCAAAGTTTTGCATCCCCATTTCGGCCACGACACGTTTCGGAAAAAAAAGTCCTCTGAAAATGTCACTAATAAATCTGAATTTTTCTTTCCAAGTAAGTGTTTTAGAGAAATTTCTGAGCGTGATTTGGATTGGTTGGTCAATAAGAGCAATTTGTAACTTGTTTTTTTGTGCCAGTTTAAGCGCAGTTTTCATTTCTGATCCAGGTTTAATACCTATCATTTTGCCTAATTTCTGTTGTACCATTTGTCCAATTTTGGCAAAAACATACCCTTTGGCACCGATTTGTCTTAGTAGTAAAATGTTAACTTTATTTTTTTGTTCGTGGAGCAGAGAGTTAGCACGTTGTAAATCAAGTTCTAATGCCACAATATCTGGTTTATTTTCATTGATAAAAGTAGTAATTTCATTGACACTCTCTTTAGAAATATGTGAGGTGCCGATAAGCGTAATTTGGTCCATTTTAGTAGAAGTAAAATATAGAAAACTATTTAAAGTTAAGTGAATTAATTCGTTTCAACTAGTGAGGTGGTTATATTATGCTAAAAATGAAAAAAGTATCTGAAACTTACGATACCAAAGTGTTTACTGACGTAGGGGATTATTTCGGAGACATCGAAGATGCTATTGTTCAAGGTAACAAAGTTTCTGGATGGAAAATTAAATCAACAAAAAATTCTTTTTTGAGTAAAGTATTAGGTAGTGCTAAAGGTGTTATTGTACCGCATCAGTTGGTAAAAGCTGTTGGTGACATAATCATTATTGCAAAAAGCGCAATCCCTACCGGGAACACTTCTGAGGAGGGAGAAGAATAATTTTTTTTTTTTTTAATTTCTAATGGCAAAAATAAATCTTGAAAAACACGTGTACAATTTGATGACTTACCAATTTATTAAAGGTGAATTTGAAGAGTTAGAAAATTTCGTTTTTATTGCTGGGTAAGTGTACTTATTAACTTTTTTGTATTTTGTTGTTCTAAACAAACTTTTATATACCTAAACTAATTCCGTATTATAAAGAGGTAGATTTAGATGGAATTGGTAACATTAACTTTATTGGCGGTAAGTTTAATCTTATTTTTCGGATTTTTTGCAGAATTTATATTTAGAAGGTTTGGTATTCCCGATGTATTATTTTTGATCACACTAGGGTTTATTTTGGGACCGTTTGCTTTAAATTATGTTTCACCAACAAGTTTGGCAGGTATTGCTCCAGTGTTTACCACGTTCACATTAGTGTTCTTGTTGTTCGATGGTGCGTTTAACATTAAGTTAACTTCTTTAATAAGAGAATTTTCGCATAGTTTCACATTAACATTATACAATTTCTTCATCTCTGCGGCAATAGTCACTTTGGTAGTTTGGGGCATTGGTTATTTTTTAGGGGGCATTTCGTTTTTAACTTCTTTATTAACAGGATTTTTATTAGGGGGTGTTTCTTCTTCATTTGTAATTCCCATATTGAAACAAATAGATATTAAACAAAAAATTTATTCTCTTTTAACTCTTGAATCTGCTTTAACTGATGTTTTTTGTATTGTTGCTTCTTTGACGGTATTAGTGGTATTCGAGTTAGGTGGGGTGGGTGTAAGAGAAATTTTTATGCAGATAACTTCTTTGTTCGCTATTGCCGGTCTAATTGGTCTTTTGGGTGGAATTATTTGGATTATTTTAATTTTGCGTGTTTTCAAAGAACACAATTATATGATTGCGATAGCATACTTACTTCTAATCTATGTTTTGACAGAATTCTTGGGTGGTAATGGGGCAATTGCAGCGTTATTTTTCGGACTGATGTTGAAAAATTCTAAACAACTATCTTCTATTATAAGAGGTATCCTTTCACATAAAGCGAAAGAGAAAAAACAGGCGCTTAAAGGAGAACTGGGTGTTTCGGTGACTACACCCTCTGAAGAATATTTTTACCATCAAATTTCGTTTTTCTTGAAAACATTTTTCTTTGTTTACATCGGTGTTTTATTAGACATCTCTGATTGGCGAGCAATAACTGTTGGGGTATTGTTATCATTCGTATTAATGTGGACAAGAACTGCTTCGTTTGTGTTAACTAAAAAAATGGATCCGCGGGACAAATTTTTGGTGAATTCAATTTTTGCCCGGGGATTAGCAGCAGCAGCGATTGCGCAGTTGGCATTACAGGCAGGTATTCCAAACGCCGAATTTATTGTTAAAATTGCTTATGTGACGATAACAGGCACAATAATTTTAAGTTCTGTTAAAGTATATTTTTTAGAACGAAAAGTGGCCCGTGGTGGGTTTGGGAAAGTAAAGAAAGTCACAAAATCGAAAAAATCTGAATTAAGAAAGAAAAGTAAGAAAAAATAGTCATAAGATAATATGAATGGTGAAAAAAATGAAAGAAATGATGTTCAATTTATTAAACAAAATCCCTTTTGGTGAAACAATCGGGGTTTATTTACAAAATCAATATGTGGTTTCTGTATTGATTTTACTTTTATTTGCTATTTTAGCAAAATTGGTACTATTTATTTTTAACAGGTATTTAATGAAGTTTGCTGCCAAAACTGAAACAGAATTTGATGATTTAATTTTTGCTAAGACTGAACGGCCAGCGTTTTACTTAATTTTAGCGTATGGGTTAAAGTTATCTTTACTTAATTTGGACATTAATGGTAACGTTAGTAATATTATTGCCACAATCATGGCCATTACTTTTGTAGTTATTCTTGATCGGATAGTAGAAATTTCTGTCGAAGTGTGGGGTAAAACGTTTGCTAAAAAAACGAAAACAAAAATTGATAGTATTTTAATCCCGATGGTACATAGAACCATCAAAGTGGTTTTTGTCATTATTGCTTTTATGTGGACATTGGACATCTGGAAAGTTGATATAACTCCTTATTTAGCAGGGGTAGGGATCACCGGTATGGTCTTAGGATTAGCTTTACAAGATTCGTTAAAGAATGTTTTTGGTGGTGTTTCTTTGATTGTGGACAAAACGTTTAGAATCGGTGACAAAATTAAAATTGAATCTGGGCAAATTGGTGAAGTGTACAACATTGGTCTAAGAAGTACTAAAATAAGAACTTATGATAATGAAATTATTTTGGTTCCTAATGGTAATTTGGCAAATTCACAAATCCAAAATTATACTCAGCCAACAGCAAAAACCAGGGTTGGTGTTGATGTATGTACAGAGTATGGTAGTGATGTTAAAAATGTACAAAAAGTAGTTATTAAAACAATTAAATCTATGAAAGATGTGTCTAAAGATCCTTCCCCTGCAGTACATTTCTTAGAAATGGGCGATTTTGCACTTAAGTTTAAAGCTTATTTTTGGGTTGATAATTGGAGTGACGCTTATACTAAGAAATTGGAAGCGACAGAGAAAATTTATGATGCATTGAACAAGTCTAAGATTGGCATTCCGTTCCCCACACAGACAATTCATTTGGAAAAGTAGAGGGTTTTGGTATTAATAGTACTCCTATAGGGAAATAATTAAATATAACCTTTCTTTTTTTCTTATTATGGATTTATTTTCGTTAGTGGGGCTGATTATCGTTGTAATTATAATGTTGTCAGTTGGTAAAATGTTGACAATGTTTCTAAGGTTAGCATTTTATGCTTTATTGGCGGTTTTGTTTCTTGTTTTCGTGTTTGGCATTTCTTTTACCGAAGTGGTTTTGTGGTTACAAGATATGGTTTTATTATCTTTTTAATGAGCTACATTAATATCATTCTCATTTACACATAATTTTATATAATATGGGGTGAAAGTAATTTATATGTCATCTTCAATTTGGACAGAAAAGTATCGGCCACAAACTTTTGATGAAGTTAAAGGTCAGAAAGAAATCGTGGAAAAAGTTAAAGCGTTTGTTAAATCAGGTAGTATGCCGCACCTTCTTTTTAGTGGCCCGGCTGGGATTGGGAAATGTATAACGGGCGATACCCCAATTATGCTTGGTACAGGGGAAGTTAAAACAATTAAAGATTGTTATTCTAAAAAAATTAAACACGTTATGACTTTGGGGCCTCAAGGAGAGTTTAAGTCTGGTGAAGTGGCATATTTTTATAAAAATAAATCGGAGTCTTTAATCCATTTAAATTCTATTTCTGGAAGTAATGTAAAGGTAACTCCTGAACATCCTTTCTTAATTTTAAAAGATGGTGTGCCAACTTGGACAGAAGCATATAAGGTAAACAAGGACGATTTATTAGCAACTCCTTTAAAAATTAAACCACAAATAAAAGAAGAACTATTAAAATGGGAAAAGCATCCTTGTTTTTGGGCAAAATTGAGTTCTAAAATCCTTGTTCCTGTTTCCAAATTACAGTCTGGATTAAAGAAAAAAGTTCTTGTTTATTTAGAAAAAAATGGACAAGGAACAAATAAACAAATCGCTGAATTATTAAACGAAAAAATAAAATGTATTAATTGGGCAACTTCTGAAATGGTTAAAGAACGTATTTTAATAGGTTTAGGGAATAAAAGTAAAATTTTTTCTTTAAAAAATAAATTGTTTTTGACAGATGAAGTACCATGTAGTTTAGTTAAAGATAATTCTTTAATTAAAGAAATAATATATCGTAACAACAATAGAAAATCAAAAACAAATATTTCTTTCTTTGAAAAAACTTCACCTGAATTTTATGAATGGTTAGGCTTAGTTTTTGGTGATGGGCATGTTAGAAATTCTTCAATAAGATTTTATAATAAAAATGACCGTTTGAGATTACGGTTCAAAGAATTAACTGAACAAGTTTTCGGAACAAATTTACATTGGCAAGAGAACATTCGATTGGGTGTGCCTTATTTAGAAATAATGCATTCTAGAGTGATTACTGCCATTTTAGAACATTTTTATAATATTCCAGTGGGAAAGAAAAAATCGGACAAGCTTATGATCCCAACAGCTTTATTTACTGCTGAAGATGAAAACGTTTCCTCTTTTATCCGTGGTTTTTATGAATCTGATGGTTGTTTTAGTAATGGGAAAATGGAAATCTCTAGTTCTAGTGAAAAATTCATTAATGGGTTGGATTATTTATTATTAAGGTTAGGGATTCATGCTAGAATTAAAAGAAGAAAAAATCAAAGTTATTTAATTATTCACAATAGAGATAATTTAAAAAAATTTAGCAATTTTGTTCAACCCTGCATTAAAAAAATAAATTTAAAAGAAAGTCAAAGAATTTCAAATTCAAACATTGATTTGATGGATTTTAATTTAAAACATACAAACGTGATTTTAAATTATTTAGGAATTCAACAGCAAGAGATTGGTGATAAATATTCTACAAGTTATGTTTTTGAAAGGGAAAAAGCAAGTAGAGTAAAAGTTCAACAAATTTACTCACAAATATGTATTTTGGCTAAAAAAAGGATAAATTTGGCATTAGAAACAATTGCATTATGTGATTCTGTTAATTATGATATAAATGAACCTTTAGATAATTTGTTTAAAGAGTTAGGAGATTCAAAGTTGAGGAAAAAGATTGGAAATATTTCTGAGATTAGGTCCAATCGTATAAATGATTATCATAATCAAAAAAGAGAACCAAATCTAACTAATGTATTAAAGGTTGTCAAGTCAATGAAACAGTTAAAACATAATGGTTCAGAAGAGTTATACGCTCAATTAACACAAACAACAATAATAAGGCCTAAATTAGTTAATGCATTACAAAGTCTTAACATCTCTTATGTTGAACTTGCTAGTGTTGTTAATGAATTTTCTGAAAATATTAATGAAACTTCGGGAAGTATCAATAATTGTTTGACTGGTGCAGGTATGTCTTTACAAACTATTAAAAAAATAAATTTTTTAACTCAATCAATTAAAAAAGTGGTTGAAACTCGTGTTTTTAATGAAGAGTTAATGGAAAGTTTAGAGTTATTACAATATTTATCTACTGCAGACATATTTTGGGATAAAGTTAAATCTGTTGAAAAAATCAAAGGTGAAGAAGTTTATGATTTAAATGTTAAAGAAACGCATAATTTTGTCGGCGGGTATGGGCCTTTTGTGTTGCATAATACAACTCTTTCACTGGTAATTGCTAAACAGTTATTTGGCGAAAATTGGAGACAAAACACACTCGAATTAAATGCTTCTGATGAAAGAGGTATCGATGTAATTAGGGTCAAGGTAAAAGATTTTGCTCGGACAAAAGCGTTAGGTAACGTGCCTTTCAAATTGATTTATTTGGACGAAAGTGATGCTTTGACCAGGGAAGCACAACAAGCATTAAGACGGACAATGGAAAATTATACTAAAACGTGCCGGTTCGTGTTAAGTTGTAATTATTCTAGTAAAATCATTGATCCAATTCAGAGTAGATGTGCCGTTTTTAGATTCAAACCTTTAAGTAACGAAGAAATGGAAGAAGTAATTGCAGAAGTATCTGCAAAAGAAGGGTTAACGATAGGACTTGAAGCACGAACTGCTTTGGCGGAAGTCACTGGTGGTGATTGTCGGAGATTAAAAAATATCATGCAAAGTTGTGCTGTGATGGGTAAAGAGATTAGTACCGAACTAATTTATTCTATGGCTTCTGTAGCAAAACCGAAAGAAGTTAAAGAGGTTCTTGATTTGGCTGCCAAAGGTAGTTTCATAGATGCAAGAAAAAAGTTACTAGATCTCATGCTTAATTTTGGTCTTTCTGGACTTGACGTGATTAAACAAATTCAAAAAGAATTGTGGAACTTGGAATTAGATGACAAGAAAAAAGTGCGGTTAGTAAGTAAATGTGGTGAAGTTGAGTTTCGGATGGTTGAAGGTAGTGACGAATATGTGCAGTTAGAGAGTTTCCTGGCTTTTGTCGTTCTTGTTGGATTAATGAAATAACATCCATACTCCCTCTTCGGTCCGTGTGGATATTATGGTGGCAGTTTTAATGGTTGTAGCAACATAATATTTTTATAGTTTGGTCTCATATTTATTTGTATGGCACTTGAAACTAAAATTAAACAAACTTTCTTACAAAAAATCCGTAATGGGCTTACTAACAAACTAATGATTTTAGCAACCGCTGGAACTTTAGCATTTTCTGCTTGTGGTGAAGTTGATAATGGTTCTGAATGCAGTTCAGATTATGATTATAAAGGAGATCGTATTTGTGTGGAGGGAAGTTGTGTAAATGATGGGAATAGTTACAATAATGATAATAATAATAATAATAATAATAATAATCCAGAATGCATATCTCATTATTTAAGAGTTTGTGAAGGTGGAGATTCTTATTGGGAAGATAGTTGTGGTTATTTGGAAGGCATGGTAGAGAAATGTAATTACGATGAATCGTGTCAAAACGGATATTGTGTTGGAGAGGAAGTAGAATGTAAATCTTTCGATCATCGTTCTTGTTGTGAAAATAGTGAAAATGTTTGTTGGGTGGATAGTTGTGGTAATGTTGGAGATATGGTTCAAAATTGTGTCTCACAATATAAAGTCTGTGAAGATGCAGAATGTGTGAATGATGTGGATGGCACACATGAGTCTTATTGTCAACCTTGTAATGATAATGGGGATTGTGAGGGGAAATGGCAATGTGATAAAGGCAGTTTTTTTGTTACTGATGATTATGACTATTTTTGTGCACCAATAATCCAAGTTTGTTCTCATGATGATGAATGTTCAGGTAATTATTCGTGTATTGATATTGGACCTGGTAACAGATGTTTACCTTTTGAAATAGTGTGTAAAGATGGAGATTTATGGTATGATTCTGTTTGTGGTTCTCAAAAGATGAAATTCAAAAATTGTCCAAATGGGTGTTATTACAAAGAATGTAATTAATTACCTCTTGGGACATATACCTCACAGCTTGCTCCGTGGGATTTTTTTTAATAATATCATTTTAACAGAATATAAGAAATAATAAAAAAGAAATAAAAAGCTATTTGATACTTTCTTTAACCCTTAGTTTCTCTTGGATAAGTTCTCTATAAACATATTCTAGAGTTAGTTCAACGCCTCTTTCATATACTTCATCTTCTCCTAATGGTTTTTTTAAACGGCAAATAATTTCTGCATTACCTTCAATTAAACGAGCTTCATTTTCTCTGCCACCAGATTTACATTCCCACTTGTCTGGTTCGTCAACAGAATAGGCGATTTGGTCAAACCTGTCGTCAAATTCTTGTCCAATAATTGTTGATTCTCCAGATCCTGCATTTTGAATGTTGATTCTTAATAAAACAATCCCTTTACCACCTGTATCCTCGGAAACTGCAGTAACAGTGATTGGTGCACCGGAAACAGAATACACTTTTGTTTCTTGGATATTACATACTTTGTCATTTGTTGGGTCACCTTTGAAACAAACGTCATTAATAATTAAATGTGTTTTATAATCATACCAATATTCCATGTTCCAGTTGATGTCCATGTAACCTGTTACATCAGGTGTATAAGTGGCATAGTTGTTTGGTGTAAAAGAGATAATTTCTTCGCCCCCAGTTGGGTTGAATTCAGAAATTATTTCTATTTCCATTGTGTTACTTAATTCCCAACTTGGAATGTTTGCAAAATCCTCCTGTGCAGGCCCCATTAACCGTAATGTTGCAGTTCCAGGCATAATATTTTCTTCACCTTTATTTTTTAAAATAAATTCTAATGGGAAATCTTCCGAATCATAAATTGTATATATTCCTTCTTCCATAACACTAATTGGTTCAAAAGTTACTTCTGCCCCAGTTGTACCTCCAATAAATGCTCCTGCAGAAACAGTTTGTTGTTGTTTTTCTTCACAAGATGTTAGTAGAAGTAAACTTGCAATTAAAGTTACGATAAGTAAATAATTCATCTTTTTCATTTTTTGGACCTCTTTAATATACTAATTAGTTAATAGTATTTTTTAATTCTATATTAAAAGAATAAATTAGAGATATTTAAAGGTTACCCCTTTACTGAGGGGTTTTAACAATTTTTAATGGTCGTGTATAAGATTGGATATAACTATAATCTAAATCAATTATTAATGGAGTTTCATGAGCTGTCGTTTTTGGTACATTTGCTTTACAAACAATTTTCCCGTGGCCATTACTTAATCTTACAAAATTATCACGCGGTTTACAATCTAACATACTTCCTCCGCTTAATTTAACATGATATCCTACTTTATCCATATCTGTATAATCTAAAGATGTATCTCCACATTGCCGTAAATCTGTATAAGGTGATAATACTTGTCCAGTACCTAAATTGGCAATATTAATTTCAAACATAGCCTTACCACCCATCATATTTACTCCTACACTAGTTACTCCAACAGGTCCCCCTTGACCTCCACTAGTGCCAACATTATGTGGGATACAATTTTTTTGTTCAGAAGTGACTTGGTAAAATAAAGGGTCAATACAAACTGATGGTGCTGCGGTAGTTTGGTAATAGTAACAAGAGACCACATTTAACATTAAATTAAAATCGAAAACTTTTTGATCCAAAATTATTTGTGGTGATTTAAATTCTAATTGGTTATTTCCACCTTGTAAATTATATACTGTTTTCCCTTCTAATGTACTATATCCTTCAGAACAAGATTTTGGATATCCAAATCCTCCCGTAATCATATTAGGGTCAAATCCGGTGATTTGAACAAAACAATCTTGTGCTTGTAATTCATAATTTCCTTTATTACGAACTTCAACTAAAGCAATTAATTCGTTCTGATCATAAACTAAAGGAGGTGGGTAATTTGGTAAAAGGGAAACTTCAACACCTTGGCTTCCTACTTGAACTGCTTGGTATGCTGCTGCAGTTTCCATTGGTGTTTCACCAGCAGGTACTTTTCCACCACAAGAAGTTAATAAAAATAATGAAATTAAAATTACAAAAATTCTAGCAAACTTACTAATTACACCTCTTTTCATGATACAAATAAACTAATTAAGTTATATAAGCTTTTTGGTATGTGTTTATGCAGTTTTTTAAAACAAAACAAATATAAACCAGTTATATTTTGCAACTTCTATTAATATGTTCAAAATATTGTAGGGAGTGAAATTAAAAAATGGCAAAATACAAAATTATACATTATAAAAATGATTGTATCAGTTGTGGTGCTTGTGCAGCAATTTGTCCTAATTTTTGGGAGATGGATGAAGAGGGTATGGCTAATTTGAAAGGAAGTAAACAAGATGGTGAGCAATGGGAACTAATAATTGGTACCGAAGATGCTAAGGCACAGAACCAAGAAGCCGCTGATGCTTGTCCAGCACAGATTATTAAAATTGAAGATGTTGAATAGGTTCTAGGAGTACTATGCAGAAATTAAAAATATTAAATTCCCGGGATGTGAAAAAGGTTAAACAGATAGTTCAAGATGATTTTGGCGTTTTTTTACAAAGAGATTATGCTTTTTTATTAAATGAAAAAAATCGACTTTTTGTGGTTAACAAAGATTTAGCAAAACTTGATTTGAATAAATTGAGGATAGACAGGATTGGACTTTATTTTGCTGAATATAAAAATAAACAAGTTCGGTTAAGTAAAGAAGGTGCTCAGTTACTTGTCCAAGAAAATAAAGGTAAGGTGGAAAATTTGGTAAACTTAGAGTTTGATGAAGTTAAAACATATTTTCAAGGGCAAGATTTAGTAAAAGATTTGGGCGAAGAAAGTAAGTTTGTGATTTTGCGATATCAAAAGGACGTATTAGGCGCAGCTAAATATAAAGAAGGGAAAATTCTTAATTTTTTACCAAAAATACATCGTGGCGAAGTCATTCTATGATGGTTGGTTTTTCATTCTCAATAAATCATATTGAACGGAACCCGTTACATAATTTGAAATGTCAACATGTTGATGGGTGAATGGGAACTGATTTGTGTCTTGTGGGTTAGTATTATGATCAACAACCACCACTTGTAATCCTTCTAAACTATGTTCTTTTTTAACTTTCTCTCCACCATAATGGGCATGACCTCTAGTAGAATTCTGATCATCTCCAACATTATTTCTAAAATGACTAATTTTAGTATCGTAATGGAGTTCAATTTGTAATTGGTTCAATTCCGGGATTCCATTTTCCCAACGGACATATTGGTGGATGGATTGGTACCCAGATTCTTTAGGTTTTTTGAAATAATCAATTTCGTCTTTAATTATAAATGATGAGATGGTAGAAATTTTATCTTTTAATTTGTAACAAATATCTTTATTTTCGGTGATGATAGTCATCCCATAAAAATCACCCACTGCTAATTGTCCAAGATATTCTTCACTTTCAATATTTTCATTTTGTCCTTTAACTCTGGCAATTTTTTCAACAGAACTATCTGGCCCTTTGGTCCGTGAAATTAGTTTTATTGGTCTGATGTTTCCATTTGATGTGGTTATTTTTTGCTCTGGTGCAAATAATTCTCGTTGTTTATTTTTCTTTTCATGGTTACAATTATATTTGGTAATTAACCCCATTCTTAATTCATTATGGTGCGGAAGAGTTGGTTTAATATCATAAGTAGTTTTTTCGCACCCGAACGGGAATAGAGGAAGTAGCTCGGTAATGATTATTTTATTAAGATATTCTGGGTTTCTTTCAATTACTAATAATTTTTTGTTTGGTTGTAAGAATTCTTTTTTCATTTCTGTTCGTTTAACTATTTCTAGCAATTGTTCTAGCCGGGCTTCGTTAACGTTAGAAAGTACATTCTGTGGTGAAAGTTGTGTATTCATTTTTTATGTTTGGAAAGTATATTTTATATAAAGATTTATGGAATTAAATTCTATATTAAAAACAATAAAAAAGATAAAAAAGAAGAAAAACTATTCTTCGTCAGGTTGTTCATTACAAAGAACTTCGGCTGTGTTAGGGTCTGTTCCAGTTATGATACATTCAGTACCTTGAACTTCACCATTAACTAATTTTGTTAAAGCAGTTATTCTTTCTAATAAATTACCTTTAATTTCAATTGTATCTTGGCCAGTCAATTTAACACTGGATAATCCTGCTGGATTTGAAGTAGCCCATTCAACACAAGTTTGATCAAAATAATTTGGTAATGAACAAGGACTACCTGAAATTATATTTGGATTTTCTGTATCTTGATTGGTTGTTACTCCTGCATATCCTAAATCTAATGCTTTGTTAACTTCTAATCCACTAGAAACTAAGGTATTATATTCTTCCCCTAAACAATAAGGTACTTCATTAAGATTATTACAAATTAATTCTTCTTCTACATCAGAATTTGCATCTTCATTAACCTCTGCTCCAATATATGAATCTTCTACATTTGCATCTTCATTAACCTCTGCTCCAATATATGAATCTTCTACATTTGCATCT
>CAYXEO010000001.1:17085-61141 GCA_964464055.1 uncultured Methanosarcinales archaeon | reverse complement strand
TCATTAACCTCTTGTTTTGTATTTAGTTGTTCAAAAACATCAGCAAGATTATCAATGTTTGTGTCTGCGAAAGTATCTTGGCTTACATATGCATCAGAGACATAAGTATCTTGAGATATAAATGGCCCATCATTATCGCTACCACAAGCGGAGGTTAAAGCGATTGCTCCGGCAATTAATCCGGATGTTAATATCTTTTTGAAATAATTTGTCATTTTTTTTGTTTCACCTTTGTAATTTGATTTGTTTTATCACTATCTAATGGTGTTCTTATTTAAATGTTTTGGTTAGGTTGTTACTTTCAAGTAAATTATCACGAAATATTTATAAAAGAACTCCTACTAAGGAGTGGTAAAGTCCAAATTTGGAGGAAAATAATAATGATAACAAAAAAAATACAGTCTTTATTTGTTGTTTTGGTAATATTAGTTTCAATGGGTTCTTTTGTTTTAGCTGATGCTGAGCAAGAAGCTATATTGAATAATCAATTAGGAGAATTACAAATATCTAGTGAATTATTAAATCAAGAATTTATACTTTTGTTTGCAGAATATGATAATCTTGGTGCAACAGAAGATGTTCTTAATGGTTTATATGATTTAGAAATTTCTTTAAACGAAGAAATAAATATTTTAAATGCATATTTAACTTTAGCTGATGAATTACAGTTAGAAGATTTAATTTATAGTTTTAAAATATTAATTGGTGACAATGAAACAGAAGGTTCAAACACCTATAACTATGATAAAATTGTTCAATTTTTAGAATTGCATGATGCAGATCATGATGGTATTGATGTAGAAACAGATAATTGTGAAGTTTATAACCCTGCCCAATTAGATTCTGATAATGATGGTGTTGGTAACGCTTGTGATAATTGTGTTGAAACAGCTAACGAAAACCAAGCAGATTTTGATAATGATGGTGTTGGTAATGTTTGCGATAATTGTATGTTAACCGCAAATCCAGAACAAGAAAATGCTGATGAAGATGGTCAAGGTGATGTTTGTGATTTTGATTCCGATAATGATGGTATTTTAAATGATGTGGATAATTGCCCATTAATATTCAATGCAGACCAATTAGATTCTGATAATGATGGTGTTGGTAACGCTTGTGAAGTAGAAGAACCAGAAGCATGTGATCCAGCAACTGTTGAAAATGGTGCTGTTAGTGAATTTCCAGAATGTGCCATTACTTGCAATACCGGTTTTAATTTAAGCGAAACAAACACTTGTGATGCTGATGGGAATACGCCGGACACACCAGATACACCGGAAACAACTTACGACACTTTGAAAGATAAATATCAAGAGTATGATGATGACTACGATTACTACAAAAAGAAGTATGAAAATGCCGTCGATGATAATGATGAAGATGACATTGAGAAATATGAAGACAAGTTAGATGAATTAGATGACGACTTGAAAGATCTTGATAATAACATTGAAGATGAAATTGATGATTTAGAGAAAGTAGATCCAATTGATGAAGATTTGGTTGAAGATTTTGAAGATTTAGAAGATGATGTTGAAAAATTAAGAGAAAAAATCAATGACATTTTTGACACTGATAGTTCTTCAAGTAACGCAGACTCTTCTGCAAACAATTTGTTTAATCACACACCTTATCCAGAAGTAGAAGATCCAGCAGTTATTGTTGATACATTAAACATGCCAGGCGATAATGTTGGTGGCGTAACTGATAATGGAACAAGTTGGAACGAAGTAAGACAAATTGCTTGGTTAGTGGCTGGGATAATTATCTTCTTAGCGGTAATCTTGTTTTTGTTAGGGCTATTGTTCACTAAAAACTAAAGTTTTTTTTTCTTATTTTTTTCTATGGTTAATTTACCACTATCTATCGTATATCAATGAATGGTGTCATGAAGATATGCTTACAGAATATCTGCTATATCCTTTTTACCTTTCAACTTCTTAGTTTCTTTTTGGCCTTGTGCTTGAGCTTTCAGATCTACTCCTAAGTCATCAAGTGCTTTGATATGCATTTGCATAAGTTGTTCCACGATTTGAATTATCCTTAACAATTCTTCTCGTTCTTTAGAAAGTGTTTGTAATGATCCTTTATGAACACCAATTTGTTCATCTTTTGATGGTTCTGAATTTTTTTTTGCCATATCAAGAGTTTCATGGTTAGTTTTTATTAAGGTTTTGGTTGGTTTTATCTAGGATATAATATATTTGTATATTGGGGCACGGCGGATTTCGTACTTTTGGCGAAGTACCCACCTCGGCAAGCCGGGGTGCCAATATAAAAAATAAAGTGATTCTAGATAAAGTGGTTATTTGGTCTGTTTTAAACAATAATCTTTATATAGCATCGCTTAAACTTTTATAATAAAATGAATTCCAGCAAATCTAGTTTTAATAAAGTGGGTGAGAAAACAAAACACATCTACGAAACAAAATATAAAACCTTACTATTGATACCATTTATTATTTTAATTTTGGCTTTATCACAAATTGGTGTTCAGTTCGTTATGACTGGGGATTTTATGAATAAAGGCGTCACTTTGAAAGGTGGGTCCACAATAACTATTAACCAAGAATTAGGGATTTCTATTGAAGAACTTGAAACACATCTGAAAGATAAATTTCAATTAGCAGACATTTCTGTTAGGGCCATAACTTCTGCTGGAAAAGTTGTGAGTGTAGCGATAGATTCTGATGCTCAAGAAAATAGTGAAATTGAATCGATGATTTTGGTATTACAAAAGAAAATTAGTTTAGTTGAAGGAAGTTATAATGTTGAAGTAATGGGGAGTAGTTTAGGGAGTAGTTTTTTTATTCAAACTTTATTTGCTTTATTGATTGCATTTTTGTTAATGGGGTTAGTTGTATTCGCTTATTTTAGAACTGCGGTACCAAGTTTAGCAGTGATTTTGGCTGCGTTCTCGGATATTGTAGTAACTTTAGCGATTTTCAATTTAACTGGAATCAAGTTGGGCACTGCTGGTATTGCGGCATTTTTAATGTTAATTGGTTATTCAGTTGATACTGACATTTTGCTTAGTAGTAGATTGCTAAAAAGAAAAGAAGGTACTGTCATGGAACGAGTTTATGGTGCAATGAAAACAGGACTGACCATGAGTGCGACTACTTTAGTAGCGATCAGTGTAGCATTATTCTTTGTCCAGAGTGAAATTGTTAAACAGATTATGATCATTTTGTTTATCGGACTATTAGTTGACTTGTTTATGACCTGGATTCAGAACGTAGGGATACTGCGGATTTACTTAGAAAAAGGTGGTAAAAGATGAATTCAAAAATTAAAAATGTGTTCATCAATTGGAGAGTAATTATACTTTTAATATTTATTTTATTTTCTTTAGTGGCAATAAAACCACAAATTTTTGGTACTGATGGTGTAACTATCAAAAGTGTAGCGGTAAATTCTAGTGCAGCGCTGGCGGGAGTTGAGAACCCTTCTTCAAAGTTATCACTGTTAGATAAAGAGAGAATTACTGCAATTAATGGTGAAGAAGTTACCGGTTTAGAAAGTTATTATGCAATCTTGGAAGGGATGAAACTTAACCGTACTGTGCGGTTGGAAACTAACCAAGAAGTTTATTCATTATATACTAAAGACCTTGATGAAGCAGGAGTTGTAGATTTAGGGTTTAAAATTGCTGAAGCACCAACCTCAAATTTACGGAAAGGACTTGATTTAGCAGGTGGCACAAGGGTACTTTTGAAACCGGCAGAACAAGTTTCTGAAGCAGACATGGAACTGACCATTGCAAATTTAAAAGAGCGACTTAACGTTTACGGGTTAAGCGATGTTGTTGTTCGGTCAGCATCAGATTTGGCTGGTGATGATTTCATTTTGATCGAAATCGCTGGTGTCACAGAAGATGAAGTTAAAGATTTATTATCTAATCAAGGAAAGTTTGAAGCTAAGATTGGTAATGAGACAGTTTTCTTTGGTGGTAAAAAAGATATAACTTATGTTTGCCGTAGTGCAGATTGTTCAGGGATTAATCCGCAACAAGGATGTTACAAAACTAGTAACGGTCACGCATGTAGTTTCTTTTTTGGGATTACTTTAACTCAGGAAGCAGCTAATAGGCAAGCAAGATTAACTGATAATTTAGAAATTTTCACCGATGAAAATCCGGAAGGTTATTTGAGTGAGGATTTAGTTTTATTCCTTGATGATCAAGAAGTTGACAGGTTAAAAATTGGTGCAGACCTTAAAGGTAGGGCAACAACAGATATTCAAATTTCCGGTTCAGGTTCCGGTGTTTCTCAACCAGAAGCAGTGACTAACACTTTACAGGAAATGAAACGGTTACAGACAATTATCATCACTGGAAGTTTACCTGTCAAATTGGACATTGTGAAAATGGACACTATCTCTCCTTCATTAGGGAAAGAGTTTTTAGATAACATGGTCCAAGTAGGATTATTTGCAATTTTGGCAGTTATCAGTGTAGTTTTATTACGGTACAGACAAGTAAAAATCGTTATCCCGATGGTTGTAACTATCATTTCAGAGATGGCCATGATTTTAGGGTTTGCGGCTTTAGTTGGTTGGAACTTAGACTTGGCCGCGATCGCAGGTATCATTATTGTCGCTGGTACGGGTGTAGACCATTTGATAGTTATCACTGACGAAACTTTACGTGGAGAAGCAATTTCTAATTGGAAAGTTAAAATTAAGAATGCCATGTTTATTGTGATGGGTGCTTATTTGACAACTTGTGCAGGTATGTTACCTTTATGGTTCGCTGGTGCTGGGTTACTGAAAGGGTTTGCATTTACAACTATTGTAGGTATTTCGTTCGGCGTATTGGTTGCTCGTCCTGCTTACGCAGCGATGATTGAGAAACTGTTACATGATTAAATAAAATGATAACTCAACGAAGCGCGATATACTTAATGATTTTTTGTACTTTATTTACTTCGTTGGGGCAGATCATGTGGAAGTACGGTGTTGGTAGAATTGACATGTCTCATTTTTTTACTTTATTCAATTTACCTTTCATGTTTGGGTTTGTTTCTTATGGTATTGGTGCATCATTAATGTTAGTAGCGTTCAAGAAAGGGGAGCTGAGCATCTTGTATCCAATAGTAGCCACTGGTTACGTTTGGGTAAGTATGTTCTCACCACTTTTGTTCCCGGGAGATTCATACAATTTGTTAAAAGTCATTGGGGTTGGGATAATTTTAGTTTCTGTAAGTGTCTTGGGGCTGAACAGTTCTAGTGAAGAGAAAATTGTTAAAAAATTAGAGGTACAAAATGGTTAATGTAACTTCTATAATTTTGGTTTTGTTCGGAACTTTCCTAGGTGCTGTAGGGGCATTGTTAATCAAGAAAGGTAATGATAAGTTCGCTTTTACCCCCTTTATTAGAAGCAACTATTTTTGGGTAGGGGTACCTTTTTATGTGGTCTCTACTATTTGTTATATCTTTGCATTACGGATGGAACAGTTAAGTATCATCTACCCGTTAGTATCTACCACTTACATCTGGACAACCATTTTCTCCGTCAGGTATTTGGGTGAAGAAATGAACAAATGGAAGTACATTGGGTTGGCTGGTATCGTGGTGGGTATTGTGTTGATTGGTATTGGTGGGTAGTTTTTTGAAGTAAATTTTATAAAATATTAAGTTTTTTAATTATTTAAATGGTTTTCAGTGATTTTACGAGGTTGCTGGATGTTTTTATTTTTTTATGATGTGTATATGTGGATAAGACGTTAGTGTTTATTGATGCAGGATTTCTTTCAAAATTATCAAAGTATTTAGGAGATGGTAAATATCTACAACATAACCTTTTTGTTTCAATTGAATAGTGACGAGTTTGGTATTATGAGGTCGCAAAACGCGACCTCATGTGGTACTTGAATCTTGAGGTGCCAAAATGGCACCTCAAGTTTAGATCCGAATTATTTCAAAGAATAGATAGAACAGAGCAAAAACTTTTGGAATACGACATTAAATTTAAAGAGGTATTTTCCGCTTTAGAAACAACCCCACCAAAAAAAGGCATTTTTTATGATGGTCAGGTGTTTGATGCTTACACTTTTGTTTCAGATCTAGTTAGAAATGCAGAGAAATTAATAATTTTAATAGATAATTATATTGATGATACAATTTTAACACTTTTTAGTAAACGAAACAAAACAGTAACAACAATAATTTATACTAAACAAATCACAAAACAATTACAATTAGATCTAAAAAGATATAATGGACAATATCCGAAAATTGAATTGAAGGAGTTCAAAAAGTCTCATGATCGTTTTTTAATCATCGATAATACAATTTATCATTTCGGTGCAAGTCTAAAAGATCTGGGCAAGAAATGGTTTGGATTTAGTAAATATGATCAAAAGTAGGTTGAATTATTAGATAAACTAGAAGAAGAATGAAATAAGTTATTGCGTTCATCATATATAAATTCATCACGTCTTCACAAACCGACCAACAATAAATATAACGCTAAACACCAACCCAAATAACCACGGGTTTAAATAATATTCAACACCATAAATTCCTTTGACATAATTAGAAACAAATATCGCCATGACAAAATTAACAAAAGCAACTAACCCCGCACCTAGCTCAATAAACTTCACTCTCCGAGCATGTTCTAATAACTTACTGAACACATGACCCATCATCGCCGCCAACACCACAACAAACCCATATACGGCCCATTTAATAAAAAACAATGACAATACAAACACCAATAAAGAACAAATTAAATTCCCACCGATAACAGTAACCAAAACTGCCCATAATGTTTTTCGACCTTCTATCAAATGCCCCTTGGCATGCCTGACTTCTCTTTCGTTCCAACCTTTCTTGAACAAGTTTTCGAAATTCATGGTGTGATTTTCTCAGCGATTCGTAAATACTCTTTGGCGAACCTTGACCGCGGGTATAATTCCATCAATGGTGCTTGTTTATTGGCAGATTTTCTAAATTTACGATGATTTTTAATATTTCCCAAAACAGGATAACCCAAAATTTCTTCAATCTCTTCCACACTCATTTCGTTCCGACCACCGTTACTTAAATTCAATATGGTCCCCAAAATAATGTTGTTATTAGCTTTTGCTAAGTGGATAGTTTTCAGTGCATCCATTACAGAACTTAAATTGGGATTTACTACCACGATGGTTTCATCAGTGTTTTTTAGAATTTGATTAACTTCGTACCCTAGTCCACTTGGACCGTCAATCAATGTAATATCGTTTAAGTTGTCTAGATGCTGAAAAATCTTGTTCATCTTTTGCGGGTTTGTTTTTTGGTAGTCTGCATAAGATGGTGAAGAAGGTATTAATGACATCCCGCTGCCATGTAAATAAGTTATTTCGCTCAATTCTTTTTTCTTTGCTAAAAAATTGTTCAATGTATTTTCTGGGTTAACCATCCCTAATAAAAGTGCTAAGTTTGGTGTTGCTAAATTGGCATCCAGAAGTAATGTTTTTTTACCAAGTTTGTTAAGTGCTAATCCTAAATTAAGGGTAGTGGTAGTTTTTCCAACACCCCCTTTTCCTGAAACTAATGCTATAAATCGTGTCATCTTAAACCTCTAAATCTTTTTTACTAACAGAAAACAACTTGACATTTATAAAAATAGTGCTTATTGGGAAGGTATTACTGGGATGATTTACTCTTCTTCAACTTTACCTTAATACAAAAAGTTCAGTCTATTTCACTTTTTATGTTTCTTCTAAGAACGTGTTTAAATTTGTCTAAAAGCAAATTATACAAGGCGTTTTCTATTCTTCTTCGACCTTACCTAAAATCACTTCTTTAACATAATATAAGAAATTGTTGGCGAATCGCTCGCAGTTAGTTAAGTTGTCAATGTTAAATTCTGTGGTACTTTTTTCCATTGGCACAACCAAAGTTACATGTCGTCTAAACTCTCTTCGTCTAGTGTGCGGTAAATTAAGGGCCTGTTTCAAAAATACATAAAACTCGAGATACCTGGTCATTTTTTTATCATCTTCATACAACTCTTTAATTCTTTTTACTCGTAAAGCAGGACTTTTAGGAAAAGAACCGATAAATTTGTCGTCAAGTTTGGCTTTTTCAAGTAATGCTTCCACCAGAAGATCATAAATATTAATTAACCTATTAAGTGCATTGATTATTACATCTACTGTTCGAGTATATTTTAAACTTACATAAATTATGTGCTCTAACCGCTTGAGTTCTTCCCGAGCTTCGAACAAAATCTCTTTTATTTCTTCAATATCTGCCATTTGTAGTAAAAAGTATAATTAGATAATTATTAATTCTTTTTATGTCTTTCTATTGGTTATGGGTAAACTGATAATTACATTTTGGACAATATATCTTCACTTGTTGACACCAATTCGTGATTACTGTCTCAAATAGGGAAATATATATATAGTATATTTGTTTCACTAATTAATTCAATGGATTATACAATAAATAATATGGGCGATCAATATTTAGGTAGTGATCATGTAGATTCAAATCTTCAAGAGAAATGTGGTAAAAATCATCAATTAGATGATTTACTAAATCAATACGGGATGAGTATTGTTGATTTGTCATGTGGTTTAAGAATTAGAGAAGTATATACTACTGGTGAATTTGCAGGACAAACTGTTGAAGAAGTGTATTGTCACCTGTTAAATATTGGTTGTAACAAATACTAATTTTTTTTTTTTCTCTTATTTTTTTCTAAATTCCCCAAACCGGGTTACTTTTACGTTTTATTTCAGCAATTTCTTTCAGGACACTAATTTCCATTTTGGAAAGGTGCTTTTTCAATTTTTTTAGTTTGATAAAATCTTCTTCAGGGATATCTGTATAAAGGAAATCTCCTTCTGTAACTTGTCTACCAACTGTAACACTTGGTAAACTCATCGCGATTTGTTTCCCTTGTTCTGCTACCGGGACGGATTCTTTCCCCTCTTGCATACTTTTAACAGTAGATATTTGAGTTCCGTGAAGTCCCATGATGGGATCACCAGTTTTAATTCTACCAATTTCAATTTCTACACCTATAATTGCAGGGTTACTTTGTCTAAATGTGTACCCTTTAAGAACTGCGAACTTACAAGGACGAACTAACTTACCAAACTCTTCCATTTCCATTTTCTTTTTCAAATTTTCAACATAACCCTCGTAATCTTCAATAGTTTTGTAAATTACATCATGGGTAATAATGGTTAATTTTTTACTTTTTACTAACTCTTCAATTTCGGTTGGAACTTTGAGATTGAACCCTAATAAAACCCCATTAAAAGGATCTTTCTCATGCAAAGATTCAAGTTTAGAAATGTCTTTTTTGGTTGGGTCACCTAACGAAGCTGAAGAGATTGGAATTTCTTTCTCTTGTAACAAGTTCCGTAACGCTTCCAAACCACCGATTGTATCAGCTTTGATAATTACTCCGTGACATTCATCATCACATTCTTGGATAATTTCGCCAACTTCTTCTTTAACTTCTTCTTTCAATTGTTCAATTTCATCTTTGCTACCTGAACAACTTCGTAAAGGCATCCCTGCCATAGCGCCATCTAATCCTGGTGCAGCAATTTTAACTCCCGTAGCAGCATGTACCTCTTTAACATTTTTGAATTTACCTTTTTTTTCTCGCATATCTGCTAGTTCGTTCGGTTCTAATAAAGCTCGAACTTTTGCAATGATTGGTTCTCCTAAATTACCTATCAAGATTGTATCATTAACTTTTAATTCTCCATTGTAAATAATGGTGTCAAGCGTTATCCCTAACCCTTTCTCTTCTTTAACTTCTAGAATTGTGCCTTTGGCATTACCTGATTCATCAACTTCTAACTTTTTTTCTAGAAACTTTTGTGCCAATCCTGTTAATACCATTAATAGTTCAGGAATCCCTTGTCCAGTCTTAGCAGAAACTGGGACAATAGCTAATTGTTTAGTATAATCTTCAATTCTGTCAAACCGTTCAGCTTGTAATTTGTGTTCACTAAATTTCCCAACCAGTTCATACATTCTTTTTTCGAATTCGCCTTGTAACTGAACATCCATTTCTCCAATGTTAGCAAGTAGATTTTTGTTTTTATCATAATTCCAATGGTGGATAAGATCAATTTTGTTAGCAGCAACAATGAACGGTACTTTGTTAGCTTTAAGAATTTCGATGGACTCAATCGTTTGCGGTTTGAACCCTTCATTAATATCAACAATTAAAATTGCAATGTCTGCTAATGATCCTCCTCGTTTTCTAAGAGATGTAAACGCTGCGTGACCAGGTGTGTCAATCGCTAATAACCCTGGTAAAGTAATGTCATCTTTCATGGCGTTTAGTAACGGGCCACAGATTTTTTTGATAGTTTCAATAGGGATAATGGAAACCCCAATAGCTTGAGTAATAGCTCCTGCTTCACCAGAGGCAACAACAGATCTTCTAATTTTATCTAGTAAACTTGTTTTTCCGTGGTCAACATGACCTACCACTGTTAAAAGAACTTTTCTTATTGCCATACTTCTAACTATATTGCAAAGTTTTTAAAAAGGTTTCTTCTATTTACTTTACTATGGATATTACCGAAACAATTGTTCAGGAACTAAATCGTCTGGCTGACCCAGAAAAAAAGAAAGTTTTGCAAAGATTTTTTAAAACTGGCCCAGGACAATATGGTGAAGGCGACATTTTCTTGGGTGTTACTGTACCTAAAATTCGTCAAGTGGTCAAGAAACATGCTTCTAAAATCTCATTACCTGAAACTGTTCAACTTCTACAAAATCAACACCACGAAATTAGAATGTGTGCTTTACTAATTCTGGTGCAGAAGTATCAAAAAGGAACTAACGAAATTAAGAAACAAATCTATGACATTTTTTTACAAAACACCAACTACATCAACAATTGGGATTTGGTTGATGTAACAATCCCCTGTGTTGTCGGTGATTACCTTTACAATCAACCACAACACATAACTAAAATAATTTTACAGCAATTAGCAACTTCTAACAACCTTTGGGAACGAAGAATTGCGGTCATCTCAACTTTCCATTTTATCCGACAGGACCGGTTCGGTGAAACATTGGAGATTTCTCAAATGCTTTTGAACGATGAACACGATCTAATTCATAAAGTAGTCGGTTGGATGTTGAGAGAAGTTGGTAAACGTAACCAAGAAGTTGAAGAACAATTTTTACGAAGAAATTATAAAAACATGCCCAGAACAATGTTAAGGTATGCAATTGAACGGTTTGAAGAAACTAAACGGCAAGCATATTTGCAAGGGGAGATAAAATAAGCAAATCATTAAATAACAAAATGGTAAAAAAACCAAAAATCATCACAGAACATTCAACAAAAATCAGAGCTACACTTCCGAAAGGAGATGTTAATTCTCGGATGGAAGTATTTTATAATCCGTTGATGGTTTCTAACCGAAACATCTCTATCACTTTACTAAACTCGCTCACTAACAAAAATATGAAAATCACTTTACCTTTGGCAGGGTCGGGTATCAGAGGGATTCGTTTTCTCCAAGAACTAAAAAAAGATAAAATGGAAGTGTTGTTTGTTAATGATAAAAAAGAAAATTTTCAAAAAACGTTCACAGACAATTTAGAATTAAACAAACTAAACCCAACCTCTGCTCAAATTCATACTGAAGACGCGAACATGTTTTTACTTAACCAAGCAGGTTTTGATTATATCGATTTGGATCCGTTTGGAACCCCTAACCCTTTTTTAGCATCTGCAGTGGCCAGGATTTCTCGTAAAGGTATCTTGGCAATAACCGCAACAGATACAGCGGCATTATCTGGCACATATCCAAAATCTACGCAACGAAAATATTGGTCTAAATCTTTGAAATGCCATTTGATGCACGAGATAGGGTTACGGATACTAATCAGAAAAGTGCAACTGCAAGGTGTCCAGTTTGAAAAGGCACTTGTCCCGATAGTTTCATACCATAAAGATCATTATTTT
Source organism: uncultured Methanosarcinales archaeon (assembly GCA_964464055.1). Lineage (GTDB taxonomy): Archaea > Nanobdellota > Nanobdellia > Woesearchaeales > GW2011-AR9 > CAYXEO01. Next base: position 49,191 of record CAYXEO010000001.1, on the reverse strand, counting down.
AGAATTTATTTTTTAGCTTCTAAAGGAAAAGAACTGTGCGATGTAATTCTTAACCAGCACCAATATCTACTTTATTGCCCAGGTTGTTCTGCAAGTAAGGTTTCAAAATATAACATTGGCACTTGTTCGTATTGTAAAAAGAAGTATGATTATGCAGGACCAATGTGGGTTGGCGATTTATTAGATTCTAAATTGGTCAAAAAAATGGCTAAACAAAACAAATTCCCTGAAGAACAAAAGTTCCTAGATCTTTTGGCAGAAGAAAGTACTAAACCCCTTGTTGGATTTTATGACTTGCACGTTTTGGCAAAAAAACACAAATTAAAAGCTGTCAAAAATGAAATTGTTTTAGATGTTGTGAAAGGTACAAGAACACATTTTTCCACAGTGGGCATCCGTAGTAAGAAAAAAATTGTTGATTTTGTTAAGATAATAAAAAAGAAATAATAAAAAACTAACAATAAAAAACTAACTAAACTACCCCATTGCCAGATCCATCTTAGCAACTTCTGAAGTTTGTACCTGTTCAATTTTACTCATCTCTTCTGCGATTTTTTCAAAATCTGCACCTTCAACTTCGTACATTGCTAGGATTAATACCGCGGTTAATCCGAATGCAATAGGGTCTTCTTTAGCTTGCATTTCCCCAATAGATTTGTGTTCACGTGCAATTGCAAGAGCTTGTTCTTTAATTGGTGCTAAGTCAACATCAGGAGACTCGGGCATTAATTTAAATGTGATAATAGCTTTTCCCATATTATTTACCTCATTAGAAAAGCTTCAGTGCCACGCGGAACTTAGTGAGCATGGTGCTGATTGCTTTTCTCATTTTCTTATATCCTTTTTTTTTTAATTAGTTTGGTCCAACGAATCCGCATTGTGGACAAGTGTATTTCACTGCATTACTTCGGCAGTTACTACATCTTACAAGTTCATACTTTTCACAATTTGGACAAGTAAATTTTACGCTTCCAGCATCGTTAGATACTTTCTTTTTACATGAATTACAAGTTTTTTCTTCCATTTTAGTTGTTTGACATTATAGTGTTTTATAAAGTTTACTCATTTTTTGGTTTTTCTTTTACTGTAATAAGTTCATTTTTCATTTCAAAGGTAATTGGTAAAAACAGTTCTGCCACATAGATATTGGTTTTAGTATGTTGACTAACTTCTCTCGGTTCTATTTCTGAACCTGACAATAAACCCATAAATTGAATTAGTTGGTCTGCTAAATGCCTGTCAAGCGCTACACCGGACTTGATTTCAGTAATAAGTTTATCCGCAGCTTCTTTACCTATCTTTTCTGAACTTTTTTTAGGTTCAATAAGTGCATCACCGGCTAATCTTACGGGATTGTCAAAATTAATTTCTCCATTTTCACTGAACATTGCCCAAATAACAATTTCTCCGCCCGTACTAGCAGTTTTTCCATAATCAACTCTAATTTGGGTTGGCACTTCATACCCCTTAAGTTCATTTTTGGCAGAATTTTTTATTCGTTCACCCACTTCTTTGTCAACCAATTCTAAAGAGGCATTGACAACACCTTTGATAATTTCTAATTCTCCCTGTTCGGTTAAATCAATTTTCGGCACATTAAAACTAAGATCTGCGATAAGTTCCCGGTAAGAGGGATAATCTTTCAATTTGAATTTTGGTTTGATAATTATTTCAATTTCTCCTTGGCCTTTTGGATAATACCCTCGTTTAATTATTTTCAATTCTAACTTATCTACAAATTTTTTCAGGTGCGGGAACAGAATATTTTGCAAATAATCAACTGGCGCTTGCCATTTGCCACAAGTGCTACCTTTAATATTAAGTGTAACTTTCCCAGGTGCAAATAAACATGGTAAAATCAGTGCTTGAGAAATAAGAGTTATACTTCCAGCAGTACCAATATCAATTTCATAAGTCCCTTTTTTGAGTTTGCCAGGGTAATACCAAAATTCTTCCGCACCAAGTTTAATGTCACTAGTTTTTGCACTACAAATTTTCTGTAACGCTGTTATCGCAGTGAGATGTTGTGCTTTCAAACCTGGTTTTGACCGTCCTGCTCTGATATTAATTACTTTGAATGGTTGGTTGGTAAGTGTTGAAAGTGCCAAGGCAGTTCTGACTAAAGCACCTCCACCTTCTAAGTGTGATCCGTCTATTTCTAACATATATGCTCCAAAAAACAAAAACCTTAATAAATAATTCCCTTATACAACAATTTGTTGGGGATATAGTATAACCTGGCTAGAATAGGGGCCTCCAGTAATGGAGGGTTGAGCTTGATTGCAATGATAAACCTTTCCTGAAGTAAGCCTTAGATCTGGGTTCGAATCCCAGTATCCCCACATTTTCCATTCCTTGTTAGTTTTTGATCAAACTTTTGTTTAAAAAGTTTGGTTCCCGCATCCCAGTATCCCCACATTTTTTTTTTTTGTTTTTCAATTTAAGTGGTATGTTACCAACTTTTATTTTATTCAAGTGGAAGAATAAGTAACATATATAAACCTAAAAAAATTTCTTCCATAACGATGTTAGATAAAAAAGGGGTAAATCGTTTTTTCGCTAGGAACAAGATGCTCATGGCGGCGATGACACTGATGGGGACAGTGGTCGGTGCTGGTATTTTAGGTATTCCTTATGTGGTGGCTAAAGCTGGTTTTTTATTGGGACTAATTATAATAGTAACCTTAGGACTAGCATTTCTGATGATCAACCTTTTCGTTGGCGAATTCGTGCTACGGACAAAAGAGCAACATCAATTAACTGGTTATGCAGAAAAGTATCTTGGTAAATGGGGTAAACGGGTAATGACTTTTACCATGGTCTTTGGAATCTATGGTGCTTTAACAGCTTATTTAATTGGTGAAGGGGAAGCGTTACGGACAATATTTGGTTTTGGTCCTCCATTAATGTACAGTTTATTTTTCTTTATTGTAACTTTTATAATCATCTATTCTGGGATGAAAGCTACTGGTAAAGTGGAATTGGTAATGGTATTTTTACTACTTTTAATTGTGGCTTTTATTGGCATTTTCTCTTTTCAACAAATAAATTGTTCTTATCTTAGTGGGTTTGATTGGACAAAACTTTTCATACCATACGGAGTAATTGTTTTTGCTTTTTTAGGTGCTGCTGCGATACCAGAGATGCAAGAAGTGTTAGGTAAAAACAAGAAACTAATGAAAAAATCTATTGTGATTGGTTCAACAGTTCCAATTGTCCTTTATATTTTATTTTGTTTTTTTGTTGTTGGTGTAGTAGGACTAAATGATTTTGAACTTTTGGCACCGAACGAGAGAATTGCAACCATCGCCTTAGGGATGTACTCGTCACCATTGATGAGTTTGTTTGCTAACTTTATCGCCGTGATTGCGATGTTCACTTCTTATTTAACTTTGGCAGTAGCTTTGACAGAAATGTTTCAGTACGATTACCATTACTCTCACCGAATTGCACTTTCATTGACACTTATTTTACCTCTTCTAATTTTACTATTTCATTTGACAAATTTTATTACGGTATTGGGCATAACCGGTGCACTTGCAGGAGGGTTAGAAGGTATATTGTTAGTTTTAATATTCTGGAAATCTAAACTTTTGGGTGATCGGAAACCAGAATACTCATTAGGAAAACATAAACTATTAGGCACAATTTTGATTTTGATGTTTGTTTTAGGGGTTGTTTATTCATTTTTATAGCGGATTTTATATTCTAACTGTTGGGAAAGTACGATTTAACCCTCTATTTTTGACCGCCGGTGTTACTACTTACAAATGCAAATATTACAAAAAGTTTATATACTGGACCCTACTTGACGGTAGTATTGGGGTTGTTCTGATGTTTAATTAAGATATTTGATAATTTTAAAATATTCAAATTTAGTGAGGATAAAAAAATAAAAAATGAGTAAAACAAAACACCCTATCGATAAATTAGTTGATTCTTTAGGTAAAAATCATGAAGAAATAGTTTCTGCATTAGGAAAACAAAAAATTGAATTAAAAGAATATGAACATTCTAACAGATTTTATACTGTTGATCCAAATACTAATAAAAGTTTACAAATTGCTTTTGGAAATGTTGAAGATTCTTTGAAAAGTTATTTTACCCAAGCAGATAACAATTTAAATAACTCTGGGGGCAATTTAATTGATGTTTTAAAACAAAGGGGAGAACAATTAGAAAAAACTGGCATACCTTCTGTTGCAGAAGTAAAACAAGATACAATTTATGAAGTTAAGGGATCTAGTGAAATTAGCAAAGACTCTGTTGAGAATGTTTTTTTCAATGAAGGCGAAGGAGAAATATTAAATTCTGAAAATTATAACTCTAATGGTGAACGAAAACCAAGAGATTTAATTGAGCAAGCTTTTTATGATATTAACCTAGATGTTGAAGAAGAAGATGGTCGTGTTGCTGAAGAAATGCCAAAAGAATTATCATTATGGGGCCGAATTAAAAATTATTTTTCTCGTGGAAAAAATGAAGAATTTGTAGAAATTGTTTCTGAATCAATGCCAAGTATTATCTCTGAAAAAGAAAAACAAGAATTTGGTGTATTAGAAGATTTAGTTAGAGAAAAAGTAAATTATGCAGTTGAAAAAGGAAATCAAAAATTAGCAGATGCACAAAATGATTATAACATTTTAGATGAACAATATGCTATCTTAAAAGAAAGCACTGAAAGATTAGAATCTCAATACACTCAATTACTTAAAAATCATGATTCTTTAAAAGATGATCATGAATCAATTGGTAATTTGTATGATTCATTAAAAAATGATAATGGAGTAAAAGGTGACAAAATTGATCAATTAATTGCAGATTTAGATAAAGCTAATATTTTAGTAACAGAATTAAGAAATGAAGTTAAAGAATATGAAGATTTGGTTAACGATGATGAGACACTTAAAAAAGTACAAGAAGAACGTAAGCAAGGACCATTCTACAAGTTAGCAAAAGGCGCAGTTGCTTTGGCTTTAATTGCGGGTGTTGGATTTGCAGGTTATACATTAGGTACTAAAGATATAGAACAAGCAGAACCAAAAATAGAATCTATCACTCGAACAATTACTAAAGAAGTCCCAGTGGAAAAAATTGTTGAGAAAGAAGTTATCAAAACTATTGTTGATACTACTGAAGTGGATAGATTGTCTGGTCAAGTAAATGGATTAAATACCCACATAATAGATTTAACAGCAGATAGTAGATACTTAACAATTAAAACATTACTTGATAAAAACGATAAAACAGGTTTAGTAAATTTAACAGAAAGTTATATTCAACAAACAGGTAATGATTTACAAGTACAAGGAACAACTTGCGATGAAGTATTGGGTAATTTGTATAACATGATGGTTTCTGATAAGGGTTTGGCAGATACAAATTCTAGAAATGAATTTCGGAAACAAACTTTGGGAACTTTTTGTTTTGAACCAAAAAGTGGTAGATCATACAAATATGTTGATTTGAAAGTAAAATAATAATTTAATAATAGGGAAAAAATAAAAAATGTCAATAAAAAAAATAATTACATCAAGCATTTTAGGTGCTTATTTGGCTTTAAGCCCAATGGCTGCTCAGGCAGAAACCCAAGTAACCCATGGCCCAGTAGAAAAAGTAGTTAGAACTTATATTAACCAAGGTGAAAAGTGTGATTACGATGGTAATGGTGCTAAAGATGATGGTATTTGTATTAATACTAATTTAGGAGGAATTCTGAAATTTGGAACCCCAGTGGTAAATAAATGTTTACATACTAGCAAACAAGTACAATGTTACAATAAAAAAGATATTGAAACTGTTGTTAATGGTTGGAAGTCAACCTCATTAACTGATGTGGAAAAACAAGTAATGGGTATGATTTCAAGACAATGTTCTGAGGAAATGTCTGAATTGGACAAATTAATGGAATTATATGAAACTGCTCAAACTAATCACAAAACTGCTGAAACTAATTTAAGTGATTTTGAAAAAGCTCATGACCAATGTAATGGGATTTATACTGATCACCCTTCTAATGCACATTGTAATACTCGAATAACTCCTTTAATGTTATTTGAAGAAGACCAAGAGGGGAGAGATCTTAAAGAACAATATGATGGTTTAATTAAAAAAGTAACAGACACTAAAAAAATAGTTGATGAAACTAAATTTGATTATGATAAAAAAAGTAAGTTTATTGATGAACATGGTTGTAATTATGTTGCACCAGTTGTTCCAGTTAAAAAGTCTGTTGATGTAACTCCTTCATTACGTGGTGTAGTTGACACAGATGGTAATTTTGGTGGTGAAATTGAATTGGATATTACTTATCCAGTAAGTGACAATTGGAATTTGGGTGGTTACTTGAATGGTTCTTTCTTAAATCATGCTGATGAAAATTCTTATGGAAACGATTTAGGTATGACTACTGAAGAAATCAGTGAATCTAAAGACTTATGGAGATATATGGGCGCTGGTGCGATGGTTGGTTATGATTTAACAAGTTGGTTAACTTTACAAAGTAAAATTGGTGCAGCTTGGATGCATGAAGATAGTTCTAAAGATATTACTCGATTTGGTGAAACTGGAACTTTAACTTCATCTGAAAATAAAGTTGTTGGGGAAGGCTCTCTTGGTGTGCAATTTAAACCATACAAATGTTTAACTATTGATGTTGAAGCAAGAGGAAACACTAACCCTGGACTTGATGCAATTATTGGATTAGGATACAAATTTTAATAAAATGAAATCAAAACAATCCTGGGGAATTTTCTCCATTGTACTTTTGTTGTTGGCCATTATACCTTTAGTATCTGCTAGTGGAGATGTCTGGGTACAAAGTACATGGTTAGAGAACGGATCTCCTTTAGAAGGACAAGAAACATTAACAGTTACATCAGGAGATGAAGTGCAATTTGTGGTTTATATTAGTGCTTTAAGTAATGTTGATTCTTTTAGTTTTGAATTAGTGGATTATAATAATGAACCTATTGTTGCTCCTGGTTTTGATATTGCTTGGGCAGAGTATTCTGGTACTGACGAATATATTGTAACTTATACACCAGAAGATGCTGGTACTTTTACAATTTTAGCAACTGCGGCAACAATGAATGGAGAAGATTATGATACTTTAAGTTTAGTTGTTCATTGTGTAGATGTAGATGATAATGGGATTTGTGATCAAGTAGAAGGTTGTACAAATTCAGAAGCAGAAAATTATGATTCAACTGCAACCGAAGATGATGGAAGTTGTATTTTGCCACCTGAAGAATGTGTCCCTGATACAATAGAAAATGGTATTATTGGAAACTATCCTGGGTGTGAAATTAGTTGTAACGAAAATTATGAATTTGATGCAGACACTAATTCTTGTGTAGAAGTTCCTGTAGAAGAATTAAATGTAACACCAATTATTTCATTAGGGAATTTAGAAGATTCATATTTTGAAAATCAAGAGATTAGTTATACATTTAGTGTATCTGATGAAGATAATGGAGACTTAACTGTTACTGCTAATACTGGTGAAGAAGTGGCTACATCAATTATCGATTTTTTAATCTGTGCTTTAACTTTCGGTCAAGTATGTGAATTTGACGAAGCTTTAAGTTTAGAAGATTTGGATGCAACTTTTAATGATAATGAAGATGGAACTTATACTTTTGTATGGACTCCTTCATATGATTTTGTTGAACATCCAAATACAGAAAAACCAATGGCTATTTTTTTCCATGTTACTGGCGGTGTTAATAACGTATTTGAAGAAGTGGTTTTTAATATTGAAGATGTGAATCGAGCACCTACCGGCGAAATCATTGCTCCTGAACAAGTTTATGTTGGTGAAGTTTTCACAGTAACTGCAGAAGCAGAAGATGCTGACGGAGACACATTAGAATATAATTGGGCAAATATTGTTGGTGGTGAAGGTTCACAAGTAAGTTTATCCTATAATACTGCTGGTATAGTTTGGTTAGGTTTAACTATTAAAGATGGTTTTGGTGGACAAGATGTACTTACAAAAGAAATTGTTATTGTTGAACCTGAAGTCTGCGACTTTGCAACTATTGAAAACGGTGTTGTTAGTGAATATCCTGATTGTGAAATCACTTGTAACGATGGTTACGTTTATGATGTAACCACTGGTGAATGTGTTGTAGAAGAGATCGTCTGTGATGATGGTTACGTTTATGATGTAACCACTGGTGAATGTGTTGTAGAAGAGATCGTCTGTGATGATGGTTACGTTTATGATGAAACTACTGGTGAATGTGTTGTAGAAGAGATCGAAGTTTGTGATCCTGCAACCGTTGATAATGGTGTTGTAAGTGAATATCCAACTTGTGAAGTTACCTGTGATGCTGGTTATAATTTTGATGAAGAAACAAATACTTGTAATCAAATCATTTGTGATGATGGGTTCCATCTAGAAGAAGACACTTGCGTTGTGGACGACGTTTATGGTTGTACTGATTCATCTGCTTTAAATTATAACTCTTTAGCTGTTGTTGATAATGACGAATGTGAATATCCTGTTTTAAATGAAGGACTTTATTTTCAATCTGTTCATTTTGTAGAAGAAGTAGTTTCTGTGGGTGGATATTTACAAGCAAGTATAAATATTGCCAATAACGAAGATTTAGAATTAGAAGACTTACAAGTTAGCATGTTAATCCCAGAATTAGGTTTGAAAGTTTCAAGTAGCGAATTTGATTTGGAAGATGGCGAACAAAAAGGTACGGGGTTATATTTACCACTTTATTATGCTCCGCAAGGAACATATTTAGTTAAGGTAACAGTTAGCAATGACTATTACCACAGATCAATTTATCGACAAGTAGTAGTTCAATAAGTTGGTTTTGATCATAATGAGGCGAAATATATAAAAATTATTGATTTCATTCGGATGTAACCATTTTGGCATAACAAACAGAAGTGTTAAAGTGTATCTACTATTGAATGCTAAATCAACGAAAACTTTATATACCACCAACTTCATTAAACACAAAAAATAGAAGAAATAGTAATAAATTTCACAAAATAATATTCAAATTTTTAAAATTTGGGGGAAGACAAAAAAATGAAAAAATTAATGAGTGTAATGGCATTATTTGTCATTGGATTATTGGCTGTATCTATGGTTAGTGCATCTGTAGGCGATAGCTTACAAATTACTGAAATAGATATTAATGGTCAAGACGACATCACTTTTTACACAGAAGATGAAGTTGACGCAAGTAACGTTGACAATTTGGACAGTGTAGCTGTTGATGAAGGCGAAATTTTAGAAATTAGCGTAGAATTAGAAGCGTCCGCTGATTTGGAAAATATTCAAATTGAAGCTGAACTATATGGCTATGAATATGATGACTATCAAGATTTAGAAGATGAAACACATACTTTTGATATGGAAGTAAGTGGTACTGGTACAACTTCAAGAGTAAAAGATTTAGAAATCGATTTACCTAATAAGTTGGAAAAGGACCGATACTTATTGAAAATTTCCATTGACGGACAAGATATTACATCCTTAGTGAACTATGTTGTGTTACAAATTGAACCTAGCAGACATGGATTAGATATTGCTGACGTAGTATTTTCCCCAGGAAGTACTGTTAAAGCTGGTCGATCTTTATTAACAACTGTTTTATTGCAAAATTATGGTGATAAAGACGAAACTGACGTAAAGGTAACAGTTGCTGTTCCTGCATTAGGTATTAGTGCAACTGAATATGTTGATGAAGTAAACACTGATTCAAATAACATTGATTACGAAGACGTTGAAGAAATGTTCTTACCTATCCCTGCAACTGCAGAAGAAGGTGATTACGAAGTTGAAGTAACTGTTGAGTACGATGAATACGAAACTGTATCAAAAACATATGATTTACACGTTTTAGCTAATGAATTATATCAAACATCTGATAAATTAATTTTAGCTGTTGGTCCAGAAAGTCAAACTGTGGCTGCTGGTAACACTGCAACTTACGCAATTGCTTTAACCAATGAAGGAACTGCTTCCAAAGCTTATGTTTTAGAAGCTGTTACTGGTGATTGGGCAACTGCATCTTTGAGTGATACTTTAGTTGTTTTAAGTGCTGGTCAAAACAAAATTGTTTATGTTGATGTTGCTGTAGCTGGAAACGCAGTTGAAGGCGCACATGTAGCAAGCGTAGCAGTTAAAGCAGAAGGAGAAGTCTTACAAGCAATTAGTTTAAACGCTAATGTTGTTGCTGGTTCAGATGACTTTAACTTAAGAAACGGATTGGAAGTAGCTTTAATCGTTTTGGTTGTTCTATTAGTAATCGTTGGTTTAATCATCGGTTTCAGTAGATTAAGACAAGACGAAGAAGACGAAGAACAAACTTACTATTAAGTGAGTTCTTAGTTGGAGATCTTCCTCCATTTTTTTCTTTTTTTTTTCTCTTTTTTTTTAAGGAAGGCATTTTTTCTAAAATTTTTTAATAGAATTTGTTACATACATTTTTTAAAGAAATTCTATTTCAAGATATACAATGAAAATCACTATCATCGGTGTTGGTCCAATTGGTTGTTATGCAGGTTATTTACTAGCTAAATCTGGTCACCAAGTTTCTATTTATGATAAAAAGAAACAAATTGGAACACCAATTCAATGCACTGGTCTTTTGACTGCTGATTTTCAGCAATTTGGTCTAGAGACGGATTCTTTTTTGGTTAATGCTTTTGAACAAGTGGAAGTTAATTCGTCCCAGGAACAACTTGTATTAGACCAGAAAGAGTATCTGGTATGTAGAAACAAGTTTGATAACTATTTGGCAGATTTAGCAAGGTCTACCGGGGCAAAAATTCATTTAAACCATGCTTTAGTGGGCAAAACTGAAGATAAGAGAGTAATTATTAAAGACTTGAAAATCACTAATTCGATTGAAACAAGGGAAACGATAATTTCTTCAGACATTTTTATCGCTGCTGATGGTCCACTTTCAAAAACTGCACAAGAGTTTGATTTATTAGACTCTGGGCGACAATATTATGTTGGTGTCCAAGCAATTGTCAAAGGCCAGTTCCAGAAGAACAAGTATCAAACTTATTTTAGACAAGATGTATGCCCAGATTTGTTCGCTTGGGTTGTTCCAGAGTCGGAAACAATTGCTCGAGTAGGGTTAGCAAGCATGAACAAATCCCGGAAATGGTTTGACAAATTTGTAGAAGACAAAGGGTTTGAGATACTGGAAATGCAAGGTGGAACCATCCCATTATTCAACCCAAATCAGCAACTTCAAGAAGGCAATTGCTACCTTTTGGGCGACGCATCTGGTTATGTTAAAGCTACAACTTTGGGTGGCATTATCCCAGGCATGCAACAAGCTCAGATACTAGTTGATTGTCTAAATAACAATAAAAATTATGCACGAGAAATCAAGGTCCTACGAAGGAAAATGAAAACTCACCTTTTAATCCATAATATCATGACAAAATTCTCTGATTCTGATTGGGACAAATTGTTACGGTTAATCAAGCAACCGAAAATTCAGAAAATCTTACGCCAACATACTCGGGAAACCCCTTTACCTATCCTTCTCAAGAGTTTGGTTGTTGAGCCCAGGTTCATGGGTTTTGTTAGAAAGTTATTTTGAGTAATTCATTTTCCCCCATAAACATTATAAACTAGTTTACAAAATATTTTTTTATGGTAATAAAATTAGCATTATTTGATTTGGATGGAACTATTGTAACTTATGAACAAGGCGATTTTCAATCTAGCTGGGATGCCATTGGTAAGGCTGCTTTACATGATAACCCTAAGGAAATGCAGGCTTGGGAAGATAATGTAGATTATTATGTTCCAAGATTAGAATTATATCATGATTGGGTAGATTCAAATTGTAAATCTTTAGAAGGTATCGTGGTTGAGAAAGTTTTTAGTAAGATTTTCCCACCCCCTTACGTTGCAGGTTTGGATAATTATTTCAAGTACATGGGTCAAAAAGATGTTAAGACAGGTATCCTAAGTAGTGGTGTTGATTTTGTTGCTGAATATGTTCAGAAAGAGTTCGGACTTGACTTTTACAAGTCTAATGAAGTACACATCGCTGATGGGAAATTTGTTGGTACTGGGAAAGTTAAAGTTCATTTGTTGGAGAAAGGAAAAGTTCTCAAAAGTTTGCTTGACAAATATGATGTTGATAGAGATGAAGTAATGTTTGTTGGTGATAATAGTAATGATATTTCTGCTTGGAAAGAAGTAGGGTTACCTATTGGGATGAATTTGAAATCTAACGAATATGATCAATATGTGGAAAATAAATTCACCGATTTTAACCAGTTACAAGATTATATCAAAAAGTTATTTTAAAAATTAAAAAATATGCGGAGGACGAGGTTTGAACTCGCGCATCCACTAAGGAATTAGGCCCTCAACCTAACGCATTTGACCACTCTGCCACCCCCGCATGAAGTAAATAAAATAAGAAAATAAGTAGTTTATTAATCTTGTTGTCTATTCTTCGTTTAGAACAATAACACATTGATTATTTACACAGTCCACTCGGCCTTGCGCACAATCTATCGTCCCTTCTTGACATTCCATACTACACAATTTACCCGCACAATTCGGACCATGTTCCTTATTAACCGCTTCTGATGCATGGCAACATGTTGCCGTGGTACAATCTTTATGAGTTTGACAAACTGTCTCTGAATTAGTACAAGAAACTAGAAACATAAAAATCATTACTAAACTCAACATCAATACAATCATTTTTTTCATTTTAAATAAACTCCTTTTCATAATTTGTTTGGGCAGAGATTTCTCCCCGTAAATTTTCGGAAAAAAGCTCTTTAACTTTTGTCGATGGATAGTTGCTTAACAACCAAGCCAATTTGATGTAAGCAGTTTCCGGGGTCATGTTTAGCCCGTTCCCTTCAACATCGACAGAAAGTAATCTTCGACCCGGTGAATAGACATTCATGTTAACCATCCCGAAAATTGTTTGGGTAGTCATCACCACTGGCATATTTTTAGCTAGTTTCTTGATCGCTTTGAAAATAAGTTCGTTCTCTGCAGTTTTTTTATCAGTTACTTCTACTGGAAAATGTCCTAACCCTGTCCCTTCCAAAACAAGTCCGTCAAATTTACTAAATACTTTAATTTCTTCAGTATACATTTGCGGGTGAGATTTTAGTAACCCTACCCTAATTGTTTCTTTGAACTTTTTGATTTTGAGTGGTTTTGGAGTTTCTTTTGCAGCTACACATTTTGGGTCACATTTACCACTACCTTGGCATTCTATTTTTCCATCTGGAGAAATTAAGGCATAAGGTTTATCGTTTATTGTCTTGAATGCATCTCTTCTGGAAGAATGCATTTTTCTAGCTTTTGTTGCTGGGATAATTGCGCATTTATCATCTTCGGTAGAGTTGTGCATACAAATTGCCACTTTACAGAAACCGGTTTTAGCAATAAGTTGAGTTGCACATTTTAAGTTCAAGAATGCGTCACTACTTCCTCTGTCACTGCTCCGTTGGGCACCGACCAAAAGCACCGGTACCGGCAAATTTTCTAACATGAACGAAAGTGCCGCAGCGGTATAATGAAGCGTATCTGTTCCGTGGGTGATAATTATCCCGTCTGTACCAGACTTAATTTCCTTTTGAATCTCTTTAGCAATAGTATTGTAATGTACAAACCGCATATTTTCAGAAAGCATGTTGGCAACAAGTTTACTTTTCAAATTAACCAACTCACCCAGTTCTGGGAACATTTCTAACAATTCTTCTGGTTTAAATTTTGCTTTTACTGCTCCTGTTTCATAATCAACTTTGCTAGCGATAGTTCCCCCACAATGTAAGATTGAAACTGTTTTTTTATTAGGTGCACCGGTGGATTTGTTTTGTTTTTTGTCTAGTGTTGTTTGTCGAAAAGTTTTTTGTTTTTTTAGTAGTTCAATTTTCAAAACATCTTTTTTATCAAACCCGATATTGTACCCATTATCTAACTTGATTATCACAGATTTCTCATTAGGGCTAGGCATCAAAATACCTTGCTCATTTTTAGTTTTTTTATTATGAATTTTGACCAGATCGCCATTGGTCGCTTTGGTTATTAGTTGAGTAGTTGCTTTTGCCATACTAGAACATAATTCACAAATATTTATATAGATTGTGTTTGATGAGTGTGTTTAAAATGGAAGAAACAACTAACGATTATAAAATTAAAGATATTTCTTTAGCTGATTGGGGGCGAAAAGAGATTTTGATTGCTGAAAAAGAGATGCCTGGTTTAATGGCGTTATGTGACAAATTTAAAGATCAAAAACCATTAGCAGATGTGAAAATAATGGGTAGTTTACACATGACTATTCAAACTGCAGTTTTGATTGAAACATTAGTTAAATTAGGTGCGAAAGTAAGGTGGGCTTCTTGTAACATTTTTTCTACACAAGATCATGCTGCTGCTGCAATTGCACAATCAGGGGTGCCAGTTTTCGCTTGGAAAGGTGAAACTTTGGAAGAATATTGGTGGTGTACAAAAAAAGCACTTACTTTCTCTGATGGGTCAGGGCCAGATTTAATTGTTGACGATGGCGGGGATGCTACCATGATGATTCATAAGGGTGTAGATATTGAAAAAGATCCAAGTTTATTAGATGTAGATTTTAGTGGCGAAGGAGAAGATTTAAGAGAATTAATGAAAATTTTGAAAACTACTTATCAAGAAGATGCTGATAAAAGTAAATGGACAAAAGTTGCTGAGAAAATTAAAGGAGTTTCAGAAGAAACAACAACAGGTGTACATCGTCTTTATCAAATGTTTGAGAAAGGGGAACTTCTTTTCCCAGCAATAAATGTTAATGATTCTGTAACCAAATCTAAGTTTGATAATTTGTACGGGTGTCGTGAATCTTTAGTTGACGGAATTAAACGAGCTACAGATGTAATGTTGGCAGGTAAAGTTGCAGTTGTCGCTGGTTATGGTGATGTTGGAAAAGGTTGTGCACAGTCTTTGAAAGGGTACGGTTGCCGAGTAATTGTAACCGAAATAGATCCAATTAATGCACTTCAAGCAGCAATGGAAGGTTACGAAGTTAAAAAGATGTCAGAAGCAGTTAAAGAAGGTGATATTTATGTGACCACTACTGGAAACACAGACATAATTACTTCTGAAACATTCAAAGCGATGAAAGACCAAGCAATTGTTTGTAATATTGGACATTTTGATAACGAAATTGATATGGGTTGGTTAGATACTAAGTCTGGTGCTGTACGTGACGAAATCAAACCTCAATATGACAAATATACTTTTGAAGATGGCCGAGAAATTTATGTTTTAGCACAAGGAAGATTAGTTAATTTAGGTTGTGCAACAGGTCATCCAAGTTTTGTGATGAGTGCAAGTTTTACTAACCAGGTATTAGCACAAATTGAATTATGGACAAAAGAATATAAAGTGGGCGTTTTCGTGTTACCTAAAATTTTGGACGAAGAAGTCGCCAGGTTACATTTAGCAAAAATCGGAGTAGTTATCGATGAATTAACAGATAAACAAGCTGATTATTTGGGCATCCCTAAATCTGGACCGTATAAAGCTGAACATTATCGGTACTGAATTTATACTACTTTAAAAAAAATGGAAAATCTAATTAAATCACTTATTAAAGGATGTGCATATCCCCATAAGGTGGATAATGTGCAGTTAATTCAAACCCATATTTCTTTGGTTTTTTTAACTGGTGAATTTGCGTACAAAATCTGTAAACCTGTTAATTTTGGTTTTTTAGATTTTTCCACGTTAGATAAACGAAAAGTAATGTGTGAAAAAGAAGTTAAATTTAATAGTTTAATTTCTCCGGAACTTTATTTAGGGGTAGTAGAAATCTGGAAACAAGATGGTGGTTATGTTGTTGATCTAGAAAGTAATAGTATTTTAGAAGATGGTGAAATTGTTGATTATGCAATTAAAATGAAACAGTGTAATCCTGATACTGTTTTGAAAAATTTGTTAATTGATGATAATGTTTCGGAACAACTAATCATTGAATTGGCTCGAAAAATCGCTGAATTTCATCAAATTGCTCCTACTTCAGAAGCAATTTCTAAATATGGACAAATTGAAACTATCAAATTTAATTGGGGTGAAAATTTTGAACAAACAACTAATTTAGTTGAAGATTTAATTAGTAAAGAAGACTTTAATTTTGTTAAACATAAAGTGAATTTTTTTATTGAAACAAATCAAGAACTGTTCAGTAAACGAGTTCAAGAAAATAAGATTAAACATTGTCATGGTGACCTTCATTCGGGGAATATTTTTGTGGAGAATAGTCATTTATTAATTTTTGATGGTATTATTTTTAATGAACGATTTCCAAATTCCGATATTATTGCAGATTTAGCATTTATGACGATGGATTTAGAATTTTTAGGTAAAGAAAACTTTTCTAAATTACTTATCGCCGAATATTTGAAAGTTAACCCTGACGAAGACATGTCAAAGTTGCTTGATTTTTATGCTTGTTACAGAGCTTATGTAAAGGCAAAAGTAGTCTCGTTTATGCTGTTCGATGATAATGTTCCAGCAGATAAAAAAGAACAAACTAAAGAAGAAGTAAAAAAATATTTTAGTTTGGTAAAAAAGTATGCTGAGAGGTTTTGTTGATTTCACTCATTCTTCCTGAATTTCTTTAATTGCTTTCCGAATTTCTTCTTCAGCAGAAGTTGTTTTTCCACCACCAATCTTAACAGGTGCTGGTGACACTTCTAGTTCTGGTTTCTTTGTTTCTTTCTCCTCGACATACTTAATTGTCCAAGTCTTGTCCTTGATTTGTTTCATAATTCCATCCAAATCGTAACTTGGTTGCTTAGGTTCCCAGAGAAACGTTTTGTTAAGTTCGTCTTCATGATATCGCGGAATTACATGTACGCATAATTCCCCTGTAGGATTGTCATCAGATTCTCCAGACTTAAGTATGATGTTTGTTGCTTGTGCCCCTAACCCTTCAAATACTGCAGTGGCAGCGAAAGAAGCAGTGAAAAAAAGATGGCTAGCATCTTCAATTGACAAATTCTCAACATATTTTTCTTCAGTTTTACTATAAATTTCAATGTGTCCTGGTGTGACACCTTTTTCTGGAACTATACAAACAACTTTTTCATCTTCATAAACAGTTGTGCCCGATAAATCTGCTAAATAGTTTGGGATATTTCCCTTTCCAACATGCCATGAATTGGGGTTTCTGCCAAAATGGTTATTCATCATGATCGGAAGATTGTTTGCTAACATTTTTACTTTGTCATCTGCTAAACTTTCTTTTCTTTTATTTAACCAGAAATTGTAAAATCCGTCACCTTCTTCTCGTGGGAAAATGTGCATCAGAAAATGTGGTGCTTGTTGACCTGCAGGCCCACCATTAGCGATAAATACATTTGTTCCAGTTGCAACCATACTTTTTTTCAATACTCCGCACAGTTGTGGAATCAGTCCGAATAAATGTTTGAATTCATCAGCAGGGATGTAAGGCATAATTGGATAATGTTCTTTTAACATGTAAGTTAAGTGCCCTTTTTTTACTGGGTGAATATCAACCATGGAAAGTACTCCCTCATCTTCGTACACTTTCTTGGCTTTAATTTCACCAGAGATTAATTTACAGAATATGCATTGTTTTTTTTGTTCGGCAAATTGGGCCTTTATTTCTGGTGTGAGATTCATTTTAAATTAGAAAATAAATTAAAAAGACTATTTCTTTTTACTTTTCTCAACTTCTTTAGTCAATTTCAGTCTCTTAATCAGTTCTTTATACCTGTTCCTGATAGTAACTTCTGTAACTCCTGCCACATCAGCAACTTCTCGTTGAGTTCTTTTCTCACCATGAATTAAAGAAGCAACATAAAGTGCAGCAGCTGCGATGCCAGTTGGACCTCTACCCGAAGTTAATTCAATATCTCGGGCCATTTCTAAAATTTCTACGGATTTTGATTGTGTTTCAGCACTTAATTTTAGTGCGGAAGCGAATCGCGGGATATAGTCTGCTGGGTTACTTGGTCTGATACTAATTTCTAGTTCTCTGGTAACGAACCTGTAAGTTCGACCTATTTCTTTTTTCTCAATACCTGATGCTTCGCCCATTTCGTCAAGTGTTCTTGGAACTTCATGTCTTCGACAAGCTGCATAAAGTGCTCCTGCGACAACAGATTCCATGCTTCGACCTCTCACGAGACCTTTTTGTACTGCTAACCGGTAAATTCTTGCTGCTTCTTCTTCAACAGATTTTGGTAATTTTAAGAATGAACCTACTCTTTTAAGTTCCGCTAAGGCAACTTTAAGGTTTCTTTCAATGGCTGTGCTGATTCTAATGTTCCATTTACGTAATCGGAAGAATTTATCTTTGTTTTTGTCTCCTAACCTGTATAAATCTGCGGTTGACCCTACTTCTGTACCACTACCTTTATCGAAAATTGTTTCTGAAGATGGTGCTCCTGTTCTTCTTTTACTAACTGCATCATTTTCAAATTCTCTCCATTCCTGAGAAAAATCTACCATTCGATCTTCAATAATAAGTCCACAATCTCGACAGATGGTTTCACCTTTCTCACTGTTACGGTAAATATTTTTATTTGCACATTCCGGACATTCCTTTAAACTTTTACGCATCATTTTTTGTTAGAACCCTCGTGTTATATTTATGACCTTCAATTTTTTAACAAATAAAATGTTTTGATAGTTAAATCCATCATAATTGTTGTTTTTACATAATCATTAAGTTTATATATTCTGTTCGCCAATCATTTATAAACATTTCGGTTTTCAAAAGTAGAAATGCAAACATTTATATATTCAAAATATTTACATTTACAAATGGTAAAAAGATGTTTGTTAGGTAAAAAAGGCCAACTTGGCTTGATTGAGTTTCAATATCTCATGGGTGGACTTGTTGCAGGTTTAATTGGTGGGCTTGTTTTAATATATTTAAGTGCTAAAGAAATAATTGGGTTTAAGGTACCGGTAGTTTGTGGTTCCTTTTTTTTGAATCGAGATCGAAAAGGACAATTAGGCGTTATTGAATTTAAATTTTTCATGTATGGTTTATTTGTGGGCATTATTGGTGCTTTGGTGTTAGTATATTTAGGCACTACAGGGGTTATTCCGTTTACAATACCTGTTTGTTAATTATTTCTTTTTTTATGTTTTTTCTTTTTGTAATTAGTTTAGTATAGAAAACATTATTAACTTGTTTATTTCTTTCTTATTTATTACTTATATGCGATTAACAAATTTAATAAAGAGGAAACAAGATGGATGTAGAAAAAATTCAAGAACTTAATAATCTTGCTTCAAATTTGTTAAGCCAAGGGTTGGCAGAAAACAAAGAAGAAGCGATGGCTCAAGCAGAAAACATCTTAAATGGGAAAAAAACTGAAGAGCAAGATGCAAATCAACAAAAAAGAGAGGATGAAGATAATATGAATGTTAAATCTAATGTGAGGGGTTTCCCTGATAAAAATTATAGTGGTAATGAATTATCAAGTGAAAGAGTACAAGATATTCTAGAAAAAAATACAAAATATGTTGTTAAAGCATTGAAAGAGTTTCAAACTAAAATAGAAATGATGGAAAGAAAGTTTATGATGGTTGAAAAAGAGATGATGAATTTGAAACGGTCACTTCCAGCAACACCTATCGTTGAAGAAGTTAGTCAAGCACCTTCTATCGAAATTTCACCAGCAAACGAGGTGGATTCTGTTGGTCCTGTTTCGCCAATAGAAGACCCAGTTTCAAAAGTTGAAGATTCAGTTGCAGCCCCTGAACAAGTGCCTAAAAAAGAGGTGTCTAATAATGGTGGTTCTGCAGAAAAT
This sequence comes from uncultured Methanosarcinales archaeon, assembly GCA_964464055.1. Taxonomy (GTDB): domain Archaea; phylum Nanobdellota; class Nanobdellia; order Woesearchaeales; family GW2011-AR9; genus CAYXEO01. The sequence goes on along the minus strand of CAYXEO010000001.1, from coordinate 29,379 downwards.
TCTAATGATCCTCATCCAAAAGTAGGGCGTTATGATGATGAAGATGTTTCTGTAGAAAATATTTTTTATATGGGTAGTAAGAGATAATTTTTTTTCTTTTTCTTTTTATTCTGTATTATTCTGCACATATGTCCTTTAGTATCTAAATATTTAAAAGGGATTACCACTCTAAAATAGAAAACTTCAGGGGTGGAGGGTAAAATTAAAAACAAAACCACATTATTACTTGTACTTTCTTTTCTAATTAGTTTATTATTTGTGAATTTTGTTTGTGCAGATATTATTGTTGATAGTGAAGATCTTGTTCTGGAAATGAACTATGACGAATTAGAAGATGATGAAGATAAATTAGAAATAAGTCAAAAAATTACCTTGACAAATAATGGTACTGCAGAAGAAACAGTTACCCTATCACTTTTAGAATTTAGTAGTTCATACAAAAATATGGAAGTTAGTCCTGCTAGTTTGGTATTGGTGGCAGGGGCAACAGGGGAAGTAACTTTCTCGGGTGATGTGCCTGTAAATTTGGACCAAGGAATTCATGATGAAATAGGTTCTTTAGTTGTTGACGATATTAAACATAAAATTTCTGCTAATGTGGTTTCCATGTTAGAAGTAGAAAAGATTTATATTTTTGTTAATGGGTATGACAAAAAAACGATTGATGAAGATAAAGAAAATGTTAAAGATTTAGCACCAAACGATGAAGTTGAATTAAAATTTAGGTTAAAAAATCTTTTTGATCCTAATTATGATAATGGCGATATTGATGGTACTATCTATGTTACTTTAGATAATGACGATTTTGGTGATGAGATTGATGAAGAAGAAGATTTTGATATTGATGCCGATGAAGAATTAAGTTCCGAAGATGAAATGATTAGTGTTAAGTTTACAATTCCAAGTAACGCGGCAGAAGAAACTTATAATTTGGAAATTAAAGTTGAAAGTGAAGATGAAAACGAAGCAGTATACATTACTGAATGGGAAATTGAACTAGAAGTAGAACGAGAGAAAAACGATGTACGGGTGGAAGAATTAACTATTACGCCTGCTAAAGTTGATTGTCACCGTTCGTTCAAAATTGTAACTGAAATAGAGAATTATGGTACTGATTCACAGAAACATGTGGTTTTAGAATTATTCGGTTCTGAATTAAATGAACATATTCAAGAGATTCCTGAATTTAAGTTAGATAGGGGTACGGAAGATGATAGTTCTGTACTAAAACAACAATATATGGAATTACCTTTAGATTTTTCAGCAGGTACTTATGAGTTAGAAGCGACAGTATATTATGATTATACTAAATTTGCTGATCGTAAAACTATTGAATTAGTTGTAGAAGATTGTGCAACTGCTGAACCGGAAGAAGATGAAACAGAAGCGGATATAGAAACCAACACCAATGGTTCTGATGAACAAAACGAAACGGACGGAGGGGAATTGATAACTTCTTCGGAAGTTGTTGATACAATAGAAGATCCTTATACCCCGGAAGACATCATTTTTGCAATTCTTTTGATAGGGATAATTTTGATAGTATTCATGATGATAGTATTTTTCATCATGTTGATTAAATAATTTGTGGTGGTAGACAAATTAAACAAATAAACAAAATAAATATTTACAAGGGTGAATTAAAAAAATGAAAATAAATAAAATTTTGGTATTAGTAATGATGATTTTAGCAGTCATGGTAACTGCTCAAAGTGCTTTGGCAGATTTGAATATAATTGAGGATGATATTACTATTAGTGTGCTCGATGAGGCAGGAGATTCGTTTGAATATAATTGGACAGACAGTAAATATGAAGACATTTATGTAATGCACGGAGACATCGTAACTGTTAATTATGATTATGAAAACAATTTTACTGAGGACATTTTAGGGTATATCTCTTTATCTGCTATCTCTGGTGTGGATCCTGAATTTGTTGATTATAATGAAGAAACTGCATACTTATTACCTAATACATCTGCTTCAGATAGTTTTGAATTTGAAGTGCCGTACGATTTAGATAATGGTGCTGTTCTTGATGTTGATTTCACTATTACAATAACTGCAGAAGATGAAGATGCAGTGGGTGAGGAATATGATGATTCTGCAATTTTAAATTTTGTATTATTAAAATATGATCAAGACTTACATTTTAATAATGTTGAATTAGTTGATGATACAATTGGATGTAATGCGTACTTAAATTTAACATTAAACGTAACTAATACTGGGGAAAATAATGTCACACCAGAATATTGGATTTTTGATGAAAATGTTGAAGATACATTTAACACTGAAACCGGTTATTTTACTTCTGACCCTTTATATGAATTTATTAGTGAAAATGAATTAGAAAAAGGTGTGATTTTAGAAGAAGATATCTCAATTAATATGACATATATTGAATCTGCAACAACATTGTACATTTATGCAGTAAGTCCATTTTTTTGGACTTTAGAAGGTGGTTTTTACATTGGCGATTCAGCAACAGTCAATATCACTGCTGTTGAACAATGTCTTAATACAGATTTGATTGATGCAGAAATTGTTTTAAACAAGGACGATGATCATGGTATTAAAATTGATTTAACAGAAGAAGTTGATGGTAATTACATTTACTTAAACGAAGAAGTAGAGCAAGAGTATGATTTAGTATTTACCATTGAAGAAGTTGATGAAGATAATGATTTAATTGAATGTGAAATTGTTACAGATACAACTTTTAGTTGTGATGCGCCTGCAGAGAGTGAAGTGGGAACTAAAAAATATAGTTTGTATGTGACAGAAGATGTTAGTGATAATACTCTTTTTGCTGGTACTGTGACCGTAACTGTTTTGGATACAATTGAAATTAGTTTGGTTTCTGTTAATGGAAATCCTGTTGAAGAAGATGGAGATAGCACTATTTTAGCACCCTTAGATTATGTTGAAATTGAATTTACTGTTACTAATGGGTTAGATTATTCAATTACTGATGTTAATACAGGATTAATGGGTGATTTCGCTCTTGAAAGTGAAACTACTTTTAATCTTGAAACTGGTATTGCTAGTATAGTAACATTAAATGGTACATTACCAGCTGACATTGTTTCTGGTGAATATGAAGTTGATTTGTTTGTTAAAGGTACAGATTATGAAAACAATACTATCATCCATGGAGATAATTTTACTTTTAATTTAGTTGTAGAACAAGAGTCAGCAGGGGTTCAAATATCTGGTCTGACAGTTGAGGATGAAGGCGGGATTACTTGTAAACCTGATACTGATTTAACTATTGATTTAACTAATACAGGTAGTAATGATGAAGACGATATTATTGTAACCGTAACTGGCACCAGTTTATTTTTAACAACTCAATATGATGAAGATGGTGATGAAACCTTCATTGAAATGAGTGCAAACGGTGACACTTATCAAACAATTTTAACTATTCCTGCAGAGAATTTAACATCTACATCAAACGATTTAACTGTAATGGTGTCCTATCGAAACGGAGCAACAGGAGTAACAGGAACAGTTAGTATCGCAAAAGGTGATTGTTTAGAATCTTTCTCTCCTGAAGAAACAGAAGATTGGTTATTAGGGAACGGTGAACTTTGGGAAGAAACATTTTCAATAAATCTTAGTGAAGAGGGTTATGGAGAGAATGTGGAATGGTTTGTGCAAGGGCCTAGCGACGAAGATTTCGTTAGTGTTTTAGAAGGTGAATTGGAATATACTTTTTCCGGTGATGAAAGTGGAGATTATATTGTTAAAGTAGTAATTAACGCTAATTCGGAAGAAACTCAAACATGGGATGTAGAAGTGACCGCGGTACCTTTAACAACTGATTATACAACTAATATACCTGAGAATGTGACTGAAGATGAACTACTTTCTTTCGCAGATTTAGAGATTGAAAATAGTTACGGGAAAATTGTTTTTGAAGAAGCTATAGATTTGACAGAAATCATCTATTTGGATAATGTGGTGAACATTGCTTCCGGTTTGGTGGCGGTAGATACTGAAGAAGGTTATGCACCGGAATTAAATGCTCCGGCAACAATTACTATTAAAAAAAATTATGTGGATCCATTAATTTTGGTTGCTAGTGAGTTTGAAGGTGGTACTTATGAACTTTGTGCGTCTTCCGTTTGTACTGAAATTAGTAACGCAGATGGAGAATTTGTTTTTGAAGTGACCGGATTTTCATCTTATCAAGTAGTAGAAGAATTGTCTGCTGACATTTCTGTTTCAGATGTGACAATTGATGATGAAGAACGTGGTGCAAATGTAACTGTGGCAATACCAATTACGAATGCGGGTACACTTGACACTTTAACTGATATGTCTGTGGAATTGGAAGGTTTCGATACAGATTACGAAGCAACAATTAGTTTGACAGAAACAACTTTGGCAGCAGGCGAAACAATTAACGCTGAATTAACTCTACTTGTTCCAGAAGATTCTGATGCAGGATTGTTTGAAATTGGAATAATTAGTGTGGTTGGAAATGTTGATGGTGAAAATGTTTCTGCTGAATTGACTGTTTATTTAGAATTAAAAAGTTCTTTAGCAATCGAAGATGTTGAAATTAACGGTAAATCAAATGGTGACTTGTCTATTGATGAAGATAACGAGATTGAAGTTAAAGTTCTGAACGATTATACTGTGGACATGGAAGATGTAGTTATCACAGCAACACTTTTGGATGTTGATGGTGACGATTTAGATGAAGAATCAGAAGATTTTGATTTGGACCAAGGTGATTCTGAAACCATTACTCTTGAATTTGATTTGTTTGGTGAAGATCTTGACGAAGAGTCGTACACTTTAGTAATTGTTGTTGAAGGAGAAGGTGTTGATGGTAGTGAACACGAATCAACTTACGAAATTGAAGTTGATGTTGACCGTGAATCTCATAAAGTAACAATTAAAAAAGCAACTTTGAGCGCTACAACATTACAATGTTCAAGACAAACAACTGTTACTGTTGAAGTTGAGAATGTTGGTACTAAAGATGAAGACGATATAGAAATAAGGTTGGTAAATACTGCACTTGGAATAGACGAAATCACAACTTCATTCAATTTAGAAGAATATTCGGATAATGATAATGATCGTACTCATAAATTTTATCTGAATTTGGAAGATGTCGCTGCTAGTACATATCCGTTAACGATTGAACTATATCGTGATGGTGATTTGGAAGAAAGTGAAGAGTTAACTTTGAGTGTTTTGGATTGTGTAACCACTACAACAACTACACAAACTCAACCAACAACTTCAACACCGGATGAATTAGCGTCCGAAATGCAACAGGGTTTAGCTGATTACTTAAAAGCTAAAGAGGAACAACAAAAGAAATCAACCACTACTTCGGGAACATTTACTGAAAGTGGTGCATATACTGCAATGTTAATCGTTTTAATTGTCTTGATATTTATCACGATGATGTTGGGTATGGCAGTTGCGTTTAAGAAAAAACGGTAATTTGTTTTTTTATTTTTTTCTTTTTTTTATTTTTTTTCTCATGTTTTTTTCATTGTTTGTATTTTTTTTAAATAAAATATAAGAAAGATATATTAATACCACTTATTTCCCCTTTATTACATGAGAAACATAAAAAAAATATTGGTTCATTTCCGTAGTGGTAAAAAGTATTTTGTTAAAGATTTGGATGACGATTTTCACACTTCGCAGGGTATAATTTCTAAAAAAGAACTTAACTCTGATTCTGATGTTGTTGAAAGTAACACAAAACACAAATTCGCAGTATTAGATCCTATTTTCAGTGACCTCTGGGAAAATTTGCAACGGGGCCCACAAGTAATGTTACACAAAGATATTGGCATGATTTTGGCCAAAACAGGAGTAAATTCACAAAGCAAAGTTGTTGATGCAGGTGGTGGTTCTGGCAGTTTATGTCTCTCATTAGCAAATGTGGTGAAAGAAATTACTGTTTACGAAATTAACCCAGAACATTACGATGTTGTAGCTAAAAATGTTAAATTGTTTGGTATTAAAAACTTGAATTTGAAACAAGACAACATTTACAACGGTATCGCAGAAACCGAACTTGACTTACTAACTCTTGACTTACCAGAACCATGGCAAGTGATTGAACATGCAGAAAAATCTTTAAAGACGGGGGCACATTTAGTGGTCTATTTACCAAACTTGACCCAAGTGAAGAAATTTATTGACTCTTGTCAGAAAAGCAAGATTAAAGTGCAAGAAACATTAGAGTTGATTGAACGGAAATGGAAAATTGAAGATAAAATTATGCGGCCAGAATTTCAAATACTGGGCCATACGGGTTTTTTGATATTCTGCCGGCGATTGTGATAAGGAGTTAAAAAGAGGGTAAAAAAATGACAATTAAAATTAAAAAACTAAATTCTGATGCAATAGTTCCTAAGTATGCAAAACCTGGTGATGCAGGGATGGATTTTTATGCTAACGAAACAGTGACCTTGGCACCGGGAGAACGAAAAGTCGTTCCAACAGGTATTGCAATGGCTATACCATCTTGTTACGTTGGTTTGATTTGGGATAAATCTGGATTAGCAAGTAAACACGGACTTAAAACCATGGCTGGAGTAATAGATTCTGGTTATCGGGGAGAAATCAAGATCCTGGTACACAATTTGTCCGATACAAGTTACATTGTTAAGAAAGGTAACAAAGTTGCTCAGATGCTGATTCAACCAGTAACTCAACGAGAAGTTCAAGAAGTAACAAATTTAGATGAAACTGAACGTGGTGACGGTGGTTTTGGTAGTACTGGAATACGTTGAAGTAACAGTTCTTTAAATATGGTTATGGGTTACCTTTTAATCACCCTATAAAAGAACGTAGAAAAATTGTTTTTACAATTTTTATGCGTTGGGCAGTACTGGTTTGCAATGATGTCTGTCAGTACCGGATTAAAATCACTTTTTACTTTTTTTCATTCACTTAACCAAATATCCTTTGTTTTTCCTTGCATAATCAACCGCAGCATTTAGTTTGAATTCGTTTTCTGCATAAATGGTGTAAAGTAATTCTCCTTTTTTAAGTGGTTGACGTAATTTTTTGTTAATTAAAACTCCTGCACCCTTATCTTTCGGTGCCCCAGCGAGACGAGCGATTTTAGCGATAGTTTCGTTATTAATGTCTTGTACTCTGCCAATTTTACCGCAACGAACTTTGTAAATGTGCCTCCCTAATTTGACTTTTTTCTGTTTACCTTGCACCTTAATAATCTCGTTCATTTTTTTTAGTGCCTGGCCAGATCCCAAAATTTCTTTTGCTTTTTTGAGTGCTTTCTTTTTATTATATTTCCCGGTAAGTTCTAAAAGTGCTCCTGCCATCACGATTGATTTGTTTCGTAAATCTTCTGGTGCTGTTGAATCGTTACTTAAGACCGCCATAACATCGTTAGCTTCTAAAAGTGGTCCGATTCCGTAACCAACCGGTTGGCTTCCATCGGTGGTGATGACCTTAACATTCATTTCTAATTTTTTTCCGATAAGTTCAAACTTTCTTTTCATGTGTTTAGCACTACTTCTGGTTTTTATTTTAGCAGTTTTTCCCAGGGGTATGTCAATCAGAACGTGGTTAGCGGTGACAGAATATTTTTTGGCCATAACAGAAGCAAGTAGTTGCCCTTCAGCGTCAATGGAAAGTGGATGTTCAACATCAATAATTTTGTCATCGGCAGGTGCAAGATTCATAGACCCTCCATGAACCATACAAGCACCAGTCTTTTTTACCACTTCTTTAATCTTTTTCTCACTCATTTCAACATTGGCTAAGCATTCCATTGTGTCTGCTGTACCTGCTGGCGAAGTTATTGCTCGACTAGATGTTTTTGGAATAGTAAATCCTGCTGCTGCGATAATTGGGATGACGACCATAGTAGTTCTGTTACCAGCAAGTCCGCCAATACAATGTTTGTCAAGCGTAACTCCTTTAAATTTTAATCTGTCACCTGTGTTTACCATCGCTTTGGTCATGTCAACAATTTCTTCATTGTCCCATCCATTAATATAACCGGCAGAAACAAAATATGTTTTTTCAATGTCTGTTAACCTGTCATTAGTAATGTCATCAATTATATGGTAAAGGTCTTGGTAAGATAACTTTTTTCCGAACAATTTGTCTCGGATGTGGGTTATTGATTCCGGTTTACTTGTTTGATGAACTGTAATTGTATTGCCTTTTTTTACATTTAATTTTTTTATAACTTCTTCAAAAAGGCCGATTTGTTTTTCTGGAACTGCGTGGTTACTTTCAGAGATATCTAAAATACAAACTTGTTCTTTTTGACAATTTTTTAACAAAATTCTGTCACCTGAATGTAAGTCTAATTTTTGCGCATCTTTTATGTTCAGAATTGCGATAAATATCCCACCGCTAGCGATGTCCATGTCTTTAACTTTAAATTTGAAATGGTTATTTTTAGATTTCATTTTGTGCCTCTTTTTTTTTTATGTTGGAATATGGTTTTTGGTTAATTGTTAATTTTAGATTTTATAAATTCTACTTTTTTATTAAGCCAAGTTCTCCGCAAATTATTTAAACTAACTTTTATTGTAGGTTGACATGGTAAAATGGGAGATTACGCAAGAAACAAAAAAGTTACCGAAACTTAAAGATCCAATATTTATTGAAGGACTTCCGGGGATTGGTAATGTGGGGAAAATCGCAGTAGATTTTTTAGTTGATGAATTGAAAGCAAAGAAATTATATTCATTATTTTCTTACAGTTTTCCACATTCAGTTTTTGTTGGGCATGATGATTTGGTAAGTATGCCAAAAATAGAGATTTATTATAAAAAATTTGCTTCGTCTAGTGGTAAGCGTGATATCTTGATTTTGGTGGGTGACATTCAACCTGTTGATGAAGTTGGGTGTTACACATTTACTGAAGAGGTTTTGAAAATAGTAAAACAATTTGGATGTACAGAAATTATTGCCACGGGTGGTATCGGGTTACAAGAATTACCAGGCAAACCAAATGTATATTGTACTGCTAATGATGTTGATTTGTTCAAAGAATATACTAAAAAAAGTTTGAAAGTTGAAAAAGAAATTTATGGTGTCGTGGGCCCAATTATTGGGGTTTCTGGAACATTACTCGGATTGGGAAAGAAACGAGGGGTTCCCGGAGTAGCACTTTTGGCAGAAACTTTTAGTAACCAAATGTATCTGGGGATTAAAGGTGCTAAAGAAATTTTACGAGTTATTGAGAAAAAATTTGGGTACGGGTTAGACATTAAAAAAATGACGCAAGAAATTGTAGATTTAGAAAAAGAAGTTTTAGCCAAAACAAAAGAATGGGCTTCTGAAATGAATTCTGTTTCACAAGCAGGTGCGAAAGCGAAGAATAAAGAAATAAGTTATATCGGTTGATTGCAATCTCTGTATTTTCTCATTTTTTCTCATTTTTTTCCTTTCTTTTTTTTATCATTAAAGCGTTTTTTTAAGATTTATTTTTTTCTTTATTTTAGTTAAACAAAAGATAACATTTATATACCTTTATTATATTATTTATAGCATGCATAAAAAGAGGTGTAGGTTAGATTATAATAGTGGTAGTTGTAATTTTAATAGTTTCTTAAATAAAAATCGAATTTCTAAAAAAGGACAGATTACTCTTTTTATAATTTTAGGCATCTTACTTTTGTTAGCCGTAATCCTAATTATTTCTTTGAAATCAGAAGTGGTAGTTCTTAATCCTGGAGAAATCATTCCTTCTGAGAAAGGTAAAATAACTAATTATTTGTCTTCTTGTTTAGATAAGATTGGTGATGATGCTTTGTTTTTGGTAGGGTTACAAGCAGGATACATTAAAGTTCCAGAATTAATTAGTGCTGATTCTAGAAAACATTTGACCTTGTCCCCTATGCACACTTTACCTTATTGGGCTTATGGGGACATCGTGGAAATTCCTCCGTTAGAAATGATTAAGAAAGAAATTGACAATTATATTGAAGAAAATATGCGGAGTTGTTTGTTTGAATTAGAACCGTTCCAAGAACAATATGACTTGATTGAAAAAAGTGAAATCACTTCTGATACAGAAATTGTTTCTAGTAAAGTTTTGTTTAATGTACATTGGGGCATTGAAGTACGAAATAAAGGTGGAGAATTAGTAACTGAAATAATTAATCATGTTGGGGAGTCAGATGTTAAACTGAAAAATGTTTATGAATTGTCAAAGAGAATTTTAGAAAAAGAGATTGATTCTTTAAAATTAGAAGATATTGCGCAAGATTTGATTGCTTTAGAACATCCGAAAGTACCTTTAGTAGGATTAAAAATGAGTTGTCAAAAAAAAGAATGGGACAAAGTGGAAGTTAAAGAAAATCTTATGAAAATGTTAAGAATAAATATTCGGGAATTAAAAGTTAAAGGGACAAGTTTTGTAGAATTTCCAGAAGAATTAACATATTATCAAAACCATTACATTTGGAACATTGGTGAAGAAGTTAATGATAACGAAATTAATGTACAATTTAATTTTGACGAAACTTATCCTCATTTATTTGCAGTAACACCTTCTACGAAAACAAAATTAACTAGTGCAGCGCAAGGTGGCTCAGATTTACTTTCATTTTTATGTATTCAAAATTGGAAATTTAGTTATGATTTAGTATTTCCTGTAAAAGTAACAGTGACGGATAAAACCACTGGTTACCATTTCAACATCGCTTTTACTGCTCATTTAGTAAAAAACACGCCTTACAGAGGAGAAGTTAAAGAACGAGATTCGTTTTTAATTGATTTTGTTGATGATGAAGATTATTGTCGAAAAGCAAGAGTGCCAATGACAATTAAAACTTATGAATCAGTTGATAATAGTGAAGGGGTAAATTATCGTGAAGATTTGGGTAACGTTAATTTAACTTTCTCATGTTTACATTCTCAGTGTGAAATGGGACAAACAGAATATGATTTTGGTGGGCTAGGTTATGCAGGTGTTTCAACAATTTTTCCTTATTGTGCTGGTGGAATTTTACGAGCTAAAAAAGAAGGATATAAAGAAACTTGGCAAAGAATAGTTACTAAAGTTGATGAAACCGTAGAATTAGATTTGGTCCCACTTTATGAAGTGCCTGTAAGTAAAATAAAAGTGATAAGGCATGAATTGTTAGGAGAAGATAGTGAAGGTAATTTCCAATTAGGTCCAGAAGTTCCACTTTCAGAAGAAGAAATAGTTTTAATAAAAATCGCTTTTGACCCGGTAAATTATACTTATACAAAAATCCCTTTCAGTAATAAATTTCATGAAGAAAATGTGATGATCTCAGCAGATATTAAAGAAAATGTTGCTGATCAATTAAAATTAAAATTTTTAGGTCAGGCAGATTATACTTACAATTTAGAATTGACAATATTGGATGAAGATAAAATTGTTGGTGGATATAAAGGTAATTGGACAACTCCTTGGAATATGTTGGAAAATTCAGAAGAACTTATTTTTCATACAGTACATAAAAGTAACCCCTCAGAGATGGATATGTTCGATATGATGGCGATGATGGATGAGATGAGTTTACAATTACCATTACCAGAATTAAATGAAGTTGCAAATAATGGGGTTGAAGAGTAAAATGGATTCAGAAAAATTTAGGTTGAATAAATTTAATTGGATGAACATTTTCGCTTTGATAGTAATTATATTATTTGTCAATTTACCTTTTGCTAGTGCGGTGAGTATTTCTGATGTTCATGTAGAAGACATTACTGAAAATAGTGGGGTTGTGACTTGGACAACCGATGAACCAGCGGACAGTTTTCTTTCTTATGGAACTGATAAACAAGATCTTGACAAAAATGGTGATGCTAATTTGTTAACCAAACATCAAATGCCAATTTATAATTTAAATCCCCAAACCAAATATTATTATGAAGTTGAAAGTGGTGACATTACCGATGATAATGCCGGTAATTTGTACTCTTTTGAAACTTTAGCACCTGATATCACAGCACCAGAATTAGTGGTTGATTTACCAGCAATGATTCCTGGAACTAAACTAGATTTCGTTGGTAAAACTGAAATTGGTGCAAAAGTAGTTTTGAAAGTTAATGGTTTACAAATGGGTAGCGTGGTAGCAGAAGAAAAAGAAGAAGCTTATGAAACTGCTAATGTGCCTTTAGAAATAAGTGAATCTGATGGGTCAACAGAAATAATAGATGAAACAGAAGGGATAGATGAAACAGACGGTACAGAAGAAACAAGTGACACAAATGAATCAGAAGAAACAACAGAAACAACAGAAACAACAGAAACAACAGAAACAACAGAAACAACAGAAACAACA
>CAYXEO010000001.1:0-16985 GCA_964464055.1 uncultured Methanosarcinales archaeon | reverse complement strand
AGAAACAACAGAAACAACAGAAACAACAGAAACAACAGAAACAACAGAAACAACAGAAACTAATGGTGTGCAAGACACAGAAACAACTGAACAAGAAACAGAATCTTATGATGATAATATTGCGGGTGAAGCTTGGGTTGGTTTAGCTGTTGCAGAAGTGGAAGATAGTAATTTGCCTGGAAGTTTTGAATTTCAAGGCATTTTACTAAATAAAGATCAAGATAATAATATAACTGTCGAAGTAAGTGATGCAGCCGGTAATCTTGCATCATTTTCGGGAATGGTTTTTGCTGATTCTAGTAAACCACAATTAAGTCTGGCCGAACTTCCTGAATATGCAGATAGTAATTCATTTGAATTAAATGTTAATATTACTGAAAATTGTACTTATGAAGTATTTGTTAATAATCAATCTTCAATGACTGGAGAAGGTAATGTGATTAAGACTACACTCTCTTTAACAGAAGGAGAAAATAAAATAAAAATAAGTGTAATAGACATCGCAGGGTGGAATGTGGTTAAAGAGTTTATACTTAAAGCCGATACCCAAGCACCTTCGGTAAAAATAGAGGTTGAGAAAGGTAATGAGTTTTATCAAGGTCGGGCAGAATCTGATGTTCATGGTGATACAGAACCGGGTGCAATAGTTTATCTTTATGTTTACGAATCTTCTGTTTACGATAGTCAACCAACTTTTAATGATGCTTGGATGAAAACTACTGCTGATAAAAACGGTAGTTTCACATTTAAAGAAGTTGATTTTGAACATCAACCAATCAGTTTGAAAAAATTCGGTCCTAAATCAGTGCCTTCTGGATTAGAAAGTTATTCTTTACATGGGATTGAGCAATTAGCGCAACAACAACAACAAACGAAACAACTTTTCATAATTGCTGAAGATATTAGCGGTAAAAGTGGTTATGCACAAGAAACAATTACTTTGAAAACTTGTTATAGTATGAATTTTGGTTTCGCAGTGGAATCAATTCAACAATTTCAAGCACCTTTAAGGTTAGATCCAGGCATGATGGACCGTGGTGAGCAAACTATTACTGCCGTGTTTAATTTAAGTTATATGGGTGATGGACGAGCAAAAACCGATTTAGGCACAGGTCGAGAAATTGAAGCAGCTTATGAAGTTGTTGATGTCCAGTTTGAAAAAGCATGTACTTCCGGAATGATGGACGATGAGAAATTTAAGTTAGGTTGTCAGATTTTTCCTCAAAGACCAATTAAAAAAATGCCTAATGGTGATAATACTGCATGGTACATCTCTTACAATTTACAGAGTGCAGAAAAATTAAGTGAAACAGAAGATAGTTTCTGGAACGAATTTAAGAAAAGACAATTAATTTTCCCAATGAAGTTAAGAGTTAATTATCGTGAACGTGATTCTGCAGGTAATTTGGGTCCAACAAAAACTCAAGCAGTATGTTATGATTTAAGTTATTTTGTCGATATTCCTTTAGATAGTAAAGATTATCTTCCTGATTGGTTGGCAGACGAAGGGTTGACTGCAATGAATTGGACAATTGATAAATTAGCAACTGCTGAAAAATATTTAGATACTGCTATTATGGTGACTGGTATTGCCGCAGTGGCTGCATTTTTAGCTAAATTAGTTGTTGGATATATTAGGATAGTGGTTTCTAAGTTTGAAGTTTATGGTGATAAAATGGAAAAAGATGAAGATAAAAAGTGTCCAGATAACCATGACAAATTATTAATGAAAAGTACTATTGAATCTTGGAAAAAATTTCCTGGAAATGTGTCATCTGAGGTGATGAACGCAAAAACTCTTGATGATCTTTGTCCGAGTACTAAAGGGATGTGGAAAGTAGAAGCAGTTTTGGACCAGACAGTAAGATGGACGTGGGATCGGGTTTTTTGTCGGCCTGTACCTGCTGGTTGGACCGCAGATAAAGAATGGCGTGAAGTTGAAACTGTAAAGAAAGCACAACAACAATGTGCAGCAACAAGTAAAGGGATACCGTTACGAAAAGTAGAAGATTGTGGAAATTTAATTGAAAAAAATCAAGGCATGATTAATAGTCAGGTGGTAAGTGGAGTTAATGTGGATCTATACAATAATTTAAAAGCGAAAGGTTCTTTTGTTTGTTATTATAATTCTGTGAATAATCAATTGTATCATGTGACTGGGTCAACTGAATTATCTGAACAAAACATTGTTACTTTGCAGAGAATTGCACCTCATGGTCGAACATTAGAATCTGCATCAATGGGTTATGCAGATACTTTATTAGCGTTTAAACCAAGAGATTCTAAAGATTTTATTGTTGGAAGTGATAAAAGTTGTGCTGCTACATGTAGAAATGAACGTAATCCAGGGTATAGTGCAGATACAGAGTTAGGTGATGAATTTGGATGTTATAAAGAAGTTAATGTTGGTGGTGGAAAAGTAAATTATATCAATACAGAAGGTGACAAAATAAGTGGTGCGCGTTATTCTGCTGGTTATACTAAAGATTGTTTTATTGATGGTAATGGGGCTTCAACAGACGAATCTACAGGTTTATTACAGTGTGTTTGTAAGGGGGAAGTTAATGCCATGGTGACTTATCAAGGTGCTAGAACTGCTGCGAAAGCTACCGGAGATGGTGCAGAAGAATGGATTTATAGACAACATAAAATTTACAAAAAAAGAACAGGACAAGGAACATATTATCCTGAATGGAGATATTATACAAAAAGAGATATGTCTTCTGCATTTGGTGCTGATCATTTATTAGATTATGTTGGTGCAGGGAAAAAGTATCATGAAGTTAATCCTCACACTCAACATATTGGTGCATTTCAAACAATTTGTTTAAGCGGTATTCGTGCCAGGATAGTAATGTTGAAAAACATTTTAATTGGTGTTACAGGATGTATTCAAGAAGCTAAAGTTACAGGGTTACGTGATGCAGGTGTTTGCAAAACTATTTTTTCACAAGCAATATGCGGTTTACTTTACAAAGCTATTGCTTATTTAGCTAGTGATTGTAGTCCGTTGACAATGAAAGATGCAGGTCCAAAAGGTACTTTTGATGACGTGGCGGCAGGTTCAAAAATAATTTTTGGTTCTGTGATGGATGCAATGCAAGAATCAACAAGTGATATAATGGATGATTATGGTGGAAATTCAGCAGTTAAACAAATGTTTGGCACCGGTGTAAAAGGGTTTGCTCAATCAATGTGTATGGCAGCTTTTGGGTATGATTTCCCACTGGGCGCAGATTTCATCATGGATGCAGCTTATTCATTCCCAATGAAAACAACTGCGCATGCGATCCCAGCAGAAAGAGAATTAATGACTTTTAATCCAGCAACAGGTACCGCTGTTTATAATTATAATATTGGGGCGATGGTTCTTCCAGGATGTAGTGTACGACGAGTTGATGCTTTTTTGAAATGTGTTGGACCGGAAGATCAAGCACATGACGACATTTTTTGTGGTGATCAAAAATGTGATTGTCTCCAAGCGACAGAAATTAGTTCGACATTAGAAGGGGAAAAAATGAAAAGGTTAGAGGCAGGTCGGTTAACTAACCTCAAACCTGGTTCTTTTGTAGATTTGAACATTAAATCTCCACAACAAATTGATTCACATTACCGGTATGATCATGTGGTTGTAGATGTAAAATTAGGACCACATGAAAGTCCAGACGCTTGTTTTGATGAAGGCCATAAAGATGGTAAATTTTATTTCCCAATCACAGATGTATCTGGACCTGGTGCATTTACTTGTAACATTGATTATTTAACTGGTCGGTACAATTGTCCAGCGATAATGGGTATGTTTGGTGGTAAATCAGGAGCTTATTTTGAAGACCCTTACTTAACTTGTTATGATAAATATAGTGATTCTTTTGTAAGTTGTAAAACTCCAAACATATTTAGTAAAGGTGACCAAATAAGAGTAAAATTACATTTGGTAACCGATGGTGAAAAGTATTGTTTAAAGAAAAGTTATTCGGGTTATGGGGGAATGCAACAACAAGGTTTGGCAGAAGCAATTCCACAAGGGATTGATGGTGCACATGCATTAACTTTTAATTTAGGTACTGTTGGCGACCAGAGTTTTGCAGGTAGTTCAGTATTATCTCTTGGTGGAAATAGTGCTTCCGGATGTAACCCTAATCCTCGTGGATCATTTTCAAATGAGATGAGTCATCAGGAATTAGTATTTAACTATAACAAATTAGACAATGGGAATTATAAAATCACTCTTCCTGGAGGAGTTACAGCGAATAAAGATTTAAATTCTATTTCTTCTGGCGATTTATTAAATACAGAATTCAATATCATGGGTACCACATTCACTAACATGATTGGTAATCCTCAAGACATAAATGGTCAGTGTGTTTATAGAATAACACCTTCTTCTGGATATACACAAAACAAAGCATCTATTAGATTTATCGCGGAATTGTTAGAAGTCGATCAAATGGGTGGATGTATGAGTGCTATGATTCCGTTGAAATCTTCTGCTTTTGGAAAAAGTCAAATTGATGAAACAATTGTTTTACAACGACAAGATGCAGTTTCACAAGTAGCAAGTAAATTACATCAAGAGTTCATTAATGAAAATCATGCTTATGTTATGCAAGAAGCAAACAACATCATAAATCTGAAAGGTAACGATATGAATGACGCTTTAGCAATCTATTATCTTGTAGCAGATTTAATTGTGCAATATGGTAACCAATGGGAAACTTTGAATAAAGATATTTGTAATTATCTGAACATCTTTATCAAAAGAGATTATATTGACCATACTACCGGTACAGCTTATCCATCAAGTGTAACTGAAAAAGAAGAATACAAAAAAATAGATAAATATTTGAGAGTGATAAATGGAAAGTTGAATTGTGGTATTAGTGACGGAAAAACAGTGGGAACAAGTGGAACAGTGAAAACAGGTAGTACAGGACCATTATGTGGACAAAATGGAACCATTTCCAATTTTGCAAAACCTGCGAATTGGTCAAGTTATACTTGTCAATTAAAAACAGGTGGTAAATGTTTGGGTTATTTAAACTACACAACTTCAGGAAGTGGAAGAGGGTGTCCTGGTACTAAACTATGTTGTCCTGCAGCAACAACTTAATAAAAACAAAAAAATGAAACAAGGAAAAATAGCAACAGAGATACTAATGGTCATGATCACAATAGTTATTACTAGTTCTATTATTTTTTTACTAATTCAAGCAGGAACTATTGAAGTACAAGGAAGTAGTAGTGGCACTTCCCTTCTTAATGCTAACTTTTTACCAATGGGTAGAGTTGGTAATGTGGTTATCAAAGATTTTGTTTTTTGTTCTTATATTGATGAAGAATACAATTGTCTGGGTGAAAGCAACGAGTTCTATCTGGGCGAAGAAGCATATTTCCGGTTCGTGGTAGAAACTAGTACCTTTAACGGACAAATTATGTTAGTGAAAAATTATCGTATCAAAGATGCTAATGGTAAAGTGTTGTTAGAAGTTGACGAAAAAAACAATTTCAATTATGATTTACAAAGTGAAGAAACTTTAGAAGCAGTAACTTTCAAAGATTATTTTTTTGTTGGTGAAGAGTTGGAATATGGCAAATATACTCTTGAGTTGATAATTAGAAACCCATTGCTTGATAAAATGAGCACATTAAGTCAAGATTTTATGTTGGTAGAAGAAGAGTGGGTTGCTTATGAAAGTGACGTGGAAGAGTTTGAAGAAGATCATATTTAATACATAACAGATGAGATGGCAAGTAAAAAGTTCAAAAAGAAAAGTATTTTGTTTTTACTAGTTAGTATTTTGTTGATTAGTTTGTTCTCTGTAAATTGTTTGGCTGAAACGTGCAGTTCTGATAAAATTGCTTTGCTTGGCGATTCTATAACAAATTATCAAGGAACAAAAAGTTGGGGTAATGAATTTAGAAAAATTTGTGAGGATTTACCAGTAAATTTTGCTCATAGTGGTAAAAGAACGGATTGGATGCTTCAACGGCTTAAAGGAGAAGTTGATGACTCTTCACCTTACACTTCGGGGAAGATTCTTGGTGAGGGTTATACACATTTGATTATTACTGGTGGTACAAATGATATTACTGCTGGTTGGGATACAACTATAACTAAATCAAATTTAGAACAAATTTATTCAATTGCTAAACAGGGTGGGATGAAAGTTTATGCTGGAACTATTCCACCATACAATAGGCAAAGTAAAATTGATAGAAATAATAAAGTAAAAGAGATTAACGAATGGATTAAATCACAACATCAGTCAGGGAAAATTGATGGGGTTATTGATTTCTATCAATTGTTGGTGGGGGCGGAACCCTGTATGAATTCTACTTATGGTCCAGCTTCTTGTAATAATGTGCATCCAAATACTGCGGGTTATAAAGCGATGGCCAGTAAGGTTGCTAATGAAGTTTTTACTGGGCAAACGATTACTGGACAAGCTATCGGGGGATCAACTCCAGCTTCAGCAAACGTAAATGAAATTAACACTTTAGTAGTTTTAGGTTCTGGTACTAAAACTGAAATCATTAAACGTGTTAATGGCGCTTATAGTTTGATTCTGCAAGGTAATTTTCAAAAGATAATTCTTTCTGGGGGCTGTGTCCCTCCTAAAAGCGATCAAGATCCAAATAAAAGAACCTGCTTTTCTTGCGATGGTGGTTGTACAGAAGCTAAGTTTATGAGAGAACTCTTATTAAGCAAAGATCCCAACTTAAATTATAAAATCACTTTAGAAGACAAATCACAGAGCACTTCTTCTAATTACAAGAACTTTAGGTCCGATATAAGTCAAAATGAAAAAGTTTTAGTTGTTTCTAATCACAGGCATGTTCGACCAGTTGCATATTGTTTGCGTTATAGTAATCCTGGTGCTGAAGCGTATTACTATTATATTGGTATATCAAATGCTCCTGAGGTGCCATCTATTAATTTAGTTACAGAAAAACCGAATGATTATTATGTAAAGACAATAGCAAAAAAATGTGAAGTTAATTATCCTCCTGGACAGCAAGCTGCAGCATCGGTACCACCAACACCTCCTATTCAAAGAGGTCAACCTTCAGCACAATCTTCTACTGGACAACAAACCTCTCCTCAACAACAACAAACTCAACAACAAACCAATCAACAGACAACTTTACAGCTGAAAGGACTGCCAAAAATTCAAGAAGAGATTGATGAAGTTTGGTTTTTAAAATTGGGAAATGCTGTACGTGATAGCAACTTAATTTGGGATTATACTTTAGGTACTCATGCCAACGATTGGAACTGGCGTGAGTTTGAAGATGTTTATTATGAAGAAGTGCCTGTTTACGTTCCTTCAACTACACCACAAACATATCCTCCGCAACCTTTTCCACAGACTACTCCTACCACTTCACCAACTACAAGTCCCGGTGGGACTACGGCTTTATCTTCTGATTTAATTGGACCAACTGTTTGGTGTAATGGTAATGAAGGTTTACCTCAACCGGTTTATCAAGATAGGATTCAAAAAACTGCTTGGTATCCTGGTGGTTCTGATACATTATATCAACTAGCAGTTTCTGTTGGTAACTCTAAAAATGTTCATCCTGCTTTGTTAGCAACACATATGGTTTATGAAAGTAGCATGAAAAAAGGCAAACCTGGTCCAAAGTGTACCGATGATACTGGAAGAGGACGGAGCATATTAACTGGTTGCGGATGGACTGGTGGGGAGAATGGTTGTGCGGCAACACCTTGTGGTTGTAAAAAGAAATCAACTGAATCTGATAAAACACAATTAGAATGTACTGCGGCAGTAGATCAGAGTGCTTATTTACAAGCTCTTGGCAGAAAAGGGGAGACTAATTGCGGAAGTAGATGTTATTATGCTAAATGTGATGAGCACAAAAATGACCCCGACAAAATGTGGAAATGTATCTTATGTGTCTATCAAGGAGATTATGATAGAATATTACCCGAAAGTTCAAGTACTACTTATTTTACTAGTGATGATACTTGTAAGTATGCTGAAAACTTTAAGAAGACTTATTGTTCTTGGGTAAATTACTTTGTTCAGCAAGGAGCATCTTCTCCTGTTTCAGTTCCAACCCTTCAACCGGCGTTTCCTACTGTTGCAGGAAGGGGTCAATCCGCGACACCATTCCAAGGAACTTATACTGGTGCAGCATCAGTAAAAGATCCAAATTGCTTGATTTTGTACGGCGATACTAGAAATCCAACTAACCAACAAAAGATAGCACTTGAAAGTATAAAAAATGAATGTACTAATCCTTCTTTGTTTCATGTTGGAGATTTTGTAGGGAGTGGCGAACGTAAGGACCAATGGGATCAATTTTTAGATTATGAACGTGACCTAATTAACAAAGGACATCTTTATGCTATTGTTGGTAACCACGAAGATATAGGTACCTATAACGGAAAAGGTCACAAAGCAATTGCAGACCATTTAGGGACTGCATTCCCATATCTTAAAAATCAAATGGCTCAAGGTGGACATTATACTGTACCAATAACTGACAATTTAATTGCTATAATCTTGAACACCGATGCAAATTGTAATTCGGAAACTAAATTTTTAAAACAACAATTAGCCGCAAATCCTGATAAGGGAGTTATGTTAGGGTATCATAAACCTGCTTATGCAAATATAGGTGGTTCAAATAGTTGTTCTAAAAAATGGCATAAATTACTTTTGGAACATAAAAATAAAGGAAACAAGGTGTTAGCCTTCGCAGGTCACACACACGGATTAGCCAGGGCAGTAAAAGAAGGAGTAACACATTTAGAAGTTGGAGCAATGCTTAACCCAAGAAAATGTACACCTAAAGATTACACCAAATTTTGTAAAGAAACAAGAGGATATTATCGTTGCGATGCGAATTTACATTGTGTGGCGAAAGATGAAAATGGAGGCACGTTAGAACAGTTTGATGTTTTGGCTATGAGTGGGGGATAAATAACAAATGAAAACAAAACAAATCATAATAACGCTCATACTTTTTACTAGTTTGTTCTGTTTTGTAACGACTGGCACTAATATCCCAGAAGAATTACAAAATGAATTTGGTGAAGATATGCTCACATTGGCGTTATGTTACGAATTGCAACAACTGGATACAGGGTTTCAAGATTATTACCAAACTAACAAAAACGATCTTACTGAATGTAATACTTTTTTAGTACAATGGGACACAGACGGAGATTGGCATAGTAACCAAGAAGAATTAGAAAAAGGAACAAACCCGGAAGATGAAACTGAAAACCCTTCTACTCTTGATAATTTTATTGAAGGTGAAATTACTGAAGAAGATCTTGCTGAATTATGTGTGCAAAATGATTATGTTTGTGAAACTTCCCACGAAGAAGAATGTTTTGATTATTTGGGTGATTACGATATTGATTGTCTAGATAATGACGGAGATGGTTTTTATAATTATGAGGAGTACAAATCAGGTACAAATAAAGAAGACCCAACCGAATCTCCATGGTGGATAGATTTAGATGGTGACGGATATCGTAACCTAAATGAATTAAGAGCAAATTCAGATTGTTTTAATGAAGATATTATGCCTGGTTGGACAGATACTGACCATGACCAATATAGTGACATTTATGAAACCCAAGTTGGCACTGACCCTTTTGATGGACAAGATGTTCCGGAAGAAAAACCTTTTGTGGGAACATATCGAGCACCAGAAACACAAGAAACAAAGCAAACCAAAGCTGGTTGGCAACTTTATTTAGCTATTACTTTAGCAGTTTTATTAATTATTATGTTAATTATTTATTTTATTTACTACAACAAATACGAAGAAGAATGAGAGACTACAAAAAGAAGGTATTGGTATTTTTATTAGCTAGCATTTTGTTGATTAGTTTATTTTCCGTTAGTGTAGAAAGTGTTAATATTGGTGAATTTAAGTCCATGCTAGTTTTAGGATCACATAAAGAAAAAGTTTTACAAAACCGTGTAAACGGTGCTTATCAACTAATTCATAATGGTAACTTCCAAAAAATAGTTCTTTCTGGTGGTTGTGGGGCACATGGCACTGATAAAAATAATTGTGAAGCGGAGAAAATGGCTCAATTATTATTAGAAAAAGGAGTTAATCAAACTAAAATTATGTTGGAAAATAAAGCAACATCAACTTCTTCTAATTATAAAAATTCAAAAAAACATTTTAGTCAGGGAGAAAAAACAGTCATTGTTTCTGACCACCATCATGTTAAAGCAGTAGCATATTGTTTAAGGTATCAAGATGGTGTTGATGCATATTATTATCAAATTGGAACTACTTCTCAACCAGAAATGCCTTCTATCAACCTTGTTAAAAAAGGTGGTGATTATGGGGGTTTGGCAAAGTCTTGTAAAGTTAATCATGCAAATTTGGCCCAAAGCCAACCAACGCAGTCTACGTCGTCTAGTACTTCCGGAACTCAACCAAGCGGATACACTGTTCCTCAACAACCATCATATTCTCAAAGCCAATCCACTATGACTTCACAAGTGACAACCACAGCGAAACAAGTTGATGAAGTATGGACCAAAATTGGTGGTTATGTCAGAGGAAGTGATCAAGTGTGGCACAATGGTAATTGGATGAATTTTATTGCTGCTTATCCACCTCCGGTGGTACAACAACCAATACAACAACAATTGCAACCTTCTGGTGGATTTGGTTCAAGTAATACACAAGGAAGTGGTGCAATGGTTCAACCAGGAAGTCAAGTTGGTGCTGTGGTGTTCACAAAATCTTTTTCATCTTCAGAATGGGAATCTTATCAAAAAAATTTAGCTTCAACTCAAACCGTTGCAGGGAAAGCTGGTGGCGACCCTTTCACTGGTTTCATAACAGAAATAGTGACAGTAGATAAACCAGATTTTAATGGCCAATCTCCTGGTAAATTAACCATTAATCTTAACCCAAGTCAGAGTTGTCCTTCTGACGTTTGTTTAAATGATATCACTTTGAAAGCGAAAAGAGCAGTTAAAAAAACAGGTGTGATGATTCATGCAACAGTTGGTAATGATTATTTAGGATTGACTAAAGGGTGGAATCAACAATATTGGGACCCAATGCCCTGCCACGAAAAAAGTGTAAAGGGATGGAATAGTAAATATAGTGACGAATGTGGTACGTGGCCAGTTTCTACAATTGATGAAAATGGAAATGAAAATCAAAAAATATCTGATTCAGAACAAGATAAGATGGCAGAGTGTGCAAAAAAAATAAATCCAAAAGCAAAGAATAGTGGATATCGTAAATCCGTTAAGAACTGTATGGGGGTATGGGGGCACACACATTATATTTTTGGTCGAGATGGAAACTATGCACAACATGCTTCGGAGTATGCAAATATTTGGCATAGTAGTACTGGTAGTGGAGACACACAAATACCTCAATCTCAATGGGATGTAAATACTGTTGCAATTGAGACGGCTAATGCCATGTATAATTGTAATGGCATTTGTCATAGCGATTCAAGAACATATAAAGGAAAAACTGCAGTTGAATGTGGTCAAGATGATTGTGTTTTACCATCTACACTATGGGGTGACGAAAATAATTATCGACCGAAAGGTGATAGAAATTACAAAAAGAAATTAAATAAAATCCACGAAAAATATGATGATCGACAAATTAAAGGATTAATTAAATTAGTTGCTGAAATAATGATTAGGCACGAAATGGATATTGACAATTTGGTACGACATTCAGACAATTCTTGGCGTGATTCGGGAAGCACCCACACAGATCCAGGAGTAGCTTTTGATTGGATGGGTTTTAAGAAGGCAGTTTGTCAAGCTATTGCTGGATATAATGGGCAACCAACAGATTGTAATAATTTAAATGTATGTGACAATTGTTAAAAGATGCAACAACATGAAAAATTACCCAAATAACAAAAATTAAAGCGAGAGAAACTTTCTCTCCAGGGCGCCTCTGTTTTCTCCCTAATACAAACCTTTATAAATAAAATGCCCTTTTACAATGAAAATGGAAGAAACCATAAAAAAAGTCGCCTTAACTTCTTTTAAAAAAAGAGGGATCCCTAGGAAAAAATATGTTTCTCAAATAGAATCTTGGTTAGAAAGGCCGGAAATAATTATTGTTAAAGGGATAAGACGTAGTGGTAAATCTACTATCTTACAACAAGTAGCTTATCGAACAAAAAAGAGATCAGTTTATATTAACTTTGATGATTATCGTTTTTTACATAATTTAGATGTTTCTTTGTTGGAAGAAGTAATCAAATCTTTTCCAGATGTGGAATATTACTTTTTTGATGAAATTCAAAAAGTAAAAGGTTTTGAAAAATGGTTAAGGACATATTACGACATTAAAACTCATAAAAAATTTATCATCAGCGGATCTAACATTTCATTATTTGCACCGTCTTTGGGTACAGTATTAACGGGTCGAAATATTACTTTTGAAATATTTCCTTTTGATTATAAAGAAGTGAAAAAATTAGTTCCGTTTGAAGAATATCTTGAATATGGTGGGTTCCCAGAAGTAGTTTTGGAACCAGATAAAGAAAAAAAGAGACAATTACTAATTCAATACTTTAATGACATTTTATTAAGAGATATTTTTGAAAGATATTCTATCGTGGCAACACAACAATTTAAAGCATTAGCGCAATACATTCTTTCTAACACTGGATTAAAAATAAGTGCAAACAAGTTAGCAAAAGAATTAAATATAAATTCTCGTTCGGCAGAGAAGTATCTGTCTTATTTAATTGATGCTTATTTAATATTTGAAGTTCCTTTTTTTTCATATTCCTCTAAAACAAAGTATGTTGCAGGAAGAACTTCAAAATATTATACACTTGACAATGGATTAGCTTTTACATTATCTACAAGAAAAAATCGTGGCTATTTATGTGAATCTTTAATTGCTCAGAAATTAAGACAAAAAGAGAAACATGATCTCTATTATTGGTTTAATAAAAATGAAGTAGATTTCATTACCCAAAATGTTGCTTATAATGTGGTTTCTTCACAACAAATACCGGAACGAGAATTGTTAGGTTTAATTGAAATCAAAAAAGCAAAAAAAAATGTTAAAAAAATGATACTTTTAAATGAATTAAAAGAGGGGAAAGAAAATAAAGTTAAATTACAACATTTACAAAACTTTCTTTCAAAATAAAAAAATGACACAAATAACAAAAATTAAAGCGAGAGAAATTCTTGATTCCAGAGGAAACCCTACCGTTGAAGTAGATGTGCATACAACTAACACTTCTCAAACCGCTTCTGTACCAAGTGGCGCTTCAACAGGAACACATGAAGCAGTAGAATTGCGAGACAACACCGAGAGATACAATGGTAAAGGTGTAACTAAAGCGATCCGAAACATAAATTCCAAACTAACCCCTCTTTTGCTCAACATCAGCACCGACCGGCAAAGAGAAATTGACCACCTAATGATCGAAAAAGACAACACACATAACAAATCCAGAATTGGTGCTAACGCCATGCTCCCAATCTCACTTGCCACAGCGAGATGCACGGCGGCAGAATCTAACCAGTACTTATTCGAACATATTAACCAACTTTTACTAAAAAACAAACCACTTAAACTCCCACGACCTTTCTTTAACGTCATCAATGGTGGGAAACATGCCGGTAATACACTTGTATTCCAAGAGTTCATGATAAGCCCTAAGGCAACAACTTTCAAAAAGGCGTTACAGATGGGCACAGAGACGTACCATGTACTAAAACAAATTATCAAATCCAAATACGGACCAAACGCCACTAACATCGGTGACGAAGGAGGGTTTGCACCGCCAATAAAAACTGCCGAAGAGGCGCTCACTCTTTTAACCAAAGCGATTAACAAAGCCGGATACAAAAACAAAATCCACATCGCTATGGATGCAGCGGCTTCAGAGTTTTACAAAAACAAACACTACCACCTCCCCAAGAAAACAACTCCTGAGCAACTTCTCAACTACTACCTCAAACTAACCAATAAATTCCCAATCATCTCGTTAGAAGATCCATTCCATGAAGAAGATTTTGTGATGTTTGCCAAACTAAAATCCAAATTAGCAAAAAGAAAAAACAAAGTACAAATTGTCGGTGACGATTTAACAGTAACCAACTCCACAAGAATTAAAACTGCAATTGAAAATAAGAGTTGCGATTGCTTACTTCTGAAAGTTAACCAAATAGGCACGCTAACCGAAGCACTTGATGCTGTGCGACTAGCTTATGAAAACAACTGGAAAGTTATGGTTTCACATCGGAGCGGAGAAACAACTGATACTTTCATCGCTGATTTGGCTGTTGGTATTGCCTGTGGACAAATTAAAGCAGGTGCACCTTGCCGTGGCGAAAGAACGGCGAAATATAACCGACTGTTACGTATAGAAGAAGCGATGAGTAGAAAATAATAATAATAATAATATTTTCATCACCAAAACTTAATTTTTCAGTCTTATATGGAGTGGAAGATTCATTAGATGTAAATGTTCCCCCTAACAACATTAATAATACCCTCGCTAACACATATTAAAATAAATAACTCTACCTTAAACAAAACATATAACAAAACATCACACATTTTATATATTACCTTACCTTCTAATTAGTTATGGCAGGTGTTTCTGGTTTTTTAAAATTGTGTAACGAATCTGGATATTCTGTTAAAGAACAAAAACAGTTTCAGATAGCACTAGAATTGGCCCAAAAACAATTAACTTCCAAACAACGTTTTTCCGGTGACACTTTTTTTGACCACAATTTACGAGTTGGCGTAATTCTTGTGCAACATCGATCCTCTTCAGATGCAATCATGGTAGGCATTTTACACGGACTAGATAATGATAAGAAATTCATCACCGAAACATTCGGAGAACACATTCTCAAACTGCTAGATGAAGTTGAAGAAGTCAAAATCATTAAAGGTAGAAACAAGAATTTGGAAGCGGAAACATTAAGGCGAATAATACTAACTACGCTAAAAGATCCATTAGTTATCCTAGTTAAATTGGCTAACAAACTTGACAATTTGCGAACAATCTCTGCTTTGCCGGAAGAAAAACAAAAACGAATCTCGGAAGAAGTACTT
The DNA here is from genome assembly GCA_964464055.1 of uncultured Methanosarcinales archaeon. Classification (GTDB taxonomy): domain Archaea; phylum Nanobdellota; class Nanobdellia; order Woesearchaeales; family GW2011-AR9; genus CAYXEO01. Next base: position 1,901 of record CAYXEO010000001.1, on the reverse strand, counting down.
GATTTCTACGCCCCACTTGCATATAGGCTAGGGGTAGAAAAAATCAGGGTAGAATTAGAAAATCTTGCTTTTAAAGTTCTTAACCCGCGAAGGTATAATGAAATTAGTAAATATCTAGAACAAACTCAGGAACAGAGAGAAAAAAATGTTCAAGGAACTATCAGACTAATAAAAAAGTTGGTCCAGAAAGACGTAAAAATTATCAAAATTAAAGGCCGTCCTAAGCATGTATACAGTATCTATAAAAAAGTTAAGAAAAAGAACAAAAAACTAGAAGAGATTTACGATTTAATTGGTATTAGAATTATCACCAAAGAAATTAAAGATTGTTACACTTTGTTAGGACTTTTGCACCAAGAATTTGAACCGCTAAAAGGCAGATTAAAAGATTATATCGCTAACCCAAAAGCGAACTATTACCGTTCTATCCATACCGGGTTAAAGTTACCAAATGATAAAGTTGCAGAGATCCAAATTCGAACCGAAGAGATGAACGAGTTTGCAGAAGAGGGGTTGGCTGCGCATTGGAGATATAAAGGTGTTAAATCAACTGAGATGTTTGAGAAAAAAGTTGCTTGGTTGAAAGAGATCTTAGAATCTCAAAAAGGGACTCATGATAAAGAGTTTTTAGAAGTTGCTAAAGTAGACGTTTTCGGTGACCTAATTTATTGTTATACACCGAAAGGTGACATTAGAGAACTTCCTGTCGGTGCCATGATCCTTGATTTTGCATTTTCTGTGCATGAACAAGTGGGGACCCAAACCATTGGTGCCAGAGTTAACGGTAAATTTGTCCCTCTGCGACATGTACTAAAACAGGGCGATGTTGTAGAAATTCTAACTAACAAAAATCAGCGACCACGAAGAAGTTGGGTCAAGATTGTTAAATCTGCCAAATCAAGACAAAAAATCAGGAAACATTTACGAACACACGAAAAATTACCAGCACCATATTACCGGCGAATCAAACCAGAAACAACTGAGGGACAAGGTATCTTGGTTGAATCTGACGATTTCCCTAACGCAGTGTGTGTATTAGCAAAATGTTGTCACCCTTCGCCGGCAGAAAATATTGCGGGGATAGTAACTAAACGAAAAGTTATCTCTGTACACCAAACCACTTGCCGACAAGCTTTGAAAGAAGAAGACCGGTGGGTAGTGGTCACTTGGAAAACACTTTTCAACCAGAAAATAAAATTCTTTGTTCAGGCACACGAACGAAGCGGACTTTTGGCTGACTTACTTCATACTATTGCCAATGCTGGTTTTAATATCAAGGAAGCGAAAGCCAAACTTATCGACCGGACACATGCTGAATGTTCTTTCTCGGTTATACCTCGTGATTTGGATCATCTGGTAGATTTGGTCAAGAGAGTAAAGAAAGTTAAAGGCACAACTAATGTCTTTTTTGAATAAAAAAGTACTACTCCAACAATTTCTCCTTAACCATCCTAACATTATTTTTCTTTTCAGAATCGCTATGGAACCAAAGGTCCAATTTGTCACCTTTGAATCTAGGTACGACATGATAATGTAAATGGAAAACTGTTTGTTGTGCAGATTCTCCCGATGCATTGAGAACATTGACTCCTTCAGCACCTAGTTTATCTTGACAAAGTAAGGCCATCCTTTTACAGATCACATTTATGTGACTTGCTAACTTTTCAGGTACATCAAAAATATTCATATAATGCGTTTTTGGAATCACTAACGTGTGTCCATCAGCAACAGGATTAACATCTAAGAACACTTTCACCAAATCATCTTCATAAATTTGGTGACAAGGAATTTCTTCTTTGACAATTCTACAAAAAATACATCCTTCCATCATTTTACTAATTGATCCATTTCACCATATCAATCATCCTGTTACTATATCCCCATTCATTATCATACCAAGT